>JAPDJP010000013.1 GCA_029259055.1 Thermoplasmatota archaeon | reverse complement strand
TCCTATTTTATGAACAACTTTGTTCATTTCCGAAAATTTTTTCACCACTTCCTCATAATTACTATTGCTCATCAATCCTGCAAACTGGCAATGGAATAATGTTTTCATAATTGTAATTTTCTTTATTTTTTCACCCACAATCTCTATTTCTCCAGGGTAAATTTGACCATTCAAGACATCCACTATATTTCCTGAAACTATTGTTTTGCCCACTTTAAACAAACATTTTAAATTTTAAAAAATTTAACCATAGTGTTAACTTCATGATAAAGTTACAACAAATTCTTCAATTTAATTATATATATAACTTAAAAAAATATTTATTGACGAAATAAATATAAACCTTTCTCTTTTTATTTTTGGGGGCAAAAATGAAGAAAGGAATTGTATTAGCTGTAGGTGTTTTGTTAGTAATATCAGGATTTACTATTATTACAAATGCTAAAAGCGAAGAACCAAATAATGATTTTAGCAATGCTATTAAACTTCAAGAAGAAGCAAAAGGAAGCGTTGATGCTAATGATTTAAAAGATTTCTATAAGTTCTATGTTGCAAAAGGACTGGAAATGAGAATAGAAGTAGTTGCAAACAATGATGTAGACTTATATCTATATAATCCAGAGGGAAAAGGAGTAGCTTATTCATGCAGCGATAATATAGAATTTATTTCTTATAAAGCTGACGAAAGTGGATACTGGTATGCAGAAGTAGTTGCTGCAAAAGGAGATGCAGATTATAAAATAACATTAAACATTCTTGCTCCTCAAAATGATGCAGGATATGATGGAGATGCAGGAAACACAATATTGAAATCATTTGCAATATTCCCAAATGAACCATTAGACAATACTCCAGGAAGAGGAAATACTGGTAAATTAGTTCCTCCAGGAGATACAGATGATTGGTATAAGTTTTCAGTATGTGAAGGACAAACTATTGCAATAACAATAACTCCAACTGCAGATTTTGATATTGAATTAGTTGATTCAAATGCAGAAGTAGTTGCTTCTTCTTCTAATACGGGAACATCTGCAGAATCTATAAGCTATGAAGCAACTTATACTGGAAACTATTATTTGCATATATATGCTAAAGAAGGTTCTGGAGAAGGAGAATATACAATGGATATTGCATTGCAAGGACAAAATGATGCTGGTTCTGGAGGAGATGCAGGAAATTCAATGGCTCAAGCTTTAAGCATATCACCAGGAGATTATTCTGGCTTTTTAGATGCAACAGATACAGAAGATTGGTATTCATTCCAAGTTTCATCAGGACAAGGAATATTTATAACATTAGAATCTCCAATGTTCTCAGATTTCAATGTATGGCTCTATGATCCAAATGGAAATTTGGTTCATCAGGGAACATATTATGGAGATGATAGCATTGAATATCCTGCTGATGTTGGAGGAACATGGTATATTAAAATAGATATTTTCCCAGGATGGGATCCAAAGTGGGATGAGTATCCAATTCCATTCTATAAGTATGGATCTGGAGCATATAAGCTTTCATTGTCACTAGGAGGTTCTGCTAAAAAACCACCTGTTGTTCCACAACCAGATATTACTCCAATTACTCAAACAATAGTTGTTCAAAATGATGCAAATAGCAATAAAGATGAATATGCTTATATTGCTGCTATTCCAGCAGCTAATTACTTAGAAGGAGGCAAGAGATACGTTTCACCAATAGTATATGAAGGAGACGATACAATAACAAATTGGTTTGGAACAGTAGATAATACTACAGATTATTTGCTTGAAGATTGGAACAATTATTTAGCTCATTTTGGAAAAGAAGCAACAGTTTATAAGCTAGATAATGAGCCAGTAAAAGCTGCTGCTGATTTGGCAACAAAAGCATGGCAAAGTAGTCAAGAAGCAGTTATTGTCATTGATGGAAGCAATGTCGAAGACGAAGTAAAAGAAGTTCTATCAAAAGAAGCAACATTGAATGTGCGAAAGAAAGTTAAGCAAATTAGAGGAGATAGTGATAGGCTAAAAGAATTTGAGGGCAATTTAGTATGGCCTTTGTTCATTAGTAAAAAGTGGGGAGTTATTCACATAGAATTTACAGAAGTAAAAGGAAGAAATTATGACGCTGCTTTAATAACCCCGAATTATATGGAAGGGGCTACCGACTGGTGGCCATACAATGAAGATAAAGATGATATTTGGCATCCAATAATATTTCCGGGTCCATACGGAATAATAACCAGCCAAAAGGGGGATTACCTAATAACAGCAACATTGTATTCATGCCATCGCTATAAGATTCCAATTAGCAATTCAGATTCAACTCTTAAAGTTACAATAGAAACAGATGAACCAACATATCTATGGGTCTATTTAGTTGATCCTTTTGGAAATGTTAGGGCTCCAAACATTCCGGGATGGAGTGGAGCGTATATAAAGCCAATTCATCAGTGGAATGGAAATAAGACAGTAGGGGATGAATATGACTATAGTCATTTAATTGTTGAGCCTCATACGAGCTTTACTGCAGAAGTTCATCATCCAATGGCTGGAAAATGGACGGTAATAGTTGTTCCAAGAGAAGATATGTCTGGAAGCGTTACTTATAGAATAAAGGCAGAGATAAGAGAATACAATCCAAATAGAATTGCTTATGGCTTGTCAGCTTCAAATGGAGCTGTAATAGCTTCATTGAAACACATTCCATTATTGTATGCAAATGAAGATGGAGTGCCAGATGAAACAATAAATGCATTGAATAGCTTAGGAGTAAGCAAAGTAATATTTGTTGATTTAGCTGGAAACGATGCAGTAGCTAATGAATTAGCTGCAAACTATGACGTGGAGCGTATAACAACAATGAGTGAAATTGTGAGCAAATTACAGGAACTAGGCGGCGAGAAATATGTTACTGTAACATCATTTACAACGGGAGATGGCTATTTTGCTCCTGCTGCCTATTTGGCTGCATATCATGGATCACCAGTGCTCAGAATAGGAGAAATGAAAGACGTAGCTCATTGGGCAGATGCCATTGCAACATATGATGAATATCTCGGTGACTATTACCATGGATGTCGCTCTACAGGTCATATGCCGAAGGCGGGTAAGCCAATAATTGAATATCTTAAGGAAGGAGAATTGCCACCATTAGGTTGGGACCAGCATTTAAGATGGTTTAGGAACACCGTTGAGCCATTCCAAGAGTATATTGAAAGCATGAGATTAAATAGAGAAGGAAGAGAATATGTAGGTATCGTTGCACCACGTATTGACATAAGGATGCCATTTATACGCGCTATCACAGGAAATGAGTCAACAGCTGGACAATTTATTGGTATTACACCAGCAGAGATGGCTACCTATATTGCAAGAAGCGTTTTGTATCCAGCGATAATATTTGCAAATCCACATAAGGAATATACGACTTCCACGCTGATGAATTTTGCAGATGGAAATCCAATTACACTTAACAATGGAGAAAGATATGGTGCTTATAATGCAAGAAACATAAAAGACGTCTTCTCAAGATATGGAAGAGAATATAGAGGACATTGCATATGGGAAAATACTTTATATGAATTTAATGGAGGAGCATCTGCATATTACTATGTAGGACATGGCACAGGTGGCTCTGGAGTTAGCCAGCACCCAATATGGGGAGGAATCGGACAAGATGGATGGCATGGATATGAATACTGGCACGGCGAAACACCTCGCTCGCCCGGCGGAGCATGGTATGATCCTGAGCCTCCAGCTCAGTATGATATAATACATTTCAAGTGGTGCGATATGCTGTGGGGAAATCTGCATAGCATGTGGGTTCACTTTAGCTCTTGTACAACTGCATGGCATTTTGGCCCCAATATATATCTAGATCATGGTGCAGTCGCATATTATGGTAACTGTGGGGCGGGAATACTTGGATTGAATGACTTATGGGATCAATTTGTTGAGGAAGACATAATGAAAAATGGTCTACCTTTAGGAGAGGCAATATCTCAGGATTTATGGAGATTTGACAGAGATTTTACAACAATGGATCCAACAACAATTTATGGAAGGTTATCATATAACATGCTGTCATTAACAGTATTGTATGGAGATCCATCACTTGTAATATACAGTCCTGAGCATTGGAAAGAGCCTACTCCTGTTGATTCCACCCTCTAACCCTCTTTTTAAATTTTTTGCATTAGTTTTTTATAATGCTGTAATGAAATATGTTTTATACATCGCTCACAACCTTTATTTATTGCTTTATATTATGTATTAAAATTTTTGGAGGAAAAGGATGAAGGACATATTTCATGATTTGCTGGCATCTAGGAGCATCTTCAAAAATAAGGAAGTATTGAGACCTTCGTATGTTCCAGATTTTTTACCTCATAGAGAAAAACAAATAAATGAGCTTGCATCAATTCTTGCCCCAGCTTTAAGAGGAGAAACACCATCAAACGTTTTCATATATGGAAAAACAGGAACTGGAAAAACAGCTGTTGCAAAATTTATTGGTAAACAATTAATGGAAAAGGGGAGGCAACTTAAAGTAAATACTAATTTTGTGTATATTAATTGCGAAATAGTTGATACACAATATAGAGTTTTACAGAATGTAGCCAATCATTTTATAAAAGCATGGGAGGAGAGAATACCTTTTACAGGCTGGCCAACTGATGAAGTATACAGCAGACTTATTCATTCCATTGAAAGAACAAAAGGCGTTGCGGTTATTGTTCTTGATGAAGTTGATAAGTTGAAGGGAGATGAGGTTTTATACAATTTATCTCGTATGAATTATGATTTAAAAGATGCTAGGACATCTATAATAGGTATATCTAATGACTTAAAATTCACAGAATTTTTAGACCCTAGAGTCAAGTCTTCCTTAGGTGAGGAAAATCTCGTCTTTCCACCATATTCTGCAGATGAATTGTGCGATATACTTGGAGAGAGAGCTAAGATGGCTTTTAATGAAGAAGTCATTGAAGATAATGTCATACCATTATGTGCTGCTTTGGCAGCACAGGAACATGGCGATGCAAGGCGGGCATTGGATTTATTACGTGTCTCTGCAGAAATAGCGGAAAGACTCGGCGATAAAAAAGTTACTGAAAAGCATGTCAGAATGGCAGAAAATAAGATTGAACTCGATAGAGTAACAGAAATTGTAAGGACTCTACCAATTCAGTCAAAAATTGTGTTGATGGCTGCAATCGTCGGAACGGAATTCTATGATAGTTTGACGACGGGCGAGTTATATTTAATTTATAAAGATTTATGCAGGAGAGCTGGAATAAATGTATTAACTCAAAGAAGAGTTGCAGATTTAATATCTGAACTCGATATGCTCGGAATAATAAATGCAAGAATAATTTCAAAGGGAAGATATGGAAGGACAAGAGAAATAGATGTTTCCTCCTCAACCAAAATAAAAGAAGTTTTGGAAAAAGACGACACATTACCCAATTTAAAGGATTATAAGCCAAAATTGCAATCAAAACTTTTATAATTTAAGTTTTTTAGACCTCCATCTCCTGTACCAGTTATAAATGTCCCAAGCTGTTGGAATACCAATTACTATCAACAATGAAATTCCTAAGCAAATCCATTCGTCTTTTGGAGCAACAGCTTTTCCAATTCTTACAGCATCTGGTCCAGTATAGCCTGCACCATTTCCAAAAATCATTAATTTTATTAAACCAAACCATGGAATTTCCCCTCTAGCTTTTCCAATTATCCATTCTGGCTTTACAGGAGTAGATAGGAAACCGTTTGAACGCTGGTCCGCCACACTATTATGGTCCCCTTTCGTAATAAAACCGCTATGAGGTGGCTTATAATCATATATTCCTAGTTCTTGAATGGTTATGGAACTTACATTATATAAATCATATTCTTCAACTGTATATGTTCCATCTGGATTTTTTTCAACCCAACAAATTGCTCTATGAATAATAGGAGTTGTTCCTTTATCTGCTATCCCATCTCCATTTCTATCTGGAATATATATTATGACATCTCCATAATCTCCATATGTTTTATGATTTGTATGTGGTGCATATGTTGCCCCTCTAGTAATAACATCATCTTTTCCATTTATTTTTTTAACTAAAACCAAATCGCCAGGGTCAATTGTTCCTATCCTTCCAAAAGGAGAATTATCATGCATCATAGAACCAGATGTAACAACAACCATTGGAGAATCAGGAAATTGCCCAGTATATGCCCATAATGCAGCCAGTATTATACCAACTATTGCTACAGAAAGAACCATGTCTCTGATGAACAGCAATGCCTTTTGTTTCATCGCATCTCTAATTTTCTCACCTTTATATTACTTTCTCTTAAAATTTCTTTAGCAAGCTCATCTGGGTAATCATTTAAATACACAATTTCTTTGATTTCAGCATTTACAAGCATTTTTGCGCACACACTACATGGAAAATGTGTCGTATAAATTGTTGCATTTCTTATTGATATACCGAATACAGCTGCCTGTATTATTGCGTTTTGTTCTGCATGTAACCCTCTGCAAAGCTCGTGCCTTTGTCCTTCTGGAACACCTATTTTTTCTCTAACACAACCTACTTCCTCACAATGCTTAAATCCTTTTGGGGCGCCGTTGTATCCAGTAGCTAAAATATGATTGTCTTTCACTATTATCGCTCCTACCTGTCTTCTCAAACAAGTTGAGCGTTTTGAAACAATTTTTGCGATTTCCATAAAATATTCATCAAATGAGGGTCTTTTCATCGGGTGTAATTTAAAATGTCTATAAAACATTGGCGAAAATTTTTTATATAGTTAAAATTTATTTATTAGCAAAAAGATGATAAAATGTTAGCAAAAAGATGTCCAGAATGTGGGGGGGAAATGATTTGCCATAAGTATAACAATAGAGTGTACTACATTTGTAAAAAATGTCATAAGGAATTGGTTATTCCAGAAACGGCTTTATTCTAAAGATATATTATAGATTTTTTCTGGATTATCCTTATTTATAATAAAAGCTTCTTCCTCGCCCATTTTTCCTTCTCTTATCAATTTATTTATTTTTTTAGGAATTGTTCTTAATGCCAGAACAGCCCCAGGTCGTTTCAAATCATCTAAATAATCTGTTTCAAGCATAAATCTATATCCCTTAGATAAAGCTTCTTCAATATTTTCTTCAGTAGATATTATTGATGGAAATATTCCATAATTCTCTTCAAATTTGACCAATGGAGGGGCGTAATGTTTTATTACTTTATCTGTTTTAATTCCTATTTTTCTTGCTCTTTCTGCTATTTCCTTCATATTGTCTGGTGTTGCTTTTTCCATATGAAGTATAACGGGAACATCTGCTTCCTTTGCAAGCATCATTCCATATTCCATTATTTTATTGCTATCCTCCCATGTTTGTTTATCAACTTTAAAATGAGGCCTTCCAATTTCTCCAATTGCGATTGCTTTCCCTTCCAAACACAGTTTCTGTGCTTCTTCCATTCCTTTCATCATTATTTCAATTGTTTTCTCTCTCCCTATCAATTCCTTCATCTTTATATAATCTATGGGGTATGGGCCGATTGTTAAAAAAATTTTGACTTTTGTTTTTTCCATTGCTTTTTTGGCAAGTTTTATACCTTCTTCATAACATTTCATATAACTTTTACTTTCTATTATCTTTTTTATATCTGTATATGGGCAAAAATTTAGATGGGTTCCGCCATATTTTTTGAATTCCTCTATTGCTTCAATATATCTACCATTTTTACTTAAATGCATATGATTATCGAAAATCGGGAACATAATTGTGTAAAACCTTGTTTATTTAAATGTTTATTTTTGTTCTGTTGGTTATTTACAAAAGTTAAAAAGAAAAAAATAATTCTGAGAAGTGATAGAAGGATAATTTAGAAAAGTTAGTTAAGAATAATTTTTACGTATTATAGAAAAAGCCACAAAAACACGTCTTTTTGTGGGCTAAATCTAAAAAAATAAAACAAAGAGGAAGAGAGGAATTACAAGTTTATGATTATAACATCGATTTCCTTTTTCTTTTCGTTCCCTGCCTCGTCGGTTGCAACAATAGTAAGCATATAACACCCTATTGCGTGCTCCTCCCATGTATATTGTAATTCCATATCAAATGTTTTCTTTATTTCATTGTTTATTTTAAAGTAAGCTTTTTCAATACACATTTCGTCATAGACTTTTGCTTTTACTGTTATTTTTCCTATTATAATTGGTTTGAAAAACCTTGCAATTTCTCTATCAAAAATATATATTGCATCTTTTGGTCTATCAATAGAAATAGATGGTAATTTTTTATCAATTTTTACTATAACTGTTTTAATATTCTCCTCAAACCCTACAATATCAATACTATAATAGTCTAGAATATGTATTCCATCACTAATTAAATTAATAGGTTCTTTGTATTGTCTCCACTCTCCATTATCTATTCTATAATATGTTACTTTAATACCGTCTCTATCATTTGCGGATAAAGATATAGTTACATTGCTTATGTACCATCCATTTTTTCCATTTGGAGTAGGAGGATTTATATTACAAACTGTAACGGGTGCCAAATCTTGGCTAACTACGATGTTTGTTGTTTTTGCTGTTTCCGTATTTCCCACATTGTCTACACTATAATAGTATATTGTGTATCTACCGATATATAATGAAAAACTCTCATCAAAATCTAACCAACCCGTATCATTTTCATTCACGATCCTATACTTTGTCATTTTTACTCCAGATTCACTATCTGTTGACTCAAATGATATAATGGTATGTGGAGAAATGTACCAAGTACCGTTTTCAAATAGCCCTTCCGGATCAAATATAATGTTTGTTTTTGGGGGCACAGCATCTACCATTATACTTATTACATGGTGTTTTTCTTCATTACCTAAACCATCTTTTGCCCAATATTCTATCAAATGAATTCCCGGTTCTTCCAATATAAATGTGGCAACGTTTGCATCTCTCGAATAAATCGGTCCTTCGTTAATCCGCCAATATATTGTATTGTGCCATACTCCCCCGCTACATCCATAATCCTTGGTTGTTATAATGAAAGTTGTATCCAAGGCAACATAGTTTCCATATCCTTCCCAAGAAATATTTGTAACTGGCGGGGTATCATCAACATACACCACTATATTATTTATAGCTTCTGTATTTCCGAGATTATCTACCGCATACCATAATATTGTATGCTCGCATTCTTCTGGAATTGTGAATGTTGTTTTGTTTCCTGAAGCTACATGCCATGTTATTCCTCCGTCATAGCTATAATGAATTTCTTTTACTCCACATGCACAATCTGGATAATCTGTTGAATTGAGATATACAGTGGTCCACGAAGTAATCCACTCCTCCACTCCGTCCGTATAATATGGTTTTCCAAACTCAATTGTTGTTATTGGAGGAGTATTATCAACATGGTGGGTTTGGACAATATGTTCTCCTTCATTTCCCAAATTATCCACTGCCCAATATTCTATTTCATGTTCACATTCTTCGTCCAGATAAAATACTACGGAACTTCCTGCAGAAACATGTTCCTCACCATTTATAACATAGTGTATTTCTTTTACACCAGCCAGATCCGAAGCAGTTAATATGATAGCTGTTTCTGTTGTTAGGTAACTGCCATATTTTGGGTTACCAATTTCTTTTGTGATAGAAGGTCCGGTAAGATCGATATAAAATGTCCTATTTTTTAAACATTCTCCATTTCCAAGTAAATCTTCGGCGTACCACCATACACGATATTCTCCTTCCTTGGTGAATTCTAAATCCTCTAATGTAAATACAGCTGGATCATTTACATCAGTATTTATCCATCCACTAGCTTCTCCCTCGCTATTAGTTACATTGTAATAAACTATCCATTCTCCGCATCCTTCCTCTTCGCTAACTTGAATTATTATTGGAGTCGATGGAGTGATTAAGTAATAGTTACATGAAGGCTCTCCTGTTGTTATATACGAAAAAGGAGGTGATAAATCGACATCTACAGATTCAATGTGTATATCCTCAGCATTCCCTGCTTCATCAATGCTATAGTAGGAAATATTATAATAATCATTATATACGCCGGGTTCATCATGTACCCATATATACCAGTGTAAGGAATAGTTAAATTGTTGCCATGTTTGTGCGTTTATCGATTCCGGAACTTTGAAATATGTTGTAACATTTCCTGTAGCTTCAGCACCCTCATCTATTACACTGAACCAGAAACGAGTTAATTCCCCTGTCCAACCATTTATTTCTGGTAATAGATACAACCTTGTTACTGGTGGTGTGGTATCATCAGGTATCGGAGGAGGTGGAGGTGCTCCTTCTTCTTCTGGTTTAATATTGCTTTGTTCCCACAATATAATATCAATCAGAGGGTTGGGCCAATTCCAGTGCAATGCACCACCTAAGAATCCTACACCGACATAAACATCAAGACCAATAGCCACGTGCCAATAAATATACCAGTCCGTATTAACTCCTTTCCATCCAATGTCAGCTCTAAAATAAAGACCCGGTTCTACACGAGGACCGACAAGACCCCATAAATAAACTCCAATCCCAACCCCAAATCTTGGCTTTACCATTATATGAAGATGATAATGTAATGTCGGATCAAAACCACTTTCCACGTTCCTGAATTTCCAAATTCTTTCGAACTGTATTGGAGGCCATCCCCAAGCAAATGACCATTTAGCACCTGCTTTTATATAATACTCTTCCCATTTATAAATTGAAATATTCATATAACCGTCTACAACAATTCTCACTGTAAATTCTAAATCAACGCCAAGGGTCACTCTGGCTAGTTCTGTACCTCTCCAGAAATGGATAGCTTTATTAAGACTCCCGCTCCATATAGATATAGTTTTATCTATTCCTCCACTAAGATTAAAGTATGCCGTTGCCTCAAATCTTAGATTATTTGGTTCAATTGTCTCGAGGTACACCTCGTTCCAATCGATAACTACGGAAGAATTTGATTTAATTTTCAAATTAAAACCTGCTTCCCAATCTATCCATGCTGTACCATTGTATATTTCTCCTTCAGCGTGTATATTTATTATATTCCATGTCCAATTTACATAATATACTCTGGGATTTTCAATATCTTCATAATCCATTCCCTCTATCTCTCCGTTAAAATCGTCCGGTACTGTATATCTAATCGTTAATGGATAATAAATTCGTTCTTTTTGGATCTTTTGGCAAATACTTTCTGTAACAATATATTCCCCTTCTATTATTACGCTATTTTCGTTTCTATATATTGTGTAATTAAAGATATCACCACTCCCTATCTCGATAGTGCGAATCAATGCATCCATTTGGAAAAGATTAGCATTTTGGGGCAAATTAAAAATCACTTTCCATGACTTAATATATTTTTGATATCCTTCCATTGATTTTAGCATTAATTTTGCCACTTGCATTTGATATCTAATGAAAGTGTCTGTGACATTTTCTGGAGGAAATCTTATTTCCAAGATAGTTTCATTAATTAAATGAATATCTGGTGTTGCTTCAGCTTCTAAATAAATAGACATTTTATCCAAACTTTGTATAGTAATTCCTGATTTTATAAACTTTTTTATTTGGAGTCCATATAAAGCTTTCTGCTCCATATAAATACCTTCATAAAATTTCTCTCTTATCGGTTCTATCCAAGTGTTATAATATACCTCTCCGTTATTTCCTCTTAATTCCATCTTTCTTTCTATACATTCTGGTATTTCTATATCCGTATTAGTATCATTTTGGATTCCAAAAGCTTCCCTGTATAAATTACAAAGTGAGGAAGAAGAAATATTTAACAACATTGTCATTAATGCACTTCCATTTTCCAAAATTGTAATCTCCTCCCGAATGTTCATTTCTAGTCTCTCTGGTTTTTCGTTACCAGCTACTGCAAACATTGAAGTAAAGCTTGTTGCAATTATCCAACCTAAAACACCCATAATAACTATATTTTTCCGTTTCATTTTTTTCTCCTCCTGCCTCCCAAACTAATTTATTTCAGGTATTTAAAATATTTGCCAAAAGTTTACATGATACATAATGGAAAAAATATTAAAATATTTTTCATACATCTATAATATATATAATTTATAATATTTAATAATAATAAATAATTAATTTATGAACTATAATTTTCCTTTTATTTTCTCTTCAAATTCCTTTAAATCTTTTACAACAAAGCTACCGTTCATATTTCCTTTCCTATCCAAATAAAAAGCATTTATTCCCGCCTTTTTGGGCGCCAAATAATCAAATTCGTAATTATCTCCTACATGAACAATTTTATCCCCTTCTATTCCCATTTCTTTACATATTTCCTTATAAACTTTTTCATCCTTTTTTGTTTTTTTGAAATCGCTAACCGCAGAAAATACATTTGAAAAATATTTTTTCAATTCCAATTTTTCGAGTTCAACTTCAATGAATTCATTGGCAGCATTTGATATTATTATTAAATCGTAGTCTCTATATAACCTCTCTAAAACTTCCTTTACTTCTGGATATAATTTTAGTTTATCAATACAACTCGCAAGCAAATCTTTCCAGTAAATTTTCAAATCAAATTTTTTTATCCAATAATTTATATCATACCATTCCAATGCCTCTGGCCCAACTTTTAAATATTCTTCCTCAACGTATTTTTTGGCTTCTTCAATTTGCATACCATTTTTTTTAGCAACTAACTCTGGTATTTTCTCCAGCCAAACTGCATCTACATAGTCCATTGTAACTAAAGTGCCGTCTAAATCGAAAGATATTTTCTCAATATCATTCGCATATTCCATAAACTTTCCCTTCATATTCAACAATTTTTAATTTTTTCCCATTTTTCCAGTTTCTCGGCTTATTTATAAAAAAGGTTTTATAAGTTTTTGTATCCATTATGTACAATCCTTTATCATCTTCATGCAAAACCATAGCATCTCTTTTCTCCATTTCTAGTTTAATAGCCTTCTTTAACTCGTCTTTATAAAAGTGCTTTCTTTCCCCTTCAAAATCCTCCAGTTCTAATTTTTTACCTATAGCTACTATTCTGTAAACTTTCTCATCGATTTTCAAAAAATCCCCTATTGAATATTCTGGAAATCTGATGCTGTATGTATCTCTATATATTCTCTTCCCTTCTTTTAATCCAACAAGTGAGGATGAAATATTAACATCTCCTCCAAACTTCTCCTTTATTTCTTTAACAGCCGCCATCGCCGCCTTCTTGTTTCCTATATAATAATCTATTCCTCCCCTTACAATTTCTTTTTTAGAAATGAAGGTTTCTTTTTCTTTTATTTTCCTTTTTATGATTTTTTCTATTTCTTTATAATCTTTAGTTCCTCTTATTTGCAAAATTGCTTCATAATATCCTCCCCTTTTTAACGCGCATTTATCGCAGAGTCTATATTTTTTTATTATTTCTATTTCTTTCTCTTCCTGTATTTTCCTTCCTTCAAAAAATCCCACGCATCTTACTCTTTTTCCATCAAAATCTAATTTATAATTAACATCTGCCCTTATTTTGCTATCTATATACCTCTTTAAATCTTCAAAAAAATTCCCTCTTTTCCATGTTTTCTCTATTCTATAAGAATCACAATTTCTACAAAATGTAATTGTTATCTTAGATGGAATATCAATTAACTTTTTCTTTTTCAAATAGCAATCCAAGCATAGTCCTTCATATGTTTTTCCTTCTTTTCCGCATTCTACACAAATCATAGTAAAGCAAACTGAGCATGTGGAATACCAGCAATCTTTATAACGTTTTCTTCGTCAATAATTCCTAATTCAATCCCGCATTTTACGGCTCTTTCTCCTACTAAATTTGCTATTGTTGCATGCATTAAATGTTTTTTTAACAGTTCTTCGTCACCAATAATATCTCCATAAAACTCTTTTGATATTTTAAATTCTATTTCTCCTTCCCTTAAAGTTTTTCCTATTAATTCTGCATCACAAGCTGCAACAAGCGTTTCATTTTGCACTTTATATACTTTTATATAAATCCCTTTATTCACTTGTGAGTCTATATTTTCCATGTTTTGGCTCAAATATTATCCCCTCTTTTCTCATTTTATTTATCAATTTTTCAACGGTATCCTTATCCATTCCTTCTTCTTTTGCTCTCTCTATTATTTCTTCAAGAGGAGCTGGTCCTTCTATTTCTTGGCAAATTTCTCTTATTATTTCTGTTATTATTTTCATTTTATCCTTTTGTGTCTTCGTTATTCCTGTTGTAATAATGTCAATATTGAAGTCTCCTATTTCTCTTTCCATCCCTACTTTCCTTAAATAATATTCAACGATTTTTATAGCTCTTTCTGCATCTTCAGCAGTAACAACATTTGATAAGCGCATTCTTGCAGACGCTTCTGCTATTCTTATGAATGCTTCTAGCTGGCGAGGAGTAAATGGCACTGTTTCCTTCGACCTCGCTCTCATGTCAACATAATATTCCTTTATTTTTTCCATTGCTTCTTCCGTTAAAATAGGAAATACATTTCTTTTAGCATATGCAATATATTTCCTTAAAAATTCTGGGTCGAAAGCTGGTTTTATTTTATCTATTTCTATTTCCTTGTCACACGCCAATATCTCTCCATATTTATGCACTTCCAATATATGGCTAGCCAGCGCTTCGTCTCTTTCCTTATCTGGCTTATCGGTCAATGGAAATATTAAATCAAATCTTGACAGCAAAGCTGGTGGTATATTTATTTGGTCTGCCAATGGGGAATATTCATCAAATCTTCCAAACTTTGGGTTAGCTGCTCCGAGTAAAGCACATCTTGATTTTAAAGTAGCGTTTATACCAGCTTTTGCAACACTGATTTCTTGTTGTTCCATTGCTTGGTGTAAGGCATCTCGATCTTTTGGAGACATTTTATCTAGTTCGTCAACACATGCTATGCCCAAATCTGCCAAAACTAAAGCACCAGCTTCTAATGTCCATCTTCCTTCTCCAAATTCATCGCTTCTTACTGCTGAGGCTGTTAATCCAGCTGCACTACTTGATTTGCCAGAAGTATATATGCTACGAGGAGCTAACTGGGAAATGTATCGCAACAACTGGCTTTTTGCGGTGCCGGGGTCGCCAACAAGTAATATGTGAATGTCTCCTCTTATTCTTGTTCCATCTGGCATTATTTTAGGAACTCCCCCAAATAATTGTAAGGCTAAGGCATCTTTTTCAGTTTCCAAACCATATATTGTTGGAGCTATAGAATTTCTGATTTTTTCATATAGCATAGGGTCTTTACTTACTTCCTTAATTTTTTTCTCATCTTCCTCACTTATTGCAATTTCTTCAAATGCTTGTTCTTTAATTTCTATGCTGTTTGCATCCATAACTTTATTAAATTCTGTTAATTTAACTCTCCCACTTCTCCTTGATTGAGCTCTCAATATTCCATTTACTGTAATTCTATCTCCAGGAACAATATCTCCCACTAAATCATCCTCTAAATGTATAACAAGCCTCATTGGCTGGGCTCCTCCCCTCAATCCTTCAGGACTTTCCTGGATTTCAATTTTCTGGCTATCTATAAAAACAGATTCTTCAGTTAGTAACTTAAAAGAAGATTTTCTGCCGCACCCTCCTTGATCGCTATAGCATTCCAATGGTTCTGTTATTGTATTTTCTTCTTGCGGAACTTTAATGATTGCTCCACATTTCTGACATTCAAATGCAGCATCTCTTAACTTTGGGCGAACTTCAGTAACTTTTTTAACCAATCCATCTACTGCAATAAACTTTCCTAAATGGGTAGCTCTTAAATCCCTAATTTCTATTTTTCTTGTTTCTGGCAAATTCTTTATTCTAAAATGAAGAGGGGGAGCTTCCCCTGCAACATCTATTCTTTTGAGGGCAACTTCTGCAGCATATATTGCTCTATATGGTTTTTCTAATAAATACTCTCCTAATTCTGAATCATATCTATCAATATCCCAATAGTCCAACAATAAACTTTTCTTTTCTGGATAAAGTAAGGCAACACTTTCTATTTTGTCCTTACAATATTCTTGGAAAAATCTTTCCCATCTTTCCATTAAACTTTCTAAACTTGAGATTGCCATTATTTTTATAATCCACTTAGTTTTTATAAAACTCTCCCCTTTCAGTCATATATAAATTTTATTGTTTTGTGTTTTGTTTTGTTGTATTTGGAAAAATTTTGATAACTTTGATATCTCATTGCACACAAAAATTTTTTTAATAATGGTTGCATTCATTACCAAATGTTAAAAGAAATAATATTCTATGGGAGAGGGGGTCAAGGAGCTGTTACAGCTGCTAATTTACTTGCCTCCGCTGCCTTAAAAAGCGGGAATAGAGGGGTTCAGGCATTTCCTTTTTTTGGTGCAGAAAGAAGAGGAGCCCCAGTAAAAGCATTTGCAAGAATAAGCAATGAGGAAATATTTTTAAGGAGCCAGATAAAAGAGCCAGATATAGTTGTTGTTTTGGATACGGGAATTATGGATGTTATAGATGTGACAGCGGGCTTAAAAAAAGATGGCATAATATTGTTAAACTCATATAAAAAGCCTGTAGATTTTTCTTTTCCCTATAAAGTTGCCACCGTCGATGCAACAAGTATAGCATTAAAAAATGATATAAGAGTAGGAGGAATTCCTGTAGTTAATACTCCTATGGTGGGAGCTCTTGTTAGAATATTGAATGGGGTAAAATTGGAAGCCCTAAAAGAAGCAATAAGAGAAAGATTTGGTAAAATAGCTGAAAAAAATGAAAGAGCCGTTGAGGAAGCATATAATAAGGTGATTTTATGATAGAAAAAACAGCTATATCTATTCCGACAGAAGGTGCTATGGGAAAAACTGGAACATGGAGAGTTTTTAAGCCCATTTTAAATAAGGAAAAATGTGTTAGATGCTGGAGATGTTGGGTTTTTTGTCCAGATTTAGCAATAAGTAGAGGAGATTATCCAGTTATAGATTATGAATATTGCAAAGGTTGCGGGATATGTGCAAATGAATGTCCAACAAATGCAATAAAAATGGAGAGGGAGGAAAAATGATCGTGGTAGATACTGGTAATCATATTGCTGCTTTAGCGGCAAAAATGGCGAAGCCTCATGTAATTGCTGCATATCCAATAACGCCCCAAACAACCGTTGTTGAAAGACTTGCACAATATGTTGAAAGTGGTGAGTTAAATTCAGAATTTATAAGAGTCGAATCTGAACATTCTGCAATGACTGCATGTATCGGGGCGGCAGCTGTTGGGGCGAGAACATTTACCGCCACTTCCTCCCATGGCTTGCTTTTAATGCATGAAATGTTGCATTGGGCTGCTCTAGCAAGATTGCCCATTGTAATGGTAAATGTAAATAGAGCAATTGGTCCGGGCTGGAATATATGGAGTGACTTAAATGATTCGATGGCGCAACGCGATACAGGATGGATACAGTTTTATGCATCAAGCAATCAGGAAATTTTTGATAACGTTATCCAGGCATATAAAATAGGAGAGGATGAGAGAATTCGTTTGCCAGTAATGATTTGTTATGATGGCTTCATTTTGAGCCATACTTCAATGCCAGTTGAAGTTCCAAAACAAGAGGAAATAGACGATTTCTTAAATGAATATAAATCGACATGGCAACTCGATATAAATAATCCAATTACCCATGGAAATATAGTGCCTCCAGAACCATATTTAGAAATAAGATATTCAATGGAAAAGGCAATGAAAGAAGCAAAAAAGGTTATAGAAGAAGTTGGGGAGGAATTTGGAAGAAAATTTGGAAGAGAATATAGACTTGTTGAGGAATATAGATGCGATGATGCAGATTATGTAATAGTTACCATGTCTGCTTTGGCGGCAGAAGCAAAAATTGCTGTTGATAGACTAAGGGATAAAGGGAATCGAATAGGATTGATAAAGCTAAGAACTTATAGACCTTTTCCACATGAGTATTTGAAATATGATAAAATGATTGTAATCGACCGAGCTTTTTCCCCGGGACTAGGAGGCATAATTTACAGCGAGATGGAAATGGATGGCAAAGAAGTTTATGGATTTATTGCTGGATTGGGAGGGGTTGACATTAATTATAAGGATATAGAGAAAATGTATGAATATGCCAAAAAGGGAAAGGATGGTTGGTATGGAATTGAGGTGAAGTAAATGGCGATAAAAGATTTACCTACTGAGGAATATATATTGAAAGGGCATGCGGGTTGTCCTGGCTGTCCTGTAACCATTGCTTTAAGAATCGCATTAAAAGCTTTAGGTAGAAAAACTATTTTGGTAATACCTGCTTCTTGCAGTGCGGTCATCCAATCTCTTCATCCAAAAACATCTTTTAATGTTCCTACCCTAAATATTGCTTTTGAGGCATCTGCAGCAGCAGCATCTGGAATTGCATCAGCTTTAAAAATGCTTGGAAAAGAAGATATAATTCCTGTTGTCTGGGCTGGAGATGGAGGAAGTTATGATATAGGTCTACAAGCCTTATCTGGCGCTTTAGAAAGAGGAACAAACTTTATTTATGTATGTTACAACAATCAGATGTATTCAAATACTGGTATACAGAGGAGTGGAGCAACTCCATATGGGGCTTGGACAACTACAACTTGGAGCGGGAAAAAGGAAATGGAAAAAAATCTTGCAGAAATTGTGATGGCTCACCACATTCCGTATATTGCAACAGCAACAATTGCTTATCCTGAGGATTTATATAAGAAGATGAAAAAGGCAAGGGAGATGAAAGGACCTCGATATATTGAAATTTTATGCCCTTGTCCGCCGGGCTGGCGATTTGATATGAGTAAAACTGTGGAGATGTCCAGATTAGCTGTTCAAACCGGTGCCTGGATTTTATATGAAATTATAAATGGAAAAATTGAATTTACCGCTGATAGTAAAAGATTATTAGAAGGAAAGGAAAGGAAGCCATTAGAAGAATGGTTAAAAATGCAGGGACGCTTCAGGCACTTAAAAGAAGAGGATATACAAAAAATTAAGGAAAGCATAGATAAGAAATGGGAATTCTTCAAACAAATGAATCTGAGGCAAAAGTTATAAAAAAGCATTGATATAACGAATGTGAAAAAAATCGTTGTTATTTTAATGCTTTTATCCCTACTTCAAATTGATGGAATAGAAGAAAAAGAAATAAAGGTAGCTATTTATTTTTCTGCTGTCAAAAGGTTTGCAGAAGAAGTAAAAGATGCCATATATTATTCATGGATAAAAAGTAATGTAAAGTACAGCATAAAGCCTTATATCATAACAAAAAGAGATGTTATTGAAGGAAGGCTTTCGTCATTTGATGTTTTTGTTATTCCTGGTTCTGCTCGCCCCTATTTCGATGCAATGAATCCAAAATGGAGAAAAGAAGTCATTAAATTTGTTGAAAATGGAGGCGGATACGTTGGAATATGCGGAGGGGCAAATCTCGCTTCAATGGGCTTTAATGAAAAGCTGAGTCCAAACAGCATAATCAATTTATCTATTTTGAAAATAGCCAACGTATATGTAAATGATCAGCAGGACGAAGAATGGCAATATTTATGGAAATCTAATTGGCGACACGGCGGGCCACCAATAAAAATATACATAGTAAATAACAGCATACCTATTTTTAAAGGATTTTATGGTTGTAATAGGAGTATTAGATATTGGGGAGGACCGGGCATGTATTTGGCTAATAGCAAAGATCCAAAAGTGGGAGATGTTGTACCCCTCGCCATTTACGCTGAAGAGCCAATGGAAGTAGCACCATTACATTTTTGGAGATGGGAAAATGGAAGATGGATTCCATATAAAAATGTAACAACCGATATAAAGGGAGAATATGCCGCTATAGCAACAACATATGGAAAAGGGCGTATAGTATTATTTGGCCCTCACCCAGAAAGAGAAACATTTTTTGATGGTCATATCGAAGAATTTCCAGTATGGGAAAAGTTGAGCCCCTTTACTTGGTTTATTTATAACTGGATTGGAAATAAAAGCGTTATTAGCTACAATTGGTGGATTTTAAGGAGGAGTATTGCCTGGGCTGCTGGAATAGAAGAAATGCCTTACGCAAGCGAAACCGCCGCCTATATTGAAGAGCCCAGATATGGAATTTATATAAATGGAAGGAAAATAATGTATAATGAAAACAATATTGTTATAGGCCATTTCAGCATTTCTGGAAAAGTAATAAATGCAACAGGTTTTTTATACGCAGATGAAAATTTTGTTGGAAAAGTAAAGGATGAATTTTCAATTAGTCTTAAATTGTCAAAAGGAAAACATGTTTTTAAGTTGATTGCAAAAAATGATAGGGAGGAGGCGGTAAATGAGGTTAAGGTAATTGTCTTTTAATTTTTACTTATTCTTCTATAAAAACTGGATATGGTATTTCTTCTATGCTACTTTTTGTTACAACAACTTCTTTTGATGGATTCCATTCATAAATTGATTTATTAGGATTATGAACTATTTTTACTAAATAAAATCCATTGAAGTGTTTATATTCATATACAATTTTACCAATGCAACCCTTGTATTTACCACTCGTTATCCTAACGTATCTATTTTCCATTGTCAATAATATATATGGCTTAATATATTGTTATCTAGCAACAATTTTGCTTGCAACGAACAAGCTATAAACAATGAACAAGCTACAATACAGACAAAAATAATAAAAATACAACAAAATTAATAAGGAAGGGGCCCGTAGCCTAGTGGATAAGGCGGCAGCCTTCGGAGCTGCAGGTCGTGGGTTCGAATGGCTTTGCCAGAAAATCCCACCGGGCCCATCCAAACATTTTTATATAAGGAAAGCATGTAAAAAGGGGAAAATATGGAAGGAACCGTAAAAAAATGGGTAAATAAGAAGGGATATGGTTTCATCGGAGTAGATGGACAAAAAGATGTTTTTGTTCACTATTCCGATGTAAAAAAGGAAGGATATATAAGTTTGAAAGTAGGGCAGAAGGTGAGGTTTGATTTGGTAGAAACGGAAAAAGGACCAAGAGCAAAGAATGTAGAATTGTTGGAATGATATTGTCTGATAGGGACATAAAAGAAGCCATTTTAAAGGGAGAAATATCTATTGAACCCTTTAATTTGAAAAATCTAACACCAAACGGTTATGATTTAACAATAGGAGAAATATATTTAGATGGAAAAATTTTAGAAGAAGCAACTATACAGCCATTAAAATGGTTCGCTATATCAACTCTTGAATACATAAGGCTAAAAAATATAACCGCTCAATTGTGGCTCCGTTCTTCCTATGCAAGAAAGGGCATACTATCTTCATTTGGTAAAGTAGATGCAGGATTTGAAGGATGTTTAACAATATCTTGTTTCAATGCGCACCAGGAAATAAAATTAAGAAAAGGAGATAGATTCTGCCAAATAGTTTTTGAAAGAATGCTATCCAGCCCATCAAAATATTATGAAGGAAAATATAAGGGGCAAAGAACAATAAAGTTACATTAATCCCATTCTTTGGCTGTCTTTTCAAGCAAATGCAAAAGATATTTCCAGAATTTTTCAACGCTTTCTATATGTACTCTTTCATCTGGACTATGAGGATGTTCAATTTGTGGACCAATTGATATTATTTCCTTTATTCCAGCAATTTCTCCAATAACCCCTGTCTCAAGCCCAGCATGTATTGCTTTCTTTTCTGGCTCCTTACCATATAATTCCTTAAAAGCATTTGATGCGATTTTCAGAATTTTTGAATCAAGGTTTGGTTTCCACCCTGGATATTTGCCTCCTTCTTCCACTTTTGCTCCAGCAAGTTCTCCGATACATCTTATACTCTGCATTGTAGCATCTAAAGCAGTATTTATTGAACTTCTTGAACTCATAACAATTGTAAGCTCGTTATTTGTTCTGATTGTAGCCAAATTTGTAGATGTTTCAACTAAGTCTTTCACTTCTTGGCTCATAGCAAGCACTCCATGGGGTAAAGCCATCAACAGATGTATTGCTTTTCTATTACTATCTTCATCAAAAACTTTCTTTATCTCACACCTCTCCATTTCTATTTTTAGATTTGGTTCAGTTCTTGAATATTCATTTTTAAACGCTATCTCCATTTCCTTCACTTTATCCATGATTTCCTCTTTTTTTGCTAAAACCTCTGCCACTGCCTCCCTCGGTATTGCATTATGCTTATCTCCCCCTTCTATTTTACTTATCCTCTTATTTATACTATAAAGCAATCTTGCAAGCAATTTTATAGAATTTGCCCTTCCTTTATCAATCTCTATACCAGAATGCCCCCCCTTTAACCCTTTAATCATTATTCTTGTTCCCTCCCCTTCAACATCTTCATATTTTAAAGGTAATTTTATTGTAGAATTTCCTCCTCCAGCACATCCAATATATATAACTCCGAAATCCTCGCTGTCTAGATTTATTAAGATTTGCCCCTTTATGAAATCCTTTTTCAATCCGAAAGCTCCGGTTAAACCAGTTTCTTCATCAACAGTAAATAAGAATTCTAATGGTCCATGTTTGAAATCAGTTTCCATTAAGGCGAGACAAATGGCTATACCGATTCCATTATCTGCCCCTAATGTTGTTCCTTTTGCTTTTACCCACTCTCCCTCTATATAAGGCTTAATGGCATCCTTACTAAAATCATGCTCAACATCCTTATTTTTCTCGCATACCATATCCATGTGACATTGCAGAGTTATCATGGGAGCATTTTCATATCCATTGGCTTTTTTTCTTACAACAACATTTCCCACTTCATCCTTGTAACATTCCAATCCATTTTTCTTTGCTACTTCCATTATATATTCTGCAATTTTTTCTTCATGCTTTGAACAACGTGGGATTTTACAGATCTCCTCAAAATATTTCCATACAATTTTCGGTTCCAAATTTTCGAGCATAAGAAGAAATACATTTTAATTTAAAGAATTTTGTGTTTCGATATAATTTTTATAATTATAATTATAGCTATAATTATTATTAACAATTACTTATTACGGGAAAAACATTGATTTTAAAAGGCATCAAAAATTAAAAAAGCTAAAAGGAGTAAAAGTGTTATAATTTATTAGGATGGGCCCGCCGAGATTTCCTGCATGCTTGCAACACAAGCATGCATTTGAACTCGGGTCTATGACTCCCGAAGCCACAAGGATAACCAAGCTACCCCACGGGCCCTGTTTGTTATAAAATTATCATTATTAATTATTATCCATTGATAGGCTTGCTTCTGCTTCCCTGGGCTTAAATAAGCTGAATATTGTAACATCTATTGTATCGCTTTCATACAATCCAGCCTCATCAAATGCTTTTACAAGCAACTCTCTTCTTCCAAAATCTCCGCCCCATTTCCATGTATATGGAGGGGAAGTTGCATTTCCTCTCTCCTCCTCATCTACATAAAACTTTACTATATCTATGCCGAGATTATCTGTTGCATTAGCTTCTACAGTTATTTTCCCTATTATTATTGTCCTTTTGAAAGTTCTAAGTATACTTCTACCAAATATATATATTCTCTTTTCTTCTGGAGTAACTATGCTTACAGATGGTTTTGTTTTATCGATCTTTATAGTTACATTTTTTACCAATTCTTTATTTCCTGCTTTATCTTCTGAATAATATTGGAGAGAATGAATACCTTCTGTTGATATTTTAAATGATGCGGTATAAGTATTCCAACTACCATTGTCAATTCTATAATATGTTTTATCCACACCACTTGTTGCATCGGTTGCGGTTAATGTGACTGTTACATTGCTTACATACCATCCATTGCTTCCCTTATCCCCAGTTATATTAATCGTGGTTTGCGGAGGTAGAGTATCAACGGTAACATTGCATGTATCTGTATCAAATGCTCCGAAAGCATCGGTAACATTTAATGTAACCTTGTATTTTCCATCAGCTGCATAAGTATGCTGTACAATTTTCCCTACTCCTGTATGACCATCTCCAAAATTCCATGTATAAGTTTGAATTTCTCCATCTGGATCGTAGCTTCCACTCCCATCAAATGTAACGGTTCTTTTATTTACAATCTGGTCAGGTCCAGCATCCGCAACCGGTGGTTGATTTTGTACATTTATTTGTTTTATTGCTCTCTCAACATACACATTTCCAGATATATTCCAAGTAACTGATAAAATGACTAAGTAGGAGCCTGGCTTTTCGTATACATGAACTGGATTTTGCAACTTACTCCCATAGCCATCTCCAAAATCCCAATCCCAATCCACTATATATTCTGAATAAGTTGAATTATCATAGAAATGTACCAACTCTCCAGCAGATGGTGTAGTCGGCTCCCAATAAAAATCTACTTTTGGGTCTATGGCAAAGGCTTGCATAATGGAAATCAGCAGAAGAATCGAAACCAACAAACACATCTTCCTCATTTTCATCTCCTAAAATGATATATCAAAAAGGTTTTTAAGTATATCGGATGTTGTGCAAAAACTTTAATTTACTTTTTTGATTACATCGCTGGTGAGATAAATGGATAAAAAAGTAACTGTAGAAGAATTATTGGAAAAAGTAAAAAAGCCAGCTCAAGAAGCAATGAAACTGCATCCTTTTTATAAGGGGAAAGTGCAAGTTATGCCAAAATGTGCTATAAGGAGTTACGATGATTTTGCAATTTGGTATACGCCTGGGGTGGCGGAGCCTTGTAAAGATATTCATAAAAACCCAGAAAAAGTTTTTGAACATACAAATAAGGGGAATTATGTTGCTGTTGTAAGCGATGGAACCCGTGTACTTGGATTGGGAGATATTGGTCCACTTGCTGGATTGCCTGTAATGGAGGGAAAAGCGTTATTATTCAAATATTTAGGAGGAGTTGATGCGTTTCCCGTAATGATCGATACAAAGGACCCAGATGAGTTTATTCAAGCTGTAAAATGGATTGCTCCAACATTTGGAGGAATAAATTTGGAAGATATTGCTTCTCCAAAATGCTTCTATATTTTAGATAGACTAAGGGAAGAATTGGATATACCAGTATGGCATGATGACCAACAGGGAACAGCTGCAATAACGCTTGCGGGCATAATAAATGGATTAAAAATGGTTGGGAAAAAATTGGATGAAGTTTTATATTCAATAATAGGAGTTGGAGCTGCCAATATATGTCTAATAAGGACTTTAATAAAGGCTGGAGTTCCTCCACGTAACATAATAGCTGTGGATTCAAAAGGGATTTTGCATCCGAACAGGCCT
This sequence comes from Thermoplasmatota archaeon, assembly GCA_029259055.1. GTDB lineage: Archaea > Thermoplasmatota > E2 > UBA202 > JdFR-43 > JAPDJP01. The sequence continues at coordinate 26,815 of JAPDJP010000013.1, read as the reverse complement.
GATATTGAGAAATTAAAGGAAAAAAATCCTTACAAATATAAAATTGCCATGGAAACAAATGGGGAGGGAAGAGAAGGAGGGACAGCGGAAGCAATAAAAGGCACAGATGTATGCATAGCTGCTTCAAAGCCTGGTCCAGGAACAATTAAAAAAGAATGGGTAGCTGAAATGAATGACGATGCCATAATGTTTGCGGAAGCCAACCCTATTCCAGAAATATGGCCTTGGGAGGCTAAGGAAGCTGGCGTTAAAATATTTGGTACTGGAAGAAGCGATTTTCCAAATCAGGTTAATAATAGTTTAGGTTTCCCAGCTATATTTAGAGGAGCATTAGATGTTAGAGCGAAAACAATAACAGATGAAATGCACATTGCGGCTGCATATGCTATTGCTGAAGTAGCTGAACAGAAAGGGCTAAGGGAAGATTATATTGTTCCAACAATGGATGACTGGGAAGTATTTCCACATGAAGCAACAGCTGTTGCAATGAAGGCGATAGAACAAGGAGTGGCGAGGAGAAAATTGAGTAGACAAGAGATATATGAAATGGCATTAGAAACAATTAAGAATGCAAGAGAACAAACACAACTTCTAATGAAGCATGGTTTAATAAAAATACCATAATGATTGAAGAAACTCCAAATGGTTGCATATTACATCTGAAAATTAAGATTGGCAAACAAAATAAGTTTCCAGCGGGATATGACAAATGGAGAAATAGAATAGAAATGGAAATAAATGAACAGCCAGTCAAAGGAAAAGCAAATAAAAAGATTTTAGAGATAATATCTTCATATTTTAAGACAAGAGAAGTTAGCATTATATATGGAGAAAAATCAAGGGAAAAAGGAATTTTAGTAAAAAAGAAAAAGGAGGAAATAATTAAGGCATTGAAAAATGAATTGTAGGGAGGCACTAAGAGAAATAGAAATGGCTATTGAAGAAATAAAGCAAAAAAATAAAGAAATACCAATACTTGTTGAGGGAGAAAAGGATGTAGATGCTTTACATTCTCTGGGCATTAATGGAGAAATAATTACTGTTCATTGTGGAAAAGAAATAGTCAATTTATGCGATTATATTGCCTCGAATTACAAGGAAATAATAATATTAACAGATTGGGATAGAAATGGCTGGAAGCTTTGTAAACAAATAGAAAGAAATTTGAAGGGAAGAACAAAATGTATTACTGAATATCGCCTCATATTTGCAAAAAATGCCATGGTTAAAGATATTGAAGGAATTCCTTCCTTTATTAATAATTTAAAGAAAAGAATAGAAGGAAGGAGAGTTAGGAAAAAATTAAGAATTTGATGGTGTCTTCATAAACATTACTTCCAACAAACATTTTTACTTCTACCTCATGCATCCCTTTTGTTTTTTTCAATTCCCATTTAAAAGGAGGGGAATTATCGGTATATTGTAGCTCGTTGTCTAAATAAAATTCTACCATATCATATTCTCCTTCTACTTCAACATCAATTTTCCCTATTATGAGTGTAATAGGAAATTTAATAAATTTTCTACCAAAAATATAAACGTAATTTTCTTCTGGTTTACTTATTCCTCCTATCCTTATATGTAATAAAGGAGATTTCCACCAAATTCTTCCCTTTATAATTTCTACACCATCTGTTGTATTAAGAATCTCTATGTAATTCTCATCTGTTCTTTCCCTTATTATTCGTAAATAGGATTTATTTCCATATATTTCTGGATGGATAGGTTTTGAATAAATTGTATCAACTCTTGCAAAAGCTACAACATATAAATCTGTTGCATTTTTTGGTAATTTAATAGTTTCCTTCCATATTTTTCCATCCCAAAATGTTCCTCCTCTATACTTCCCTTTATATTCATCATGAATTTCTCCTTTTATCCATTTATTTTTATCAAAACTATACATTATATATGTTTCATCAACAACTAAACATCCATATACTTGCCACTCTACAGTAACATTTCCATATGCAAATGTATTATTCTGGCATTTCCATCTTATGTATGGTTGGGCTAAATCTGTTTGATGCAAAATAAATCTTATCACTTCCGCAATATAACCATTTTTTTCATTACCAAATTGCCATTCTGGAGGGTCTTTTGGCATAGATAATTCTGGAGAAATCCACAAAATACCACATCCATCATAATTACCAAATATTTCATCCATAACATATTCATCCTCCATGGGACTCAATTTCAAGTTCGCTCCATAGGCCCATGCGGCGATGCATCCCGGCGCTTCATAGCCAACGGTATCTGGTATAGTTCCAATATTATATTCATTTAATGCTCCTCCATAACATCCAATATACTCTCCAAGCCTCAGCGATGCGGTATGATAAAAATAGAAATCTGGAGGAGCATAAGAGTATTCTTTATTACTAAATGGGCTCTTTGCTTTTACATCTGGATGAGTGGATGACCATGGGTAAAGAAGCATTCTTGCCCCTCCATGAAAATCCGCTCCAATTCTTATTGCATGACTATTTATGAATTTCCATAATGTTCTTCCATTCACGCTCCCCCAAAGTACGGAGTGCTGTCCTTTCCAATCATAATCTGCTTCTCTATTTAAATCCCAGTTATTGGCATCATATCGCTGTCTTTTATCAAATCCATATGGATTGTGACTTACTTCTATATAAATTTCCCTGTTATCTAATAACCATTTTATCCATTCGTCATCTTTATTTTCCATCAACCATTTTACAGCCCAATATAAACCAATTGTTCCAGCTGTTTCATCTCCATGTGGAGAGCCCAAAAATAATACCTCAGGCTTAAGAAAACCATTACTTTCATTTGTTATTCTAACATAATATAAATCATACCCTCCATCTACCTTTCCCAAACCATAAAGCTCGTTCGCCTTAAAAATTTCAATATAATTGGGATATTTTTTCTCGAGTTCCTTATACCATTCTACTAACTCTTCATAACTATCGGGCTTTATTTTTTGATTAGTTAAAGCAATAACGGAAAGATTTAAAAATAAAATTACAAATATTACTAAAGCTGTTATACTTTTCATGAAAGAGTAATGCTAATAAAGATAAAAAATTTGTTTTGTTTGTCAGAGGATGATTGGGTTATATGGAAAGCTTCCTTCTGTAGCTATAAGATAGAACAGTAATATTTGACCCTTATTTTCCGTAGCATCACAGGAGGTGCTTAAGTTATCAGCACGGAATCCTAACAAAAGATTTATATAAAGTAGAAGATTGCCATGCAATGCAGATTATATATGTAGGGAATAAAGCACCAATAAGATATGCAACAGCAGTTGCAACAGAATTTGAAAAAGGAGCGGAAGAAGTATTAGTAAAAGCGAGAGGAAGAGCGATCTCAACAGCAGTTGATGCTTGTCAGATAACCTTAAACAAATTTTTAAAAGATATTGAAATAAAGGATATAAAAATTTTTACTGAAGAGCTAGAAAATAGGAACGTTTCAGCAATAGAAATTTTGTTGGGTAGAATTTTATAATTTAACAATAAAAGATTATAAAACGAGAGCTACTCCAATCAAGCAGAACATTCCAATAAAGTCCATTAGGCTCGTCAAGATAGGAATTGCAACATTGTCTGGATTGATACCAAATTTATATGCTATAGTCGATATATAAAGAGAAAGCAAATTTACAATAAAAATTACTATTTGTCCAGCAATTAAGGATATTAAAATCATTTTTAGTATATTATAACCCTGCAAACCCATTATATTTCCAGCAATATAACCAAATATACCTATCAAAGGGAATATGAAAATACCAACAATATGCATCGTTAGGAAAAGATTTTTAACCTTCTTTGATGCTTTACCCCTAATTTCTCCAATATGCAATGCTGATGAAAATCGAGCAGCTAAAATTCCTCCTATTGCTCCACCGTCTTCTAAAAAAGCTGGCACGATAGTTAGAATGGCGGCTATTTTCATTATTTTTTCAAATTTCGCTCCAAGTATGCTTCCCGAAAAACTGCTTAGAAGCCCACAAATTGCTAAAATGGGCAAGCTTTCAAGCAATATTCTTTTCGAAATTTCTGTTTTTAAAGAAAAAAATAAATTCACTATAGATGCTATAATAAAAATAACGATTAGAGCAATTTTTTCTTGCAGATTCAGAAATAAAACAATTTCCATTGAGAAAAATAAAAGGGGCAGAGTAATTATATCTCCAGCTAATGTTATGAGCGGGGCTGTTATATTGTCTGGATTCCATCCTCTTTTGTAGCTAAGAAAGGCAATCAGAAAAGTAAAGAAGATCATTAGAAAAGCAGAAAAAATTCCGGCAAGCAATGATATCAAAACTAAATCAATAAAAGAAGCTCTCATCTTAAAATATTCTGCAATTATCCATGCTAATAAGCCAATATAAATGCTCATAAGGAAGGTTAGCGAGAACGAAGAATTTATATTATCCTTTAGTAGAGAGCCTTCCCTGCCTATAACAAGTTCTCCAGTATGTAGATATGTACCCAATCTGGAGCCGAGCGAAGCAAAAATATTACCCCGCATTCCAATAGCGGGAGGAATTAAAACAAGAAGGGCAGGCAAAACATGGATTTTATTGGTAAAATAACCAATCGTAACACCTGTTATCAAATCGCCAATAGTACAAAAAGTAAGGGAGAATAAAGTCTCCTTTAAATCTTTTGCTGTTTCCTTGTCTATGTTCAACCATCGCTTCATGCAAATCGCCTTCAGGAGGTGGTTCTTTTTCCATTCTGATAAGGAAGTGATTATTCCTTTAATTTATTTTCGTGATATTTGTTAGCAAAATTCAGCTAATCTTTAAATTTTAATTTCTTATTAGTCTGGGGTGAAAAAATGGAGGAGCTAAATCCTTTTAAGATAGCCCAGAAGCAGTTGGATGAAGCTGCCAAAATAATGGAACTTGATGAAGCAACTCATGCAATGCTTAGAGAACCAATGAGAACATTAATAGTTACGATACCGGTAAAAATGGACAATGGCACAACAAAGGTATTTACTGGATTCAGAGTACAATATAATGATGCAAGGGGTCCAACAAAAGGAGGAATAAGATGGCATCCTGAAGAGAGTTTAGATACGGTTAAAGCATTGGCGGCGTGGATGACTTGGAAAACCGCCATAGTTGATTTGCCATATGGAGGGGGGAAAGGAGGGATAATCTGTAATCCAAAAGAAATGAGCGATGCAGAAAAAGAAAGACTAGCAAGGGGATATATAAGGGCGATAGGAAGATTTATTGGCCCGGAAAAAGATATACCAGCCCCAGATGTCTATACAAATCCACAAATAATGGCATGGATGATGGATGAATATAGTAAAATAGTGGGCTATAATGCTTTTGGTGTTATTACAGGAAAGCCGCTTGGTATAGGAGGAAGCAAAGGAAGAGCAGACGCAACAGCAAGAGGAGGAATGTATGTTCTTAGGGAAGCAACAAGGTACATTAAAATGGACTTAGAGGAAAATGCAGAAAATATGTACAAGCCATATGAAGAATTAGAAAAAATGGAGGACTCCATACCAAAAGAAAATGCTATCACTATCGCAATCCAGGGATATGGAAATGCGGGACAATTTGCACATCTACTTGTTACAAGACTATTCAAGAATGCTAAAGTTGTTGCAGTAAGTGATTCAAAGGGTGGTATATATTCTGAGGATGGTTTGCCATTTAAAAAAATGAGGAAAACAAAGCAAAATACAGGTAGTGTTATTAATTATGAAGCCAAAAAAATAACAAATGAAGAATTGCTAGAATTAGATGTTGATATACTCATTCCAGCTGCTCTGGAAAATGTTATACACAGAGATAATGCAGATAAAATAAAAGCAAAAATTGTGCTTGAATTGGCAAATGGCCCAACTACTCCAGAGGCAGACGAAATATTACATAAGAAAAATATACTTGTACTTCCAGATTTCCTCGCAAATGCTGGTGGTGTTACAGTGAGCTATTTTGAATGGGTGCAAAATATAACAGGATATTACTGGGATTTTGAAGAAGTATATGAAAAATTGGACAAAAAAATGAGCAAAGCATTCTGGGATGTAATAAATAAGCAAAAGGAATATAAGGAGAAAGGTAAAGATATTCATACTAGGACAGCAGCATACATTGTTAGTATAGAAAGAGTGGTTAAAGCTATGAAAGATAGAGGATGGCTTTAGATTTAAATGAAGTGGCTCGGTTAACATGGGAGGCATCTGAGATTAGCAGGATAAAATATGTGATGGATATTGATGAGGAAAAAGCAAACAAGATACTTGATAGCTGAAATGTGGCTTATAAACCTAAACATGGATAAAGGATACCATGAAACTCATTAAGAAGGATGAATTTTTAAACTTCGTTGATTCATTGATAAAAATTGATCCGAGGAGAGTTATAGGAGTAAAATCTAAGGGAAATAAATTTATATTTGATACATTAAACTCAGCGAATGAGCTTCGACTCGATTACGATGTAACAATACTGCCGCCAAAGAAGTATTTTTTGCCACCAACTGAAACTTTGCTAAAATATGATCTCACAGATAAATTCTCGGTAGAGGCGGTAAATGAAGTTACTCCCTTGATTATCATCGGTGTACACCCCTACGATCTTATTGCACTTCAGCAGATGGACATTGTGTTTAGAGATACATATCAAGATCACAATTATATTCGAAAGCGTGAAGAGTCAATCCTGATTGGTGTAAATATACAAAATGTCTCGCCCTACTCATTTGCAGGTAGTATGGGAACCGCAACGACAGAAGAGGGCTTTGATCTCATGTTAACAGACTTGGGTGATGAATACGCTATAGAAATTGGCTCTGAAAAAGGTGAAGCGATTTTAAATAAGTACGCTAAAATCGCGGATGCGGATGGAGACACTATAAATAAGGTGCATGATATTAAAGGAAAAATTGCATCAAAATTTAAAAAGCAACTTAATTTTCCACCCGAGGAATTGCCCAAACTCTTAGAAGAGAACTATGATAACGAGTTGTGGGAAAAAAATGCGCAGAAGTGCTTAAGCTGTGGTTCCTGCAATCTTGTATGCCCTACATGCTACTGTTTTGATGTTCAGGATATAGTAGAGTTGAATTTAAGGAGGGGTAAAAGAGTTCGAACGTGGGATGGATGCTTACTCGAGGACTTTGCAAAGGTGGCAACTGGAGAAAATTTCAGAGAGGATAGAGCTGCCAGATATAGGCACAGATTTATGAGAAAAGGCAAATACCTTTATGACAGATTCGGATTTATTGCATGTGTTGGCTGTGGAAGGTGTGCTTCAGCTTGTCTCCCAGATATTGCGGATCCATGCAAAGTATTTAACGCATTAAAGGAGGGATAGAATGAGCAATGAATCAATCTACCTGCCGCGTCCCGCAACAATAAAAAATATTACTAAATTTACCGAGTCGGAAAGTCTTTTTGAACTCGTAATGGATGATAACCGACCACTTAATCACCAACCCGGCCAGTTTGTTGAAGTTTCCATCATGGGAATTGGAGAAGCGCCGATATCTGTTTCTTCATCACCCACCAAAAAGAAGAGTTTCGAAATCTGCGTGCGTGCGGTGGGAAATGTTACAAGAGCTATGCATAGGTTAAAGATTGGTGATAAAGTAGGGATTAGAGGCCCGTTTGGAAAAGGATTTGATACAGAATTTCTGAAAGGTAAAGATATCCTGTTTATAGCTGGAGGTCTTGGAATCGCACCTTTACGGTCATTGATCAATTATGTCCTTGATCATAGAGCAGATTATGGAAGAGCAATAATATTATATGGTTGTAAGGCACCACACGAGCTACTTTTTCGGGAAGAAGTTATTAGTTGGAGAAAACGAAAGGACATCGAATGCCATTTGACAGTAGATAAGGTTCCTGAGGGAGAACATTGGGATCACAATGTAGGGGTTGTAACAACACTCATCCCAAAGATCGATTTCAACCCATCTACTACTTACGCGGTGGTTTGTGGCCCACCAATAATGTATCGTTTTGTCATAAGAACGCTTAAAGAGAGAGGGTTGGCAGAAGACCACATAATACTTTCCCTTGAGCGACGGATGAAGTGCGGTGTGGGTAAATGTGGGCATTGTCAGATTAATGGCATTTATGTGTGCCAAGATGGACCCGTGTTCAACTATTCAGAGATTAAGGATTTACCGGAGGCACTATGATGAAACCAAAGGTTGCATTTTTTGATTTTGCATCTTGTGAAGGCTGCCAACTTCAGGTGCTCAACCTGGAGGAATCGATAATCGAATTAATTGAGATAGTTGATGTTGTTTCATTTAGAGAAGCCATGAAAGAGCACTCAGATGACTACGATATAGCGTTTGTCGAGGGCTCTATTGCAAGACCCATGGATGAAGAGCGACTGAAAAAGATCAGAAGCAAAGCGAAGATACTTGTAGCTCTAGGAGCATGTGCATGTACTGGAGGCATAAATGCGCTGAGGAACCAATATTCAATAGAAATGGTGAAAAAAGGAGTCTATGGAGATGCAGATATCGAAAACAATCCATACTTTGATGTGTTTCATACAAAGGCAGTGGATGAGGTAGTTGAAGTTGACTATTATGTTTATGGATGTCCAGTTGATAAAGATGAACTTACAAAGGTTATAACATCGCTCGCTTTAGGAAAAAGGCCAGAAATTCCAAATTATCCAGTATGTGTTGAGTGTAAAAAGGAGGGAAATGTATGCGTCTTTGAAGAAGGAAAATTCTGTCTCGGCCCAGTTACCAGAGCAGGCTGTGGTGCACGCTGTCCTTCAAATAACAATGCCTGTGAAGGATGTCGTGGCCTAGTAGATAATCCGAACATAAACTCTGAACTGGAGGTATTACAGAAATACGGGCTTACACTGGAAGATGCGCTGGAAAGGTTCAAAATGTTTTGTTATAGGGAGATGAGCAAATGAGCCAAGACAAGAAACGCAACTTAAAAATTAGATTAGAACACGTTACACGAGTTGAGGGTCATGGAAACATTGTTATGGACGTTAAGAATGGGAAGATCTTATCAGTTCAATGGCAGGTTTCAGAAGCTCCAAGGTTTTTTGAAATGATGATGGTCGGTAGATATTATCATGAGCTCTCTCACATTGCATCTAGAATTTGCGGAATATGCTCAATAGCACACGCATTGGCTTCTCTAAAAGCTGTAGAAAATGCATTGAACGTTGAGATTTCAAATCAAACTATGCTCCTTAGAAAACTGGCAAAAAATGCTGAGAATATACAAAGTCATATACTTCATGTTGGCTATCTCGTAGCACCTGACTTATTCGGCGTTGGAAGCATATTTCCACTTATAAAGACGCACAAGGACGCCGTGCTTCAAATAATTGAAATTCATCGTCTATCAAATGAACTGTCGGATTTGATCTGCGGGAGAACGACACATCCTATTACTATGGTAGTAGGTGGTTTCACAAAGATACCAACGGAAAAAGAATTAGCAAAGTTCAAATCTCGCCTTTATCGTGCCAAAGATACTATCAGGAATATAGCGGATATAGTATTATCCAACATTGACAAATTACCGAACTTTAGCCGTGAAACAGAATATATCGGATTAATTTCGAAAGATGAATATGCACTGTACGATGGTGTTATAGGCTCTACAGATACTGGAGAGCACAAAATTGAAGATTATGCTTCAATTACACAGGAATTTGTGGTGCCACATTCAACAGCAAAACATGCAAGGCACAATAGAAGCTCATACATGGTTGGAGCATTAGCAAGATTCAATCTTAACAGCTCTAAGTTGCTGCCCTTGGGACAAGAGATAGCTGATAAGTTCGATTTAAAGGCACCGTGCTTTAATCCGTTTATGAACAATGTTGCACAATTGGTAGAAATAGCACATTGTATAGAGGACTCTATCCACATTATTGACAAACTCCTAGATACAGGTCTGAAGGAGGAGGAAAAAGTAGAGGTGGAAGCGAAAGCAGGCAGAGGAATAGGTGTTGTCGAGGCACCACGAGGTTTACTAATCCATGATTATACACTTGATAACAATGGTAAATGCGTTAAAGCAAATTGTGTTGTACCGACCAATCAAAACCATGAAAATATCCAAAAGGACTTGGAAGCCTTTGCACCGACACTTTTAGACAAAAGCAAAGAGGAGATTGAGCACAATTTAGAGATGCTTGTTAGAGCATATGACCCCTGCATATCCTGTTCTACACATTATTTAAAGGTGCGTTTTGTATGAACATGGTTTCTTATGGAGGAAAATCGAATAAAATAGGCATAATCGGGGTAGGAAATGCGTTTATGGGAGATGATGGTATAGGCTGTGCTGTAGTGGAAGAGCTGAAGAAAAAATCCTTGCCCAAAAATATCAGTGTTATTGATATAGGCGCAAGCATCTGGAATCTTTTTCACATCTTATCTAAGTTTGATGCTGTAATAATAGTTGATGCTGTGGATTTTGGCGGAGTTCCTGGCGAAACACATTGTTTTAGTCCCGAAGGTATAGACTCGCTAAAACATACACATAGTTTATCCATTCATGAGAGTAATTTGTTAGATATAATCAAGATATCTAGGGAATTGAGTGAAAATCCCAAGAAAATTGTAATTTTTGGAATCCAACCAGCAACCATAGTTCCTTCTACGGAATTGTCTTTGGCACTAAAGACAAAACTACCTAAGATTACAATGGAGATTCTTGAGATATTGCGCCACATTGCCTAACCTGGTTATGAGTAATGGCTTATTCCGCTTTTTTGGCATTATAAATGCTGCAAAACATTTTGCATTGTCTATTTTATCCCATGCTATATTTTATTTCAAAAAGTATAAAAGCACTAAATAGAAAACGAACAATTTGAACAGATATTAACTGGTAAAGTAACTCTCCTAATCTTTTCCCTTTATCTTTTTCTGGCATTCCTCACAAAGTTTATCTGGCTTTTTTATTGCTTCTATTAAGCTATTCGAAAACTGCATTACACAATTATTTTTGCAATGATTTAATCCAAATAAATGACCCACTTCATGAACAACTTCTTTTGCAATTATTTCCTCTGGCAACCTATAGGTAGAGACAATGGCCTTTTTATTCATAGCAAGCCCAAAAATAAAATTCATGTTTGGAACATATATATCTTTATCAACTATCCATATTGAAAAAGATGGTATAATGCCGATAAGTAATATAGCATTGTATTGATTCCGTGTTTTATTATAAGCAGAAAAAGGCAAATCAAGGTATCCAGCATCTTCTATTGTTACCATAAAATTTTCATAAAGAGCCCTTTCTATTCTTTCCAAATCGATGGGCTTAGAATGGTAAACTTTGAATTTCATAGTGCAGGGGGTGGGATTCGAACCCACGAAGGGCTTCCCCACAAGGCCCTGAACCTTGCGCCGTTGACCACTTGGCTACCCCTGCCAATAAAATAATTTCTTTTATTAAATATTCTTTTTGACTCCACGGTATATTCTGAAAATTCCATAGCCAAGAATTAGAAGTAGTAAAGGTAGAAAGACAAAAAGTGGGGAAAAAGTTTTCTTTTTTATGGTTTTTTCTTTTTCAATTGTTTGGGCATTTATACAATAAATTCTTCCATTTGCGGAAATAAAAATTTTGCCATTAAATGCAATGATATTTGAAAGGGGGGTAGTAATGTAGTTGTATAATCCTTTGATTTCATGGGCTGGAGCAAAGCTAAATTTTGCTTCCCCATTACTCCTCTTTATGGCATAAATTCTTCCATCAGTAGATGAAATAAAGACAAGATCTCCATAGACTTCAATATCATAGATGGAGGCATTACTGCTAAAAATCCATTTTAAATTTTTATCTTTATCTAAACAATATAAATTTCCATCTAAAGATGAAACATATATGTCTTCTTCTTTAACTTCAACATCAGAAATTTCCCACCCAGCTTGCCATTTCCATTTTAAATTTCCTTTTTTATCTAAGCAATATAAGTATGAGGAAGCAATGTAAATATCTTCATCAACATCTATCTTTCTAATATCTCCATCTGCTACAAATTCCCATTCTCCATAATTTATCAATCTATTTTTTGAAACGATATAGCCATCTTCAACAAAGTCAGCTTTTATGTCAATAGTACTCAATTTATCAAATTCATCTCCTACATATAAATTATTTCCTGTTATCCAAATTTTATTATTTATTTCAATGTCTTTGCCACCAATTCCTTTATCCAGCAACTCTCCATCCATAGAAAATTTATAGGATACATTATCTGTTATTACATATATTATTTCATTGCTTATTTCAACATCATTTATTTTCCCATCTAATCCCTTTTTCCACAATAATTTTCCATTTTCATCCAATACATAGAGGAAATTTTTAAAATAAGCACATATCTTTCCATTTCCTTTTAAATTTGCATAATTATAATTTTTACCTTCATCAAATTCATATTCCCATTCTATTTTAGCATTTTCTCCCTTGTTGCAATTTCCTTTTTTGTAATTGGGCTTAAAATCATATGGCACGCCAACAATTTTAACCCACCCCGCTGGAGGAACATCTTTTACCCCTTTTAATTTATATAAATGGCTTGTATTCCATACTCTATGCATATTTCCCCAGAATGCCCATAAAGAATTGTTGAAAATTAAGCTACCATCCGTTATTTTACAATCTGTGGTATAATCTGTTATTGGAGGAGTAGACATTATTTTTTTAACTATTTCGGCATCTATTTCTCCATAATATTTTTTACCCAACTCTTCAAATTTTATATCTCTTTCAGAAGGAGTATAGAATAGAGTATAATATTGATAGCCAGTTGCATTTAAAATTATATGCGCCAATCTAAATAGGGGGGCTTTTAAAACTTCATACCCAATAATTTCTCTTCTTACCCAAAAATCGAAAGGATTGTTTGCACTCCATAAAAAGCCGTCTTTTTTTCTTATAACATTGTAGCTATACAATCCAAATTCAAGCAAAGCTATTTCTTTTTCCTTGGCATCGGCAATAAGCCACTGTGCATTCATTACACCTGTATTTTCTTTGAGTAAAAATTTAATAACATCATCTATACTGCTACCATATTGTATAGCCATCCTTGCTCTTATCGCCAATGGCAATCCCTTTAGCCTATAAATTCCCTGGATAAATGTTGTTTCAATCATTGCTATACCAGCATCATTTTGCCAGTAATCTTCATCACTCCATATGTAGCCGGGGGAAGTTGCAATTATTAGACGATGCCCGCTACTAGGCTCTATATCCAATATAACATTCCATCTCTGAGCAATGTAATAGCTATACCACCAGCCCCCGCACCACACGCTGTCGCTTATTACTATGTTTCCGTCCTTTGTGGCGTTGCCTACTGCGGCAAATCCATTACAATGATGTGTTGGATAAAAAGCTAAAGAAAATTCATATTCCTTTCCTTTTAAGGAAGGAAAAATCGTTGCCAATGAATTAAATATATCTTTTAATAAATGAAATCTTTTTTGAGGATTTGTTAAAATACTCATTAATTCATACATTTCATTTAATGTTAAGATATCCTCGTAGCTGATTAATTTTCCATATATTTTTACGCCCCTTGCCTTTGCACCATCCGCAATTCCTTTAATTTCTTCCTTATATTCTTCTGGATAATATGGCCAAAAAATTTTCATCGCCAATTTTTTACAATTTTCCCACCATAATTTAGCCAGTTCTTCATATTTTGAAGAGTTTATATCTATGGGCAAATATTTAACTATGACTGGACAGTTGTGAATGATATTACTCCATCTATAAATCATATCTGCTATTTCTGCATATAACAAATAACCGTGTTGATATCCTCTTTCATATGGGTCGCCTTCAATATGAACATAAATCCATCCCTGAATGTTATAACGGCAAGCATTCTCATATACACTATTTCCTTCAATCTCTATAACATAATTTAAAGGAGAAGTAAAAGCAATGAATAATAACAATGCCATTAATTTCATTGTATTGCAATACAAAATGATTTAAAAATTGTTTTCCTTATTTTTCCATTATTTCCCTATATCTTTTCTCTATATCCTTTTTTAATTTATCTGCAATAAATTTCTTTGTAAAGGCGTCTGCTTTGGCAGCAATGGCAATTTTTGTTGCCAGTAGCCTAGCAATTTTCCCTCTTTTATTTTTAGGAGCTTTATTTATCAATTCATGCTGAAAAATTATACCATGTTTTGGAGGAGGAGTACCATCTTTTATATGTTTAAATAATGCTTTTTCTGCTCCTAAAACTTGAATTGTCCCAGCTGGAAGCATGGCAAGTTTTTCTATTCCTCCCGCGTATGCTATCAATCTTGCCCCTATTCCATATCCTATTATCTTGCTAACATTTGGAGCCATCTCTTCCATTACTTTTCTTATATATTTTTCCAAATCTTGCCTTGCTTTGTATATGGCCTGCAGTATATTTGCCATATTCTTCAAGTTCTTTTCTTCTAATTTATCTAACTCTCCTTCACCAATTTCAATTTTCAGCAGTTTTTCAGCAAGTTCTTTTCCTTCTATAATATCTTCAAAAGAAAAATAGCTATACCACCCTCTCAACCTTTCCAATAATATGTTGGTTATTTTTATTAAATCATCATGTGCATCTACCGCTTCTGAAATCCTTTTTGTTCTTTCCGCTTGCTCTTCTTCAATCTTCCTAATAGCAAGTTTAATGCAAGCTTTTAACAATAAATTTCTATCGTATCCAAAATCTGATGCCTTTATTTTAATTTCTTTGGTTTCATGAATTTTTTTAATCCCAGGTTTTGTCAAATCTTTTTCTTCTTCCAAAATTATGCCTTTCTGCATTTTATATAGTCTGTCAGCAATTTCTTCAGCATTTTTTGGAAATAATTTTTTATCTACTATTTTTCCATCATCTATTAAGAATACTCCAAACCATTTTGTTATTAAATATGGCATTAAATAAAATATCATAAACATTTAAATATTTCATTCATTAAGTAATATGCTGGAAACAAAAATAGCAAGCGTCAAAATGAAAAATCCTCTTATGCTTGCATCAGGCATTTTAGGATTAACTAAAGAAAGTTTGGAAAAGTTTAAGGATGCGGGGGCTGTTGTGACAAAATCAATAGGGAAAAAAGAAAGGAAGGGATATAAAAATCCCGTTTTTTATGAATTATCATGCGGTATATTAAATGCAATTGGTTTAGCAAATCCTGGAATTGATGAATATATTAAAGAAATAAAGGGAGCAAGAATTAATTTAATTGGAAGCATATTTGGAAAAAATGAAGAAGAATTTCTATATGTTGCAGAGAAATTCAAACCATATGTTAAAGCATTTGAATTAAATATGAGTTGCCCACATGCAAAGAAGCTAGGAATGGAATATTCAACTAGAAAAATAAGGGAAACTGTTGAATTAATAAAGCAAGTTGGGAAACCAGTCTTTGTAAAACTTGGGGTGGAAAATATATTAAGGAGAGCAGAAAAGGCGATAGAAGGAGGAGCGGATGGCATCGTTGCAATAAATAGCATAAAAGCAATGGCAATATGTATAGATGTTGCAAAACCTGTTTTAGGAAATAAGATAGGTGGCTACTCGGGCGAGGCTATTAAACCAATTGGTATAAGGTGCGTTTATGAAATTGCAGCAAATTTTGATATCCCTGTTATAGGTGTAGGAGGAATAACAAATGAAAAAGATGTTATAGAATATATGATGGCGGGCGCCCATGCGGTGCAGATTGGCACTGCCATTTATTATGAAGGAGAAGGGATTTTTAAAAAAATTGCTAAAAAATTAAAAAGATGGCTTGAAGAAAACGGGTATAATAGCATAAAAGATATTATTGGTTTGGCTTTAAAGAATTAATGGAAGTTGCAATTATAGGAGGAGGAATAGCTGGACTAAGCTTAGCAAAATTTTTAGCTGAAGAAGGAATTCCCTTTATTTTATTTGAAGAACATAAAGATTTTTTTAGAAAAGCATGTGGAGAAGGAGTAATGCAAAATACGCTAGGGTATGATTTTTATGATTTTTACAGTGGTAGAGGAATCGAAAGGGAAACCGAAGGTGTTTATATCCATACGAAATATGGAAAAAATTTCATGAGATTGCCAATCATAATGCTTAATAAACAAGAGGTAGAAAAAGAATTAGCAAGAAAAGCTGAAAAACAAGGAGAAATAAGAATGGGTGAAAGAGTAAATAGAATTGTAAATGGCATTTTATATCCCCAACAAATAAAACCAAAAATAATTGTAGGAGCAGATGGAGCTTTTTCAATAGTGAGAGATTATATTGGTATAAAAAAACCAAAAATGGGATTTGCTGTTGCAACATATTCAAAAAATATCGACATGGATAATGCATATTGTCATGTTTTTATAAAAGATGATATAGTTAAATATGGATATGCATGGTATTTTCCAAAAAAAGATAAGTGGAATATTGGCATTGGCTCTTTTAAAAAGAAATATTTTAAAGAAGCTTTTTTAAAATTTAAGTACAAATCTGAAAAATGGAAAGGAGCATATATTCCAATAGATAAACCAATTAAATCGTATGGTAAAAATGCCATTTTATTAGGAGATTCAGCATGCCATGTTATTTCTGCTGTAGGAGCTGGCATAATGCCTTCTATGATTATCGCAAAAATCGCTTCAGAATTTATAAAAAAATTTTTGGAGGGAAAAGTAAAAATAAAAGAATACGAAAACCTTTGGAAAAAGGAAAAGAAATACCTAAAGCTATCTTATTATTTGACAACTTTCCTTTTTGGTATAGTTAAAAGCGAGTTTTTGAGGCATAAAATAATAAGAAGGATTACAAAATTTTATGCATAATTGAAAAAATTTGCTTGAATCGGTTGATTTAGCATGTAAAAAGCCCCTTTTATAAAACTCCTATTTCTTTCTGAATATCTTCTTAAGAATTTTATTGTTGTTCTGAATGGCATTATTCTTGGATATACCTTTTTAAATGCCCATCTTAAAATTTTTTCCATTTCTTTTGCTTCTATATGGGGATGATTCCATACTAGATGTTTTGCATTAAATTTGTGCCAATCTTTTTCGAATATTCCATATTTTTCTTCAATATATTCCCATAATTTTGTTTTTGGTAAAGGTGTTAAAACGCATATCTGCGTTAAATCCATTTTTAATTCCTTTAATTTTAAGACAGCTTTTTTAATATCCTCCTTTCTTTCATTTTCATATCCTATGATATATGTTCCTACAATCATCATGTTGTTTTCATTCATTTTTTTAATTGCTTCAACAATCTCTTCAACTTTTTCCTTCTTTTCCAAATCATCTAGTATTTCCTGATTAAACGCTTCTACACCAACAATTGCACCATTCAATCCATTTTCATTCCAAAAAGAAAAATTGGATAAAATTATATCAGCCCTTGCTAGAGGATACCAATAAAATTTGTATTCTCCAAGCAATTCAACGACTTTTTCTGTATGTTTTTTAAACATTCCGAAATTTTCGTCCAATATTATAACTTGGTCTACTCCTCTCTCCTTATAATATCTTAAAACCCTTTCAATAGATTCAATTGGTATTGTATGAGGTTTTTTGCAGAAAGAAGGTGTCTGACAAAAGGAACAATGCATGTTGCAGCCTCTTGCTGTAAATAATACCCCAAAAGTTACAAGTTTAAAACCTACTGGTATGCCAAAATAACCAAATAGAGGGGGATGAACAATTTCATCAAATTTGTGATTCAATTTTCTTGCAATTTCCTTTTCTCCATATCCGGGACAGATCCAATCAAAATATTCTTTTATGTGGGGGGTGAGGGCGCCGTAATTTCCTCCCCATATTTCTTCTACTCCTTTTTTTCTTGCATATTCAATCATTTCCAATATTTCAGGTATCTCATTTAAATAAAAAGAAAAGCCAATTACGTCCCATCCTTCATTTAATTTTTCTTTATATTCTTTCCATGTGGGATATTCCAAAATTTCTATTGTTGGAATATTTTGTTTTATAAATCTTAAACCAAAAGATTGTATTCTTGGTAGAGTATATCTAAATATTGTATTCCTTGTATTTGATACAAAATAATCATATTTTGTTTTCTTAATTTTATAAACAGTTGTAAACAGTACTTTCATCCTATAAAACCTTTATTTCTCTTATGCCATGTTGTCTTTTTGCAATTTCCCTTAGTATATTTATATTTCTTCCATCTTTCCCTATAGCTTTTCCTTTATCTTTTGCATTTACAACAACACTTACTCTATTTTCTTCCTCATTAACAACGACTTTTTCTAGTCTGAATGGTTTAAATAAATTGATTATGAACTGCTTTTTATCTGTATCGTATTCAACAAATCTAACTTCTTTCTTAAAAATCTGTTCCAGCTTCTTAATATTCCTTGCCTCTCTCCCTATGGCTTTCCCCAATTTTCCTTTGGCAACAACAAAAGTTATTCTATTTCCCCTTTCAACGCAATCCAAAATAGGAGCTCTTGTAAACACTTCTGCAACAGCAATGTAATGCATTTCTTGCTGTGTTAATTTTATCTTCATACTAACCTTTTGCAATTATATTCATAATATTCGATTTTCCTTCATCCAGTATTGTAATAACGCTTACTCCGAACGGCTTTCCGCAGGCAGCGCCCAATTCTATATTATTCCCTTTATAAATATATATTGGTTTATCCTTAGCTATTTCCATTATTTCTTTTTTCTTTGGACAATCTTTCGAAATGATATAGGCTTTTGCGTCATTTGCTTTTTTAATTGCTTGTTTATAACCAAATATTACCTTCCCAGTTGAAATAGCCCTAACCAATTCCTTTGCAATCATTTTTTCACCTTACCTAATTTTTTAACATCAATTGCTAATTCAACTGAGCCTGTTCCCAATTTTATCGGTTGTCCGACAATAACATTTTCAGCAACACCTTTTAATTCATCCTTTTCTCCTTTTCTCGCTGCCCTCAATAAATGATCAACAGTAATTTCAAATGCAGCTCTTGCAATAACAGATGCTTTTTCTCCACTGATTCCCTGTCTCCCTATTGGACGAATAGTGCCGTCTGATGTCATTAAATCTGCAACAAGCATTATGTGACGGATATCCACATTTAATCCCTGTTCTTGCAAGGTTTCATACGCTTCATTTATTATTGCATTCCTTGCTGCTTCAATTCCTAAAACATTGTATATTGCATGAATATCATTCGTTATTGTTCTTGTTTTGTCAACTCCTTCAAGTTCAAGAACTTTTTCAAAATTACTACCTTCTGTATATATTACGTATTCATTTCCTTCCTTTCTTATAATCGCTCTCTTTATGCCATCTATACCTTTAATCTTTAAGTTTTTAACTTCCTCACTTACTCTCCTTAATTCCCTATAATTTTCATCTTTCGGTAAAATTTCTATTTTTTCTTTTCCTTCCTTTATTTCGACTTTACTCAATTTTTTAACCGCCTTTATCAAATCATTCATATCTATATCCTTCCTTTCCATAGCTTTTAAATTGGGCTTAACAATCACCTTCATATTGCTTATATCTGTTTCAATTTCAGCAATATTAATGAGGCGAGTAACCTCAATTTTATTGGCAATTTCTTTTGCTTTTTCTTTATTTACTCTATAAACTCCTTCCAAATATACTGTCATCATTGGCGTTGATGGGTCTTTCCTAGCATCAACTATTTCGATGAGACGTGGCAATCCTAAAGTTACATTAATTTCTGCTACTCCAGCATAGTGGAATGTTCTCATTGTCATTTGTGTACCTGGTTCACCTATTGATTGGGCTGCCACCATTCCACATGCTTCAAATGGTTCCATTAAATGCTTATTGTATTCTTCTATTGCTTTTTCAACAATGATGCGCAACTTATTATGAAGCTTTTTACTCTCGATTTTCTCTGCCAACTCATCAACTACAATGGGAGGAAGATATTCTTTTCTCTCTTTCAAAATTTTTAGTATCTCATCTTTTACAGTTCTCTCCTTTATTTTTCTCTCTTCCTTTTCTTCTTTTTTCCTCCTTTTTCCCTTCCTCTTTTCCTTTTTCCCTTCCTCCTTCTTTTCTTTCCCCTCTATTTTCCTACCCAATTTTTCAAATACCTTCTTAGCATCTTTTCCAATTTTCTCTTCCAGTTCTTCATAACTCACCTTCTTTAACTGCGTTAAGGTATAATATTCAGCAACTTTTTCTGCCAATTTCTTACTTAATCCTTTTTTTATGAGAGCATTTATTGTTGCTTTACTTGCCATGTTCCACCTCCCTTAAAACCAAGTCAACATCAATAGCTTTTCCTCTAATACTTCTCATTGGGTCAACACCATCCTCTCCATATGTAAATTGTACAATTTCACCTGTTGTTGTTCTAACAGTACCATCTTCCTCAAGTTTTATATTTTCCAAAGCATTTACAAGTCTTCTTTGCATATAACCACTTCTTGATGTTCTTACCGCTGTATCTACCAATCCTTCTCTTCCTCCCATAGAATGGAAGAAATATTCTGTCGGGCTCAGTCCTTTTTTATAGCTTGAAGAAACAAAACCTTTTGCTTCCGCTCCTAAATCACCCTTTTTGAAATGAGGCAAAGTTCTATTTCTATAACCTCTATGTATACGCTCTCCTCTTACCGCCTGTTGCCCAACACATCCCGCCATTTGTGATAAATTGAGCATGCTTCCTCTTGCTCCGCTCCTTGCCATTATAACAGCAGAGTTATCCATTCCTAAATGCTTACTGGCAATTTCTCCTGTCCTATCTCTTGCTCTCCCTGTAACGCGCATAATTTCCATTTCAAGCGTTTCTTCCAAGCTTCTTCCTGGTATTTGTTCTAGTTCACCCTCATTATATGCTTTAATAAGTTGCTGTATTTTCCTTTTAGCTTTTTCCAACTCCTCTTTTATTTGCAATTGTGCTTCTTCCGGTATATCCTCATCATCTATTCCTGTTGTAAAGCCAATAATCATAATAGCAGCTATTCCTAACTTTGTAACTCTATCTATAAATTCTCTCGCTTTTTCATTTCCAAATTTTCTAGTTATATATTCTATTATTTCTCCTTTAAAAGCTCCTATGCTTTTTTCATCTATTACTCCTGTAATTAATTTGCTGTCTTTTATTACAACGTATGCATCATATGGGCACTTTTCTTTTAAACATTTCTCACACCCAACACATGCTTTTGCTTTATATTCCAAATTAATGCCTTCTGGCAATATTTTACTGAAAATATCCTTCCCGCTCATTTCATCTTCCACTTTTCCTCTATAACCAGCAGCAGATAGCATTCTAATCGCATCGTCCTTCTTGAATTTCTTATCTTTATATGTAAGCAGAAAACAACCAGTTATATGGTCATGAATTGCTCCAATGATAGCTCCTCCGAATCTTGGACTGAGTATATGCTCCTGAACTTTCATTAAAATTTCCGCCTCTGCCCTCGCCTCCTCGCTTTGCAATACATGGAGGTTCATTTCATCTCCGTCAAAATCAGCATTGTACGGTGGGCAAACCGCTAGATTTAATCGGAAAGTCTTGTAAGGCAGTACTCTAACCTTATGCGCCATCATTGACATTCTGTGTAATGAAGGTTGTCTGTTAAACAAAACAATATCTCCATCCTGCAACTGTCTTTCTACAATGGCTCCAGGCTCTAATCTATCCGCCACAACATTTGCATTTTCCTCTGTAACCTTAACTCTTCTACCATCTGGACGAATAACATAATTAACGCCTGGAATATATTTCACGCCTGCGGGTGGTTTTGGATTAGGTCCTCTTTTTACTAGTTCTTTCATTTCTTCCAAATTATGAGGGGTAACTTTTATTGGAACGGTAAGCTCTCTTGCTACATCAATAGGAACGCCTACCTCATTTATGCTAATATTTGGATCTGGAGAAATAACAGTTCTTGCTGAGAAATTTACTCTTTTTCCAGATAAATTACTCCTAAATCTTCCTTCCTTTCCTTTTAAGCGCTGGGCCAAAGTTTTCAAAGCTCTCCCGCTTCTATGACGAGCTGGAGGTATTCCGCTAGTTTGATTATCAAAATAGGTAGTAACATGATATTGTAAAAGCTCCCATAAGTCTTCGACAATAAGCTGGGGAGCCCCAGCATCTCTATTTTCTTGCAATCTTTGGTTTATTCTTATTATATCTACAAGCTTATGCGTCAAATCGTCCTCGCTCCTCTCTCCAGTTTCTAAAGTTATGGAAGGTCTTGTAGTAACAGGAGGAACTGGCAATACAGTCAAAACCATCCATTCTGGTCTTGCTACCTTGGGATTTATATCTAAAAGCTTTAAATCATCTCCTAAAGCCTCACTAACTTTCTCAAGCCACTCCCTAACTTCAGAAGGAGTCATTTTATGACCTGCTTCCCTGAAAGTCGTTGGTTTATCATACTCAATAGGCAATTTCTCCTTTCCACAATATGGACATTTGCTAGCTTTACTAGCTTGTTTAATAACTTCTTTTGCAAAATTTGAAGTGTTTTCTCCCCTCCTAACAACTTCCTCATAAGCCTTTCTAAATTTCTCAATTTCTTTTTGATTTAATAATAAATTTCCGCAAGCCCTACAAGTAGCTTTTAATATTCCATAAATAGTTTTTGCAAATCCAACATGTATAACTGGCATTGCAAGCTCGATATGCCCAAAATGTCCAGGACAATCCCTAACACGCTGTCCACAAGTTTTGCATCTTAAGCCAGGCTCAATAACTCCAAGTCTTGTATCCATCAGTCCCATTTCTATTGGAAAACCATCCTCATCATAAGTATCAGGGGTAATAATTCGAGTTGCGGACATTTTTCTGATTTTTTCTGGAGAAAGCAAACCGAAAACAATTTCTCCTATTACTTTTTTAGCTGGCGTCATTTCATACACCCCGTACTAACTTTTATACACCTCATACTAATCCCTTTAGAATCAATTTTGGTTCGATAATTAAAGCTTGTAATTCCTCTAATAACAATTTAAATGCATAACTCATCTCAACAGGAGATATTCGGGCGTCGTCACCACATATTAGGCACTTTAAGAAACCGCGCCTTGTCTTAAATGCAATATGGCCACAGTTCTCGCAAACATATTGTATGGTTAAATCCGATTCTTCCAACAATCTTTCTTTTATTGTCATCGATGCTCCATGCCCAATCAGGCAATCTCTTTCCATTTCTCCAAATCTCAATCCTCCTTCTCTTGCTCTTCCTTCAGTTGGTTGTCTTGTTAAAATCTGCACCGGTCCTCTGCTCCTAGCATGTATTTTACCAGCTACCATGTGATGCAACTTCTGATAATAAATAACTCCTATGAATATGTCAGCAACATACATTTTTCCTGTTTCTCCATCATATAAAATTTCCTTACCATTATGTTTAAATCCATTTTTTATTAATGCTTCTCTTAAAGCCTTCTCAGGCTCTCCAGAGAATGGTGTTCCATCTACATGCCTTGCTTCCATTGCTCCCACTTTTCCTCCAATCATTTCTAATACATGGCCAACGGTCATCCTGCTCGGAATAGCATGTGGATTTATTATTAAGTCTGGCACAATTCCATCTTCAGTAAAAGGCATGTCTTCTGGAGGAACGATTAAGCCAAGCACTCCTTTCTGTCCATGCTTTGAAGCAAATTTATCTCCAAGTTCAGGAATTCTTTCATCCCTCACTTTTATTTTAACCATTCTTGCTCCATTTAGAGTTTCTGATAAAACAACGGTATCTACGACTCCTTTTTCTCCATGCCTAACCGTAATAGATGTTTCTCTCCTCTTTTGTGGAACTAACACATCTGTTGGCTCTTCTAAGAAACGAGGTGGCGATGTCTTTCCTACTAAAACATCTCCTCCCTTAACTTCACATTCTGGTGTTATTATTCCATCCTCTGCCAAATGAACATAAGCTTCCTCACTCCTTACACCTCTACACTCGGGATCTGGAATTTCAAAATGGTCTTCTTGTCCTCCTGGATAACGCTGTTCCTCAGCTGAATAAGTCCTGAAGAAGGTGCTTCTTGCCAAGCCTCTATCTATTGATGCTCTGTTCATAATCAATGCATCTTCCATGTTATAGCCATGATAACTTAAAACAGCAACAATAAAATTCTGCCCAGCTGGGCGGCGGAAGAAGTTAATATATTGGGCTGAATGAGTTTTTACAATAGGAATTTCTGGATAATGCAATAAATGCCCTCTTGTATCTGGTCTTTTTCTATAATTTGCAGCAGCAAATCCTAAGGCTTGCTTACCCATTCCAGCTCCCATTGTAATACGAGGTGATGAATTATGCTCAGCATAAGGAACTAAGCTTGCTCCTATACCGAGTATACAAAGAGGATCTATTTCCATATGAGTATGCTCTGGAGTAAGTTCTTCCTCATTTAAAGCAATATATGCATTTTCTTCTTCTTCGGTATCAATATATTCAATTATCCCCATTTTTATTAGATCACTCCACGACAATTCTCCTTTCTTTACCTTTTCCCTAATTTCCTTTGTATACAGGAGTTTGCCATTTTTGACTATAAATAGAGGTCGCCTTACCCTACCAGCATCACAATTTACAACCACATCATTACTATCTTCATAATAACAAACATTTATTTCCCTATCAATTTCTCCTCTCCTCCTCTTCTCTCTTATCTCTTCTGCAAGTTTTTTACCGTCCGGATGTATACCGATTAAATCACCATTTAAATAAACTCTTGCTCCTTTTAATCCCTTCTTTACTTCTTTTACACCCATCTTTCTTAATTGTTTTTCAACCTCTTCTTCTGGATATCCCTCAGAAATTTCTACAGTCAAAGCCAAATTCTTAACTAACCCACAATTTGGCCCTTCCGGCGTTTCATTTGGGCACAGCCTGCCCCAATGCGTGGAATGCAAATCCCTTGCCTCAAAATGTGGCTGGCTCCTTGTTAGAGGAGAATTTACTCTTCTTAAATGACTTATTGTTGATAAATTAGACGTTCTATCTAAAAGCTGGCTAACTCCTGTTCTTCCTCCTACCCAGTTTCCAGTTGCCATTGCATGATGGATACGTTGGTCAAAAACTTCATGCCTTACATATGGTTTAATTCTTATTTCCTCGACGCTTTTTCCTCTTGCATATAAACGTTCAAGTTGATATTTTAAATCCTTACATAGTGCAACAAAAGCAACTCTGAACAAATCTTCCATCAAGTCACCAGCTAATTTTAAACGCTTATTTGCATAATGGTCTTTATCATCTTCTCTTCTATATCCCAGAGCCAATTCTAAAACGGCTTCACCCATTCTTGCTAAGAAAATACCTTTTCTTATTCTATCTTTGGTTTCGTTTCCCAAATGCGGTAGTATTGTTCTATCTAAAAGTTCTTTTACTCTTTCTCTCCTATACTCCTTAGCTTGCCCTCCAGCAATTTTCTTTCCTATATAATCAATAGCTTCTTCTTCAGTTCTCACTCCATGCTCTTCTTCGCATGCTTCAATATTTGCCAAAACATATACTTCTGTTTCTGGATATGAAGCCATATTGTCGAATATTGTTTGGTTATCTAGTCCCAGAGCTTTTAATATTATAATAAGAGGAATCTGGCTAGCCACATTTGGTAAAGTAGTCATTAACATGCCATCTTTTCTTTTTTCAACAACTATTAAGCTCCTATACCCCTCCTTTTGTGAAAAAACTTGTGCTGTTTCAATTTCATATCCATATCTATTTGTTTTTTCTGTTAAAACTCTATTAGAAGCCAAATCCTCTAATGTTATTAAAACTCTTTCTGTACCATTTATTATAAAATA
Organism: Thermoplasmatota archaeon; assembly: GCA_029259055.1. GTDB lineage: Archaea > Thermoplasmatota > E2 > UBA202 > JdFR-43 > JAPDJP01. The sequence continues at coordinate 1,058 of JAPDJP010000013.1, read as the reverse complement.
TCCACCAGGATCTAAAGGATCTTCTTGAAATTCAATTAATTTTTTCTCATATTCCTCGTCGCTGAGCCTCCTTCCAGCCTCTTCTTCCATAACTTCTCGCGAAATGTTACATTTCTTGGATTTTACCATTATAGGAATATGTCCTATTCTCGCCTCCTCCGCTAAGTCTCTCCTTTCCTTTCCATTTATTACTGGTATAAATTCAAGAAAAACTGGTGCTTCATAAGTTAAATCTCTAAGTCTTGCTTCCATTGGTGTTATTACATGCTCTTCCCCTGTTGCTTCTTTTACAACTGGTCTCCCTACTCTTATCTTTCCAAGCTTTACTTTATATCCTTCAATTTCCGGATGAATATATCCTCTTTCTAGTCCTTCCCCTTCTCCTATCCTTGTTGAATTAACGATTTCTTGCAATCTTCTATCTAAAAAATCATTGAAAGAAGCTATATGGTGATTTACTACACTCCTCTCCCTAAAAAAAGCATCTATTACTTCCCTCATATTATCTCCTTAACAACTAATCTATAAGCAATACTAATTCCAGCTGTTGGACTTTTTCTAATTATTTTAACAATGTCTCCTTCTTTTGCTCCTATTGCTTTAGCAACTGGATCGCTAAGGAGCATGCGCGGTAATTGCTCCTTTTTTATGTTATAAGTTTTTAACAATTTTTCTACTTCTTCCTGACTAAGTATCTCATGATGCGGAACAAGCTTATGCTTTAATATATCAAACTTCATTTTCCTCCTTTATATTAAACATTCTATTTTAATTTTTGGGTCATACGGGCCTGAGGGGATTCTCGAGGTTCTAACGAACCTGTTCGAACCCCTGGCCACCTGGTTAAAAGCCAGGTGCTCTACCTAGCTGAGCTACAGGCCCTTCCCCGATGCAAATAATAGCTGTAATATAAATTTTTTTCTATCTCGCCTTAACTATAGCCATATGTTCTAAAGCATGTATCAATGGTTAGCTCTCTCCAGCTTTCTTTATATATCCATGCTGAACCATTTTCATATGGATTTCCTCTTCCAAATCCCCATGCATAATAATCATAT
>JAPDJP010000002.1 GCA_029259055.1 Thermoplasmatota archaeon | reverse complement strand
AGTTGATTCTACTGGACCACGCTTATTTGCAACAGATCCTTCCGGAGCAATGATGGAATATAAAGCTACCGCTGAAGGAGAAGGGAGAGATTTGGCAATAGAATATTTCGAGAAGAATTATAGGGAAGGGATGGAGAGAGATGAAGCGATTGTTTTAGGGCTAAAGGCTTTGATGCATGCGACAGAAAAGAAAATAGAAAAGAAAGCTGTTGAGATAGGAGTAATAGAAGAAGGAAAAATATTTAGTATATTACCCCAAAAAGACATTGAAAAATATTTTGAGATGGTTGGTGAGGAATAATGGTTTCATTGGAGGAGGCAATTGTTGCAAGATATGATAAGAAAGGAAAGCATTTTGAAATATTGGTTGATCCAAAAGCGGTGGAAATGATATTGGAAGGAAAGCAGATAAATATTCTCGATTATCTGGCAATAGATTTAATTTTTAAAGATGCTAGAAAAGGAGACAAAGCTTCAGAAGAATCATTAAAAGAAGTTTTTGGGACAACAGATGTTGCTGAAATAGCAATTAAAATTATAAAGGAAGGAGATTTCCAGCTAACTACTAAACAGAGGAGAGAAATGCAAGAAAGGAAAAGAAAAGCAATAGTAGATTATATAGCTCGTTCTTCAATGGATCCAAGAACAAAACTTCCTCATCCAAGAGATAGAATAGAAAGAGCTATTGAAGAAGCTGGTGTTCATATTGATGCTTTCAAGCCGGTTGAAGAACAAATAAAGAAAGTTATCGATGCCATTCGCCCTATCTTACCAATTAGTATTGAAAATGTGAAAATTGAAATTAGAATACCAGCACAATATGCTGGTAGAGCATATGGAGAATTAATAAATATGGGAAAAATGCATAAGGAAGAATGGTTATCAGATGGTTCTTTTAAATGCATATTGGAAATACCTGCTGGTATGCAAACCCAGCTTTACGATAAACTAAATGCAATTACAAAAGGAGAGGTTGTAACAAGGCTACTAAAATGATGCGGGAAATAGTTTTGCCTGGAAGTATTGTAGGAGATGCAAAAAGCAAACTGCCAGGGAAGGGAACATTTAAAGAAGGAGATAAAATATATTCATCTCGTTTAGGAATATTAGAAGAGAAAGGAAAGTATGTCAATGTGATACCATTGTCAGGAGTATATGATCCAAATGTTGGAGATACAGTTATAGGGGTAGTTCAAGAAGTTTTCAAAAATGCTTGGATCGTTGATATAAATGCTCCCTATCCTGCATTTTTAACAATGGAAGAAGTTCCTTGGAAAATGGAATACGGAGAAACGTATAAATATTTAAGGGTTGGGGACGTAATTGTAGCTATAATTAAATTAATCGATGAAGCAAGAAATATAGAAATAACAATGAAAAGCAAGCCATGCAGAAAAATAGAAGATGGTATAATAATAGAAATACAACCTTCAAAAATTCCAAGAGTAATAGGAAAAAATGCTTCCATGCTTAATATACTGAAAAGATATACAAAATGCTGGATATTTGTCGGCCAAAATGGTAGAATATGGATAAAAGGAGAAGATGAAAACGTTAATTTGCTCATCAAAGCTTTAAGAAAAATTGAAAAAGAAGCTCATACTTTTGGGCTAACTGAAAGGATAATAAAAATGTTAGGTGGTTAAATGTTGATAAAGGATGGAATAAGAATAGATGGAAGAAAGCCAGATGAATTAAGGCCTATAAAAATTGAAGCAGGCGTATTATATAGGGCGGATGGCTCATGCTATTTGGAATGGGGAGGAAACAAAATAATGGCTGCTGTATACGGACCAAGAGAAGCATTACCCCGCCATATACAAGACCCTACAAAAGCGTTGGTAAATGCTCGCTATAGCATGGCATCATTTAGTGTTGAAGAGAGAAAGCGTCCAGGTCCGGATAGAAGAAGCACAGAAATATCAAAAGTTACCTCAGAAGCATTAGAAAGCGTAATATTTACAGAACTTTTCCCTAGAACAACTATTGATATATGTATAGAAGTACTCGATGCTGAGGCTGGCACAAGATGCGCTGGAATAACCGCTGCTGCTGTCGCATTGGCGGATGCTGGCATTCCTATGAGAGATATACCTGTTGCATGTGCAGCTGGAAAGGTTGATGGTGTTGTAGTCTTGGATTTAACGAGTGAGGAAGATAAGGAGGGAGAGGCTGATTTGCCAGTTGCCATAGCTCCAAGAACTGAGGAAATTTTATTGCTTCAAATGGATGGACATTTAACGTATAAAGAATTTGAGGAAGCTTTAGAGCTTGCTATAAAGGGTTGTAAGCAAGTTGCAAAACTGCAAAGGCAGGCTTTATTAAATAAATATAAAACTTTTGAGGTGAAATAATGGAAATACCGGAAGTTAAAAGGGTATCTGCCATAAAAAAAGATTATTTGGCCAGGCTTGCAAAAGAAAAGAAAAGACCGGATGGAAGAAGCGCTGACGAATACAGGCCAATAAAAATAGAAAGGAATATAATAAAGAAGGCGGAGGGCTCAGCGAGGGTAAAAATAGGAAATACAATGGTCTTAGCTGGAATAAAATTGGAGGTAGGAGAACCATATCCCGATTCGCCTGAAGAAGGAGCAATGACAACTTCTGCAGAACTTCCTCCTTTAGCTTCTCCAGAATTTGAGCCTGGTCCGCCAACTCCAGATGCAATTGAACTTGCAAGAGTGGTTGATCGAGGAATAAGAGAATCTAAATACATTCCTTTTGATAAGCTTTGTATAGAGCCTGGAGAAAAAGTATGGATTGTATTCATAGATTTACATGTTCTAGATTATGACGGGAATTTATTCGATGCATGTTCATTAGCAGCTTCTGCAGCGTTGCAAAATACAATTATACCAAATGAAAGATATGGATTAGGAGAAAACAAGCCATTACCTGTTGGCTCTCCTCCTGTTAGTTGCACATTTGTTAAATACGAGAATTTTATAGTCGTGGATCCTTGCTTGGAGGAAGAACAAATTGCACAAGCTCGTTTTACTGTTGCACTGGATAAAAATGGAGATATAAGAGCGATGCAGAAAGGATTAAGAGGAAGTTTTACAATTGATGAAATAAAAAATATTATAAAGCGTGCGCAGATTCATGCAAAGAAGATAAGGAAATTGCTGGGGGAAGGAAATGGCAAAGAGAACCAAAAAAGTTAAGTCAGCTGGAAGGTATGGGCCAAGATATGGAGTTAAAATAAGATACAGAATAAAAGCTATTGAGGAAAAGCAAAGGCAATGGCATCTTTGCCCAAGATGCGGAAGGAAAAGAGTAAAAAGAGAAAGCACTGGAATATGGGTTTGTAGGAAATGCAATGCAAAGTTTGCTGGAGGAGCCTATCTTCCTAGAACATTGACTGGAAGAGATGTTGAAAAGAGCATTAAAAGTATTTTAGGAAGATAATATGATTGCTTATAAGTGTGCAAAATGTGGAAAAAACGTTGATATAGATACAGAGAGAATGGGTATTAGATGTCCATATTGTGGAGGAAAAATTTTTTATAAAGAAAGAGGAACAATTGCCAAAAAATTGAAAGCAAGATAAATGCATAAGATAAAGTTAGAAATAAGAAGCAAATATAATGAAACAATTTATAATGCATTAAGATATGAAGAAGCTCCAAAAGTGAATGTGAAATGTTATTTAAAAGATAAAAAATTATTTTTTGAAATAGAAGCAAACAGTATATCAAATTTGAGAGCAGCATGTAATGCATTTATAAAGTGGATTGATATGATAGAAAGAATCATTAATGAAATTAAAGAGAATAAAAAATATAATGGTTGATTTATTTCCTTCTAATGGATAAATTAATTGATATTGCAAAAGAAGCTATCGAAGCAATAGATAAAAGGATAAAAAAAGAAGATAAAAATAAATTTGGAATAGAAATAGAAATAGGAGCAGATGGTACACCAACTTTGTATATAGATAAAGTAGCGGAGGAAATCGCTTTAGATATTATTGGTAAAGAAGCAAATATTTTATCAGAAGAAATAGGATATATTGACAATGGGAAAGAATATATTATTGTTTTAGACCCAATAGATGGAACAAGAAATGCTTTTCATGGCATCCCTTTTTATGGGATTTCTATTGCTATAGGAAGAAAAAATATTGAAGATATTGAATATGGAATAGTAAAGAATATACCAACAGGGGATGTCTATGAAGCTTTTAAGGATGATGGTGCTTTTTTGAATGGAAAAAGAATAGAAGTTAGCAAAGATTATTCGGATATAATATATTGTTTAACTTTGGGGGAATCAGGTAATGAAAAAACATGGAAGCTTGTTGAATTGCATACAATAAGAGCGATGGGCGCGGCGGCGCTGGAAATGTGCTTGGTTGCGAGTGGGGCTATTCATGCTTATTTTATGCCTAAGGAAAGTTTGCGAGTAACTGATTTTGCTGCTGGATGTTTAATTGTAAGAGAAGCGGGAGGGGAAGTTTATAATGCGAATGGGGAAATTTTAAATGTTCCTCTAAATTTAAATATAAGGAGTAGCGTGCTCGCTGTTGCCAGCAATGAAATATTAAAAAAATTGATTGGGGGGGTAAAATGAGCTGGGGATTGATTTGTAAGCCTTCAGAAGAATCATTTTTAATAGGCAGAAAAATATATGGAATGCTAGAAGATGTTATTCTTGAAAAAAAGATAGCAGAATATATGGGAATGAAAGGATACTCAATGGAAGAGATTGGAAAAAAAGCGGATAAAATAATAATTGTAGGAGGAGACGGAACAATTTTGATGACGTTGCAACATACAACAAAACCCATTTTTTCAATAAATACTGGTAGAATCGGTTTTTTAACAGAAGTGGAGCCTGAAGAGGCGGAAGAAGCTATAAAAAGAGTAAAAAATGGAGATTATTATATAGAAGAAAGAATAAAATTGAAGGCTTTTTTGAATGGAAATGAATTACCAGATGCGGCAAATGAGGTAGCTATTCATACTGCAAATATTGGTAAAATTTTGCTTTTAAAATTGTATATAAATGGTATTTTAACACAAAGCATATTTGGAGATGGTTTAATAATTGCAACTCCTATGGGCTCAACAAGTTATGCTTTGTCAGTGGGAGGACCAGTTATTGAACCATGTTTAAATGCTTTTGTTATCGCCCCCATAGCACCTTTTCGCCATCTCTCCCCTCCAATTGTTATACCTTCTGATAGAAAAATTAAGATAGAGGTTGAGAAAACAGCGAAAATTGCAATAGATGGATTACATATTTATAACATGTCCCCTAATGATGAGTTAGAAATTGTCAAATCAGAAAGGAAAGCAAGATTTATAAAATTGAAAGATAGTTTTTATAATAGAATATATGAAAAACTTAGTTATAAATAGGATTATAAATTATAAAATATAAAAATATAAAAAGATAAGATGAAATGGAAAATTAAAAAAGAATGTCTTGAAACAATAAAGGAGGCAGCGAAAGAATTACATCCAAGAGAATTTTTAGCCCTACTTTCTGTAGGCAAAGAAAATATTATAGAAGAGTTTGTTTTACTCCCCCAAATGACATACGGAAAAAGGCATGCAACCTTCAACATTTATATGGCTCCTATCGATTATTCAATAGTTGGAACTGTTCATTCCCATCCGAGCGGGAATCCATATCCATCGGAAGGAGATTTATATACTTTTAGAAAGCACGGAAAAATCCATATCATAATAGCATATCCTTATGATGATTTTTCATGGAAAGCATATGATTATAATGGAAATGAAGTGGAAGTGGAAGTAGTATGAGGGATATATTAAATGAATTAGAGAAAATAAGGGAAAAGGATGCTAAATATAAACAAATACTCGGTTCTATGTGTACGCCCCCTCATAAAATTGCTATAGAAGCATATAAAATGTTTATTGAAACAAATCTTGGAGATTATGAATTATTTAAAGGAACAAAGGAATTGGAAGAAAAAGCAATTGAATGGATTGCAAATCTCCTTCATGCTCCTCCAACTTATGCAGGCCTATTAACCTCAGGAGGAACAGAAAGCAATATAGTTGCAATGTGGATTTTTAAATTACTTAGCAATAAAAATGAAATTGTTCTACCGAAACAAGCTCATTTTTCATTTTTAAAGGCCTCCTCTATATTAAATTTAAAATTAAAGGTTATTGATTGTAAATATTATATGAAAGCTAATGAAGTCAAGAAAAAAATTTCTTCAAAGACAGCATGCGTTGTAACAATAGCTGGTAATACAAATTTTGGATATATTGATGAAATAGAAGAAATAGCAGATATATGCTATGATGAAAATATATTTGTTCATGTGGATGCAGCTTTTGGAGGATTTGTAATTCCATTTATAAGCAATAAAGTTTTCGATTTCAGAGCGAAAATAAGCAGTATATGCGTAGATGGCCATAAAATGGGAATGGCCTGTATACCTTGTGGATTTTTAATTTTAAGGGAAAAGGAATGGCTAGAAGAAATAAAAGTAAGGAGCAAATGCACCCACACAAAATTTCAAGCTTCTCTATTAGGTACAAGGCCGGGGGCATCCGCAGCCTCCGCGTATGCGGTGATGCATTTTTTGGGATATGAAGGATATAAGAAAATTGTGGAAGAATGTATGAATAAAACGGCTTATTTAACAAAATTACTTGATGAAAAGAAAATAGAATATGTAAAGCCCGTGCTCAACATTGTTGCAATAAAATTAAAAAATGTTGAAAGGGTGGCGGAAGAATTAAAGAAGAAGGGATGGTATGTGGGGATAGATGAGGAAAATGAAATTATAAGGGTGGTTTTGATGCCGCATGTGGAAAAGGATATGATTAATAAATTTGTAAATGATTTGGAAGAGGTGATAAAGTGAGAAAACTTGTAGAATCTTTAAAGAAAGCCCCCATAGTAAAAAAAGGAGATTATAATTATGTTGTTCATCCTATAACAGATGGTATACCGTATATTGAGCCAGATTTGTTAAATGAAGTTGTTGAGGAAATTTTAAAAGAAATGCCTAAATGCGATAAAATTGTTACAATGGAAGCTATGGGGATTCCTATTGCGACAGCATTGTCATTGAAAACTGGTATTCCTTTCAATATTATAAGAAAAAGAGAATATGGATTACCTGGAGAGAAAGAAATTATACAAAAAACAGGATATTCAGAGAAGAAATTGTATATAAATGGTATTGAAAAAGGAGAAGAAGTTGTTATTGTAGATGATGTTTTAAGCACTGGAGGGACATTAAAAGCCGTTGTTTCAGCATTTAAAGAGATGGGAGTAAAAATAAAGGGTATATATATTGCGATAAATAAGGGAAATAAGAAAGATATAGAAAAAGAAATTGGAATGGAAATAAAAACGATAGTTGATATTGAAGTTAATGATGTGGTTAGTATAAAAAAAATGATTAACACTATTAATAATAATAAACATAAATAAATAAAGAAATAAATAAAACATTAAAAAATAAAAAATGAAAATAAAATATTATGAAATAGACGAGAAGAAATTACTAAAGGAAGCGAAGAAAGGAAAAAAAATCGGAATAAAATTACCTGAAGGTTTCTTTCCGTATGCGAGCAAAATATTGAATTTTTTGGAGGAAAAAGGAATAAATGTTTTTCTTCTAGAACCTTGTTATGGTGCTTGCGATTTTTTAGAAGAGGATTTCAAAAGATGCGACAGAATCATATTTATAGGAGAAGCAAAAATGCCCTATTTAAAGTATAAATTATCTTTTATTGAAGCAAAATATAACTTTGATATAAAGCAATTAAAAAGAACTTTTGAATATAATGGTAAAAAAGTGGGACTTGTAAGCATAACACCTTTCGTCCATAAAATTTGGGAATGCAAAAAATTTTTGGAAGAAAATGGTTATAAAGTTTTTATTGGAAAGAAAAGCAGGAGAACAGCATATGATGGTCAAATATTGGGTTGCGATTTTTCATCCGCTATGCAGATTTCTTCGCAAATAAACAATTTCTTGTATATAGGAGACGGATTTTTCCATCCTGTCGGACTTTATATTGCTACAAAGAAGGATGTTGTTGTTTTTAATCCTATCGAAAAAAGAGTATACAAGGTGGAGGAAATAGCAAATAGAATAATAAAAAAAAGATATGCTATGATTGCAAAAGCAATGGAGGCAAAAAAATTCGGCATAATAGTTTGTATAAAATTGGGACAGAGAAGAATAAGATTAGCAAAAAAAATGAAAAAATTGGTGGAAAACGCTGGCAAAAAAGCTCACCTGATTTTTTTGAATAATATTGATGAAAAATTAAATTATTTTGATTTTGATTGTTATATCTCTACAGCTTGTCCTAGAGTTGCTATTGATGATGCGGGAAAATACAAAAAACCAATACTAACTCCAATTGAAGCCCAGATTTTATTTAATGAGAGGAAATCTTACGAGTTTGACCAGATTTTATAAATTAATGCATAATACTTTTTCAATCTCGCAAGCTTTAGAATTGCCAGCATTATCATAAGCAATTGCTTTTAGAGAATGTACTCCTAAGGAAGGATTCCATTCCCATTTATAGGGAGGCTGATAAGCAACATATGAAGAATTATCAGCTTTTAACTCTACCCTCTGTATGCCAGAATGAGCATCTGTTGCAACAACTTCTACAGTTATTTTTCCAACTACTATCACATCATAAATTTCTGGAACTGGAATAGGTGGTAAAATTTCCCTTCCAAATAAATTTATATATAGATATCCTTCCATAGGCTTTGATATATAAATAGAAGGAGGCTGTTTATCAATGGTAATATTTCCAGATTCAGCGATGCCAACATTGCCAGCATCATCTTTTGCTTTTACCCTTATATTATAAACACCATCTTCCCAATCTTTTGCATTAAATGTGTATCTTCCGGTATTACTATAATTTTTAACTAATACGTTCCATTCTCCATCATAATATTCAATGGTTATGTTTCCATCCAGATTTTCATCAATTTCATCATATGCTTCCCATTCAATTTCTATTATAATGTTTCCATATTCATCTTTCCCAAAATATTTTCCTTCTTTTGGCTCATTTATTTTAACAAATGGAGGGGAATTATCAAGAACAAATTGAGAAGTTTCATTTCCAATATTCCCAGCTGAATCTTGGACAATAATTTTTAGAAAAGCATTTTTTGAATCCGTATAATTATAAGTTCTCCATTTATAAGAAGTAACGCTCCCATTAAAGCTCGCCACCTCCTGCCATTCTTGGCCATCTGGAGAGTATAAAATGGAGATATTCGTTAAATTTGAAATTTCATCATAAGCATCCCATTTAATTTCATATTCTCCTTTGATTATTTTATCCATATTAAAACTTACATATGGAGGTGTTTTGTCAATTTTTAGAGAAACATTTTCTATTTTTTCATTTCCAGCAATATCAATTGCTCTAAAATATATATTATGCAATCCTTCAGCTTGTATCAAGAAAAATCCAGTATAATCTTCCCATCCACCTTTATCAATTTTATAATTTAATTCATCTATGCCGTTCTCATCACTTGCTGATAGGTAAATTTCAACGTTACTTACGTACCAACCATTATTTCCGTTTGGTGAAGATGGGTTTAAAAAATATGAAATGGAAGGTGGGGTTTTATCTATTTTTATCTCTACTTCTTCTATTCTTCCTTTATTTTCCTTCTCATCTATTGCGTAATATTTTATTTCATGTATTCCCTCCCCCAATAAAAATTCAACAAGACTTTCATTGCTTTCATACCATATACCATCAATACTATAATTTATATAACCATCTGTAGCACTCAATGTTACATTTATATCGCTTATATACCATCCGTTATTGCCTAATGTACCATTTATCGTTAAATTTATTGAAGGAGGATATAAATCTATAGGAGAAATTAATGGATAATCATCAAAGTTTCCGTTTATCTCATATGGAATATCACCTATTCCATCTCCATTTTCATCTGTGCCATCATAATCATACCAATAATTTCCTGTATTATCATTATACCATATATTCTCTCCTTCTTCATACGCGTTAATATCATTTTCAATAAAATTGTTTGAATATATTAAGTTTGAATTTCCTTTTATATAAATTCCGTAGGTATTATTTTGGATTATACAGTTTTTAATTGTGCTATTGTTGGAAGTAATGCTTATTCCTTTATTACAATCATATATTTTACAATTTTCAACTTGGCAGTTTGAAGCATTTATATTTATTCCTCCTTTTCTGATTTCAAAATTTTTAATTTCTGCCGCCTTTTCAACATTTATTTCTCTAACCAATGGAATATTTTTTCCGATAAGGCTTATTGTTTTATTTATAACTATGCTTTCATTATATATTCCATCATATACATATACAATACCATTTTCTCCAACAGCATTTATTCCATCCTGTATTTTGTTGAAATGGGTTATATTCCACCCTACAGTACTTTCATTAAAATCATCATCCACATAAACAATGTTTGGCATTTCTTCAGCTTTAAAATTTAAAGTAACCGTTATTAATACAAGCAATATTGCAATAACAATTTTTTTCATGAATATGAAAGAATAATATAAAAATAAATTTTATTATTCAATGATGAAATAATAATGGAAAATTATTCATATAGTCCATGTTTATAATGTTTATATAATCTTTTAACTCCTTTGTCATATGCAATCCATCGCTCATGCCATACTGGATTGATGCTCTTTAATTCATGCAAAACTATTTCTCTTATTTCTTTAGTTTCAATCTCTTCTTTTTCAATGCTTTCAATTTTTCTTGCAATATTCCTTGCTACATCAACACTTGCTCCCGTTTTTATTGCTGATACAACAATTTTTTCTGGAATAAAATCCTCTTTTCTTCCGTCTTTTTTAATAACTATTTTTGGCATAAGAATAATATAAAAAGAATATATAATGATTAGTTAGCAATTCCCTAACTCTCTTTACGAATTTCTCAAATCCTTCTTTCTTATCAAAAATTTCTTTTGCTCCAACTTCTAATAATCTTCTTCCCCATTCAGAATCAGCATATGCGGTAAGACCGATTATATTTGCATTTCTGTCAATTCTAAGTATTTCTCTAGCTGTTCTTATTCCATCCATTTTTATTCCCCTAATTTGCTTTATTAAATCTTTAAGTTTCTTTCCTCCGGATAAATTTAAATCTATTATAACCAGCGGTTTCTTATTATTCTTGATTAATTCCTTATATAGTCTAATGCCTTCTACACCATTGTAGGCTGAATAAATATCAATATCTGGAAAATAGTTTTTCAACAGTTCGTGCATCTCCTGTTCATCATCTATCAGCAATAAGCACATCATATAAGTTATAATTAGTGTATTAAAATTTTTCTATAATTTTTTTAAATTCCAGCGCATTTTTTAGCATTTTCGTATTGTTAAACATACAATATACATTTTCATTCAATTTACAAATCTCGTATAATTTCTTTAGTTCATCCATGCTGTAATCATAATTATATCCAGTTATACCATGAAGCCTATAGTATTTTGGCATGCCATAGTAACTTTCGTTTTTAAAAGGATCGACACAATGAATTATATCAAATTCTTGGCATATCTCCATTATAGTTTCTTTTTTCCAGTCTCCTCTCGGTTCCCAAGCATAAATAAAATCTTTTTCAATACTAGAAAAAAACTGTTTTATGTTATTTATGTTTTCTTCATTTTCCTTAAAAGCCGCTGGGCACTGAAAAATAATTATTGTTGCATTTAATTCCTTTGCAAATTCCTTACAACTTTCCCATGCCTCAAAAACTTCTTGAGTAGGCTGAAAGAATCCGTATTTATCTTTTTTATCCTCCTCTATTTTTATTCCAGCTTTTCTATAAGTAGGACTTGTTGCCTTATGAGTTATAAGTTGCCAAGCTTTCATTGTATATTCAAAGTTAGGCGGCGCCTCCTCTCGCCATTTCTTGGCTGTTTCAATTTTTGGGAGTTTGTAAAATGTTTGCTGTATTTCTACTACTTCAAACTTTTTAAAATAATCTTGTTTTTTTCCTTGGAATCCACAACACCCAACTTTTATCATGATTATTTATTTTGCATATAATTTAATAATTTCTGTAAATTATTTGGATTTTTTTCGAAGTATTGTCTTATTGGGGATAAAATTTTTTCCAAATAATCTGCTATCGCTGTTTTTAAATCGAGAGGATGTAATTCTTTCCTAATAAAAGACTTCTCCAAATCTTCATAAGATTTGTAAGATATGCCCACAATTTCTATTTCTTCAAAATGTTGAAAAACAATATGCTTTGCAATTTCTATTACAGGATTTCCTTCTGTTATACCTTCTGGACAATATGCTTTTCTTATTTTCTTTTTTATTTCATCATATCCATCATGAATAAAAATGGCGGAAGAAGGTTTTGATTTTGACATTTTTGCATCCATCCTTTCTTTTGCTTGTAAGCTAGAAATTATTGGAGTATGCAATGCAATTGGCTTTTTCATTTTGAGTTTTTTACAAACATCTCTAGCTAGCATATGAGCATGTCGTTGGTCCAATCCTCCTAAGGCGGCGTCTACATCTAAATAAAATATATCTGCCACTTGCATTAAAGGATAGAAAAATTTAGAAACATCTTTTTCAGCTTCTTCAGCCTTCCTTCCCATTATATCCATTGCTCTTTTTACTCTTGCAAGCGTGGTTTCCTTTGCTATTTTTAAAACTAAACGCCAATATTCATCATCTTTTACCAAATCGCTAGCATATACATATTCCACATTTTTAACACCCATTGCCCTAAAGGCATCCTTAATGTATTCCCCACAAGTTTTTATCGCATCCATATTTCCATTTAACTTATCATTAATCCATGCGTGCCAGTCAGCAAGCAAAATTTTAACATTGAAACCAGCCTCAACCAAATCTTTAACCTTGTCAGCGCACATTAGCCAGCCCAAATGAACCAGCCCAGATGGCTCAAAGCCAATATAAGCTTTTTTTTCTTCCTTTTGTAGCAATTTTTCAAGCTCTTCTATCGTAACCACTTCCTTAAGATTCCTTGTAACAATGTCAATCATAATTGCTTATGAAAAAATAATATAAGAAAATTTGGATGGATTTTTATTACCGGATATCATACTTTTGTTACCAGCAGTTCTCCATCATATCCATCGTAAATCTGAGGATACTGTGGTTCATAACCAAAGTACTCTAAGTCGTGGTCAGTCCAGTAAGAAGCCCATTTAAATGCTTCTTCTGCCGATATCCAGCCGTCTTTATTCAAATCGCAGTCTTCTCTCGCGAATGCACCATCCTTTCCTATATTTGGTGTCGGAAAACCCCATCTATTGCTATAACATCCAGTTTCATCTACGAGGAAATAAATAAAGATGCTATTTTTGCATTCTCCCAAATTATGAGATGTATGTTCCTCGTCTGCAGATGTGAGAATAACTTTCCCTTCACCCTTCAATGCATCTATTGCTTTTCCTGAGTAACAACTGTCAAAGATCATGACGATTTTCTGGGATGCGCAGTTTGAGGGATCAAAGAAACTAAATGGCTTAGTATGTCCAGTATACATAATCATTATGGTATCATCCATATCCTCCATGCTGTCAAGCCATTCCAAGCCTGCTTCAACATCATTCCTAAAATTCTCTATAACGATAGTCTTTATATGATCCGCATTCCATCCGTGGTGGATAAGGCAATTTTTAGTATCGATTAGATCTTCGGTGGAACTAAAAGAGTTCGGATCAGCAAACAACACAGCCCATCTCTCCTCAACGCCATCTGGCTCTTCTCCTGTTGGCTCAGCATAGGTTCTGAAGCAGAAATCAAAGCTCTCTTCTATCCAATTTCCATAGGATGATGATGAATATGCTGAGCCATTCTTATAAGGGTTATTATTTCCATAATACCACATGTAATAATTCCTTGCATTACCCCCATTCTGGAACAACTGTATGGTATAGGTTGTGTTCCACTTTAACTCCTCGGTTATGTTGAGATGAATCCATCCACCAGATTTTGAGACATCTCTTGGAGATATTGTAAAGCTTGCAATATAGTGAAGCTCTGTATCTGGGCTTCCTTCGAAGAGATATACGGAAAGATCGCCAAGAAACATACTCTGAACGCCTGCATTGGCTGAAAAATTACCAACATTTATTCTTTTTACACCCGAAAGAATCAAAGCTTTCATTATCGGGAAGAATCTCTCGGATAGGATGGTCAGTAGTTTGCTTGTCCCTTTGCTTTCGCTACTGGCAAACCCCTTTCTTGCTATGTATATATCTATTCCCTTCAACATTAACTTTGAAGGAACGAAGGTTTGAGCATATCTATATGTACCATATATTTTAACATATCCATCCATATTCTCCTGGCTTTGATCAATATTTTCTGTATTTTTTATTATAACTCTAAAAAGGCATTCATCAGTAGCTTTTCCATCACTTACCTGTAATTTAGCATATCCATCATAAGCATTTTCATACACATGTCTTATTTTTGGCGAAGAAATCCATGGAGTATCATAAACTCCATCATTATCAAAATCCCACCTATAACATAGCCTATCTCTATTTGAATCATAGCTTGCTGAAGCATCAAAAACAATTTCTTTTCCTATTCTTCCTTTGTAAATATATTTCCCCATTAATGCAACAGGAGGAAAAGAGCAATCAGCATTATTACCCTTATTCTTTTCATTTATTCCAACGGGAATTAAAAATAAGATACCAACGATAAAGCAGAATAACTTTTTCATAACAAAAATAAGAAAGAAAAAGAAAAAATTTACGCTACCATTGGTTTTTAAAGATGCTCCATGGGAAAAATTTTATGTTAGCATCTCCTACCCATGCAATTCCGTCTCCAAGCAAGCCAAAAGTTAGTGGACCAAATATAGTTCCCCAATAATTATAGCGTGCATCACAATAGCTTTCATTAGCAAATATTCCTATACCAAAACCACTATCATATATATTGCTGTAATTTACAATTATTTCCAAGCATCTTTTTAGATAAACCCCACACTGCCTATTTTTTATAATATTACATCTACTTATGGTGTTTGCATTTGATGACTCCATATATATTCCGCTTCTATTGTTTTCTTCTATCCGGTTTTTCTCTATCCAGTTATTTCTGCATCTTCTCATATATATTCCATTATAACCATTTTTATATAGGTAACAGGATGAAATCGTATTTTCGTTTGAACCGACATAAAAAACTATTCCACTTCCGACACTTCCCGTTATTACATTTCCAAGAAACTCGTTATAATTTGATTTGGCCAATTTTATTCCATTTAATGAGTTTTTGATTTCGCAATCTGAAACGATACAATAATCTGAATAATCTAAAGTTATGCCATAGGCTCCACAGTTCGAAATATTACATTTCTTTATTGTATTGTATTTTCCTCCATAAAAATATATTCCTGTCCAATTAATATCATTGATTGTGAGATTCCAGATGCAATTATGATTTGAGTAATATAATGCAACGCCACTTTTTCTATAAATATTGGATATGGTACAGTTTTTTATGGTAGCATGGTATATATAATATCCAAAAACGCCTCTATTAGAATTCAAAATAGAACAATCGGATATCTCGCAATAATATGTATAATTATGTATCCTTATTCCCGCATAATTATCAATATCTCCACTGTTTGTAATTGTAAATCCTTGGATTTTAACATTATCTGCTGTTATTAAAACAACATCACTTTTCATTCCTCCATCAATTACTGTAGCATCTCTATCCTTCCCAATAATTGTTAATTGTTTTGTAACAATTATATTTTCGTTATAAGTACCTGGATATACGATAATTGTATATCCATCCTTTGCATCATCTATCGCTGCTTGTATTGAAGAATAATTCCCTGGGCCGGAGCCTCCAACATAAAGGGTGTTATTCAATGAATGACTTTCTATATTGTATGGAAAAATTATCTGGGTTAAAAACAGAAGTGTTACAACAAAAATTATTCCCTTCATAAGCGTAATTTAATTTTTTGTATAAAATTTTTATGTATTATCATCAATAGCCATATGAATAAAGAACATCAGGATAACTATATTTGGGGAGCCATGAATCTCCTGGCAAGATTTTTACCTTTCTTCCTTCAATAATTAGTCTTTTCTTCTCAAATAAATCAATGCTTCTTGGCAAAATTTGGTGCTCAACCTTTAAAATTCTTTCTGCCAGCTTATCCCTATCATCATCTGGAAGGACTCTAATGGCTGCCTGAAGAATAATTGGTCCGTGGTCTGGTTTCTCATCCATAAAATGGGTGGTGCATCCCGCCAACTTTACTCCATATTCTAAAGCCTGTCTTTGGGCATCTATTCCCTTAAAGGATGGTAACAGAGAAGGATGTATATTTATGATTTTTCCGTACCATCTTTTTATAAACCATGGCGAAAGAACTCTCATATAACCAGCCCCAACAGCAAGCCCTACATCATAATTCCTGAATATTTCGTCAATCTTCTTTTCATGTTTTTCTTTATTGCTCGCATCAATAAAATATGCATCTATACCATGTTTTTTTGCTCTTTCTAAAGCAAATGCTTTTTCATTATCACTCACAACAACAACTACCTCCGCATTTATCATTTTCTTTTCAGAAGCATCGATAATTGCTTGTAAGTTCGTTCCCCTTCCTGATGCAAGAACACCTACTTTTAGCATAAAAATAGAATTCTTCATTGTTTAAAATTTTTAAGTGAGTTAATTATCATATAAATAAAAGCAATAGAATTGGTGAGTTCTTCACCAGACTCTATTGAGGATTTTTGAAGTATTATTGGAAAAACGACGAAATAAAAACGTATCGGGCAAGAATAAAATTATTCTTTGAAGGTAATTATCTTATCTAATGTAAGAAACATCTTTGTCCAGTAAATACCATTATTATTCCATGCTCATTAGCAGCTTTAATTACTTCTTCATCTCTTATTGAGCCACCTGGCTGAACAATTGCTTTTACTCCTGCTTTAGCTGCCAAATCGACAGCATCTCTAAATGGGAAAAAGGCATCAGATGCCATTATAGAATCCTTGATTTTCTCTTTTCCTTTGTGAATGGCGATCCATACCGCGTCTACTCTTGCTGTTTGCCCTCCTCCTATTGCGACTGTTCTTTTTCCTTTTACAAAAACAACTGCATTAGATTTTATATGGCGAACGCATTTCATTGCAAATAACATTGATTCTAAATCCTCCTTAGATGGCTTATTTTTTGTGACTACTTTCCATTCTTCTGGATTAAATTCTTTTACATCTTTTTCCTGTAAAAGTAGTCCTCCCTCAACGCTTCTTATTTCTATTTCCGTTTTTCTTTTTTCTTTATCCAATCCATCAACTTTTAAAAGTCTTAGATTTTTCTTTGTTTTCAATATCTCCAGAGCTTCTCGACTGAAAGAAGGAGCTATTATTACTTCAAGGAAGATTTTTATTAACTTTTCCGCCAATTTCGCATTTACCTGCCTATTAACCGCAACAACTCCTCCAAAGGGAGAATACACATCCGTTTCGAAAGCATATTCCCACGCCTTTTCTATGGAATCCGCGCAGGCGATTCCGGAGGGGGTGGCATGTTTTACAATGACTGCGCACGGCTCCTCAAATTCTTTTACACATTCTATTGCATGATTCGCGTCCAAGATGTTATTATATGAGAGTTTTTTTCCTTGCAATTGAAAAGCATTTGCTATACAGGCTCCTTTATATTCTTCTCTTATATAAAAAGCTCCTTTTTGGTGAGGATTTTCACCATACCTCAAATCAAATTTTTTTATAAATGGATAAACAAGCAAATCATTAAAATCGAAATAATTTTTTATTAGCATAGCATCATAATAAGCTGTTCTTTTCAACGCCTCTATAGCAAGCTCTTTTCTAATTTTCTCATCAAAACCTTCTTTTAAATGATGAATCGCCATTTCGTATTGGCTTGGGTGAGAAATTATTATTACGCGGTGCCAGTTTTTGGCAGCTGCCCTAGTCATTGCGGGTCCACCTATATCCATTTTTTCGATGCCCAATTCATATGGGTAAAAATTGCATACAACCATGTCAAATGCTTTTATTCCCTTCCTTTCTATTTCATTTATTTCATCCTCTTTGGCTAAAATTGCAGCGTGAATGTTTGTATGCAATGTTTTTATTTTCCCCCCTAGTAATTCTTCAAATCCAGTGTATTCCTCCGCTTCCCTAACTTTTATTCCCTTTTCCTCCAAAAACTTTCTTGTTCCCGATGTTGCATAGATCTCAACATTTTCTTTCAGCAATGCTTTACAAAAATCTTCTAAACCTCTTTTATCATAAACACTTATCAATGCTCTTTTCGGCTTAATTTTCTTCATTATATCCCAATGTAATAAAAATCGCCAAAAAAATCTTTTTGTTGAGCGATAGATTTATATTATAGATTCTTATTCTCATGAGGAGGGATAAAAATGGCAGAGCAACTGGAAAATGTGGTATACGTGGGGAATAAGCCACCAATGAATTATGTGTTGGCTGCAATTACACAACTGAACTCTGGCGCACAGCAAGTTGCAATAAAAGCGAGGGGGAGAGCAATATCTCGCGCAGTAGATGTTGCAGAGATTGTAAGAAGAAGATTTGTCACTGACGCACAGATAAAGGACGTAAAAATCTACACAGAAGAACTAACAAACGACCAAGGAAATAAGGTGAATGTCTCCTGCATAGAGATATACCTGGCTCGCGAGTAGCCAGGTCCTCTTCTTTCTTTTATTTAGTTTAGTGTTGGTTATATTTTTATTTAAAAATTTCACAAGAAAGAACGAATATTGCTAGAAATTCGTCCCACAAAGTATTTTTGGGAAAATCCAAACCATATGCTCTTTCATGGCTACCATGATATTCCGCAAATACTGCTTCATTTATGGCTTCTTGTAAGGTGTTAAGATCTTTCTTTATTTTTGCGCTAACACTTGTCTCCCTCAAATTTTCGGAAAAATCAAATAGGTCGTAAAGTTGATATTTTCTTGCTGATTGCATTCCTAGCATAAATGTTTTGTCATGCGCCTCTTTTACAAGTCTATAATTTTTTATCCAGCCCACTATTAAATCAATGCACAACTTATTAATTGCATTGGCAAGATCATTTATTTTATCTGTTCTTATTGCACTTATTGTTCTATAAGGTGCCCATGTTCCGCCTAAATTACTAACAAATTCTACAATTTGTTCGGCAATATGCCATATTTTTCCTCCTCTTTCCGTATCTTGCAAAACAACCGCATCTACTCCTTTTCCAGAATAAGCTTCAAGCCAAAAATGGTATAAAGGACCGTATGCATGTTTAAAATCCGCATCATCATATAGCATGAATATCCATTTTTCTTTGGGCTCTTTTTCCCATTCTCCTATCCCATGCGTTTTAAAGCAAAAATCAAAAGCTGGAGCATCAGATCTATTCCATATTTCCCATTCATCGCTACTTTTCCACCAAATCCAAGCATCTCCATCCGAATATACATCTATAGATGAACCAACCCATACATAATAGTTCTCTACATTATCGCCACCAGTAGTATTATATAATATACCTCCCCAGGTATAACGTTTATATCTTCTATATCAAACTCCACGTAACTTTTGCAAGCTCTTCTCCTAAAACATATTTTTTAATAGAAAGGGTTACATCGTTTACATCCCTCTTTTTGTACAAAAGGAGTTCTACTCTAGTCAAAATTGGCATAGTAGGAACAAAAGTTTATGCCCATTTCCATCTTTCGCAAAGAATAGCTACTTCCCCTGTCTGCATTTGTTGTTGATCAAGTTTATCATCCGCTGAGGAAGATGCAATAGTATATTGGAATAACAGAAAGGTGATACCACATACATACATTAATTTTTTTCATAAAAAATTAAAATAAACAGTAGTACCGCGAATTCGGATAAATTTTTAAATAAGAGTAAAATTTTTTATGATAATGCTTGAAGAAGTTAAAAAGGGAAGAAAACTATATGAAAGGGGAAAGAAGAAACGTGTTTAAAAGGTATCTTCTGATGAAGCCTAGTAAAAGAGGAATAATTGAATGGGGTATTTTAGCATTTTCTGTTTTCTTCGGCTTTTATTTTAAAATTTTGCCGATTCCATTCTCAAAGTATTTTTTGTGGATAGGAATTCTATTATTTATAATTGGTGGGTGGATTCATGGATTATCGCATAGGTACCATAAACAGGCACATGATAACACCGAGAAAATCGAAAGAATCGTAACCGAGGGAATTTATTCGAAGATACGGCATCCAGGCTATTTGGGATTGATGCTAAATTCTCTAGGTTTTGCTTTATTGTGGGGTAGTTTACTTCCAGTGATAATTGCTGTATTCATTTCAATAGGATATGTACTTACTGCCTTAGAGGAAGAAAAATATTTATTGGAAAAATTTGGGAGAGATTATGAAAAATATATGAGGGATGTAAAATGGAGGTTTATTCCAAGAATATTCTAGTTTGAGGTTATTCATGTGATGTTTTGAAATTATAAAAGTAAGGATGAAACAAATTTAAAATTTTTAACTGATTAAAGGCGCATACTTCTGGCTTCAAACCCTTACATAGATATGAAGGAGTTTAAGAGCTACCAATAATGAATTAATTTTTCACCGGAAGAGACGTTAAAGAGAATAAGGAATTTCAATAAAATACTCTTAGAAAAATTAAAGGAAATATTAAGAACTGCAATTCAATATGCACGTTTACTTTATCCATAGCTTACACATCATCAATCTAAACAAGCGATAATTATTTAAAACTAATTTGTATATAATTTTCGGAGGCATAAAATGAAAAAGGCGATATTAGTAGCGGGTATATTGGTAATGGCTAGTTTAATAACGATAGCCAACGAGAACGCAAAGGAAAACAAACTTTTTAACTTCGATAACGCAGTAAAAATCGAACCAAATATAGTAAAATTGAGTCCAACAACAGTTAATCAAGGAAATGTTCTTATTACCGCGGATAGTCCAGAAGAAGACATATTGCCATTTATGACAATAGATCCTGCTGGAAATATTGTTGTAACATGGAGTCACCTAGTAAGTGCTATAGAAGGTGGCTTTGGATTTGCGTATTCAGCAGATGGTAGCACATGGAATGGCTACTTAGTAATGCCAGAAGGAATAGCATGGTATTCAAGCTTTGGAAAGGTAGTAGCGCCTGAATTCTCAGGATTATATGGCGTTTATCTACGCGCTAGCGCAGAGGGAGAAACAAGCGGTTTCTATTTAATTCCGGATATAACAGATGATACAACATGGGAAATATATTACTGGGTACCAGGAGATGAAAGTGACTTCTTGTATACATATGTAGATGACAACTGTATATATGAAAACAAGGATTATGGAAGATCATTTACAGCAATGAAAGTATTCCATGAGAGATATGGAGGATATGATATAGCAGCTTGTCCAATCCTAGAATACGTATTCACCGATATATCTGGAGGAGTATTCTATTTCGATGCTCAATCCCGTCTGGCAACAGCACCGGCAAGCTATCCAGCAATGGCTAATGTTGAAAACTATATGCACTTAGTATGGAGCTATTATGATGGAGAACATTACAAGCTTGTATACAAGAAGATAGATCCATTGGTTGAACCAGATATTGAATATACAGAATGGCAATTCTACTTGGATGAAGGAGATTATGATTGCAGATATGCAGATGCAGATGGAGTTGGAAGCGAGGTTTACATAGTATATTGTACCAATGAAAATGGAAACTGGGATATCTTTATGCAATATTCAAATGATGATGGCAACACATGGACAAAAACACAAATAACAAGTGGAGAAGATGATGAACTTTATCCAGCAATTTATGTTAGCGGTAGCACAATATATCTTGCATATGTATCAAATGGAAATGTATACTTCATGAAATCAGAGGATAAGGGAGCAACATGGGAAGAACCCGTACAGATAAATGAAGTAGATGGCACAGTATCAATGGAAGAACATGCTGTTGACATTTGTTCAAGAGGAATTGTTTGGGTTGACACAAGAAATGGAAATAAGGACATATATTATAGTACATTCCCAGCACCAATAATAAGCATTGAGAAGATTTCTGGAGGATTTGGAGTAAAAGCAACAATAGCAAATATAGGAACATTGCCAGCAGAAAATGTCAACTGGAAGGTAGAAATATCTGGAATGGTATTCATAGGAAAATCTACGGAGGGAACAATTGATGTGTTGAATCCTGGAGAGAGCAAGGATGTTGGTCCAGGATTTGTATTCGGTATTGGTCCAGTAACAATAACAGTAACTGCGGATGGAGTAAGCAAAACAGCGGAAGGCTTTATGCTGGGACCATTAGTTCTAGGAGTAAGCTGATTCTCCTCCCCTTTTATTTTTTGAGCAAAATTTAAATTATAGTGCATTTTTATGGATTGAGCGGGCGTGATCTAGCTGGTTAGGATGTGAGCCTTCCAAGCTCAATGCCCGGGTTCGAATCCCGGCGCCCGCATCGTTGTATAGCTTCTTATTGCTTCATATTTCTTATTTTAACAATTTCTTTATTTCTTCAACGCTTGGTACTCTTCCAGAGATTTTTATATCATCCTCTTTTTTTATTTCCTTTCTTAATTCTTTTGGTATCTTAATATTGCTCCAATATATTATTCTGCCAAAGCAAGTTTCCAAGAAATTACTTCAGAAGTAAATATAAATATTATTGCCATAATATTGCCAGCAGGAACTATAAGCAAAAAAGAAATTGCTGGGGCCAATGCCTGCGCCCGCCAGCATTATACCATTTGAAATATTTCGAACTTTTAAATTTTAACGAATCTCCCATTATCTTTCGATACTGGAAGTTTGTGTATATTTTTCTCAAGCCAGCCTATGCTATTAACTTTTCTTACATCAAATTCGGGAACATATGGCTTAATATCCAAAAGCGGGGTTCCATCTATTATATCAACATCTTGAATATGAAGTATATTTTCTTCAATCTTGATAAGGCGTACTATTGATATACCAATTGGATTTGGTCTGCTTGGAGAGCGTGTTGAAAAAACACCACGCAATTCCTTATCCATAAATGGTTTTACTTTTAATGATGCTTTTTTAGATAAATGAAAATGGTATATTAAAATGATGTGGGAAAAACCCTCGAGGTCTTTTAAACCATCAACATATTCCGGAAAAATCTCAACTTTTCCACTTATACCTTTAGCAACTATTGACTGTATTGGCACTCCTTCTGGTTTTTTAAACGGGGAGTGAATAATTCCTATCGGTTTATATTTTATCTCTTCCATGATGTAATATCTATCGCGTTTAAAATTCTGTCATATTATAAATTTTAACTAAAACTAAAATAAATAAAGCATTTTATAAAGAAATTAAAAGATGTGGAAATATGATTCTATGCTTAGCAATGATGAAAAGAAATAAAACGATGCTTTTAAAATAAAAATAAAAGTAAAGTTTTTAAATGCATACTATATACCTTTTTTACGTTATTTTAAGGGGATAAGTTTGAAGTATACACGATTTGAAAAGGCTCGAATAGTAGGAGCAAGGGCATTGCAAATCGCAATGGGCGCCCCCTTACTGATAAAGCCCCCAAAAGGGGTAGTTGATCCTGTTCAGCTTGCGATGTTAGAATTTGAAAAAGGATTGATTCCAATTACGGTTAGAAGGAGAGGAAAACTTATAAAAGGCCCTGCTGTATAGGTGGCATAATGGAAGAGAAGAAGTTGTTGGTTCCAGAAGAAATGTACATCTCATGTGGGGCGGAAATAGGCACACAGCAAAAAACAGCCCATATGAAACAATTTATTGCAAGAGTAAGAAATGATGGTCTATATCTAATAAATATTGAGGAAACTGATAAGAGAATAAGATATGCAGCAAAGCTTCTTGCAAGATATGAACCAGATAAAGTAATGGTTGCTGCGGTTCGCCATTACGCAAGAAAACCAATTATGAAATTGAGCGAAGCATGTGGGTTTATTGCTCAACCTGGAAGATTCTTACCTGGCACTTTAACAAATCCTCTGTCAGAAAACTATCATGAGGTGGATATCTTAGTAGTTAATGACCCAATTGGAGATAAGCAGGCGATGGCGGAAGCAATCAAAATAGGAATACCAATTGTTGCACTTTGCGATACAAATAATGAAACAAGGTTTGTTGATTTGATTATACCAGTAAACAATAAAGGAAGGAAAGCCTTAGCTTTAACTTATTGGTTATTGGCAAGGGAGGTTTTAAAAGCAAGAGGAGAGATAAAAAGTGATGAAGAATTCAAATATACTACGGAAGATTTTGAAGCAGAACTATGATGCTTTCAAAAAATGATACTATTCTAATAGTCATTGATTTTCAAGAAAAAATGCTACCTCATATTGAGAATGGAGAAGAGATTTTAAAAAATGCTAAAAAATTGATTAAAGCAGCGAAAATATTTAATATTCCAATAATTGTGACGAAGCAAAGAAAATTAGGGGATATAGTTGATGAAATAAGGAGGGAAATTGAAATAGAGCCTATTGAAAAAATAACTTTTAGCTGTTACAGGGAAGAAAAATTTAAAGAAAGGATTAAAAAGGAAGGAAAAAGAAAATGCTTGTTAATAGGAATAGAAACTCATATATGCGTTTTGCAAACCGCCCTTGATTTATTAAAGGAGGGATATGAAGTGCATGTTGCAACTGATTGTACTGGTTCAAGGAAGGAAAAAGATAAAGAAGTGGCAATACAAAAAATGATAACGAATGGCATAATACCAACAACTGCAGAAACAGCTATTTATGAAATGCTTGAATCGGCTGATAAAGAAGAATTTAAAGATATCCTAAAAATCATAAAATCAGGATAACATCATCTCCTCATATTCTTTTAAATATTTCATTGAACGCTTTACATCTGCAAATAATTTTTCTGCTTCTTTTACATCTTCTTTGCTTATTTTTCTTCTTTTATTGTATAATGCAATATTCGAAGCAGGCGCAATCAGCTGGACAGCATATCTCAGGGATGCTTTCTCTCCTATTTCTGTTAAATATTCCAAAGCATCTTCTTCCATTTCAACTTTTTCTTCTATCAATCTTATTTCTAGTATTTTCCTTATTTCCTCCTTATTATAAGGCCTTGTAGTTATAATTAACAACCTATCAATCAAATCTAAAGGAACTCCATGAGGAGCTTTTAAATCTGTTCCTCTTATTTTTGCAATTCCTCTATTTGATGCCAAAATTATAATAGGAGCTAACTCGGATTCCATTGCTCTGTTTAAAAAAGCAAAAGCCTCTATATCAAGCATATGCACCTCATCTATAAACAAAACCCCTGGAATTATCTCGGCTCTCCCCTCATCCACCCAATTCTTAACCATTTCATCTACTTCCTGCCTTGTTTCATTAGTTATTTCTTCTTTCCCACCAAAAAATAGACTAAAGAAACTACCTCTTCTCGATGTTGCCAAATCTAAATCATGCAATGAAACAACATAAACAAATTCTTTTTCTTTTGCAATGCTTCCTTCTGGCACCTCAACTGGCTTTTCCGAGGTTAAATCCAATGCCTCTTTCTTTAATGCTTTTTCAGTTTTCCCAAGTTTTACTATTCTACCCGAATCTGCATCAATTTGTATAACATCTCCTATTTCTACTCCCTGCTGAATCAAATATTGAGCAAATGTTTCATCAACTTTAAACTGTTTTTCCTCATCTTTTGTTCTTAACTTTATTACAGCTGATTTTGGAATTTGTTGATATGGGTTATAAGGATGAGGAATCTTGTTTATTTCTAAAGCCACCACCTCTCCCTCATAAATTTTTCTCATTTCATGAATTCTTACCCCTATTGCTTTTCTCATTGCTTGCATCAAAAATTCCGTCTTTTTCATTTCTGCAGAATAAATTTCCGAGCCTGAGATAGAAACGAAAGGTACATCTTTACCCAATTCCTTTGCTATTCCCACTGCAATTGCAGTCTTGCCAGTGCCAGGCGGGCCCGCCAGCAAAATCGCCCTCCCAGCAAATTTTCCCTTTTTTACCATATCAACAACTATTCCTGCAGCTTCTCTTGCTTCAATTTGTCCTACTAAGCCATCGCCAACTTCTTTTGCTTTCAATCCTTCTAATCCAAGCCCTCTTATATGGGAGTGACTTCCAACTCTTTCGAATCTATTTTCTTCCATTTTCATCACCTATAAATTCAAATATTATTTGTGTAAAAACTTTATTTTTCCCAAATTTACCATAAATTTTTCTGAGTTCTTTTTCCAAATCTTTTTTTCTTTTTAAACCTTCCATTAAAACATCTTTTTTCTTTATATCATTCCATTGTATATGCCTTACATCAATAATTCTGGCTAATCCTAACTTTTCCCCTCCCGCAACTATTTTTACGACCTCGTTTTTCTTATAATTCTTAATACCCATTCTAAGAGTCGCTATTTTCTTCCCTTTTTTCAGCATATCTTTGTATTTCTTTTTGAAATTCAAGCACTTCATCCCTATCACCATAATATGTTAATATCAGCTTTTCAACAATTTTCATTAACTTTTCCTTACATTTTTCTTCACTTAATCCAACAATATTTGCTACTCGGTCCCAACTTTTACACTGGAGACATTTAGCCAATAAAAGTAATTTTTCATTTCTGCTTAATAAATTTTTTCTATTGCCCAAGAAAAAGTTGTAAGCCAATTTAAATAAACAATCTTTAACTGTCTTGTATGTAAGACCAGCTCGCCATATATATGCCAATATTCTGTTTAGTTCATTGTCGTCCAATCCTAAATCATTTTTTTCTCCTTCGTATGATTCCAATATAATTAAAGCAATATTTGTATTCAAATCTCTCAATGGCTCAATAAGCCAATACATGAATCTTTTTACAAATTCCTTTCTCATCCATTTTAGCTCTTCTTCAAATTCTTTGTTGAGAGGCTTAATTACTGTAACAGAAAATTCCGCGCTAACTTCATTTCTACTTGTTGTCATATGCATTGGAAGAAACCCATTTTTCATCCAGAATTTTAATAAGGCTATTGTAGCCCCAAAGCTCGCTCCCACATAATCCATCCCCATTTCTGTTGCTTCATTTATTATATTTTCTAATGCTTTTGAGCCAATTCCATGTCTAAATAAATCCGGATGAACAGCTATCCTAACAATTCTTATTCCTTTATATTTCCCATATTTTTTCTTTCTATAGTGCCTAACCATCAATTGTGGGATAACATTTCCTGGAAGCATCGCAGATTCATAATACAAGCGGTTGCAATCATCTTTATCCATATTTCCTTCTAAAGCAATTTGCATGGAACAAATTATTTTCCCTTTATAACTTAATGCCCTCGCCAGCTGGTTGGGGGCGTCGCAAAGTATTGCCAAATCATTTGGATTGTTTTTGTAGTGTGCAAGTATTAGGATTCCGAAAAATTCTCTTAATTTTTCTTCTTCCTTTAAAATATTTTTCATATCGAATTTTTCATATGCTACTTCTTTCAAATCAATTTCTTTTACATCTGGAGCTTCTGCATCTAAAAGGAGTGTATCAAAAGCCCATTTTTCTATTGGGTCGTGTCTACTGTATCTAATCGGCTCTTCCATTTCAAATTCAAACAATTTTGTTTTTTTCTCCCTCAATCTTTTTAAAAATCTTATCGAAAAGCTTCTTCCTGCTCCTTCATAACCATGTATAGTTGATGAGTAAATTATTCTATTTGTTTTTTCCAAGAATTGAAGCAGTATATTTGGGGGAATTGATGCAGCTTCATCAACAACTATAATATCGGCATACCTTTCAATAGCATCTATTGGTTTATGATAATCAATGGTTGCATTCTGAATAGATATTTCAAATATATCTCCATTTAATTTTCTTTTATTAGGCTTATATCCCATTTTTTTCCAAACAATTTCCGCAAATCTAAAAATTTCCTGGACATTTTTAATATCTGGCGCAACAAGCATTACTCTCATATTTCTTTTATATTCTAATAGTCTCTCAATTAAGGCTGGTAATGCAATTCCTATTGCACTCGATTTTCCTCTCCCTCTATTTGCTTTTAAGACAACAGTTGTTATTGGATTTGGCTTTTCTATTAAATTTTCTAACAATTTTATAAAATCTACTTGGTCTTGTGTGATTGCAAGTTTATAAGCAATATCATTAAAATTTCTTTCATTTGGTAAAATTGGTTTTTTTCTTTCCTCTTTTACACTTTTATAAAATCCTTTTTTTATGATTTCTCCATCTTCAATAATTGCTATTCCTTTATGTTCCTCCAGTTTTTTAATAAACCAAGGAATGAAGTTCTTTCTTATATCCTTTTCTTTAAATGGTGGAGTAAGTATTCTATAATGGTATCTGTTTAACATTTCTTTCCATTCTTCGAGCTTAGGAACTATTAAAAATATTAGTCCTCCCCCTCTTACAATACCATATAACTTTCCAACATCTGATGGTTGGAAGGAATAATATATGTCCAAAATTAGTAAGTCATATGTTGTACCAAGAAGTTTTCCTGAATCTTTTAAATGGAAACAATCTATACCATTTATTTTCATTTCTGGATAGGATAATAATGCAATTTTTCCTTTGAAATCCGCAATAAAAGAGAAAAGGATGTTATAGCTTTTTTCTCTATCTCCAGCTAATACAACCATTCTCCTCTCATTATATCTTTTTGCTTCTTTTAGCAATTTTGAGATATGCTCAACAATTTCTAATGTTCCCATCTTCTTCCATATAAAGGAAACATTTTTTAATTTTTAGGCAAGACATGGCTGGCAATGTGGTTGCAATAAATAAAACTAGGACAAAGCATAGCACAGAACCAAACTAAACTTAAAAAAATTTATAAAGAAGTTACTATTAATGTTTAAAATACAATCTTTTGGATTGTATTTTTGGGTGGTTAAATGAAGAGAATATGGAAAGAAATAATAGTTATATTGCTGTTTGCTAGCACTTGTGTAGTTGGAAAGTTTATGACTGATTTAAATAGTAATGTTGAGATAGTTAAGCCAAAAGAAGGATATCTATACATTTTTGATAGAGAAGTGGCAGCAATAGGAATTACTCTTATACTTGGAAGAATAACAATAGAAGTTGAGGCGGACGATGCTGATGGCATCGATATTTACATTGATGATGAGTTAAAGTTTAGTGATTATACATCACCCTACTCATATATATGGAATGAGAAGGTTATAGGGAAACACATCATAAAAGCTATTGCTTTTGGAGGAAACGAAAGCGATAAGGTAAGTGTATTTATAATAAATTTTCCAAAAAGAAAACCTCATGTAGTCATAAATGAAATCATGGCGGATCCAAAAGGAGAGGATATGGGCAAAGAATGGATTGAACTCTATAATGCTGGAGAGAGTATTAGAATAAAGGACTGGACAATTAGCAATTCCGATGGCATTGCAAAAGCAACTTTACCCGATTGGGTGTTTCCGAATAATACATATCTTATAGTCCATTTTGGAACTGGCATCAACGATGATGATTTTTCAGATGGAAACGGTACGTATTATGTAGGCATCGATGGGGAAATTTTTGACAATGCTATGGATGAATGTGCATTATATAAAGGAAAACCTAGCACAAATACAATTATTGATTTTGTTTCATATTGTTATGAAGGAAACTATACACCAGGTGCAGCATATACCTATGCGATGGAAGCAGGAATATGGAATGAAGGAGAGTATTTCAACCCAATGGAAAAAGGGATGCCTATAGGCTCTTTATTAATTACCGCAGAAGAAGGATCATCTATTGGCAGAGATTTCTATTCAAATGATACAAACACATCACAAGATTGGGATTTAGCTGGAGGGAAAGATGCATTTCAACAATCGCCTGGAAGATGCAACTTAGATTTGTTTGGATTTATCGCAGAAGAAATGCCTACTGCACGTTCTGTTTCGTTTCAGAAAGAGTGGACCATCATGTTTTATATGGCGGGAGATACAAATGTTGAAGTTGAAAGAATTCTTTATGGCTTATTAAATAAATTGGAGAAAGTTTGCCCCAAAATTTTTGATCCAAATATTAACTTAATCTTCCAGATAGATGGGAAGGATTTGTATAATCAGGTAATTTATAATGAGGAGGGAGAGCTATATATAGGGAAACGAGGAGGAACATTTCGTGGCATTCTATTAAATGTTCCTCATGACTTTAAGTTAGTATATCATTCGAGACACGGTGATATTTACTATTCTCCTGATCGATTTGTGTGGGCATATCACCCAGATAATGCTCCTGATATAGGAGAAAAAAATACCGGTGATCCTGTTCATCTTTCTGAATTTATAACATGGACAGAAAAACATTATCCTGCAAAACGCTATATGTTAATTATGGCAGGTCATGGAAATGGATGGAAGGGGGCATTGCCAGATGATACCAACAATGACTGGTTATTCATGCACGAACTTCGTAATGCTCTTCAAGGCGGTGGTGTGCATTTTGATATTGTAGGTTTTTATCCTGCCTGTCTCATGGCTATGATAGAAGTAGGATACCAAATAAGGGACTTAGCTGACATAATGATAGCATCCCAAGAAATAATGTGGGCGCCAAATATCGCCTATAAAGAAATATTCAGTTACATTCAGCAAAATCCATTTGATTCCTCAGAAAATATTGCTAAAAAATTCGTTGATTATTTTGCTCAAGCTAAGGAGAATAGTTATTTTCGTTCTCAAAAAAGAGAATATACGCTTAGTGCTGTAAGATTAGGAAACTACATTGAAGCATTGGCAAAACAGGTTAGCAAATTCGGAATGGATTTAAAATCCGGGATGGAGGATTGGGGAGATACAAGAGACAAGCAATTTGCTAAGCATGGTGACACAGATGATAATTGTCAAATTGATGTTAAAACCGATTTGTTTATGACTGAAAAATATGGTGACAAAAATTTCATTGATTTAAGAGATTTTGCTATTCAAATTGCATTTGATGCAGGCATCTGGACATTTTATAAACAACACTGGTATGATGTAACCCAATCTCTTGATGCATCTGTTATTCATGAAAGGCATGGCGTTAACCATCCTAACTCTAATGGTATCTCGATATATTTTCCACGATATCAGGCAAAAATATTCAATAATGATCAAATTGGGGATCCATTTGACAGACCATGGCCATCTAAACTTCGAAATGATGCCGACTCCTTAGCAGTTTATGCGCATGATTTCACAACAGAATGGGGAAAAGCTCCCCTTCCCCATCCATGGAGAGAAGCGATCAATTTGCTTTTTAGAGATGATACTCAATGGGATGAATTTCTACACCGGTACTATAAACCTTGTGCAGATGCTGGACCCGATCAATCATTTGAATTGGAGCCAAATGAAAATTTCGTAGAAATAACACTTAATGGAAGCGGTTCGTCTGATACTGACGGATATATAAAAAAATATTACTGGGATTTTAATGATACAGTAAATACCGATAACGGTGACTGGGATAAGGACGGGGTTGATGAGGCAAACGATGATAAGGATGCAGACGGAGTTAGTGCCACGCATCGTTTTGGTCCTGGACGATATGTTGTTACCTTGACTGTATGGGATGACCACTACCTTCTTAATGATGCTCGAACAGATAGTATCCCAAATAGACACTATCAAACGGACCAAGACTCCTGTATTATTGTCGTAACAAAAAAACCACCGAATGATACTCAACCGCCAACGACAACCATCATTTATCCTCCAGAAGAAGCAAAAATCAACGAAAGCAGCATTATAGTCAATGGAACTGCCACAGATAACGTTGGCGTAATAGAATTTGGTTACTATCATCAATGGGAGGGAGGCGAAATGAGCGATTCTTGGGAAGTTGATAATCTAACATTTTATGAATTTGTTTTTACTCTTGCCCTACATCCTGATTGGAACAAAATTATGGTATATGCAAAAGATGCTGCTGGAAATGAAGGAAATGATAGTGTCACCATCTATTATTATCCATCCGATGAAGATATCACTCCACCTGTTACAACTGAGGAAGTGGGTGAGCCAAACTGGGAGAATGGTTATATAGTAACGCCTGAAACGCCTATATGGCTTAATGCAACAGATGATTTATCGGGAATAAATTTTATTTATTATGAAATATGGAGTGATAAAGATGGAGATGATATTGTGGAAACTAAAATAGGAGAAAAAACAACTTATGCATCAACCATCGAAATATATTTTGGAGAGTATGAAGTATTAGGGCTTGTTGAACTGCATTTTTATGCAGTAGATAATGTTGGAAACATGGAAGAAATGAATATTAAACAGCATTATATAGCTCTCCAAATTGGAGAGCTTTCCTCAGGATAAAATGTTAAAATTATCATGTTTTTCTGCACAGGCTTGGTAATATATGGAGGGTATTGATTATGTTATTAGATTATATATACCATAAATTATATAACTTAATTTTTAATTAGAGGTGATGCAATTGAGGATAAAAACCATATTAATTTTGGCAATATTCCTTATACCATATATTACTGCTCAATCATTACCCGATATTTATATTAAAAATGTTCAAATTTTCCCTGAAAAAATATATGAAGGAGACCAAGTAAGAGTCACTTTTATTGTGGGAAATGCTGGAAGTAAGGCAGAAAATATAGAAATTGCTTTATTTGTTGATAATAGAACGAAAGCAGTTGATGAAGTAAAAATAGATGCATTAGAAAGCAATGAAGAGAAGGAAATTACTTTGTATTGGTTTGCAGAGGAAGGAGAGCATACTCTATTTATATTTGCAGATTATAACGGAAAAATTGAGGAAGAAAATGAAGATAATAATTTTGTCAGCATAGACATTTATGTTGAAAAACCCACTTATCCCCCTTTTCCTCCTCTCCCCTATAACGCCACATGGTGGGACAGCAGGTGGCATTATAGAGTGCCAATATCTGTATCCATGATTGGAGAAAGAGAAGGATATACCTTTGCTAATAAGATGGTATATTGCAACATAAATTTTTCATATTTAATGGACAAAATCTCGTATAATCAAGCGGGTAGTTTCGCTAAAAGAACTTTCTATCCAAATTCGGTAAGAGTAATAGAATATATGCTAAGCAACAATACATGGATACCTTTTAGAAATGTTGGGAGAGAAATAATATTTAGTCATGATTATGATGCAAAGGAAAACGCAAATATAACTTTAATTTGGGTTATGGAAGATTCGATAGCTCCCCATGAAAGAAGATATTATTACATTTATTGGGATACTGTCGAAAATGGTTATAAAAAAGGAGAATTTGGAAAAATAGGATTTGGTATAAAAAATGGAGAATTTGAAGAGAAAACTAACCATTGGAAAAATGTAACAGAAGGACCAATAAAATGGAACATGGGGTATGCCGAAGACCCTATTGAACATGACCAATGCTATAAGATTTATGCAAGAGGGCTTTATGGGGGCGGGTATGTGTGGCTCCCAAGTTATGCAAAGATTTATCAGAATTTTAAAGTTCCTGATGAAGGACAAACGTATTATATGTTGCATGCAAAAGTTTATGTATATTCCAGTATAGATGGAGTTGAGTGGAGCTTATTATTGGATGGCCAATCCATACAGGGAGGATATTCTACGGGAGGATGGATAGAAATAAACAAAAATATAACCAATTATCTTAAAGGGAAAAATTTTGTGACTTTATCATTTAAATTGGAAGTAACTCAATCTGTTGTTACTACAGAAAGTCATGAGGTATATGCTTATTTAGATTCTTTTTGGATTGAAACACCAAATGTTTTTGTAGATTTATTCAAAAACGAAAGTCATGGATGGTGGGCTGAAGTTAAGGGCGTGGATAATTACATAGCGGGTGTGGAGGGAAAAAATGCTATAGAACGTATTGAAGTAGAAAGCAGTGCCTTTCCCAAAGAAGTTGTTGCCAACTTATATTCTCCAAAATCAAAATTGGTTAAGGTTTCTATGCCATTTCCGGACCCAAGTTTTGAGGAAGATTACACTCATTTATTGTATTCTGATGAGCAGACAACCGTAGCAAAATTGCAAACAAGCGTTGTTCATAGTGGAGAGAAAGCTGTTGAATTAAGGCTTAATAATTACGAAGGTAAATGGGAATTTGAAAAGGAGAAAGTAAAGGAAAATGATATGGCAGGATTTAGGCAAAACATTACATACGGTATATCAGTATCAAATCTTCCCCCTCTATATTTCTGGTATTGCATAGAAAAATTTTCTCAATATAGTTATTTAAACTATACTCTTCTAACTGTTGGAACAAAACCAAAATTCCATACAATTTATTTAGCTGATCTTGTAACAGATGGAGAATGGCATAAATATGAGATTCCGGAGCACATAATAGATTCATGGAAGAAAAGCGGAGGAAAAGTTGTTGGTATTGAAATGAGGCTAGTTGCAAATGCAGAAGGAGCAGAAAATACCATATATATTGATGATTTGGGATATTCTTTCATGCCAGAAGATGCAACCAATAGAAGAAAATGGTATATAAATGATTTTTATGAATTTACTAGTGGAACAGAAATTGGGAAATGGAGATTGGATATTATACTATCGGATGGTTCAGATTATAGAGTAGAGAAAAGCTTCATAATAAATGTTGATGCTGCCGCAAATTTGGATATATTTAAAGTCGATGTTCCCGATTTAAAAGAAGGAGAAACTGGTAAATTCATCGTTTATGTAAAAAATCATGGCCCCAGGGATGTTTCGCCTGAGGAACCAGTAAATGTTACTCTAGCGATATATCAGGAAGGAGGAGACTATATAAAAATGAGGAAATCTTTTGCTGGATTAGAAGCAGGGGAAACAAAACAGATAGAGTTTGAGTGGCAAGCAACATATGGAAAGGAAGAATATAATGGGGAATGGAATGTTTTGGCTAGAGTAAATGAGAAAGGTAGGATACCAGAATGGGAAATGAAAGACAATTGGTTTGCAACATATGTCAAAGTATTACCCATGCCAGATTTGAAAATAGACATGGAAGATGTTACTTTTCTGCCCAGTAATCCGGCTGAAAACGAAACAATAAATATATCAATAATTGTTCATAACCTTGGATTCGCAAATGCAACAGCAAAGATAAGAATATATGAAAAAAGAATTGATGAAGATGATTTTGTTTTATTGACAAATGAAAGCATTGAAAAATTTATAGAGAGAAAAGGGTGGGAAAAACTTCTAATAAAATGGAAAGCTCAAAAAGGAATTTATAACATAAAAGTCGAAATTGATTGTGAAAATGATAAGAATTTGAAAAATAACATGGTTATAAAAGATATAAGGATAGGAAAGGTAGATGATTATGAACCTCCAGTTATCAAAAATATAAGATTTCCTTCCCAACAGGCAATGGGTAAATATGTAAATATATCTGCAACAATCTTTGATAATGATACAACTATAGATAAAGCGGTAGTTGTAGTATTTAATGATAGTGAAGAATTATCTTACAATATGAAAAGAATAGGATGCACTGATATATTCTATGCAAATATTACTTTCAATTTTATTGGATATTATGAATTCATTATAAAGGCTTTTGATACAGCAACTTGGCAAAACATGAGAGAAAGTGAAAAAGAAACATTTAGAATTGTATATGAAGACATTGAAACCGAGCCACCCACAATAAAAGCTGTGTCCATACAGCCTCCAAGTGCTAGACAAGTGGTAAATGAAGAAGTAAATATATCGGCATATATAGATGATGAAAGCGGATTATCCCAAGTCATTCTATTTATTATTTATGATGATGATGAAGAAATTGAACACGAAATGAAGAAAAAAGATAAAATTTATTATTACGCAGATACTTACAAGCCGGGAGTATATTATTATTACATAAAAGCTGTTGATGCATCTGCAAATCTAAATTATAATGTTACAGCAAAATTCTCTTTTGAAATACCGGAGGATTATGATTTGGACGATGTTCCAGATTTAATTGAAATAACTTTGGGAGCAAATCCTAAAAATAGAAGTCAAACAATTAATGTAAGTATTGGAAAAGAAATGGGTTACTTATTGTGGATTGAAAAAGAAAATAGATATATTTATTGGGATAGGGATGAAAATAAGAGCAGAAACATAAAGAAAATGGATATTGATGGAGATGGAAAGAATGAACTACTGTTTGATGTTGATGGAGACGGAATCTATGATTACTATTATAGTCTGACATTAAAAGAAGTTAGAAAATATGGAGAAAAAGTAGAGAAAAAAGCTAAAGAAACAATTTGGATAATTCCTCCTTTCATACTATTTGTGCTGATGTGTCTGGGCTTCCTATTTATTAAAAAGAAATGAATGACCTAAGTCTTGGTATTAATACTATTGAGAAAAGGCAGATTAAAATAAATACGGAAATTGCATTTGCAAGGGCTGTTGATAACTTGTCGCTTTTTTCCTTTTTTCTTACTATTCTATAAATTAGGAAACTAACACCATCTTTAAAAATATAACCACCATCTAATGGAATAGCTGGAAGAGCATTGAACGTGCCTATTGCAAAATTCAGCCAGAATATCCAATAAACAATATTATAGAGAATCCAAAAATAATTGGATGGAGTATAAATTGTTGTTAATTCTCTGGGTAGAGGTGATAAACCAGCAAATGGTAATGTAAGGAAGGAAAAGAATTTATTTCTTATGGCATATAAATTGAAATTTGTTTTCAAAGGATTTAATAAATTTTTAAAATATGAATCACTCACTGTTAAATCCACTAATCCATAAGCTCCTATTCCTAAAAATCCTTTCCCTTTATCGTTTTCTATCCCTGTAAATTCATATTTATCTGCAAGAACAATTGTTTTATTTAAAAACTCTCCATTATAATAATAAACTCTTATTTTTTCGTTCGCTTTCTTATTTTCCATAAATTCTCTAAAATCTTCCCACTTTCCCAAATAGGTATCATTAATTCTATATATAATAAATCCTTCAGAAAACCCTGCTTTTTCTGCAGGTGAATTCTTTACAATATCATTCATACACAATCCATAAAGGATTCTTTCTGTATAATAATCTCCTGAATAGTAAAAGGTAATATTGTAGAATTTTCCTGGAATTAGGTTTTCTAAATCATCTGCTTCTATTTTCTCGCCATCAACTTTTGTAATAATACTCCACTTTTTTATGGAATTGAATTCTTTCAATACAATCGCTCCTTCTTCTTTTGATTGAATTGCTGGAGAGAAAACAAACGCTAACAAAAGAATGCATACGAAAGCAATTATAATATTGGAAGATGGGCCTGCTGCAAATACTCTGCTTCTTTTAAGCCTGCTAACTTTCTTTAACTTATCTTCATCTGGCTCAACAAAAGCTCCAATCGGAAATATTAGAAAAAGCAAACCTAAGGAATTAATTTCTATTTTACCAAATTTTGCTAAGATACCGTGAGAGATTTCATGAATTGCTATTGCAATTGCTATTGCAATAATACCATAACCAACAGGTATTATTGGATTTATTCCGGGTATGCCTAAAATAAGGCGGGGGGAGGGGGCTCTCTGAGGAGGAATTTGGAAGGATATTATGAGATTCCATAATAAAAGAATCGTGGTAAAAATCATTGCAATTATACAAATTGTGATGGAGAGATTTCCGTAATGTTTCCATATTTTTTTCTTCGATATTTTTTCTATAAATTTTTTTCCTTTTTTTGTTTTCCACATGAGAAGAGGTCCCATTACCTCCAACCCATACTTCTTTAATTTTTTGTTAGCAATATATAGTATCAAAAACCAAATTGCAAAAATTAGGATTAGGATGTATATATAGGTTATCATTTCTTTTCCTCCCTATACATGTCCTCAATTATATGGTATAAAACGCTACCAATAAATGCAACTAAAATGCCACCTGTTATTTTTGTTAGAAATGGAATAGACAATACATATTCAGTGAATATGGAATGCAAGGATTTTTCATGAATTACTTCAATAAGTATGTTTAGCGATGCGGACAGAATTAAACCGAAGGCTATTAAAGTAAAGGGGAGTATTGAATAACTCCACAGAACTCTTCTTTCCTTAAAATATGCATCTATAAACCTTCCTAAAGCAATAATTAAAATGGCAATTATAAACCACCACAGAATTTCATTTACAAATCTTACAGCATATTCTGCTGTTTCCATTTGCTGATTCGCCAATACCTTTATAGCAGAGACCATAGATATAATTATAATAAAAATAGCTAATATTGAAGAAAATACTGTCATCCTTCCCATTTTTAGCCCTATAACAATTTCCTTACCAATTTTTGCAAGAACATTTTCTAAATGAAGAACCCTCATCAATAGGTAGAGACCAAGCACAACCAGAATAGATGCAAATCCAATGGCCAAAGAGCCCAACAAGGCGGATAAGCCCCATATTAATAAAATTATCGCAACTGGTAGCATGAATCTCCTTTGCAGTTTCTCATCATCC
The DNA here is from genome assembly GCA_029259055.1 of Thermoplasmatota archaeon. Classification (GTDB taxonomy): domain Archaea; phylum Thermoplasmatota; class E2; order UBA202; family JdFR-43; genus JAPDJP01. The sequence continues at coordinate 14,605 of JAPDJP010000002.1, read as the reverse complement.
ATAAACCTTTTTATTAAATAATATGCTCCCTCTAAAGTTTGACTTTGTTTAACAACTACTCTTTTGACCGCGTCTATTTTCATTCTAGATTCAATTATTGGAAGAATGTATTCATCTTCTGCACCATCACTAACCAATATTATTCTATCTGGCTTTATTTTTGCAAGAACTTCATCAAGTTGAGAAGCTAAATTTTCATCTGATATTATACCAACATTTACATCTCCACAAATTGTCGCAATTTCAGCATTTTCAAGTTTATCATAAGTAGCAATAGCAGCAAAAAGACAATTTACATCTGAATCTTCAGGATCTGCTAAAGCTAAAGCTTGAGCTGCTTTTAAATTTGCTTCTCTTCCTATAATTGGTGACTTAATTTTTGCCTTTCTTCCTAAATCATTATCCCTATCCACACATAGAACCAAGGTTTTCATTTACATTAAAATAACGTAATAGCATATAATAAAATTGCGATTTGATATAACTTATTGCGAAAAGTTTATAAATGCATTTTCATCCCCTTTTACTTATAAATAGTGATACGATGAAAATAAATATGAAAATATTGACAGCAGAACAGTGGGATGAAAAAAGAATGAAATTTCTTATTTTGCTTTATGTTTTAATACTGGGAATGCTTTTAGTTTTTGTTATATGAGGATGAAAGATGATTTAACGACAATAAGCCTGCTTAAAAATAAAGTGAAAAAGTTTTGTAAGGAGAGAGAATGGGACAAATTTCATACAGCAAAAGATTTAGCTATAGGAATAGTTACAGAAGCTTCAGAATTATTAGAAATTTTTAGATTTAAAAACAAGGATGATGAGATAAAAATAATGTTGCAAAAAAGAGAGAAAGTGGAGGAGGAGCTTGCGGATATCCTTTATTTCATTTTAAGATTTTCAGAAAAATATGATATAGATTTATCTTCCGCTTTAATAAAAAAGTTGGAGATAAACGAAAAAAGATATCCTGTAGAAAAATCTAAGGGTGTGAACAAGAAGTATGATGAGTTATAATATAGTAGTCTCCACACCATTTCAATCCATAAACATATCTTTCAAAATCTCCCCTCAACCATGCCTTTATAAATTTTTGCGTAAGGGATGCCAATATTTTTCCATATCTTTTAAAGTAACTTTTTTCTTGTTTTTTGCTTCTTCATAAACAACTGGAGCTATTCTTTCAACGCCTTTGAAATTGATACCACAGCAATTTTTTGTATCGTTTAAGTAATATGGTATGGCGTCACCATCAGAGCAAATACTAAATTTTAAACCAAAATTATGAGAAATTTCTCTTAATTTCTCATATGCTTTAATTTTTTTATCCATATCATATCTATAATAATATCCCCTTTTGCTATAATTTTTTAAGTTTAATGCCTTCACTACTTCTTCTCTTGCTCTTAAAAACTCTACAATAATATGCTTCGATTCAACTTTTTCCATTATTTGGCTCGCTTCTCCTAAATTAATATCTGGAATTACTGGAGAAAATCTCGTAATAACATTATAACCACTCTCGCTTAACTCTTTCATAGCTTTTATTCTCTGCGCTGGCGGAGGGGCAAATGGTTCCAATTTTCTTGCAATTTCCTCATTTAATGTTGTAATCGTGAATTGAATAACTGCAAGTTTTTCTTCCAGTATATCTGTATATTCCGCCACCAATGGACTTTTTGTAACAATAAGATATGGATTATTATATGAATTTAAGGTTTCAATAATGCTTCTGGTTATCTTTTTTTCTCTTTCTATTTTTTGGAAACAATCTGTTCTTGCTCCCAATCTTATCGGAATCTTTCTTTTTATTATTTCGCTTTTCAAATTTTTTAATTTAATAGCTCTTATTCTTTCTTTTAGGTAATTTTCCGCATAACAATATATGCATTTATGGCTGCATCCTTCATAAGCGTCTATATAAAAAGGAAAATAACATGTTAGCAATTCATGACCCGTTTTTGGGAGTTTCATATGTAAAAAAGAGATAAAAAATTTCAATTTTCTGTTAGAAAAGTTTAAAGAGAAATAAATTATGTAAAATGGATGCCAATAAAACCATTGGATGATTTTGCTAGCAATAAAAGAGTTGAATTAACGAGAGGAGAAATTGAAGCTATTCTTAAAAAAGCTGCTGATTTGATCAGGACAAGAGTTGATTATAAGTTTATTCTCATTTTACTTTTCCTTAAAAGAATAAGTGATAAATGGGAAATGGAATATCAGCAAGCATATGAAGAAGCTTTAAAGGATGGACTTAACGAGGAAGAAGCGAGAGAAGAAGCAAAGAATGAAGTTTGGCATACCTTTAATTTGCCAGAAGAATATTTATGGGAAAATATAAGAAAAAATGTTGCTACCTTGCCAGAAACATTATCTAAAGCTTTAAAGAAAATTGCGGAATTAAATCCAGATTTGCAGAATGTTGTCGATAGCGTTGATTTCATTCAATTTACTTCAAATAGGGAAAATCTAGAAATTTTAAGGCAACTTATTGAGCTTTTTAGCGAGAAAAAACTTACTCATGTATCGCCAGATATTTTAGGAGATGCATATGAATGGATTTTGCATTACTTCGCTCCTCAAAAAGCAAAAGAAGGAGAAGTCTACACCCCAAGAGAAGTAATAAAATTAATGGTGGAAATTTTGAACCCAAAGCCAAATGAGGCCGTTTATGACCCAGCTTGTGGTTCCGGAGGAATGCTTATTGTTTCATACAATCATGTTAAAGAAAAATTTGGGAAAGAAGAGGCAGATAAACTATTTTTATATGGGCAGGAAGCAAATTTGACAACTTATGCTTTGTGCAAAATGAATCTTTACATTCATGATATAATGAATCATCATATTGCTCATGGAGATACTTTACTCTTTCCAAAATTTAAGGAAGAGAGATTCGATATATGCATAACAAATCCTCCATGGAATCAGGATGGATATGATGAAACAACGCTTAAAAAAGGAGAGATGTGGAAACAGCGCTTTAAATATGGTTTTACTCCTCGCCAGTCAGCAGATTGGGCATGGATTCAGCATATGATTTATTTTGCCAAAGAAAATGGCAGGATAGGCATAGTTATAGACAATGGTTGTTTATTTAGAGGAGGCAAGGAAAAGGCAATAAGAAGAAGAATAATTGAGGAGGATTTAATAGATTGCATTATTTTACTTCCAGAAAAATTGTTTTACAATACTGGAGCCCCAGGAGCAATAATCATTTTCAACAAAAATAAGCCTAAAGAAAGAAAAGGAAAAATTCTCTTTATAAATGCAAGCCAAGAATATGAACAACATCCAGAAGTAAGAAAATTAAATAGGCTAAGCAAAGAGCATATAAAAAAGATTGCAAACACTTATCACAATTTCCAAGAAATAGAAGGCTTTTCTCGAGCTGTTTCCATAGATGAAATAAAAGAAAATGACTACAATCTCAATGTAACCCTTTATGTCTTCCCCGAAGAAGAAATAGAAGAAATCGATATAAACAAAGAATGGCAAGAACTAAGGAAAATAGAGGAAGAAATAAAGGAGGTGGAAGAAAAAATAGAAGAGTATTTGAAGGAGGTAGGGTGAAAGTGGGGGAAAGAAGAGATAACATTTTTGCATTTTCAAAGAAAATAAAAGAAGAAAAAGTTGATTTAGCGATTATTTCGGATAAAAAAGACATCGAGAGAATAAAATTAGTTATATCAGGCTTACCCTCCCCCAGAGAGAAAAGATTAGATGAAGTTGAACTTAGAACAAACCCGAAAAAATGGGTAATATTATTACTTAACAATTATCCAAATATAGATAAAGAAGGGATGGAAGAGCTACTCAATGATTTTACAGATAGTATGAAAACTAGGATGAGGGAAGAAAGTAAATATGCACTTGGAATAGTAACGAAAAATCTAGTTCTTTTATGCCACAGTATATACGGAGAAGAGACCATCACACCAGAATGGAAAACTATCCCAAGAATGCTGGATTCAGATAATGTTTTGAGATATGTGCAATTTATTCAAAGAAAAGAAAATATTTTGGTAGATATTTTGAAAAATATGCTACAGAATCATTTGTAGATTGGTTAGGGTTACCACAAAAAGAGATTTTTTATCATTTTGGAGGATATTATCGAATATATTCAGAAATTGATGGTATAGTGAATGTTTTCGAAATAAATGAGGACGAGATAGAGCAATGGATTAAAAAACATCCTGAATTTACCGAAGGAAAAATAAGATTCTCTAATCCCATTGAATTTCTTACAGTTAAACAGATTAGGGTAGGAAAAAAAGTTTACAAAAATACGAAAGACTTTTTACAAGACTACTCTGCCGAAAAATACCAAATAACTTATTATCAGAGAAAATACAAAGAGATTGCCAATTCAATGGATCCATATACCCATAAATTTTATGATGAGAAAGATAAGTTAATAAAGATCCAGAATGGAGACGTAATAACTGTGATTGAAAAGAAAAATCCATACATAGATATTTTATTTATCAATGAATTAATAGATATTAGGGAAAGTTATTTGGACGATCTCTACAAAAGATTCGTAAATGGGGAAGAGATAAATATTTTTCATGCAGGAGCTTCATACTCACATTCTCCATTAAAAATAGGTAGTATGAGTATCTTGAATGAGATCAACCTGAGTAATTTGACAATGTTGGTTCTAAAATATTATAACAATACAAATCTTCTTGATAGAAATTTAAAAAGGTTTATAGAGGCATCTATTTTCGAATTATTAATTTCAGATGCTAAAGCACCTCTAAATTGTTTTTTAAGAAGATTTAAACAAAAGCTTTGCAACGAAATATCCTTTGAAAAACAACTTACTAAACTCGAGGATGGTATAATAGAATTTAAATCGAGGGATTGTTTTGTGGGGGATCATAAAAAAATAGCGGAGAAACTATCCGAAACTATCTCCAAAAGACCATTTATAATATGTATAGTGGGAATAGAAGATAATGGCATCTTAGCACCGATTAAGGCAGATAGATTGAAAAGTGACAGGGTAGAAAAAATAAGACGGGCTTTGGAAATAGAGGTAAATAAGATAATATATGCATTACCAATAATTCGTGGAGACGATGGCATAATTATTTTTATTGCTGGGGAAAAGAGTGAGTATGAAAAGATGATTTGATAAGGAGAAATAAAATGAAAGAATATCCTGCCAATTGGAGTATCACAAAGTTGCGAGAAGTGATTGCCTCTTGTCAGAATGGAATATGGGGAGACGAGCCTATGCCAAATGAAAAATCCTATCCTATAATTCGTTCTACCGAAATTACACACGACGGAAAAATAGATTTATCAACTGTCAGCTATAGAAAAGTTCCAAATGATAAAATAGAAAAATATCGTTTGGAGGATGGAGATATTTTAATAGTTGGCTCAAGTGGCTCACCACATTTAATCGGCAGGGCTGCCTTGTTTGAACAGCCAAACAATGATCAAATATATCTTTTTTCAAATTTCATGATTAGAATTCGCCCAAAAAATGTTTATCCAAGGTATCTCTATTATTTTTTAAATTCTCACAAATATTATGATTTTCTCAAGGGTTTACAACAAACCTCTACTGGTTTAAGAAACTTACCTAAAAGAGAATTTTTACAACTCCTCATTCCCCTTCCTCCTCTTCCAGAACAAAAAGCCATTGCAAAAGTTCTTTCTACAGTAGATGAGGCAATACAAAAAGTAGATGAAGCTATAGCCAAAACAGAAAGATTGAAAAAAGGGCTAATGCAAAAATTGCTCACAAAAGGCATAGGACACAAGGAATTCAAGTATAGCAAGGAGTTAGGTTGTGAAATTCCAAAGGAATGGAAGGTGGTAAGGATAAAGGAGATTACAAAAGAATTTGTAAGCGGTGGCACCCCTTCTACTAAGGAGCCAAAATATTGGAATGGAGAGATCCCATGGATTAGAAGTGTGCATATAACCAAGCATTATATTGATGAGACCTCAATCGAGCAGTACATAACAAGGGAAGGTCTAAAAAACAGCGCTGCAAAAATAGTTCCGAAAGGGAACTTAATAGTTGCTACAAGGGTAGGGATTGGAAAATCAGCAATCAATCTAATAGATGTGGCCATCAACCAAGATTTAACTGGGGTTATTCTTGATAAATCAAAAATAAACCCATTGTTTATTACATGGTATTTTAATTCCCCTAAAGTTAATAGATTATTTGAATCATTTTCGAGAGGAACAACTATAAAAGGAATTCCACAAAATTATATTAGAAACCTACTCATTCCTCTTCCTCCTCTTCCAGAACAACAAAAAATCGCAGAAATTCTTTCTACGGTAGATAAAAAGCTGGAGTTGGAGAGGAGGAGGAAAGAAAAACTGGAAAGGATAAAAAGAGGGCTTATGAATGATTTGCTTACTGGAAGAAAAAGAGTGAATGTGGAAAAGGTGTTAGGAGAGTTATAAGATGATATGTGAATATATATTATGTGGAATTTTATTTGTATGGGTTGTAGTTTCTTTGCACATTCTCGGAAAAAATGGTCGAGAAGAACAAATAAAGAATACATTTTACAATAGACTAAAATACTACAGAATCTACTATCATGACCCATGGAAATTGACGATGGTATTTGTTTCCATATTTGTCTTTATAGTGTGCTTGTTATGGATTTTTAATGTTTTTCCTATCCAAGTGGAGAATACCAATGACCTCCTTAGCAATATTTCGCTTATCTCCGCTACAATCTTTATCATTTTATTTACTTTACTAGTTTTAACTGTACAAATTTCTGCACAAAGGTATACACTAGATTTTCATAGAAGAATTCTTTTAAATGGCTGGTTTCTTATTTACATTTGTCTTTTTATGTTTTCGATATTCTTTCCTCTTTACATAAATGGAACAAACAGGAAATCAGATGATGTGGCAACCTTATCCTTTATATTGGCGATGTTTTGCATTATTCTTATAATTCCTCTTTTTAGTTGGGCGATAAAAAAGACATTTGTAATGGACCATATAAAAGAAGAGTATAAGAAAATATCATATCATGCCTCTGTAACAAAGAAACATTTCTGGGTGAGATTCGGGTTGCAGGAGTTATGTAATGTTGCTTTATCAGCAATTGATCGAGGTTTTTTAAATGTTTTTTGCAGGAGCAGCGAGTACATTTGGGAGGTATGGACGAAAACAGACATTAATCAGTCAACATTCGATTATTCAATTAAGGAAAGAGTGATCCTATTTTGGAAAAAACTCCTTGAAGAAGAGGAGGAATTTCCCACAAAGTTTGTTGAAATTGGTAAAAAGAAAATAGAAAATTCAATTAGAGAGAATAGGCAAATACCAAGAGAGAAATTAGATATATTTAAAGAATTTAGCGATATAGCGAAGAAAAAAGGCAAAAAGGAGACTGCTAAAAAGTGCGATGAAATATATAACCAAATTAAAAAATTTATAGAAACATAACGCCATAATATCATCATTATTCCTCATAAAATTCATCTATTGATTTTTCAGGTTGTCTTTATCTTGCCCTCTTTTTTTCTTTTCTCATAATCTTGAATTTCCTTTAATTCATCTTCATAAGGTTCATCAATACCAATTAATCTTAAAGCAAGCATATTTTCAATACGCTGAAGCATTGCCTTTATTTCATTAATTTCTTTTTCAATTTCCTTTAATTGCATAGTAAAAACAATGTTAATGTATTATAAAGTTGTTGGTATAATTTCATTTTTCAAAACCATAATAAAGGATTTTCTAATGTTGTTATGGGATGAGAAAAGAAGAAATATTGAAAGTATTGAAGAAGGAATTACCTTATATTAGGAAAAAGTATCGTGTGAAGAGTATAGGATTATTTGGCTCATGTGTTAGAGGAGAAGAGAGGAAGGAGAGTGATATAGATATCTTAATAGAGTTTGAGAAGCCAATTGGTTTGTTTAAATTCATGGAGCTTGAAGAATATTTGAGCCAAAAATTAGGGAGAAAAGTTGATTTGGTTGAAAAAGATGCTTTAAAGGAAAGAATAAAACCATATGTAATGGAGGAAGTTGTTTATGTCTAAAAGAGATGTTAGAGTATTATTCGAAGATATCATTGAATCGATCAAAAGAATAAAAGAATATGTTGGAGAAATGGACTATGAAGAGTTTTTAGAAGATGAAAAAACCAAAGATGCTGTTGTTAAAAGACTTGAGATAATTGGGGAAGCAGTTAAAAACATTCCAAATGAAATAAAAGAAAAATATCCTGAAATTCCATGGAAAGCAATTGCTGGAATGAGGGATAAGCTTACTCACGAATATTTTGGCGTTAGTTATAAAACAGTCTGGAAGACAATAAAGGAAGATATTCCTTCATTCGAAAGGCAAATTAAAAAAATTATGGAGGAAATATGATACCTCGTTCTCCAGAGAAAACAGCAGTAGAGGATTACATCATTAATGAGCTAATTAAAAAAGGATGGCATTTTTTGGATGCAAAAGAATTGCAAAGAGATAGCTTGGAAGAGCCATTACTTACTGGAAATTTAACAAATGCTATAACGAGAATAAATGAAGGGTTAGATGAGGAAGGAATAAGGAAAGTAATAAATAAATTGAAGTTGAAAGGAGCTGGAATAGAAGGAGTAAAGCAAATTTTATATTTTTTAAAAAATGGAGTGAATATAAAAATTGAAAAAGAAAGAATTGTAAAAAATGTTAAGCTATTTGATTTTGAAGATATTGATAAAAATGAATTTATTGTAAGTAGGCAAGTTTGGTATAAAGGGAAAGAAAAAGAGCCAATCAGAGTTGATATTGTGCTATATGTAAATGGAATTCCTCTTGTTATTATTGAATGTAAAAATCCCCTAGATATGTCGGTAAGCTGGTATGATGCTTATAAGCAAATAAAGAACTATGAAAAGAAAGTGCCAGAGTTATTTAAATATGTGCAAATTGGCATAGCTGCAGAGCAAATTGCAAAATATTTTCCCATAGTTCCATGGCTTAGTAATGTAAAAATCTATGAATGGAAAGAAGATGGTAAAGACTCTTTAGATGCTACCATAGAAATGCTTTCTCCATCAAAATTGCTTGATTTAACCAAAAACTTCATTTTCATAAGAGAAGAAAGAGGAGAGGCAACAAAAGTTATTGCAAGATATATGCAGTATAGGGCTGCAAATGCTATTGTGAGAAGAGTTTTAAATAACTTAAAAGGAAAAGAAGAATTGAATAAAGGCTTAATATGGCATTGGCAAGGCTCAGGCAAAACATTAACAATGATTTTTGCAGCAAACAAATTATATTATTTGAAAGAATTAGAAAATCCAACCATATTTTTCATTGTAGATAGAAGAGAATTAGAAGAGCAACTAAGACAAGAATTTAATGCTTTAGATATAACTAAGCCAGAAATTATTGAATCAATAAATGACTTAAAAAGAATGATAAAGCATGATGAATACAAAGGAAAGAAAGGAATATTCATTACATTAATCCATAAATTCAATCCAAAGGAACTAGATGATTTGCAAAAGGAATTAGAAGAATTATCTAAAACAAAAGAAACTATAATGCAAAGAAAAAATGTTATAGCTTTAATAGATGAGGGGCATCGTAGCCAATACGGTTTGCTTGCTGCCCAAATGCGGAGCATCTTAAGAAATGCATTTTTCTTTGCTTTTACTGGCACACCTTTAGCTAAGAAAGGAAGAGATACATATGAAGAATTTAGCAATCCTCCATATGAAAAATATCTGGACAAATATTTCATAGAAGATTCGATAAAAGATGGTTTTACCCTAAAAATTGTTTATATGCCTCGATTAGAGGATGAAAAAGGAATACATTTGGATAAAGATTTGTTAGAGATATTTCTAAAAGAAGAATTCGAAGAATTGCCAGAAGATTTAAGAGGAAAAATAGAAGAAAAAGTAAGGAGAAAATTGAATAAAATAAGGGTTGTGTTGAAGAATCCAAAGAGAATAAGAAGAATTGCTGAAGATATAGCAAAACATTTTAAGGAAGAGGTTGATGGAAAATACAAAGCAATGGTTGTTGCTGTTGATAGAGAAGCTTGCGTTTTGTATAAAAGACAACTTGACAAACTATTGCCTAAAGAATATTCAGAGGTTGTTATGACGTTCAACATTAAAGATCCAACAATAATCCAAGAATATTTTGAGGAGTTAAAAGAAAGATTTAAAGGAAAAGAAATAGAAGAAATAAGGAAAGAAATTGTTGATAAATTTAAAGAAAAAGATGAGATGCCAAAAATATTAATTGTTACTGATATGTTGCTAACTGGCTTCGATGCTCCTATTTTGCAAACAATGTATTTAGATAAGCCATTGAAAGAGCATAGGTTATTACAAGCTATAGCGAGAACAAATCGTCCTTATGATGATGTTAAGGAAGCAGGACTCATAATTGATTACATTGGATTGTTTAAAGAGTTAGAAAAAGCGTTTGAAATATATAGTAAGGAAGATATTAAGGGGGCAATTTATGACATTGAAGAATTAAGAAAAGAATTTGCAGATTTAACTAATAAATTGTTAAGCATATTTGAAGGGATACCTAAAAATTTAGAAATGCCAACATTAAGAAAAACATTTGAAATTTTATCGACGGATGATAAAAAAGCAAAAGAATTTTTGAAAGGTTATAGAAAATTAAGAAAACTTTTTGAATTACTTGGTCCAGATATAATAAAAGCAGAGCTATACCAAGAATTTACATGGCTCTCGCGCATATACGTCTATTACATAAGAATTGTTGATAGAAGGAAAGAGGAAATAGATGAAAGAGTCAGAGAATATTTTAGAAGAACAGTAAGGCATGTTTATGCAACAACAGAAATTGGGGAACTAAAAGAAAATCTACCAATAATAGAATTTGATGAAAATTACATAAAGAAGCTGGAGGAAAAAGTTAAAAATAAGGAAGAAAGAGCTGCAAATATTGTTTTTACTCTTAACAAATTTGTTTTAGTAGAAAGAGAGAAAAATCCTATTTACGAAAGCGTCGTTGACAAAGTAGAAAGGATTTTAAAAATGTGGAAAGAGAAAAATAAAGATTTTGAGAGAATATATGAAGAAGGAGTAAAAATTTGGAAAGAAATACAAGAATTAAATAAAAGGCAAAAGGAAATGGGCTTGGATAAGCTTGAATATTCCATTTTGCTTAGTTTAGAAGAAAAAGTCGGGAGGAGGCAAGAATTAATAGATGATGTTAAGGAATTAGTCAACAAATTACAACAATATATGTATCCAAACTGGGTCATTCAACAAACAGCTAGAAAAAATATTGGCAAAGAAATTCGCCGATTTATAAGAAGATATGGATTAACAAAGGAAGAAAGAGATAAGTTATATGAAAAGTTGATGAAAAGCGTTGAGAATTATGCTAGTTAAAATTTACGATAAGGAGATAGAATACGAAATAGATTACCGCAACATAAAGTATCCTAGGCTCGAGTTTAAAACAGGGAAATTATTGCTAGTATTACCAAGAAACTACAAAGATGAAAGAAAACTGATTGAGAAATATAAGGATTGGATATATAGGAAAAGTTTGATTATAGAAGAAGCAAAGAAAAAAGCAAAAAAGAAGAAAATAGAGAAAAGAAGCGAGGAAGAGCTAAAAAATATTATTGAAAAGCTAACAAAGAAATTTTCCAAAAAACTTGGAGTTAATATTAACAAAATTTATTTTAGAAGGCTAAAATCTAAATGGGGAAGTTGTAGTAATAAGGGAAATTTATCCTTCAATATACTACTCAAATATTTGCCTTATGATTTAATAAAATATGTTGTATTTCATGAAATAGTTCATTTAAAAGAAAGAAGACACAATAAAAAATTTTGGGAAATAATAAGCAAAGAATTCAAAGATTATGAGAAAAAAGAAAAAGATTTGTTGATTTATTGGTTCTCGATACAGGAATTAGAAAGACAAGATTAAATTAAATTGATTCTGTCAAGAAAATATTTTATTTGAATAGAAAATTCATAACATGAAAAAGTTAATTGTAGTAGGAATAACTCTTTTTATGTTAGTTGGTTTGTCTCATGCAGAAAATGAAAAGAGAAAGCCTTCCAGCTATGCTGAATTGGTAGCATGGTATAAAAGCTTAGAAGAAAAATATCCAAATTATGTTGAAATTTTTGAGGCAAATGAATTGTATGGACTTGGAAAAGCAACAGGAGGATATGATTTGTACTATGTAAGAATAACAAATGAAAGTAATGGATTTTTAAAACCAGAAGTTTTATTTTTAGGCTCACCTCATGGAGATGAAACTGTTGGAACTATAGGCTTATACTGGTTTACAAAATGGTTTTTAGAAAAAGCTGTTGATGAGGGAGATGCATGGATGAAATGGTTGATTGATAACAGAGAAATATACATTGAAATAAGCCACAATCCATATGGATTTGACCACCGCCAGAGATATGATGCAAATGACTGGGATTTAAATAGAGAAGCAGATTATGATTGGCGGGGAGTAAATTCTGAATTATGGGGAAGTGTAAATGGAAAAACATTATGGAAATTCATAAATAATCATGCAATTAGAGTAGGAGCAGATTTTCATGGAGGAGCGAGAATGATTTTATATCCATGGAGTTCAACCCATGCAGATGCCATAGCAGAGAGTCCAATTTCTGGCAAGGAATATAGTTATGTTCCTCCGGACTTCAATTTTTATCATGTTGCCAGTTTAAGACTGGGAGATTATATGGGGGATTATGGAGGGGATTTAAACGAAAATAACATTGGCACTATACCAACAACAGTTGGCTATGAGGCGCCAGGATGCATTGCAGCTTGGGCTTATGGAGCAAATGTAAAACTTTGTCCAGCTGAAGATGAATTTGTTAATGATGAAAGATTTGGGAATTATGATGGATGCGGAATTTTGTGGATTTCTCCAGAAATGTCAAGGGTTAAGGACCCTTCAGAATGGCAGTTTGGAGATGAGGAAAAAGGATATATTGCAGAAGTTATAAGATTTGTTTTGCACCAAACAGATTTGGCTCAGCCTTACATAAGATGGCTGACAAAAAACAATTCATTTGCAAGTGGGAATGTTAGTGTAGAATGGCAAGTTTATGGATGTTTGGTTGTAGATGAAACATACATTATGTATAGTTTTGATGGTAATCCTTTGGAAAATGGAATAAAAGGGAAATTACACGATGATTATAGGGGAAAATATAAAGGGGGAACATACTGGGATGGAAAAGTATGGAAAGAAACAATAAAAATTCCAGAGAATGCAACAGATGTTTATGTTGTTGCTTTAGCAAGAGTAGATAGCGTATACGGAAATGTCACATTGCCAAGCGTATACGGCAAAAATCCTTATTTGAGGATTATAAAAGAAAGGACAAACGAAAGTTATGTAGAAATTTTGAATACAAGTGATGGTGTTGAAGTTATAAAAGGTAGAATATGGTGGGCATCGCCGCTCTTGCATATAAAAGTAGGGGGCATAACTAAACCAAAAGAAGGATATTTATACATTATGGGCAAAGAAATAATGAAATTACCATCTGATAAAACAATAATAATTGGTAGCATGAATGTAGAAGTGAAAGGAACTTATGATAAAGTAGAATTTTATATTGATAATCAGCTTAAATTTGTAGATGAAGAAGAGCCATTTGAATGGGAAATTAGCAAAGCAATTGGCAAACATGAAATAGAAGTAAAAATGTTTTCAGATGGAAATGTATATGAAGACAAATTAGAAGCTTTTCTTATAATTCCTTAATCTTCTTTGCCTTCTTTCCTTAACTTTTCTTTTTAAATTTTTTAGGAAAGATGGCATTCCTTCTATATCTTTAACCATTGAATTTTTGGCAAAAATGAGGCGGTATTCAGTTATGCATTTTGTTCTCCCTTCCAAATTTCTTTCTATTTCCCTGCAAAGCCTCCATCCTCTTCTGTCCCAATCCGTAAGAATAATAATTTCTTTATAATGTGAAGCAATGTAATCGCATAGATTAGCAATTTCTTTTCCACAATGTATTGTAATTATTTTGCCAGATATGCCCAAATTTTGCAACGCCATAACATCTTTTTCTCCTTCCACCAAAATAGGCACATTCTTATTTTTCTCTTTAATTTCTTCTATGGCTTTTTCTATTTCCTCCAATGCCTCATTTAAATTCATTTTCTATAGCTTTAATTAATTCCTCCTTTTTCTTTTTTACTAAAATTCCCTTTTCCTTTTGTCTTTCCCCATATGCAATGCATATTTCATTTGTCTTTAAATTAAAAAAGGAGGAAAGGATTTCCAAAATTTTTCTATTTGCTTTTCCCTTTATTGGCTCCTCATCCACCTCTATAATTATTCTATTTTTCCATTCATCATAGCCTGCTGGAAACCTTGCTCTCTTTGAAATTTTTACTTTTAAATGGATAATTGTTCCTTCCTTAGTTTCTTCCATAGCCTTATGGCATTTTAATGAGACCATGTTTCATTAAAAGCTGTGTTTGTTCTCTTGCTGACTTTATTGTTTCTTCAGCCATTTCATATATTTCTTGTCTGCTCAGCTTTCTCCTTGCAACTCCCTGCTCTATTGCCTTCATTGCAACAGCAGTCGCCTCATATGGA
>JAPDJP010000018.1 GCA_029259055.1 Thermoplasmatota archaeon | reverse complement strand
ATCTGACAAAACTTCTTATGCACATCCATACCTGCATACAACATTTTACCGCCTCCTTTATGCTTATATGGAGGCGGGCTTTAACATGTCATCAAACCCATAAATTTCAAACCCATAAATTTCAGAAAATTTATAAATTACAATCAAGGAAATATATTGCCTCTGTAATCATTATTTCTACAGCGGTTGGATTCATTCCTGCCGTTATCTTGAACGCATCTATCGATTATTTAAATTATCACCCTGCACAACCATATCCTTTCTTTTTAACATGGATATTATGTGCTCTCATTGAAATAGTCTATATCTATAAAATAGATAAGAAACTAAAGAAATTGCCCTACAGTCTTAACGAGGCTTTATTTTACAACATTTTTTCTGCTTTTCAAACTTTAAGATATTATATGAATTCTCGAGATGATACATTGTTAAAAGAAGCCAAAAAATTTCTTAAGAGAGATGGATTTTATTCGTTCCACATAGATATTCAGAGAGCAATGAACATCCCTGTTATAGATAAAATAGATTTATTAAGATTAGATAAAATTTTAGAATCTATAAAAACTATCAGAAAACAATTAAAAATTGGTAAATTGCAAGAGGAAATAGTTTTAAAAATATTAGGGAATTTAGCGCAACTGTTTTTAATTGCTATCAAAGCCCCTGATGATTATGGCTCTATGGAAAAAATATTAGATGCTAGCAAGAAGCTTATAGAAAAATTAAGAGAGCCAACAGTATATAAAAAATCGTTGTGGAAATGGACATTTAAATCTGATTATTTTGTAGTAAGATTTGTTATATTTCTTATCATATGGCTTGGGGTATTAATTCTTACGGGGTATCTATTGTATAAAATAGACTTTTTTTCTTATGGTGATTTCAAATTATATTTGGCAGGAATAATACCTGCCTCTTTATTGCTTAGTTTTGAGTCAGCAAAGTACATGAAACAGTGATAATCTTTTCTCTAATTAAGGTTTTTAGAAAAAGAGAACAAAGTTAAGAAACCATGGTTTAACTAAAGTTGCTACAAAATAATAATAAGGAAATTGTCCCCCAAATTGCCTGAAATATAAAAAGAATGCTAAATGTCCCTAAAAGCAATAATAGCTGCCAATTCATGAATACATTATACGGAAAATATAAGCGTTTTACAGACATTTCCACATTTTAGCCAAAAATTGTTATCCCCACTTTATCATATATTGTTTTAAATCTCCAACGCTATGTGCTACATAATGCATTAAATCAACATCGCTTATTTATGCAAAGAATAACTCACATCTATTTTGATCTAGGATTGGAAATTTCGATATTTGTTGCATTTGGGGCAATATTTCCCGACTTTGATATTGCAAAACTGTTAGACAATATCATAGAAAATTACTCCATAATATATGGGTTCTTCTTGCTGTCTAAATAATCATATCAATATTATTTATCAGTCCGGATCCTTTAATTGGAATTGGATGGGGTTTTGGTTTTTTACTCAGTAGCTTAAGCCATCTTCTTATGGATAGTTTTACAATTCGAGGGATATATCCGTTATGGCCTTTGAAGAAAAGAGAAAAGGGTTTGCATTTATTCAAAGATAAAAACAAATGGTTAGTAACAGGCGGAAGAAAGGAAAGATTGTTTGCAATGGTCATCTTATTTCTTGGCGTATTTTTATTTTTCCTAAAACTACTTAATTTTGATATATTTCTTACAGCAATAGTTACTACAATTTTTGTGGGAGCACTTTTGGAAGGAGAGAAAAAGTATTTACCTAGAGTATATAGAGAAGATTAATAAGTTTGAATAAAAAAATTTGTAAAATATGTTGTTTTTATAATAAACATGAAAATTGCTTTAGTTTTAGTTTTTGCTATTCTTGCATTCCCACCTATTTATCCCGATGAAATCGTTATTTCAATAGATTGTAATAAAACAGATGGCATAATAAAGAAATTTGCAGGAATAAATTGTGGTCCTTTAGGGCAAGCAAAAGGGGTTGATTTAACGGAACAATACAAACAAATAGGAATAGATTTCATAAGAACCCATGATTTTTATGGCCCAACAGATATAAGCAGTATATTTCCAAATTGGAATGCTAGTGTTGGTGATGAAAAAAGTTATAATTTTTCTTCTAGCCGGCTTTAGTATATTTAATAATGAATTATATGATGCAAACTCCAATAAGATTAAAAACACCTTCCTTTAATTTATCGGATGGCATAGCCTACTTAGCAGGAATTTCTAAAGATAGGGGTAATATTTCTATTCTTATTGCAAATTATGAAGGCAAAAATAAAGGATGTGTAATAAAAATTTCAAATCTTCCTTGGAATAAATTTAACATGGCTCATTATTTAATAGATGATAAGCATCATCTTGAAATCATTGAAAATACATCATATAACAATTCCAATTTTAAATTTAAATTTTCATTTTCATTGAAAAAGAATACAGTTCATTTCTTTAGAATAACTAACTCTTCCATATTCCCCTCCGAAGGACTAGAAGTAGCCAAAATACCTTTTATTTTAAGATTGCGCTGCCTTGATTCACTAACTCGTTTATTGGCTATTCTCTTACTCATCATAATATTTAAAAAAATAATATAGCTATCTTTTTCATATCTTCCAATATTCTTTCATTTTCTTCTTTAGTTGTTGTAAAATTTCCTCGCAATTTTTTCCTTCACATTTATCATCAAAATGTAATGGTTGCCCGCATAAATGGCTAATTTCTTTTGCAACACATTTTGGCAAATATTCTAGATTATATCCTCCTTCAAGACAACAAATTATTTTGCTTTGCACTTCTTTAAATAAGTCTATAATCTCGCCAAAGAAATTTATCGTCAGTTTCATCCCACCCAAATAATCCGCATGATGACTATCGAACCCTGCCGAAATAAGAATAAAATCTGGTGAAAATTCTTCAGCAATAGGTATCATTACTTCTTCCAAAATTTTTCTTACGCATTCCTCCCCAACTCCATGGGAAAGAGGAGCATTTACTGTATATCCCTCTCCTTCTTTCCAACCAACTTCATTTATCAGTCCAGTCATGGGATAATGAGGGTATAAATGAATCGACTCATACAAAACATCATTACGAGAATAAAATATTTCTTGCGTGCCATTCCCATGATGCACATCATGGTCAAATATAAGTATTTTATATCCCTTTTCTGTTAAAAAATTCGCAGCAATCGCAATATTATTGAACAAACAGAAACCCATTGACCTGTTTCTTGTAGCATGATGTCCTGGAGGGCGAATTAAACAAAACGCATTTCCTCCTTTTTCAAGAATAATTTTACAAGCTTTTATAACTCCTCCCACTGCAAGCTTAGCCACCTCATAAGAACTTTCATTTGTATAAGTATCCATGTCAATCCATCCTACACGCCTCGCTTCTTCAATCATTTCTAGGCTATGAACTTTTGCAATTTCTTCCTCACTAGCTTTTTCTGGCTCTACAATCTCAAATTGAAGATGTGTTTCTTTCAAAAAATTTGTTATAGCTCTGAGACGATTTGCATTTTCTGGATGATTGGGGTTATCATGTAATAAATATTCATCAGAATATATTACGAACGTCATAAATGAAAAATGAAAAGAAGTATAAAAACTAAAGGATGAAAACTTTTATTTTGTTTTTTTTACTTGTGGGCATTCAATGAGTTTGCCTTCGTCACAATAAATCTTGAATCTTTCCAACCATTTTGGTTTTTCGTGCTTTTGGATAAATTCAACAAATTTTGTTAATATTTCCATTGTTTCATCTGATGCTATATGTTCAATTTTACAGGCATCTTCGTCTGCAACCTTTCTATCTATTCCCAACAAAATAAAAAAATCTCTCAATATTTTATGTTTTTTTTCTAAATTCTTTACAATTTCCTTTCCTTTCTTTGTTAATGTTACTCCCCCATATTTTTCATAATTTATAAACCCCCCTTTACTTAATTTTTGTAATATTTCTGTGACAGTTGATGGACTTACATTCATTTCCTTTACGATATCCTTGGCTCTAGCATACCCTTTCTGTTTGGTTATGCTATATATTCTTTCTAAATACTCCTCTAATCTTTTTGTTATCATTTCATTTCCCCAAATTTTTTCGTTTTTTAGAAATTAAGAAAAATTATATAAAAATTTCTTTTTCTGAGCCTATATGCTAATGGCAACGCTACAAGTCATATATGCAAATCCTGTTAGAGGATAAACCAGCCAGCATTTATTATGCTTTTTAACCTCCTCCTTGCCCGCTCCGAGTAAAGAGCCGAAAATAAAGCTGACTCATTTGCCAGTTCCAGCTTAAAAATTGGCTCGATTACATGGCCAAAACAGGTAATACATGAATTTTCAATTGGTTGTCCGCCATTTGTCGCTTTTCCTCGTTCCCACATGTGAGCAAATTTTTCTGAAGAAATAAAGTAAACAGCTTCTTTCTACAATATTTTTTTATTTTGTTATTTTCGTTTTATTCCCACTATACCATATACGCTATTTCCTGGCTTGATTATATCGTTAGCAATTCCAAAAAGTTCTTCTTTTTTTATGATGAATTTTTTCGCGATATATTCGATGATTTTTTGTATATCCAAATGTTTTATATTTCTTTTTATATATCCTTCTTTTCCATATTTCTGTTTAAAATAGGCTGATGATGTGTTAAGCAATATAGCAATGATTTTTCCCTCTTCTTTTAGAACTCTATATGCTTCATTTATTGCTCTTACATAATCTTCAATGAATTCTAGAGATGTTATGAAAACAACCGTATCAATTGTAGAATTTTTAAATGGTAAAGCCATGGCATTGGCTTTAATAACGTTTATTCTTTTCCTGGCCTCTTTAAGCATTTTATCATCTATTTCTACCCCTATTATTTTTACATTAGAAATTTCTTCTATTCTCTTTTCAATTATTCCAGTTCCACATCCTATACTTAATACAATATTTTTCGCATACTTTACAACATATAAAGCTTCCTCTTCCAAAATTTTACTACCTAACGTTGAATAAAAGAATTCATCATATTTCATATTTCTATCACTTTTCCAGCCATGCATTCTATGGCGTTCGGAAAAGTCTCTATTTCTTTTTTAAGCTTTGTACAATGACAAGGCATTACTATCTTATATTTCTTAAGTATATCAATTTCCCTAAAATCGTGAAAACCTCCTATAATACCATATATGCTACCATATTTTTCAGCTATTTTAATAACATTTTTTAATCCATTATGACTACAGCCTGTAAATATTACGATTTTATCTTTATCCCTAACAATTAAAGATTGCTCACCATTTATTTCTCCAGTTGAAATAAAATTTGGTAGGAATTCTTCATTACTTATTTTTATTCCTTCTAAATTTGAGGATGGAGGAACATAAATTTTAGTTTTATCAAATTCTAATTCTAATTTTAACTTTTTGAGTCCGCCAGCATGATCCCAATGGCTATGGGATATAAAAATGGCATCTATATCATTTATACTTATACCGAGTTTTTCCATATTATGCCTCAATACGCTGTATCTCCATCCGGTATCAAAAAGCAAATTAATGTCATGCTCGATAAAGCAGGAAAAACCCCAGCTTGCCTTGAAGCCATGCATGGCTTTATTATCATAAACAATTTTTATAATCATTTTATCATCTCCTCAATTTTTTCCCATATTTCCTTTATTATGTCTGCAATTTCTTTATCATATTCTACTATACTTTTTCCTTTAATCATTGCTTCAACAAATTTTTTATTAAATGGGATTTTACCAATAACTTTTATTCCTTCCTTACTGCAAAATTCTTCAATTTTCCTAGCCATTTCTTCATTTATATTATATTTATTGATTACAACAACAGCTCTTATTCTAAAATGCTCCGCCACACCTAACACCCTTTTCATATCATGAATGGCTGCCATAGTTGGCTCAGTAACTATAACAACCAAATCTGTATTACCTATGGAAGCTATGACTGGGCAGCCTATTCCGGGAGGAGCATCAATCATAATGAGTGCTTTATCATTTTTCTTAGCCATTTCTTCAGCTTTTTTTCTTACCTGACTAATTAATTTTCCTGAAGCTTCCTCACCAGGCATTAATAAGCCATAAACAAAATATCCAAATCTTGTATTTCCAGTATAAATATAACCGCTAACTCTTTTTTCCATTTCAATGGCATTCGCAGGACAAACAAGCCAGCATACACCGCATCCTTCGCATTTTTCCTCAATGACTTCAAAATTTTCTATTGCCTCGAATCTGCAAGCTTCTTCGCATTTCCCACATTTAATGCACTTTTCATTTATTTTGGCTACTTCCATACCTTCATAAATTATTTTTTCTTTAATCTGGGGCTTTAGAATTAAATGCAAGTTAGGGGCATCGACATCGCAATCAGCAAGAATAGCATCAGATAAACTTGCAAAAGATGCAGTTAAACTTGTTTTTCCAGTCCCTCCCTTTCCACTTGCTATTGCAATTTGTTTCATTCTGGGCGCCTCCTTCTGACTTCTTCATAATTTAATGGCTTTACTTTTGGTCTTGGCAAAGAATAAACATTTATTGTGTTTAACCTATCAAATTTTTCTTCTATTTTGAATAATTCTTCTTTGGGCAAAGGAGCAACAGGAGATTTTCTTAATGGCGTATTAATTTGAATTTCATCTGCCCCAATTTCTTTAGCTAAAGAAGCCATATCTTCTGCATAATTTTTATTTTCTTCAATAAACATCATCTGCAACGAAAATTTTTTTGCTTTGTTTCTTGCTTCTTTAATAGCATCAACCATTTCGTCAAAATTTATGCTTTCATGAGGTCTATTTATTTTTTTAAAAATTTTTTCATTAGGAGCATCTAATTTAGCTATAACCCAATCTATATTTTCTAAATCCTTCTGAACATCTTCATAGCCAAATAAGGAGGAATTGGTTAGTATAGCAATGGGTAATCCAAATTTTTTAGCATATTTTGCTACATTTCCTAAGTTTTTTGCTAAAGTAGGCTCTCCCATTCCAGAAAAAGTTATGAAATCAACAGCAACATTATTCCAGGGAAACCTATCTAACTCATTTTTAGCAACATTATCATCTACAAAAATTTTCCTTTCCACCGTTTTATGCAGTGTTTTTCCCAGCTGGCAATAAATACAATCAAAGGAACAAGTTTTTTGGCAACTAATCAAATCAATGCCTAATGATTTTCCCAATCTCCATGAAGCAACAGGGCCATAAATAATCATTTTATTACCTCATACAACTCCACAAATTTCTTTTCCCATTCTTTTTCATTTGCTAATGCTATTCCCTTAGAATATAGCTCAGCAATTTTTTTGCTATAAGGAATTCTCATCAAAATTTCTATTCCTTCATCCTTACAAAATTTCTCTATACTTTCATCTCCTATATCATATCTATTTATTACAACACCATGACGAATATTGAATTTTCTCACAATTTCTATAGCGATCTTTAAATCATGCAAACCAAATGGTGTTGGCTCAGTAACAAGAATAACAAAATCAGCATGATGCATTGTTTCTATGGCAGGGCATCCATTCCCAGGAGGAGCATCTAAAATTGATGTGCTACCTTTTTTCACATATTTTTTAAGCTTTGTTATAACGGGGGTTGCTCTTGCCTCTCCAATATTAAGCAAGCCTTGATAAATTTCTATTTCATTTTTTCCATAATAAATCTCTCCAATTTTTCTTTTTCCTTCTTCAATAGCATCATAAGGGCAGACAATTTTGCACCCTCCGCATCCTGAACAGAGTTCTTTAAAAAATAGAATATCAGAAGACAAAACAGCTATAGCATTATATTTGCAAAATTCTGCGCATTTCTTGCAGAATTTGCATTTATCCAAATCAAACTCGGGATTCATTAAATAAACATCATCAATTTTTTCCAAATTTGCTTTTATAAATATATTTGCATTTGGCTCTTCAACATCACAATCATAAAGAATTGCATTGTTAGCTAAAGCTAAATTGACAGCTATAGTTGTTTTTCCAACTCCTCCTTTGCCGGATGCTACAGCAATGATCATCCAATCACCTTCAAAATAAGCTTGCCGATATCTGCCCCGATATCTCTTGCAACTAAAGGGCATTTTACTACCAACAGGAAAAATATTTCTCTCCCACCATTACTAAGGGATTCATAATTTCCTTGACCTTTTGCAATAACGATATCTGCATTCCTAAAATAACTTAAGAATTCAGAAGATGCGTAGTTAAGCAATATGCCTGGAGCTGATTTATCTTGACCTTTATCTGCTGGCAAAACTTCAGCAAACTTATCTATGCCCGCAAATTTCGCATCTTCTATGGTTGCATCATTAATTATCGGATTATTTTTAACCACGTAAACTATCTTTTTTCCTATTTCTGCAAATTTCTTTATAAGAAGTTTATCAAAAAATATCTCACCCGCATTATCTGCTAAGTAAAGAATAGTCTGTGCTTTTTCTATGCCTTCTCTAAATCTTGAATATGCATTGCTATCTATATTCTCTGTAATTGCTTTATTAATCATATCCTTAACATCAAATCGATTCATTGCCCCAAAATCTATAACATTCCCTATTATAGCCAACTTAGTAGCCATAAGCAATGGATCCTTTGCTTCTTCCACCATCTCTTCCAAAAGAGGATATAATTCTTTTGCCATCTCATTAGATTTTTTCTTAACTTCTTTGTAAGGATCCTTGCAATGAAGCATGTTTCTAACAATTGCGTGAACTTCTTTCGACAATTCTGGGGGAGGATCATTAAAAGATGATATTGCTTGCAAATACCTCATTACTTTTTTTAATACAATTTCATGATGGGTTTCATCAGGAGTTACCATTCGGGATGCTTCCAACGATTGTCTAAGAAAGCAGGGTATACAATCTAAGTACGTTCTCATATTCTCTCATGCCAGTGATGCATATCTCCAAATGCACGCTCTTTGCAGGCATTTTCAACAGTGGCTTTCTTCAATAATCCTTTTTTGAAAGCATCTAAAGCATCCTTTACTTTACCTGTAGCCCCTATATACACATCTATACCAAAATCTTGAAACATGCTTATTGCTCTCCTTCCCAGCCCTTTGCATATCAGAACTTTTACTTGCTCTTTGGCAAGCAATTCTGGGGGATAGCCAACACCCCCCATATGATGGCTTGTGTTTGGTATTATTTTAACTTCATTTGTTTCTAAATCTACAATGGTGTATGTTGGCACCCTTCCAAAATGTTCTCCAATTTCTTCTTCCATCCCTTTATTGCCAATGGTTGGAAAAGCTATTTTCATGCTCTCACCATAGGCATTCCACATCTAGGACAGCGTGTTTGTCTGCATGGAATGCCTGGTTGATGCGGCATTCTATAACCACAATTGAGACACATGCATTCCTTTACTGGGCCTGCTCTTCCTGGGCCACCTGCACCTCTTCCTCTTCCCGCTCCCATTCCCATTTATTCACCTCCTATTCTTTCAATTTCTTCTTTCATGCCTAACAGCATGCCTTCTATCATTTTTAGTTGCTCCATAATCATCATTAGCTCAATTTCTTTTGGCATTGGTGGTTGTGATGGGTATTGTAATGGCATCTTTTTTTCTCCGACTAACTCAATAGCATGCTGAGGACATACATTAACGCATAGCCCGCAACCAATGCATCTTTCTTCTATAACTCTTGCTTTCATTTTTTTAACTCTTCGAGCCTCTTTTTAATGGCAGATAACAAATCTTCAATTCTTTGTAGTTCCTCCTCAATTATTTTCATTTCCTCTTCTTTACTCATCTGTGTTGGCGGGTAGTTGGGATAATATGATGGTGGATAATGTGGTGGGTATGGTGGTGGATATGAAAAAGGTGGATAGCTGTATTGCATTGGCTGCATGGATGGAGATGGAACAAAGCTACTTTTTAGCTCTCCTCTTAAATATCTTTCCACGACATCTTTTACCTTCCCTTGTGCTGTGATCATTTCTACTCCTGCTTGCTGCAGAATTGCTGTAACGTTTGGCCCAAAATTCCCCGCTATAACTGCTTTTGCTCCCTGACTCACAACCCATTGTCCAGTCTGTATGCCTGCTCCATGAACAGCACTGGCAAACTGATTTGGAATAACTTCAACATTTTTTATTTCATTCCCCTCTGCTTCTATTATTGTAAAAGTTTGGCATCTCCCAAATACTGGGGAAACATCGTCTTCTAAACCGCCTCTATTGGTTGCTACAATAATTTTCATTTTAATCCACCCTTTAACTGCTCAAGCCTTTTATTTATTTCTGCCAATCTTGCCTCCAACATCGCTTTTTCCTGCTCAAGCATCGCTATTTCTATTTCTGGAGGCATTGGGGTTGTGAAGGGCATCCAAGGGAAATATGGCCAATACATTTTTCTCACCTCAAATAATTATAGGGGAGAGGATTGTTTGTTGTTACCATGGGTAGTAATAGTAGTAATAGTAGTATGGGTACCAACTATATGGATAATACCATGGCATATAGTAGTAATATGGATAATAGTAAATCCATGGCATTATGTATGGCATCATTAGCCAGCTATATGGCATCCAAAATGGCATTTACCACCACCTCCATGGCCAGCCATAGTATGGCATTCTCCACCATCCTCTAGGTAACCACGGAAATCTTCTGCAGAATGGATATGGGTTGCCTCTTCCCCATCCTGGCCATACTGCCCATCCACTCCATCCAGCCCATGGCCAACCGAACCATCCACCCCAACCTCTACCTCTTCCCCATGGCATGATGGAATATATAGTAAGAAATATATAAAATTTTCTACGAAATTTTTTAAAAATTTTTCTATATAAAGATGATGCCTGGAAGAAGAAGATGCAGAAGATGGATCGAAATGCTTCCAATGGCTAACTATTTTATGCCAAATATACCATATAATGGAGTAGTTACCCTTAAGCTCGAAGAATTTGAAGCCTTTAGATTGGTAGATTATCTTGGCTTAACTCAACATGAAGCTGCAGCTAGAATGGGCATCTCGCAAAAGGCATTATGGATTGATTTAAAAAATGCACGATATAAAATAGCCGATGCTATAATAAATGGGAAAGCAATAAGAATAGAAGGAGGTAATTATGTCTTAAGAAGATAGTTATTTAACTTTTTCTATAATTTTTTCTACTATTTCCATAAAAGCTTTTGATGCCTCTCCTTCCTCTTTTATAAATGGTATGCCAACATCCCCATCTATAACAATTTTTTCATCAATTGGTATTCTTCCAAGGAAATCTACATTTAATTCTTTTGCAGCTTCTTCTCCTCCTCCTATCTTAAATAAATTTATCTCTTTTTTGCAATATGGACATTTAAATCCACTCATATTTTCTATTATTCCTATTATATTCATGCCGAGACGACGAGCAAAATTGACCGCTCTTCTACTATCTAATAAAGCAACATCTTGAGGAGTTGTAACAATAATAGCATTTCCTTTTATAAGCTGGGCAATACTCAATGGCTCGTCTCCTGTTCCCGGGGGTAAATCAACAACAAGGTATTCCAAATTTCCCCATCTTACATCGCCTAAAAATTGTTTTATTGCTGTCATTTTTAAGGGACCACGCCATATTACTGGCATATCCTTTTCAAGCATAAAAGCTAAAGAAATTACTTTTAAATGGGGAGTTGCTTTTATCGGCAATATTCCTTTATCATCTCCATATACTTTTTCTTGCTCTATACCAAGCATTTTTGGGACATTTGGACCATGTATATCGGCATCTAGCAATCCAGTTTCAAATCCTTTCATGGCGAGAGCATATGCTAAATTAACTGCTACAGTTGTTTTTCCAACACCCCCTTTTCCGCTTAGGATGGCTATCCTATGTTTTATATTTTTCAAATTTTCTTCTATTTTTTTATCCAACTCCCTTAACTTTTCCATGCAAATGCTATGCAAATTGGATAATAAAGCTTACTCAAGAAATTTTAAATAAAGGAATATATACAAATATGGAAAGAATTTTCATTGGCGTTGCATGGCCATATGCAAATGGCTCCCTTCATCTAGGGACTTTAGCTGGTTGTTTATTACCTGGTGATATTTTTGGAAGATATCATAGAATGAAAGGTAATGCAGTTTTAATGGTATCTGGAAGCGATGAGCACGGCACACCAATAACTTTAACTGCCGAAAAAGAAGGCGTCACCCCACAAAAAATAGTTGATAAATACCATAAGGAACATAAAAAGAATTTGGAAGAATTGGCGATAAAATTTGAAAATTTTACAAGAACAAGTAATGAATTTCATAAAAATGTCGTAAAAAATTTTTTCTTAAAATTGTATGAAAATGGTTATATATATCCTAAGAAAATGAGAACATTTTATTGCGAAAATTGCAAAAGATTTCTTCCAGATAGATATATAGAAGGAATATGCCCATATTGCCAAGGAAAGGCAAGAGGTGACCAATGTGAGGATTGTGGAAGAACTCTTGATGCAAATGAAATTTTAATGCCAAAATGCAAAATTTGTGGAGAAGAGCCTATTCTAAAGGAAACAGAACATTTATTTTTCAGGTTATCGGCCTTTGAAGAAAAGCTTTTAGAATGGCTTAAAGATAAAGATTTTTGGCGGGATAATGTCATAAATTTCACTCTAAATTTTATAAAATCTGGATTAAAGGATAGAGCAATAACAAGAGATATTGAATGGGGGGTGGAGGTGCCGATTCCGGGATATGAAAATAAAAGGATTTATGTATGGTTTGATGCCCTAATTGGTTATCTATCTGCTTCTATGGAATGGGCAGAGAAAATTGGTAAGCCTGATGAATGGAAAAAATGGTGGGTTGATGAAGCAAAGCACTATTATTTTCTAGCAAAAGATAACATACCTTTTCATACAGTTATATGGCCAGCAATGCTAATGGCTCATGGTGGGCTTAATTTACCATATGATGTGCCAGCAAATGAATATTTAACCTTGTCTGGAGAACAATTTTCAAAATCTAAAGGAGTCGGGATATGGCTTCCTGATGTTTTATCAAGATTTAATGGGGATGCCATAAGATATTATTTATCAATAAATATGCCGGAAAAACATGACACTGACTGGAAATGGGAAGATTTTATAGCAAAAAATAATAATGAGTTGGTTGCAATATATGGAAATTTTATACATAGGGTTTTAACTTTTACATACAAAAATTTTGGCAAAATACCTCCATATTCAAAAGAAGCGGAAATAGATAAAGAAACAATGGAAAAAGTAATAAAAAATTTTGAGGGAGTAGGAAAATCAATAGAAAGTTGTAATTTTAAAGAAGGAATAAAAAAAGTCATGAAAATTGCACAAATAGGAAATCAATATATGAATGCGAGCCAGCCCTGGAAACTTATAAAAGATGATGTTGAAAGATGTAAAAGTGTATTGCATATTTGTTTAAGAATAGTTAAAATTCTTGCTTTTTCATCTGCTCCATATATGCCAAAAACTGCTGACAAAATTTGGAAAATGCTTGGATATAAAGATAGCATACATGAGCATAAATGGGAGGATGCATTGGAAGAATTAGATGAAAACGAAATAGATAAACCATCTATATTGTTTGAAAAATTGGAAATAAAAGAAGAGCCCTTTTCAAAAATTGATTTAAGAGTGGCAAAAATTATTGGAGTTGATGAGCATCCAAATGCAGACAAACTATATGTTATAGAATTAGATGTAGGAGAATTAGGAAAAAGAAAAATCGTTGCTGGAATAAAACCTTGGTATAGAAAGGAAGAATTGATCGGAAGGAAAATTGTATTACTTGCGAATCTCAAACCGGCTAGAATAAGAGGCATTGTTTCAAATGGCATGCTATTAGCAGCTCAAGATAATGGAAAAGCTGTTTTGTTGATTCCAAATGCAAAAGAAGGCTCAAAAATATGGGCGGAGGGAATAGAACCCTCACCCGCTCCGGAAATAACATATGAGGAATTTAAAAAATTAAAGATAATTTGCAAAAAAGGATTTGTTGAATATGAAGGTAAAGTATTACAGGATGAATATGGTAAAATAAGAATTGACAAACCAGTAAAAGATGGTTCTGAAGTTGTTTGAATTGAGCAAAATTGTTCACCGAATGCAATAAATTTTTTATATAATTAAGTGTTATTCATATCTAATGATGAAGTATAGTACAATATCCCTACCAAAAGAATTGTATGACAAATTGCAAAGATTTATTGAAGAAAATCCTGAGCTTGGATATAGTAGCGTTGCAGATTTTTGCAAAGAAGCTATAAGACTGCATGTGGAAGGAATAAAAAGGGAACTAAGAGAAGATTTTCTGAGGAAACTGGATGTACCTTATATATTTAAGAAAATCGAGAGAATTTCAACATTGGATGCAGGAATATATGGTGAAGCATTTGAAAAACTCGGAGACATGGCTTTTCTTTTATCGGATGATTTAATAATAAAGGATTGTAATCTGGAATTTATAGGAAAACTTGGATATTTAAATAAGGAAGATGTTATAGGAAAACACATTAACGAAATCTTTGAAATTAAAGAAATAAAAGATAGCATCAGGGATTTAGAAACAAAGGCAATAAGAGGGGATAGAAAAAAAATTGATGTTCTTTTGAGTATTAATAAACTAAATGGAGGGTATGTAGGCATTGCAAAAGATATTACGATAAGAAAATACGTTGAGGAAAAAGAAAGAAAAATGAGGAAACTTTATGAGCGTTTAATAAACGAATTCTGGGATACTCTTATTGTTGTCCAAGATGGAAAGATAAGATTTGTAAATAAAGAGATAACAAAAGGAGGGTATGAAGGAAGAGAAGTTATTGGAAAAGATTTTATAGAATTTGTTGATGAAAGAGACAGGGAGAGAATGAAGGAGGCTTACCAAAAAATGATTGAAGGAAAATTGGAAACAAAACCAAGAGTATATAGAATAATATGTAAAGATGGGAGTAGCAAGGAAGTTGAAATAGTGTCAAGAAAAATAGAATTTGATGGGCGCCCTGCGGTTTTGGCAACATTGAAATTTTTAGAATGAGCAAGTTTGATTTACATGTTCACAGTTCTTATTCCTTGGATGGAAATGTTAAACCAAAAGATATTATAAAGTATTTGAAAAAGAAGCGTTTCAAAGGTGCAGCAATTGTAGACCACTCTACAATAAAGGGAGCTACTGAAGCAATGAAATATGCAGAGGATTTTTTGGTAATCCCAGGAATGGAAATAAAGACGGATAGGGGACATATTTTGGCAATAGGAATAAAAGAGGAAGTAAAAAGCAGGGTAGTAGATGAATTAATTGATGAAATACATGAAAAGGGAGGAATTGCCATATTGGCTCATCCTTTTCGCTTTTCTAAGCCAAAAATAAAAGCAGATGCTATCGAAGCAATAAATGGAAGGAACTTTCCTTTACAAAATAAAAGAGCAATAGAATATGCAAAAATGAAAAGATTGCCTGTGACGGCTGGTAGCGATGCTCATTTTTTATGGGAGTTAGGTGTTGCGTATGTTGATATGAATGCTGAAAGCGTGGAGGAAGCTATAGAAGAAATTTTGAACGGCGTGGAAATTGATGGAAATCAAAGTTTATTTCATCCGATAAAATGTAAAATATTTTCCTTTTTCTCTTCTGCAAAAAGAGGTTTTAGGAGGGTTGAATAGGAAGAAAAATAAAAAATTATTAAGGAATTGTTAAGTATTATTAATGATGAAAGAAGCGTGTAGAGAGGATTATGAAAGAAACTGGAATAATAGTGTCGGGGGCGGGATTCGAACCCGCGACCTCCTGATTGCTCAGCGAACCCTTTAGCTGGGCTTATGAGTCAGGCGCTCTTACCAGGCTGAGCCACCCCGACTAATTTTAAAAAAGTAATGAATATAAAAAAATTGCTTAAATAACATAATTGCTTTCAAATCAATGATTGTAGTAAATACAAAAGCATATAAGGAAGGGATAGGAAGAAATGCGGTAGAAATAGCAAAAGTAATGAAAAAAGTAGGGGAAAAACATAAAGTAAGAATGGCCCTTGCTGTTCAGCCTTCTGATATACATGCTGTAAGCAATATCATAGAAACTTTTTGCCAGCATATAGATGCTATTGAATATGGTAGCTATACTGGATGGATTTTGCCAGAAGCAGTAAAGGAAGCAGGGGCGAAGGGAACCTTAATAAATCATTCAGAACATTTAATGAAAATCGAAGATATTGCAAAAGCTATCGAAAGAGCAAAAGAGGTAGGGCTGGAGGTAATAGTTTGTGCAAGTAACATTGCTATAACAAGAGCAATAGCATGTCTTAATCCAGATTGTATAGCTATTGAACCACCAGAATTAATAGGAGGAGATATATCTGTAACAAAAGCAAAGCCTACTGTTGTCAAAAAAGCAGTTGATGAAGTTAAAAAAATAAATGATGAAATTAAAGTGCTATGCGGAGCTGGAATAAAAAACGGGATGGATGTTTCAAAAGCTGTTGAATTAGGAGCAGATGGAATATTGGTAGCGAGTGGTGTGGTTAAAGCAAGGAATAAAGAAGAAATTTTGGAAGAAATGGCAATGGCAATTGCACATAAAAAGCAAAGCACATAAAAACACAGGTATAATATAAAAACATGAAAAAAATCATCATATTTCTCCTCATATGCCTGCTACCTATTTCAAAAGCGAGTGTTGATGCAAGATTTAAATTATTAGATGAAAATGGAAGAGAAATTTATATGATCGATGAAAATGGAAATAAAATTTATGGTAATGTTGCTGTCGGACAAAAAGTAATATTTGATGCTAGCGATACAAAAAGTGATTTAGGAAATATAAGATATTACTGGTATATCATAAAAGATGGAAAAGCTATATATTATGAATTAAATGCCAGCGTACAAATGGAATATGTTTTTAAAGAGCCTGGAAAATATATAGTAAAACTAATGGCTGAAGACGGCGACAGAGTAGGCTCACCAGATTGGGCGGAACATGAAGTAGTTGTTGTTGATAAATTACTTCCCCCCATTGGGAGAATTAACGTGAGCATCTTTAATAATACAATAATTTTTGATGCTCAAAATAGCTTTGATCCAGATGGATATATAAAACAATATTGGTGGGATTTAAATGGAGATGGACAATGGGAAAACGTCGATCCAAATAAAAGAAAAATTGAGTACAACTATACTAAAAATGGCTTTTATGTCATAACATTAAAAGTAGTTGATTGGGATTTACAGGAAAATGAAACAAAGAAAGTATTAAAAATTGATTGGTTAAATGGAAGCATTGAGCAGATTCCGCATAAAATAAAGTTAATAAATAAATGTCCTGAACCATTATGGGTTAACATAACCATAAATAATCGTGATAAATATTCATTTCAAGTAGACAAAAAATATGTTTTGCAAGTATATTTAAATAATGGATTGAATGAATTTGAAATAAGGTATAAAAATTTTTATAAGGATATAGTAGCAAAAAAATTGAATAGAATTTATCTATATGAAGATGGAATAAGATTTAAAAAAATGCCTTCCTTTGAACTAATATTTTTACTTCTTTCCTTATTAATTTCTCTATCAATCTACTTGGCAAAGAAAAAATGAGACCATACGTAATAATAAATTGCGCCTCTTCCATCGACGGCAAAATCGCACTAGTTGGGAAAAAAGAAATAAAGCTATCGAATGAGGAGGATTTTGCAAGAGTTCATATGCTTAGGAATGAGTGCGATGCCATACTGGTTGGAATAGAAACTGTTTTAACAGATAATCCAAAGCTCACCGTAAAAGAAAAGTATGTTCATAATCCAAAACAACCAATAAAGATCATATTGGATAGTAAATTAAGAATTCCAGAAGAATCCAATGTTTTAAAGGCAGGGAAAACCATTATAGCAACTATTAGCAATAAAATAAGGAAATTTAATGAAAATGTGGAAATAATAAGATGTAAGGAAAAAAATGGCAAAATTGATTTAAACGAGCTAATGAAAATTTTATACAAGAAAGGGATAAGAAAGTTATTAGTTGAGGGGGGCTCTACCGTTATCTGGGAATTTTTAAAGAATGGGATTGTAGATGAAATGTTCATTTATTTCTCACCAATAATAATAGGAGGAGATGCTCCCACAATTGCTGGAGGAGATGGAGCAAAAAAAGATGAGGAAACAATTAAGATGGAAATTAAAAAAATAGTAAGAATGGGAGAAGGTTATCTGGTTAAGCTTGTTCCAAAATCCCCAACAACATGAACCAATATATTCCTTTTCCTTGGCCTAATATCGCATTCTATAAATACAATCTGCTGCCACACTCCTAATACTAATTTTCCATTTTCTATAGGAACCGTTATACTTGGTCCAATTATGCTCGCCCTTACATGACTGTGTCCATTTCCATCATGCCATCTTTCTTCATGTTTATAGTATGCATTTTTTGGTGCTATTCTTTCTAATGCATTCGGTAAGTCATGCAACAAACCGCTTTCATACTCTATTGTTGTTATCGCTCCTGTAGAACCGGGACAAAAAATGCATGCTATACCATTTTTAATTTTACTCTCCTTAACAATTTTTTGCACTCCTTCAGTTATATCTATTATATCCATTTCTCCTTTCGTCTCCAAATCTATTATACCTCTGTAGAACATACAAATAAATTAAATTAGGGAAATAAATTATTCGCCATAACCTCCTATCTTCAAACTTGGGTCACCAATTAAACACCATTCCTGAACCGTCTTTGCATCAATTGAATAATCCCATCCAGCAGGAGTATCCCAATCTATTGGATATTTGTTAAGATAAGCAATGATTGCCTTTCCCCATACTTCTCCAAGTATATCTGTTCCATTCACACCATATTCCCAGAAAAAGCGTGGCTCGAGCCATGATGTTGCGCCATCCCATGTTGATTTATCTTCCTTTGTATAGCCCAATGCTGTGCATCCTATCGTTGCTATTGCTCCTCCATTTATTTTTCTTGTAATCCACCAGCTCCAACATTCTAGTGAATTTTCTCCTTTATAGATATGTTTCCAACTAAATGAATTAAAAACAGTTACATTAAACTGGCTATTATGACACCCTCCAACAATACATACTGGATACATGCCTTTATTCATCAGAAAAACCATTTTAAATACGTCGAAGTCTTTTATCCATTGCTCGCTTTCTGGCATATGAGTTGTCCAGCTCATTGGATTTCCATGTCCATCTAGATATAGAAAACCACATCCCTCATTTATTTCTATTGCAATATCTTTCCAGCTTTTTAAAGTTCCTTCTGAAGTATATAACTTGATGATTTTAAATCCTTGCATGTATTGCATTGCTTGACTTGTTGTTTCCTCCCCTTCATATCCAGGATATTCTGGATATGTATCGCCTGCTGCAACCACGACTCTTTTGAACCATTCCTTTCCATATGTATTGTCCTCATATTCTATCGTTTTTTCAACCATTATTTCAACTTCAAAAACGTTTCTTGCTGGCCATCTACCAACATATACATCAGGATACAAATCGATATTTTTATCTTGGGCTTCCTCTCCAATCCATTCTCCATAAATGCCGTTTCCATTTGTATCCCATGTTGAAAAGTTGCCATTTTTATCATATATATCTGCAAAATATAAATCACTCAGAAATTTGGGCTCACTCCAAAAACCATCTACATCTTGATTATAAACATATCTTACAGGCATCCACCATCTTTCTAATTTACCCGGTTTCCTCCCCCCAACCAATAAGACATATTTTATGTGCCAATTATCATAAGCATTTTTTATGAAATATTTCACTTTTTCAGCATCATCTCTCCCTTGACATGGAAAATAGTAGCTACTATATATCTTGTCTAGAGTAACTATTATTGTTTTTATTCCATGTTCTTCTTTATGAACTTTTAATGGATAAAGGGCTTCTTCAAATTCAGATGGACATAGAATTAACAAATCATAATTTTCCCCGTCGTTTAAATTAACTTCAACATAACCATCTGTTCCAATTTTTTCATCAATTCCAACAATAAATGTAGTCGTTGTTAAAGTAAATAGGATTATTATGGGTATGTATTTCATGATGGTATATCAGAAGTTAATTTAAAATTTTATGGGACAATCTCAGTGGTATTATTATATTCTGGATAATTAAATTTATACTTGGATTTTTTGCATAAATCTTTATATTTCATAAGCTCATTAATTAAAAATTTCGTTACATTACACACTTCTTTAAATCCTTCCTCCCCCCATAATTTTTCTTTATTGAAAAATAAGCATCTTCCACCGCATATTTCATAAACATCACATTTCAAACACTCCCCTCCAATTCTTATTCTTTTATAATTCTTAAAATCTCCCAGCAAATTCCATTCAAAATCATAGGCAATTGGACAAGCAAGTATTTTTCCATCAGTAGAGATAGCAAACGCTTTTTCGCCCGCCTGGCAAGGCAATCCACGTTCTCCATGCAAAATTCTTTTCATTATGCCTAAAAAAGGCACAATACCCGCCACATTTCCTTTTGCTATTCCTTCAATCCAGAATTTTATCAATTTTTTTATACCGGGCTTATATGATTCTTCAGCCCATTTCTTGAATTCTTTCCAACTCCACAAATTACTCCATACAACATCAAGTTGCCAATGGACATATGGAAAAAATTTCAGAAGATGCATAACATCTTTATATATATCTGTTTTATATGAAACAGTCATTCTTGCGATTATTTCTCCTTCATATTCATTTTCCTTTAAAAATTTTAAAGCTTCCATTACTTTATCATAGCATCCCTTTCCCCTATAAAAATCTGTGATTTCTTTCCTTCCATCTATTGATAGCAATATAGCATCAAATCTGTGTATATAATCTCCTAATTTTTGGATGAAAAAGCCATTTGTTTGCAAAACAAATTTTTGGGCGGGTAAGCTGAGCATTTCTATAACTCTATCTATTTTTAATAATGGTTCACCTCCATAAAAGGCAACTATCGCTTCTTTATCCCTGCTGATGAATTTAGCTAAATCATCTAAACTATATTGAATATCCTCTGGCATTCCCTTTATGCTTCCTCCGCAGTATATGCAATTCATATTGCATATTGGGGTAACTATTATTATGTATAACAACCCTATAAATCAAAAACAAAATTAAAAAGCATTCGCATAGATTTTTAAACAGAATTATTATCCAATTAATAATGGAGAATTTAAAAAGAATACTGGAAAATCAGGGATATGCAATAGTAGGTAAGCATTCTGCGGTAAAACTTTGCCATTGGCTGAGAAAATCATTACTTGAAAATATCCCATGCTACAAACATACTTTTTATGGAATAGAAAGTCATCGTTGCCTCCAAATGACGCCCGCTGTATTTCATTGCACACAAAAATGTTTATACTGTTGGAGATTTCAGGGTTTCACTCTTACTGAATTAAAAGATGCAGATGAGCCATCTTTTATTTTGGAAAAGTGTATAGAGGAGCAGAGAAGACTTCTTACTGGTTACAAGGGAGATGAAAGAGTAAGCTTGGAAAAATGGAAAGAAGCGATGGAACCAAAGCATGTCGCATGTTCCTTAACGGGGGAGCCCACTTTATATCCTTATTTAAGCCAATTTTTTGAAGAATGCCATAAAAGAGGGATGACAACATTTTTAGTAACAAATGGAACCATGCCTGAAATGTTGGAAAAAATGGATGTTTTGCCAAAGCAAATTTATATTACAATTGCTGCCCCAAATGAAGAAATTTATAAGAAATTATGCTGTCCTCTTATACCAAATGCCTGGGAAAAAATAAATAATACTTTGGAATTGTTGCAAAGTTTAGAAACAAGAACTGTAATAAGGCATACTTTGGTAAAAGGATGGAATCTAGGATATGAAGAGGAATATGCAAAATTGGATGAGAAGGCTAATCCATGGTTTATAGAACCAAAAGGATATATGTATGTTGGCTATTCTCGCGAGAGAATGAAAATAGAAAATATGCCATCTCATGAAGAAATAAGAAAATTTGGCGAGAAGCTTGGAGAATTATTGGGATATAAAATAGAAGCTGAAAGAAAGGATTCGAGAGTGGTTTTGTTGGGGAGGGGAAAGGAAAGGAAAATAAAATGTTAGCTTTAGTTTTATTGCTAATTTCTTTCGGAACAATAATATATTTGGTAGCTACTAAAAGAAATTTTGCAATAGCAATAATTGCTGGTTCTTTAATTTTAGCTATCTCTATCCCTGAAAAAATTCCCAGCATTCTAATTGATACTATAAAAGACTTTAGAACAATTGCATTGATAATAATTGTTATTTTGATTAAATTGTTAGCTGTTATTTTGCAAGAAAATGGCTTGCTCCAGGATGCGATTTTTGCTTTACAGAAAAAACTTTCTTATAAGGGGATGCTTATCGCCATTCCATCTTTGTTAGGTTTACTTCCTGTGCCTGGTGGCGCCTTATTATCCGCCCCATTAGTAGAAGAGCATGCTAAAAAAATGAGTAAAGAAAAAATGATGTTTATTAATTTGTGGTATCGCCATATTTGGTTTATAATATTTCCATTATCAACGCCATTAATTCTATTAGCAGATTTATCAGGAAATAACATATATGATTTAATTGTAAGGCAAATTCCCATTTTTTTCTTGGCTTTCTTTGTTGGATATCTTTTTATAAAAAATATTGAATATGCAAAAATTAAAAATGAGAATGGGAACTTAAAAGGATTGATACCTATTTTAATTCCTGTATCTATAGCCACTCCTCTCTCGTTCTTTTTTTCCACCTATTTATCTTTTCTAATTGCTCTTCCTCTTGGCATAATCTCCGCTATTTTAATAGGGAAAAAAATTGATGTAAAAACCATTAAAAAAGGTTTGTCGGTAACTTTGGCTGTTGCAGTATTCGGCATTTTTTTACTGAAAAACATTATATTTTCTGCAAATATTCCAAATCTTGTTTCGGCTTATTTAACAAATTTTCCAGCAATAGTCACGATATCTTGCCTTTCTTTCATAATTGGCTTGTTAACTGCTCATAACTTGGCAGCAGTTAGCATATTATATCCAATTTTATCCCCTTTCCTAAATGATATAAGCTTAGTGAGCTTGTTATACATCTCATCTTTTATGGGTTATTTAATTTCCCCTATACATCCGTGCGTTGTCTTAACATATGAATATTTCAAGCCTAGATTTGGAGAAGCATATAAAATGATGCTTCCTCCTGCATTAGCAATGGTTATTATCACAACATTATACTATGCTGTTTTTATTTCCTTTATCCCGCAACAATAATTCCTAATTTCTTTTACATATTTTAATATTCTTTTAGATGGATTCGCAATCTCATTTGCTACCCTTATTAAATCATCATCATACTTGCGGGGGCGCATGCACCCAATAGCTATATTAAAACTTTTTGTTGCTTCTTTTACAAAATCTATTATCTCTTCTTTTTTTACCTCTATTTTTTCAAATTCTGTTTTTACTGTTGGTACAACAATGTTTAGAACTAATTTTTCTATTTCATAATTTTTTAATCTATCTAAAATTTCATATTCCTCTATTTTTCCATAATTTAATCCTAAAGTAATGTGGGGACTAATCTTTATCTCTTGTTCTATTAATAAATCCATATTTTTAAAATAATCTTCGATGGTTGCATTTAAATTTAGCACTTTTTTAATTGCATTATTAGATGGTAAATCAACAAAGGCTATGTCGCAAGTTTCTGCAATTTCTTTTGCTAACTTTTTATTTATAAAACCAGGATGGATGGCAACATACAAATTATTTTTATGCTTAGATAGAATCTTTAAAATTTTTCCTAAATTTATTAATCTTCCTTTTTTATCAAATCCTCCACTTACTAAAATACCATTTCCTCTATAATTTTCTAAGAATTCTAGCAAATCATCTGGAGAATAAATTTTTACCATTTGCTTCAAATATTTTCCCATGCAATGCTTACAATATAACTTACAATCAGATATTGCAACTGGCATAAAATTTGGTTTTGGTATATATGCGACCAATTTTTTCATTTTTATCTTTTGTTTTATATTTTTGTTTTATTTCTAACCTCAAAATTTTATTTCTAACCCCAAAAAATTCATAAAAATTTCTTTCCCATACTCTGTATGCTCAACTTCTGGATGAAACTGCAATCCGTATAAAGGCTTATCCTTATGTCTCATTGCCTGTATTTTGCAACTGGAGGAGGAGGCAAGTAAAATAAAATTTTTTGGAAGCTTTATCACTTCATCATTATGACTTTCCCATACAATCATTTTTTTTGGTAGGTTTTTAAATAAATCATCTTCCTCAATAATTTCAATTTCAACTTTCCCATATTCTGGTATTTTAGCTTCCCCAACTTCTCCCCCAAAAAATTTAGCCATGTATTGATGACCAGCACATATTCCTAGAATTGGCACATCAGCATATGCTAAATACTCATCACAATTTCCTAATTTATCTTGTATGCCAATCCGGGGTGCGCCTCCAGATAAAACCAAAGCATCAGCATCCTTTAATTTTTCTAACGGTGTTGTATTATCAACAATTTGTGCATCTACCCCTAAATATTTTAATACTCTCCATTCTCTATGAGTCCATTGCCCTCCGTTATCTATTACATAAACTTTCATCATGTATCATATTATTTTTTAACTTTAATTAAGTTTTTATCAAACTCTCTCACCATTTTTTCAATTATTTTTTTATCCGCCTCCATAAAATTATATTGGTCAATTTCTTCCATATCAATCCACTTTATTTCTTCATGTTCTAAAGGCTTGGGCTTTTCATTACTTTTTGCTATAAAAGCATGCAATTCTATTTCTCCATGCTCCACTTTCATGTAATGTTTCAAAATTTCGATATCCATATCCAACTCTTCTTTTATCTCTCTTTTTAAACATTCTTCCATATCCTCCCCTTTTTCTACTCTCCCTCCGGGAAACTCCCATTTTCCTTCCTTTCTTTTAGCAATCAAAATTTTTCCATTTTTTATTATAATTGCAGCCGTCACGAGCACAAAATAAAACATATAAGCTTTTATATCCATTTTCCATATTTCAACATGGAGAAATTATGGCAGAGATGGCTTTTTTACATTGACATTATAATAATAGCAATTTTTGTTGTAGCTACAGTCTATATGGCAAACGATGCTTTCTGGGCGGGATATTATCATGATATAGATAGGACAAAATTCGACATTGCTATGTGGCATCTTGCAAGAGATGTTGCCTTTCAAACAGCTTCCTTATCATGGATTTTCTATCGCCTCTTCAGATGTCAATTTCTATTACTTAAAAAGCCTTAAAGTTTATTAATGCTCTCAATTTTAATTATGGCCATAGGTGCAGACTAGGCTGGGGGGTTAGGCGTCCCCTGTAACCGGAAATCGCCTTAGCCGGGGCCGAAGCTACCGAGGCGGCATAAGTAGCTAGCTACGATCCAGCACCGGACGATGAAGTTTCGTCCTCTGGGGCTGAGGGTGGCAGTTGAATCAGTTGGAGGACTGGTTCAACTGCCTTTATTCCAGCCAACGGGTTAGGCCCGGAAGGGAGCGGCCCAGCTGGAAACCGTCAGTGCTCAGAGGGTAGCGGGACTAAGAAAGGTGTTGGGGTAATCGTAGCTAGTTGCTTGTGCCCACTCGGGGCGTGTCTGCACCGGCTAAAAATGGATTTGAGGAGGGAAATAGTAAATTTCTTTCAGAGGGAGGGAATGCTTATACAGCCAGAAGCTGTTGATTTTTTGATAAGTAGGGGAAACGGTATAGAATACTGTAAAAAAGTTTTAGAAGGAATGGAAAAAAAACCCCTTATTATTTCAGTTGATTTATTAAAAGAAATTTTTGGAGAGGGGAAAAAGGCAGAGAAAATAGAAAGAAAAGTTAAAGTGGAAATAAGAAAAGAGAGTATAAAGGAAGAGAGATTCAAAATTTTAAGAGATGTAACAGGAAATAGTACTTGCGAGGGAAAACTAAAAGATTTCGTGGACTTATTTAGAAATAGATTTGATAAATTAAGCTCTTTACTGAAGAAAAGGCAGGAGATGAGAAATGCCATTCCAATTAAAAAAGTCTTGAGAGTAGATGATGAAGTAGCTACAATAGGCATTGTAAAAGATGTTAGGAATTCAAAAAATGGAATAATTGCTGAGATAGAAGATTATGAAGATTTTATTTCAGTTTATATTCCAAAAGAAATTGATTTTTCCATTGTAAATGATGAAGTTATTGGTATAGTTGGAAAAAGAAAAGGGGATTTGCTTATTGCAAAAAGAATAGTTAGACCAGAAATACCTGTTGAAAGGAAAATAAGATACGCCAATGAAGAAAAATATGTTGTGTTCATTTCTGATTTGCATGTAGGAAGTAAAAGTTTTTTAGAAGATAAATGGAAAAAATTTATAGAATGGATAAATGGAAAGAGGGGGGGAGAAAGACAAAAAGAAGTTGCTAAAAAAGTGGAATATGTAATAATTTCAGGAGATGACATAGAAGGAGTTGGCATCTATCCTGGGCAGGAAAATGATTTGAAAATAGAAGATTTGTATCTTCAGTATGAAGAATTAGCAAAAAAACTTTCGGATATTCCGCCTCATATAAAAATAATAATCCAACCTGGCAATCACGATGCTGTCCGACCCGCTTTACCCCAACCCGCATTTGAGAAGGAGATAAGAGATTTATTTTCAGGTATGAATATAACTTTTATAGGAAATCCATGTTATTTTGAAATAGATGGAACAATAATTTTATCATATCATGGCCAATCAATACAGGACTTTGCAACTTGCATACCAAATATGAGTCAAAATGAGCCAACAAAGATAATGAGGGAGATGCTAAAAAGACGCCATATGGCTCCAATTTATGGTAGCATATCTTCTCTTGCTCCTGAAAAGGAGGATTATTTAGTGATAGATATAATTCCCGATATTTTTGTAACAGGACATGTTCACGTAACGTCAATAGACATGTATAGAAATGTACTTTTAATAAATGCCTCCGCATGGCAAAGTCAAACAGAATATCAGAAGACAATGAATTTTATGCCCGACCCCGCAAAAGCAATTGTAGTGAATCTAAAAAACATGACTCCAACTATACTTCAAGTATAGACACACCCCCTTATTTCCACTGGAAAATTTATATGCATGCCCTTATTAATCAATGTGGAAGGAATTATATTATCGATAAAGGATGATGTAAAAGAACTAATAAGGCTTGCCGAATCTATAGGATATAACATAAAAGAAATTTTCATTCAAAAAAGAGAGAGACCAACGCCATATTACTTAGGAAAAGGAAAGATAGAAGAAATAAAGAATTTTGTGAAAGAAAATGGCATTGAAATTGCGATTGTAAATGATGCTTTACGCCCTTCTCAATGGTTTAATTTGGAAAAAACATTGGGAATCAACGTATATGATAGAATAAGATTAATCTTGGAAATTTTTTCGGATAGAGCAAAAAGGAAAGAAGCAAAATTACAAGTTAAATTAGCTAAATTAAGATATGAAAAACCTTTTGTAAGAGAATTATTTCACAGAATTAAAAAGGGAGAGAGGCCTGGTTTTCTGGCGGGAGGAGAATATGTTATAGCGGACTACTATGAAATGATAAAAAAACAGATGAGGAAAATAAAAGAAGAATTAAGAAAAATTGAAGAAGAGAGGAAAATAAGAAGAGCTCTACGAAGGGAGAGAGGTTTTTATTTAGTTTCAATTGCTGGATATACAAATGCTGGAAAGAGCTCTTTACTTAACTATTTGACGGGGGAGAAAGTTGTGGTTGAGGAAAGAGTTTTTTCAACTCTTTCTCCAAAAACAAGTAAAATGAAAGGGAAAAGAGCAATTCCTCTTCTTTTTACAGATACTGTTGGGTTTATAAGAGATTTACCTCATTGGATTATTGATGCTTTTCATTCAACACTTGAGGAAATAGCCTTAGCAGATGTTATTTTGTTGTTAGTAGATGGTAGCGAAGAGATAAATGAAATAATGGAAAAAATATCAATATCATTGAGGGAAATATATGCCTTAAAAGATGATGCAAATATTATTATTGCCTTAAATAAAATAGATTTAATTAGTAAAGAAGAAACAATGAGAAAAGTAGAAAAAATTGAAAAGGAGATTAAAAAGAAATGTGTTCCAATTTCCGCAAAAACTGGCGAGAATGTTGATATCCTATTAGAAGAAATTTATAATGCAATCCCAAAGCCTCTGGAAATGGAAATAACTGTTCCTATACAATATTTAGATTCCTTTATATCTTGGCTGTATAATAATGCAGAAATATATAC
This sequence comes from Thermoplasmatota archaeon, assembly GCA_029259055.1. Classification (GTDB taxonomy): domain Archaea; phylum Thermoplasmatota; class E2; order UBA202; family JdFR-43; genus JAPDJP01. The sequence goes on along the minus strand of JAPDJP010000018.1, from coordinate 26,498 downwards.
CTTTGATTTTGATGGAGTAGCAAAAATAAGATTAAAATGTAGTGAAAGGGCAAAGAATAAAATAATTGGTAAATGTAAAAAGTTGGGAGGGGTTGTTTATGAAATTTGAAAAGGAAATTAACAGGATAAAAAAAGATATAACATTATTTGAGAGAAATTGCAAAGAAATTAAGGATGAAAAAATACTTGATATGGCTATGAGATATTATGAAGATGCTAAATATTATTTGAGCAAAAAAGACTATTTTACAGCTTTTGGGTGTATTAACTATGCACATGGCCTTATCGATGCCATCAGAATGAAATCAAAAGAAAATTTTTAATTTGATTTTGTTTTAGAAGCATGCATATAATAGACTTAGGCGTGGAAAAAGATATATATGAAGTAAATAGAAAAATTGCAAACGAAATAAAGGAACTACTAGATAAAAAGGGAATAAAAGCAATCGATTTTATGGGTTCGATTGGCTCAGGTAAAACACTAATTATAGAAAGATTGATTGAAAAAATAGACAGGAGAATAGGAGTAATTGTTGGCGATGTTACGGGGGATGATGATTATAAAAGAATAAAAAAATATGGAGTTCCTGTAGTAAATATAAATACTGGTAAGGAATGCCATTTAGATGCCCATTTGATACAACACGCTTTAGAAGATATAAATTTAGATGAAATTGATCTTTTATTCATTGAAAATATTGGTAATTTGGTTTGCCCTGCAGACTTTGAATTAGGAACCCATAAAAGAGGGGTTGTTATTTCTGTAACAGAAGGAGATGATATGGTGAGGAAACATCCCCTAATATTTCAAATCTCAGATTTTATCGTAATAAATAAAATTGACTTGGCAAATTATATGGAAATAGATATAAATAAAATACTAAAAGATATTGAAAAAATTGCACCAAAAAAAGTATTTTTAACTGATGCAAAAAGCGGAAAAGGAATTGATGAACTGGCAAAATGGGTTCAGAGTTAATATTGATTGGGGTAGGACATGTATTTGACATATGCGAAAAGATTGAGGAAATTATTAGAAGGGAAACGCCAGCCGCCATTGCCGTTGAGTTGGATTATAATAGGGCAATGGCTTTATTAAGGGAAGGAAAAAGAGAAAGTCCTAATTTATTTTATTCCCTAATGGCTAAATTGCAAAATCTTATTGCAAATAAATATGGAGTCAAAGCTGGGAATGAAATGCTTACCGCAATAAAAGTGGGAAAGGAGATGAACATACCAATAATTTTTATAGATAAAGATGCTAATGAAATAATAAATAAATTATGGAAAGAGATGAATGCTATTAAAAAAATAAAATTGTTGATAAGTTCTTTCTTTTCCATATTTGTTGGTAAAAGGAAGATTGAAGAAGAGGTCAAGAAATTTGAGGAAAACCCCGAAAATTTTATTAAAAAATTAGAGAAAGAATTGCCAGAAATAAAGAGAATATTAATCGATGAAAGAAATGAATATATGGCAAAAAATTTGGGAATAGCTGTTGAAAAATATGGTAAAGTAGTAGCGGTTGTTGGAGAAGGGCATGTGGAAGGGTTAAAAAATTTATTGGAAGAAATGCATCCAGAAATAAATCTAAAAATAATACATTTAAGCCAGCTAATTGGTTGAAAACCAAATATACTTCTCTCCTACCACATCCTTTATTTCTTCCTCATTCTTGAAAGGTTTGTTTAAAATTATTTTTGCAGCTTTTTTCTTTCCAACAATATTTTTGAGCATGTCATAAGTTGCTTCATTTATATTAATAGGATATTCCAAGGCGGTAACGCTTCTAAAAGAATGGTCAATTATTCTGACATTTACAAATCTATCTATTACAGTTTTATAAGGAAGACATACTCTTATTGGATAACTCCCTATTTGTCTACCAAAAGTCTTATTCCCTATATTTATTTCAAGATACACATCTTTCAGTATCGTACCCTTAGGTATGATTTTTCTGAGCATTGGTCTATTGATTTTTTCATTTACTATTCTCTTAAATTTTTTAAACTCATTCTTATCTATTTTTACTCTCAAATTCCTCAAATTAACAACTTGCCTAATATTTATCCTCCTTAATAAATAGCCTTTATCTAAAACTTCTTTCAAAAATTTAAAATTTTTCCTATATGTTTCTTTACTCTCTCCTTTTAGGCCATAAAGAATGTTTATACCAGGTAAAAAATAAGGCATCCCGTTTTCTCCTCTTTCTTTCCCAACTTCATTTATAATTCTTATTGCCTCCATTACTTGATGAGGATTTGCATTTAAATTGTTTTCTTTTATGACTTTTTCATCGGCGCTTTCCATTCCAAAAGCTGCTGTGTTTCCCGGAGAGCAATATTTTTTTATTAATTCTGCTATTTTTTGACTCTCTTCTTGCCATTCTGCAACAACAGATGGGTTTACATTATCAATATGCAGTACTTTTGGACCGAGTTTATAAATACCTTCTAACAATCTTTTTATCGCATTTACATTGGGTTTTGGTGTTTCGCTTTTCCCAACTCCATATGCTTTATAGGAGAAGAAACATGATTGACAACCAAGCCTGAAATTCATTACACCTTCTTCTCTTAATGCCTTTATTTCATTTATTATATCTCTTTCTTCCCTCATCACAGGCTTTCCAAATAATGGTTCCATACAAAAACTGCATCCTCCCGTGAAATATCTAATGCATCCTCTATATGTTTCAATCTCTGCTATCAATGGTAATGGATAATCTTGATGATACTTTACAACTTCAGCCCCCAAAATACTCCATTTTTTCCATTCCTGGTATTTTCTTTTCCTATGCTGTATATTTCCATTTAAAAAATCATAAACGAAGGCATCGCCATCTTCTATGGCAACATAATCTACAAATTTACTCCCATCAATTGGTTTTTTGCCTCCTCCTAAGCCAAAGCCAAACTTGGCGGAAGCGCCAACAAGAATTTTTATTCCTTTAAAACTTTCACAAATTCTAACAAATTCTTTAAAAGAAATGGGCATAGCTCTTAAATATCTTCCAGGAACAATAGCTCCAGCCAAGATAACAAGAACGTTTCCTCTTATTTTCCTTCCTTTCCTCCATTCTTCAATAGATATATATTCATATTCCTCTCCAGCATCCCTTATTGCTCCTGCAATATATCTTGCGTAAGGTGAAATAAAGGGAGGTACACCAAGACAGGCTGGTTCATCTACAAATCCATCTAGTATTGTAATCACTTTTTAATTAATAAGGGCATGCATATAAATTTTCCAGTGGAAATAAGGGGGTGTGTCTTTGGGCATTTAAGAAATGGTAATAAGTAAGTAATGCATTAATAATTATGAGAAGCGTTGTATTGGCGATCATCTTAGTTGGTAGTTTTTGGAATATTGGATATGATGGGAGCCATAATTGTATAAGAGAATGGTGGAATATTGATGCGTTTATAGGGAATTATAGCATTACAGCATCTTTTGAATATGAAAAAGAGACGCCAGCTGCTAATCTTTTTCTTACGGTTTTTGATTTGAATAGAAACATTGTCTATAATTTGTCATCTTATAATGATGAAATAAATGTTTTTAAAAGAGGAAAATATGAAGTAAATTTATCCTATAGAGATTCATGGATGAGAGGGGCTTATCCATATTATAGAGTTCATTTTGAAAATAAAGGAATAATTATAGACATGAATATAAGGGCAATAGGCCCACCTGTTTTTGTTGCGGGTGATATTTTACCAATTGGTATGGGATATTGTAAATACTTATTTATACCAAAATGCAAAGTTAACGGAGAAATCTTTATAAACAATGAAACCGAAAAATTCGAAGGTATAGGATATTTTGAACATGTTTGGGGGAACTGGAGCTATAACAAACCATTAAAAAAAGAAGGTAAAGTTATTGGGGCGTATATTAAATTGATAAGAAAATGGCTAAATAATACAGAAATATCTTTTGATAAAATATGCATATCATCGGATAATCCATTTGGATATGATTGGTGTTGGGCAGTTTTTGAGAACGGATATACAATGTTTTATGGAGCGATTCCCTTTTGGCTAGATATTCCTTTTGGAATAATTTATTTTTATGATGGAAAGAATATTGTAGAAGAATTTGTAGATTATGAATATTTAAATGGGACAATTTATGAAAATGCCTATATCCCAACAAAAATAAGGGTTGTAGGTAAGAACATATCCTTTATTATGGAAATGAGAAATAAACCCCATATTTATAAAGACAATTTATCATCCTTTTATTGGAAAAAATTGATTTTATATGAGTGCCCTGGAGATATTTATGGATTTTATAAAGGGGAGGAAATAAAAGGAAAATGCGAAATAGAAATAGAAAGACAGACAAGCATTTTTGGATATATATTGCTAAAGATAGAGTGGAATAATGGCTTAGAAATTACCATTATATTTCCAAAATTAGAAATAAGATTCCATATTCCTACGTTTATAATATGATAGAAAAAAGCCTATTAAAAGTGTAATGATAACGAGCAAAAAAGTTGCTTTTTGGGCAATTCCTTTCTCAAATAATTCATAAAAAAAGGAACACAAAGCGATAAGAAAAAAGAATTTTAATATACCTCCTAAAACAATATAAAACATTGATTTTTTATAATCCCACTCATTTATTGCAATAAATATTCCAGCATATGGCAGAATAGGAATAGCCCTATTTATTAATAAAATTTTTTCATCTTTTGAAATTAATAAACTACTATATTTTTTAACAATCTTATCTATCCACTGATAACGATATTTTTTAGCTATCCAATATAAGACAGAATTACCAATAAAAGTTGATACAACGGAAACAAAAACTAAAACAATTCCCCAATCTATTGCTGGATTTGTCAAATAAATCACTAATAAGAAAAATTCTGGTAAGGTGGGAAATAACATACTATCTATTAAGAAAATTATAAATAATGCAATTAGAGAACCAAGGATTCCAAAGCTTGCAAAAAAATTAACTATTGCGTCGCCGAGCATTCTATCTTTTTCCATGTCCATAAGGTATTGGCTACAAAGTTCCATATGAAAACAATAATTATTCCAATAAATGCTGCCATTAGATAATACACTCCAAAAATTTCTTTCAATATGCCCATAACGGAAATTTGCATTGGAAAGGCTGGTAAACTGATTATATTAAATTTTATAAGCCTTCTTATCCAATTCCTGTCTCTCCTGTCTCTAAAAGTCCATAAATCATTCAACAAAAAATTAGAAATTATGGAAGCTTCTATTGAAAAAATTGCGGAATATAAGTAATAGATGCCTATAAAACTCGTTAGGAACCATAAAACAAATAAATTAACAAATATACCAGATAGCCCAACTATCCCAAATTTTATTATTCTATGAAATTCTTTTAATTCCCATGATAATTTTAACAAATGTTTTATGTATTTGCTTTGCACACCAATGTTTAATGAACTCTTACCCCTCTTTCTATTACAAAATTTTATTGGTTCCTCCAAAACTTTTCTATAATTTCCTTTGGCCAAAATTTCTAATAATATTTTGTACCCGATCGGGTTTAAATTTGTATTTTCAATAACTTCCCTTTTTAACATAAAGAAACCGGATAATGGGTCTTTTACTTTCCTACATTTTGGAACAAAGATATATGCTAAAATCTTTGCGAATTTAGAATAAATTCTCCTTATTATACTCCAATCTTCTATTTCCCCTCCCTCAATATACCTACTTCCTATAACAATATCCGCCCCATTTATCTTTTTCAGCATATCCAAAATTTTTTCTGGAGGATGCTGTAAATCGGCATCCATTACAACTAAAATATCGCCATTACTATTTTTGAATCCTTCTAAAACAGCGGTTGCTAAATCTCTCTCATTCTCTCTCCTTATTACTTTTAGGAATTTATAATCATGGGCTAATTCTTCAGCAATTTTCCAAGTTCCATCTGGGCTATTATCATCAACGATTATTAATTCAAAATCGATGTCATCCAAGTTATTTTTTAATTCTTTTACTAATATAGGAAGATTTTCTCTTTCATTGTATGTTGGAACTATTATAGATAATTTCATTACTCTTCAAATTTTTCTAATATAAATATTTTTCATTTTGATTATGTTAATTACTAACATAAATTTTTTAACTATTTTATCTTTCATGATTATGAAAAAACTTGTTTTAATGGTTGTTTTAATAGGATTTTTCTTTATTGCTTATACAGATGGATATTGGATAGACATAGACAACGGATACAACAAAACATTATATGTGGGGGGAGATGGCCCAAATAATTATACAACTATCCAAGAAGCGATAAATGATGCAGAAGATGGATATACAATATTTGTTTATAATGGCATATATTATGAAAATGTTATCATAAACAAAAGCATATATCTTACGGGGCAAGATAAAAATAAAACAATTATTGATGGAAATGAAAAAGGGGATGTTGTTAGTATTATCAAAGATAATGTGAGAATACAGGGATTTACAATTAGGAATAGCGAAAAGGAATTTGAAAGGGCAGGTATCGTTGTTTACAATGTAGATGATGTTGTCATAGAAAACAACGTTATAAGAAATAATGGTGACCAAGGAATAAGATTATTTTCATCCGATTACGCAACAATAAGGAATAATATTATAAAAGATAATGCTTTTTATGGTATATGGCTTTATTATTCAAAAGAAATTACCATTGAAAACAACGTATTTATAAATAACAGTATAGTGTTAAGAGAAGGCCCACTCGTATATTTTATCCATACTATAAAAAACAATACAGTTAATGGAAAGCCATTGTATTACATCCTAAATAAGAAAAATTGTTCTATAGAATCGTTAAATGCTGGACAGATTATTTTGGTTAATTGTTCAAATTTTGTTATAAATGATGTAACAATTTCATATGCGAGCGTTGGAATAGAAATAGCATATTCAAAAAATGTTAGCATCTTGGATTGCAATTTTAGCATGAATAAACTAAATGGCATTAGATTGTGCTATTCATATGATAACAAAATTTCCTTTAATACTCTATTTAAGAATGGATGGAGCGGGTTATCAATATGGTATGATGAAGGAGATTTCATAGCATACAATTCAATATATAAAAATGAATATGATAATGTGGAATTGCTTTACTGTAAAGATGAAAGTATTTTTGGAAATAACATTTGTAGTAGTGTTTATGGGATAGGGATTAAAAAATCAAATGCCATTATCCATTTCAATAATATATACAAACATAAATGCAATTTAATTGCAGAAGATTCAGAAGTTAATGCAAGATGGAACTGGTGGGGATTTATGGGCGTATTAAATATTGTTGGCGATGTAAAATTTTTCCCATGGCTTCCTTTCCCAATTCCTTTGCTGGGCTAAAAATTTATATTATATAGTTAATACAACTGTGGAAAAAATCGCAATTTTAAGAATGGAAGGAACAAATTGTGAATATGAAAGTTATTTAGCGTTTAAGAGGCTTGATGCACAGCCAGAATACGTTCATTTAAAAGAATTGGAAAGAAAAAAGAAAAATTTAGAGGAATATGACTGCGTATTTATTCCCGGTGGTTTTTCCGCCGGAGATTACGTTAGGGGAGGCGCAATATTCGCCGCCCGCCTGAAAGCGAGCATTTTTAAAGACCTGAAAAAGTTTGTTGAAAATGGTTATCCTGTTGTTGGAATATGCAATGGTTTTCAAGTTTTGATTGAATTAGGTATGCTGCCAGCTTTATATGGAATTAGTGAGCAACCAGAAGCATGTCTTACAACAAATGATTCAAACAGGTTTGAATGCAGACAGACGCTAATAAGACATGAAAGAAGTGTTTGTAAGCTTACAAAAAATATTAAGGTTGGGAAGATTTGTTCGATTCCGGTTGCTCATGCAGAAGGAAAGCTTGTTTTTAAAGACGAGGAATATGCAGAGGAAGTAAATGAAAAACAAGTTGTCTTTAGATATGTTGATATAGAGGGCAAAGAAGCTGGTTATCCTTGGAATCCAAATGGCTCCTATAAGAATATAGCGGGAATATGCAATAATGAAGGAAATGTATTAGGAATGATGCCACATCCAGAAAGAGCTTTTCATAAATGGCAAAATGGAGATGGAAAAGAAATTTTTGAAGGAATATTAAATTATATAAGGAGCATATGTTAGCAGAATTAGTTGAGGATAAGGTAATATTAAAAGATGCAAAGGATGCGAATAGACTATATAATAAAGGATTTTTTGGGAATGGGAAATTGAATTTGATAGAAGCATGCTATTTATTAGAGAAAGAAAAAATGGAAATAGTCAAGAAAGGGGAAAAAATAAATATTTTAGATTTTGTAGAGTATTCCTTGAAATATATACCTGATTTTGAGATAAAATATTTAGTTTATAGGGACTTAAGGGAAAGAGGTTATATAGTCAGGGTAAATAACGACTTTTATTTATATGAGAGGGGAAAAAGACCACCTGCTAAGCCCGCATTTACTGTAAAAGCATTTTCAGAAAGAGCAAAATTTAAAATAAGGGAAATAGAAGATTTGATATTAAAAGCAAAAAATAAATTAATGATAGGGATAGTCGATGAAGAAGGAGATTTAACATATTATATTGCAAAATTTTTTGATATAAAAGGAAAAATAAGCGAAAGAAGTTATGAAGGAGATATTATTTTATTAAATGATAGATGCATAGTATTTGATAAGGAATTAGCAGAAAAATTGAAGCAAGATTTTATAGGAAGGGATTTCGGTAAGTATGTTCAATTATCCTTAATGGAAGCAGCCTATGTTTCGATGAAGGGTGCAAAGATTTTAAAAGAAGGAAAAGAAATTTCGATGGAAGAATTTATTGAGCATGCAAAAAACATACAACCAGATATAGAAGAGAGATTGAAGGCGTATATTGAATTGAGAAAACTGAAATTGCTACCAAAAACAGGATTTAAATTTGGCTCACATTTTAGAGTTTATGATAGTATTGTAGAAAAAACACATGCTCCCTATTTAATACATGTTGTTGATAATGATTATGAAGCAACCTGGGCAGAAATTAGTAGGGCTGTTAGATTGGCTCATTCTGTAAAAAAAGAGATGATATTTTGTAAAGTTGGGGAAGAATTGAGATATATAAGGTTGAGGAGGGTGACGCCGTGAAAAAATTTTTCTTTATTTTTGTTTGTTTTTTTCTTATTGGTGAAAATGGCTGTAATGAAAATAATGAAAAAATAGAAATAAAAATAGCATTGTATGATTCAATTTCTCCCTCTGTTAATCTACTGGAGAAAGCCTTACATTATGGGTGGGGGAAGTATGAAATGAATGTTAGAAGGATAAGCTTTAAAGATATTATAAATGGTAGCTTAAAAAATTATGATGTTCTTATCATAGGAGCAAGTGGAAGACAGTATTTTCATGGACTAATTCCAAAATGGAGGGAAGAAGTAAAAGAATTTATTGAAGATGGAGGAGGATATGTTGGAATATGTGGCGGAGCAAACATTATGACTAAAGGATATGAAAAGCCAAAATATCTGATGGATTTCATCATTAATAAAGCATCATTAAAAATAATAGATGCATATATTAATGACGAACAAAACGAGGAATGGCAATATTTATGGAAGGAAGGTGTGGCGGGGGAGCCGCCTAGAGGAAACATCCCCATAAAAAATTCTTTGTTGCCTCATCCAATATTTGGTGGAATAAGGGAAAGATATATAACATATGGGGGAGGACCAGGATTATATAATATGGAAAAAGCAAAAGGTATTGCTATATATGAGGAGGAGCCAATGAATGTTGCACCAATTCATTATTTTCCTTGCAAATTAATCAAAACAGATATAAAAGGATATTATTCTGCCGCTGAAACTACATATGGGAATGGAAGAGTAATAATTTTTGGGATGCATCCAGAAATACCTCCCCGTTTGAATGCGACAATAAAAGAATATTTTGGCCTCTCCATCTATAGTATACCGAGATACGTATATAGATTAGAAGGAGGGAAATTACTCAATTATAGTTATAATTGGTGGATTTTAAGAAGAGCAATTGCATATGTATGTAATCTTCCTCTCCCACCAATTGAAGAACTTTGCATTTTTCTTCATAAGGAAGAAAATAAAGTTGTTGCATATGTAGAAAATGCTAAAAAAGTAGAATTTTATGTTGACGGAAAATTGTATTACGAGGATAAAGAACCACCCTATGAAATAGAAGTTAATGGAAAACGAGTAAAAGCAGTTGCATATGGAAAAGGATATGCATGGGATGAAATAAGAATAGCATGAGATAAATAATGAAAAAATTTAATAAATAAGATTAATTATCATTGCCTGATAAAATGTATATCATCATAGTAGGAGCGGGGGAAATAGGAGAAAAACTTGCTGCCCTCGCTCTGAAAAATAAGGATGATGTAGTCATCATTGAAAAGAATAAGGAAAAGTGCGAAGAAATAACAAAAAAATACGATGCGGTTGTCATAAATGCTGATGCAACAGAAAAAGAAACACTGCTTGAGGCGGGTGCAGACAGCGCAGATGCATTGATAGCTACCGCAGATGATGCAACCAATTTATTAGTAATATCGTTGGCGAAATCAATAGGAATTCCTTCTTTGGTGGCGTTGGTTAATAATGAAGAAAATAAACCAATGTTCATAGAAAAAGGGGTAAATATTGTTGGAAATCCAGCTGCCATTACCGCAGAATACTTGTACAGGGCTGTTAGGCGCCCCATGGTAAAAGATTTTATGGGAATAGGAAATAGGGCAGAGATATTTAAAATAAGTATCCCGCCAGAATCAAAAGTTGCAGGAAAAACAGTTGGAGACGTTAAATTACCAAAAGGAGTGTCTATAATAGTTATAGAGAGAGATTCAGATGTGTTAATTCCATCACCAGACACTGTTTTTCATCCAGGAGATATGGTTACTTTGCTTGCTAGAAAGGATAAAATAGACAAAACAATGGATCTTTTCTTTAGGAAATAAATATAAGAAAAAGAAAATGAATAACCTTAAGATAATATTGAGGGATACTGGAGCGGTTTTAATTGCGGTGGGAGTAATTACAGTATTTGTAAATGTTGTTTCTATTATTTTTAGAGAATTTTTTGCAATAAAATGGATGATTTTAACATCTGTATTGTATCTAATTGTTGGAGGAATTTTTGAACTGCTTGGCAAAAGTCAGGAAGAAACAAGGATAAGGCATGCCATGATAACAGCAGCTCTTTCATGGCTTATCATTTCTTTAATTTCTTCAATACCCTTCTATTATATAACAAAGCTTGATTTTTTATCCGCTTTTTTTGAATCAGTCGCTGGATGGACAGGGACTGGTTTAACAATGATTTCAGAACCAAGCAAATTAACACATACAATACAATTTTGGAGAAGTTTCATTCAATGGATTGGAGGAGTAGGAGTTATTGTTCTTACCCTGGTTGTTTTGGCTCGACCTGGAACCGGCTCTTTCACCTTATATAGGAGTGAGGCAAGAGAAGAAAGAATACGTCCTAGCATAATATCTACAGTTAAAACAATTTGGTGGATTTTTTTACTATATACAGTTATTGGAATAATAGTTCTTTTAATTGCTGGAATGCCACCATGGGAAGCAATTAATCATTGTATGACTGGATTAGCAACTGGAGGTTTTTCTGTAACAGATAATAGCATGGCAGGATATTCAACAGCAATTCAAATTATATTGGTTATTTTAATGACAGCTGGTGCAATTGCTTTTGCCACCCACTATGAATTATTGAGGGGGAAAATAAAGAGATTTTTTAAAGATATACAAACACAAACCCTGCTTTTTTTAATATTTCTTGGAGCATTTCTACTTTCCTATATAAATTTCAATGAAGGTATTTACGAATCATTTGCATCGTCCTTTAAATATTCAGCATTTCAATTTGCATCAGCTTTAACATGTACTGGTTTTTCAACAACAAATTTAGCAGCATGGAGTGGAGAGGCAAAATTCATCATATCCATTGCTATGATTATTGGAGGGGCGGCTGGCTCAACAGCTGGAGGGATAAAACTATTTAGGATAATATTGCTTACTAAGGGTATTGGATGGAAAATAAGAAGGATTTTCTTGCCTCCAAAAAGTACATTTGCATATAAACTTGGAGGGAAAGTTTTGGGAAGAGAGGAAGCTGTAGAAGAAATTAGCGAAGCTGCCATCGTATCCTTTTTATGGCTTATTCTTTTGGCTGTTGGAACGATAGTTGTTTTGCATGTTACAAATGAAAGCTTAGAAAATGTTTTCTTTGAAGTTTGCTCAGCCCAAGGAAATGTTGGATTAAGTGTTGGCATAACAAGTTTAAATATGAACCCAATTGCAAAATTTATGTTAATTTTAAATATGTGGGTTGGTAGGTTGGAAATAATACCAATTTTGGTTTTAATAAGGGCAATGATAAAAGGAGGAAAATTGTTTTAATACCCAACCAAACTTTAAAAAGAAAAAAGATATTTGTGGAATTATGAAAGCAGTAATTCCAGCTGCTGGCTTGGGAACTAGATTGCTACCAATGACAAAAAATATGCCAAAAGAAATGCTTCCAGTAGTAGATAAACCAGCAATTCAATATGTTGTTGAAGAAGCAATTTCTTCGGGCATAAATGACATAGTTATTATTACTGGGAGAGGGAAGGAAGTTATAGAAAATCATTTTGATATTGCTTATGAATTAGAAAGGATTTTAGAGGAAAGAAACGATTTAGAAAAATTAAAAGAAATAAAGAGAATTGCGGAACTTGCCGATATATATTACATTAGACAGAAAAAAGCTTTAGGATTGGGACATGCAATATATGTTGCAAGAAAATATGTGGGAAATGAAACTTTTGCTGTTTTACTTGGAGATGATATTATATTTGCAAAAGAACCTTGTATAAAACAGCTATTAAACATTTATAAAAAATTCAATACCTCGATAATAGCTGTTCAAAAAGTTGACAAATCATTGGTTAGTAGATATGGTATAATTGACGGAGAAGAAATTGAAAAAGGAATTTATAAAATAAAAAATCTGGTTGAAAAACCAGACATTGAAGAAGCGCCAACAAATATTGCTATTATGGGGAGGTATATCTTTACTCCTACTCTTTTTGAATGTATAGAAAAGACACCACCAGGAAAAAATAATGAGATACAGCTTACAGATGCGCTAAATATACTCCTGAAAAAAGAGGATATATATGCATATGAATTTGAAGGAAAAAGATACGATATAGGAGATAAATTTGACTGGCTCCGCATAAATATTGAAATTGCTTTGCAAAGGGAGGAATTTAGAGAAAAGATGTTGAAATTAATGAATGAATTAATAAGATAAAGTTTTTAAGATAAAGTTTTTAATAAATAGCCATATTTCCAACATGCTCCCAACAATGGATGATTTTGATTTTAAAAATAGAACCGTTATTGTTAGAGTAGATATAAACTCTCCATTAAACCCAGAAACATTAGAAATAATGGATAACTGGAGAATAAAGAGAATAATACCTACTTTAAAAGAATTAAAAGAAAAAAACGCAAAAATAATAATGTTAGCGCATCAAGGCAGACCAAATAAATGGGATTTCACAAGTTTAGAAAAACACGCCATAGAACTAGAAAAATTAATGGGACAAGATATAAAATTTGTAGACGATGTATATGGCGAGAAAGCAATAAAGGAAATAGAGAAATTAGAAAGAGGGGAAATCTTATTACTTGATAATGTAAGAAAATGTAAAGAAGAAATGGAAAAGAAAAGTATAGAAGAGCACGCAAAGTCTGAAATGGTAAAAAAGCTATCCAAATATGCTGATGCATTTGTAAATGATGCTTTTGCAGCAGCACATAGGAAGCATTGTTCATTAGTAGGATTTATCCCAGTTTTGCCATCATTTGCTGGAAGATTATTGCAAAAAGAAGTTGAAATGGTTGAAAAATTGTTAAAGGAGGCGGAGAGGCCACGCTTGTTCATTTTTGGAGGAGGGAAATATGAAAATGCAATAGATGTGATGGAAAGCCTGCTAACCAAGAATATAGCTGATAAAATAGTATTAGGAGGAATGCCCGCAAATGCCTTCCTTATTGTATTGGAAAAGATAGAAGGAGAAATAGAAGAGAGAGAAAAAATTAGGAGTATATGGGAAAAATATAAAGACAAGATTTTACTACCCGTTGACACATTAGATGGAAAAGATATAGGAGAAGAGAGTATAAAGATATTTAAAGAGGAGATAGAAAGAGCATCATCAATTTTTATATCTGGCCCAATGGGTGTCTTTGAAGAAAAGAAGTATAGGAAAGGAACAGAAGAAATTTTAAAAGCCATAGCAAAATCAAAAGCATTTAAGATGGCTGGGGGCGGTCATACTGTTGCTGCCATCAATATGCTTGAATTGGAAAAATATTTCTCATATATTTCTACTGGAGGAGGTTCCTTAGAAAGAATGCTTATGGGGGAGAAGTTGCCAGTAATAGAAGCTTTAATAAAATTTAAAAGGTAATGGCTGTTTCCAACACATGAATATAGTACATGTTGTGGGCACTGGAACAATAGGGGAGCCATTAATTGGTTTGCTTTGCGATTTAAAAAACGAGCTTGGTATCGATGAAATTACTTTTTATAAGCATAGCCCTGTTTTAACAGACCGCCCAAAAATAAAGGGATTGCTAAAAAGAGGAGGAATTTTGGCGGTAAGGGAAGAGAAAGTTAAAGAATTTAGAGAACTTGGCGTAGAACCAACTTATACTGCTGAGGAGGCTATAAGGAGGGCAACAGTTGTTATAGATTGTTCTCCAAAAGGATATGGATTGGAAAATAAGGAAAAGTATTACAAAAAATATGAAGACAAGGTCAAGGCCTTTTTGGCGCAGGGCTCCGAATTTGGCTTTGGAAAACCATATGCAGTTGGAATAAATGATGAAGCAATAAAAGATGATAAATATATACAAATTGTTAGCTGTAATACCCATAACATTGCTGTTGCGATAAAATGCGTTGCCTTAGATGTTAGTAAAGATAATTTTGTAGAAGGTAGATTCGTTTGCATTAGAAGAGCGAGCGATATTTCTCAAGATTCAAGCTTTATCCCATCTCCATATGTAAATGAGCATAAAGATGAGAAATTTGGAACGCATCATGCGAGAGATGTATGGTATTTATACAATACAATTGGCTTGGATTTGAATGTGTTTTCATCGGCATTGAAAATAAATACACAGTATATGCATTCAATATGGTTTGATATTAAAGTTAAAAAAGAGACAAGCGAAGAAGAAGTGATACAAAGGTTTAAAGAAAATCCTAGAGTAGCTCTTACATATAAAAAACTGGCAAATTTAGTATTTTCATTTGGAAGAGACCATGGGCATTATGGAAGAATATTGAATCAAACAGTAATCGTTGTCCCAACTATAAAAGTGAGAAATGGAAATGAAGTATTTGGATTCTGCTTTACTCCACAAGATGGAAATTCTTTATTGAGCAGTATTTCAGCAACCATCAAGATATTATATCCAGAAGAATATGAAGATAAGTTAAAAGCCCTGTCACCCTTCCTATTTGAAGAAGTTTAACGGATTTGAATTAATCGATAAAAAATAAAAGCAAAATAAAAGTTTATAAGCAAAAATTTACTACAAAAGAAAATGTATAATGCAAAAGAAATAGAAAAGAAATGGCAAAAAAAATGGCAAGAAATGAAAATTTATAGATTTGATAAGAATAAGCAACCAATATACTCAATAGACAATCCCCCTCGATATGCCTCAGGCGCCTTGCATATAGGACATGCAGTTCATTACACCCATATTGATTTTATTGCAAGATATAAAAGAATGCGAGGTTACAATGTTTTCTTCCCATTATGTTTTGATGTTAATGGAATACCAATTGAGGAAAGGGTTGAAAGAAAATATGGAATTACAAGAAAAGATATTGATAGGCATGAATTTATTAAGTTATGTAAGGAATTTGCAGATAATAATATAGAGGAAATGATTAGGCAATTCATTATATTGGGAGAGTCAATGGATGACAGTATTTATTATAGAACAGATGCGGATTATTATCGCCGATTAACCCAGATATCATTTATAAAATTGTACAAAAAAGGATACATTTATAGAGGGAAATTTCCAGTAAATTGGTGTCCCAGATGCATGACAGCAATGGCTGATGCAGAAATTGAATATGTAAGAAGAAAAACATTGCTTAACACCATAAAATTCTATTTTAGCGATGGAAATGGATATATTGAGATTGCAACAACTAGACCAGAATTATTAGCAAGTTGCCAAATTGTTGCCGTTCATCCAGATGATGAGCGAGCTAATGAGCTGGTGGGAAAAGAAGTTTTAGTTCCTTTATATAATAAAAAAGTAAAAATAATAGAAGATGAAAGAGTTGACCCAAGTTTTGGGACAGGAATAGTGATGGTATGTACTATTGGAGATAAAGAAGATCTGGAATGGGCAATGAAATATGATTTACCTATGGAAATTATTATCAATGAGGATGGAACATTAAATGAAAAAGCAGGAAAATATAAGGGAATGAAAGTTGAGGAAGCAAGAAATGCAATTATTAAGGATTTAGAAGAAAAGGGATATTTAGTAAAACAGGAAGAAATAGAGCAGAATGTTGGTGTGTGCTGGCGATGTAAAACACCTATTGAATTTATCGAAGCGGAGCAGTGGTTTTTAAAAATACTTCCTTTTAAAGAAAAAATATTAGAAGTTGCAAAGAAGATGAAATGGTACCCAGAATATATGTATAAGAGATTGGAAGAATGGGTTAATTCCTTAAAATGGGATTGGGTTATCTCGAGGCAAAGATATTTTGCCACACCCATTCCAATATGGGAATGTGAAAAATGTAAAGAGGTTGTTTTGGCAAAAGAGGAACAATGCTATGTTGACCCAACTATTGACCAGCCACCAGTAGATAAATGTCCTAAATGTGGGGGTAATTTAAAAGGATGTGAGGATGTATTTGATACATGGATGGATTCTTCAATTAGTCCTCTCTTCAATACTTTTTGGCAAAGAGATGAAGAGATGTTTAAAAAACTATATCCTATGTCCTTACGTCCCCAAGCTCATGATATAATAAGGACATGGGCTTTCTATACTATTTTAAGATGTTTTTTGCTTACCGATGAAAAACCTTTTGAGCAAATTATGATCGACGGCTTCATTTTAGCTCCAGATGGAAGACCTATGCATACTTCCTTAGGGAATGTTGTAGATCCTTTAGAAATAATAAAGGAATATGGAAGCGATGCATTACGTTACTATGCATCTACCTGCAAACTTGGAGAAGATAATCCATTCCGTTACAAGGATTTGGTAAGAGGAATTAGATTAATGAATAAGTTATGGAATGTTGAAAAATTTATAGGGAATGTTGTAGAAAAGGAAACGAAAATAGAAAAGCTCAGGTTAGTTGATAAATGGATTTTAAGTTTATACAGTAAGCTTGTAGAAAAAGTTACAAAATACATGGACCAATTCGAATATTCATATGCAATGAAAGAGATCGAATATTTTCTATGGCATGAATTTGCGGACCATTATATTGAAATGGTTAAGTATAGAGCATATGAAAAAGAAAAAAGCGCATTATATGTTTTATATACAATTGGATTAGGAATATTGAAATTGTTTGCTCCCTTCCTTCCATTTATAACAGAAGAGATTTATCATAATATTTATAAAAAAATGGAAGGGAAGGAAAGTATACATATTTCAGAATGGCCGAAGCCAATTTTAATAGATGAAGATGCGGAAAGGAAAGGAGAAATTGTGAAAAATGTTATTGCAAAAATAAGAGAATGGAAAAATAGGCAAGGTATAGCATTAAATGCCCCTATAAAAGCAGTAAAAATATATGGAGAAGATTTAGATGCCATAAAAGAAGAGGAAGAAACGATAATCAACACGCTTAAAATAAAAGAATTAACAATAACAAATGAAAAGCCAGAAGTTAAAAAAGTTGCTTATCCTTTATACAATAAAATTGGCCCAACTTTTAAAGAAAAGAGTAAAATAATTTTAGAAGAAATAAAGAAGAATGGTGAAAAAATTGCAAGAGAAATAGAAGAAAAAGGTTTCTATAAATTTGTACATAACAATGAGGAGATTAAAATTGACAAGGAATTTGTTGAAATAAGGGAAGAAGCACAAGAAAATTTGTTGAAAGTTGAAAATATTTTTATATTGGTAATAAAATAGGGCTTGTGATAAAATGAGTAGAGAGACAAAAATGAAGTTACTTGCTATCCTCATTATATTAATTATGGTTTTATCAGGATTTGTTGTAATATTTTATGGAAGGTAAAAATAGAATGTTAGTCTGATATAACCTTCACCTTATATTTTTCCCATTTCCCACTATAAAAATCTTCTATTTCAATATCATCTATAGAATTTATATCTCCATAAATTTTTGCAATCAATATACCCTTATTTCCCATATCTTTATAAAGGCGAGAAGAAAAAATAGTTAAGCACTTTTTATAAACAACTATACCATTTAAATTGTAATCATGCCCTCTTATAAATGCTTCCGCTTTTATTTTCTTTAAAAACTTTTCCAAATCCTCGCTATTGAAAGGAAAACCAGCCCCTCTATATAAATTTGCAATAACTGGGTCACTCCACGTCAATGCTTCTATTGCTTCTAAATTGTTTTTATCTATTTTCCCTAAATATATCCCTCCATGAGAAGCAAATACATTATTTAGAAGAGCAGCTAGGGGCATTTCTTTGAATACATTAACATACTCATCATGCAAATCCTTCGCCTCGTATCCAAATTCATATGGATAACATGGAATTGCGTAATTTGATTCATGATTTCCCTTTAATAAATAAATTTTATTTGGATATTCCAGTTTTTTCCTAAGAAGAAAATCAATATTTGGCAAAGAGGAGCCGACATCAGGTGGCGCCCTATCAATATAATCTCCAAGAAAAATTAAATAATCGAAGTTATCATCAAAAAATTTCTTCACTATTTGTTTTGATATAATAACATCTCCATGCGTATCTCCAGCTACCATTATTTTACCCTTTAATTTTAAAAAGGCAGGTTCTTTTTCCATTAACTTTTTTACTTTCCTTATTTCCTCCTTTTCCATTTCTCTCCCTTTAATATTTCTTCATATAATTTTATGGTTTTTTTAGCAGATTCCTCCCAACTAAATAATTTTACTCTTTTAACACCTTCTTTCCCCAATTTTTCTGCAAGTTCGTCATCAAAAATCTTCTTAATTGCCATCCTCATTTCCTTTGGATTTGGCTCAGTTAATAAACCAGCATTCCCCACAACTTCTGGAATTCCGCCAACATTTGTAGCAATTATTGGAGCCCCGTATTTCATTGCTTCCAATAATACTAAACCGAAAGATTCAAAACGAGATGGCAAAATAAACGCCCTGCATTTTTTCATGTGCTCGATTTTTTCCTCCTCACTTATCCATCCAAGAAATTCAGCATTTATTTTATACTTTTTAGCCATATCTTCCCATTTCCTTTTCATTGGCCCTTTACCAGCAATTTTTATTTCAATATCCATATTTTTAATGGCCTTTAATAGTATATCAATCCCTTTAGTTCTTACCAATCTCCCAACAAAAAATAAGTAATCGTTCCTATTTCCATAAAATTTGGCATCCTCACAATCTATCCCATTATGTATTGTAACAAGCTTATTTTTTTCTATACCTTTCTCAATTAATCTATTTTTTATATAATTGCTTATGCAAATAATTTTATCAAAACGCTTCAAATAAATCTTAAAAATTAAGTCATTTATATAACTACCAACCTTCTCAATACCAACTCCTTCTCCAAAATCATTATGAAAAGTAAATACTAATGGACACCTTAGCTTTATGATTTCGCGGGTATATGAAGGAGCCCATCTATAATGGAAATCCACAATATCCGGCTCAATTTCTTTTATTTTATTAGAAATCCCCTTACACCAAACAAAAGGAGGATTGTAAATATTCAAAAATTTCCCATCCAATCTTATAACTTTTAAGCCATCTATTTTTTCTTCATCAACGGTTCCATTCAGTTTTGTTGTAACAACATATACTTCATTTCCTTTTGCCAATCTTTTGCCAATATTATATATTCTATGTTCTATACCTCCTCTAAATGGATAAAAAAATGGATTTACATAACATATTTTCATTATATTGAAAATTATAACAGCATATAGAAGATTTACTATAAGAATTGAGAAAAGTTTAAAAATAAAATAGTTTCTATCTTTGTGAATCCAAACATATCTCTTATCGTAATTAATATCTCGTTGGTAATAGTCGGGATATTTTTATTTAAGGAAAATAGGAATACTAAAATGAATCGCCACCATCTAATGCAACTCATAATTTTTGGTTGCCTTTTTTTAATAACATCCCTATTAAACATGGCAGAAGTTAGAATAGATTCTTTAATTTCTTCAAAAATTGGAAGAGATTTCTCAATATTAATTTATAATATTGAGAAAGATGCCGTTGCTTTCTTTCAAAAAATAACAAATCCAATATTGGATTATTATTTTACTTTTATTTATATGATTGGATTTCCTTTCATTATCTATTTTACACCATTACTTTATATCCTTTCTAAGGATGTCAAAACATTAAAAATAGCCGTTTTTTCATATGCAATGGGATTAATTATATCCTTACCATTTATGCTTTTCTTTCCTGTATATGATGCTTGGTGGTGTTCAATAAATACAAGCTGGTATGATGGTAAAATGATTTATTTTAGGCTAGAAGAAATATGGCCAAGCGTAATAACTGTATTTTTTAAATATACAACAATAGATAATTGTTTTCCAAGTTTGCATGCTGCTTTATCTGCTATTATGGCATATACTGCTTGGATAGGCAATTATAGAAGATATAAATATGTTGCAACTTTAATAGCGGTATCAATACCTATTGCAACTTGGTATCTTGGAATACATTGGATATTGGATGCGGTGGCTGGAGAAATCGTCGCCCTTATATCAATTTTTATTGCATTAAATGTTTTTAAGAAAGAGATAAAATGGCGACAATAGATGTAATTGTTAATTTCTTTTTACCCATCATGATTCTTGTTTGGATTTTTTTTAATTTTTATTTTAAAAACAATAAAGGAAATGTTGCAAGGCATAAATTTTTTACAATCATTTTGTGGATTATATTTATAATTCTTTTAATCTTCTTTATAAAATACTACTCCCTTTTGAAAGAATTACACGATATAGATGATGCAATAGAAGGGGCTGTTAAAGGTTTCTTAGAAGGAAAGAATCCATATAAGGAAGAAATTGTGCCGAGATTTGCTGGTTTTGTTAATGGACAGCCAATAATGAAGAATGCAACATTTAACTATCCACCCACTTCCCTCCTTACGTATTCACTATCCTACATTTTGCTTCATCCTATAATTAATGAATTTTGGTATCCTATAACGAATATAATTTTTGGAATGATAGTCTTTCTAATATTTTGCATAACATTTCCAGAAATAAAGAAACAGGATGCATTTCCCATTTTTGCTTCTTTATCCATGCTTTTTATTTTTGATAATATTATGTTGTCCCTACTTTTTGTATCAATCGCCTTCTATTTTATAATAAATAAAAAACATTTCCCCGCCCTATTATTTCTATTCATAGGAGCCACCGTAAAATTTGCTGGTCTTATAATGCTATCTGTTTTTTTCCTATACATTCTTCAGAAATTTAGAGAAATAAAATGTCTTCTAACATTCATTATAATTGCTTTAGCAATTTCTCTTATAATGGTTATACCTTTTGGAATTTATAATGTTGTATATTCAACTATTTTTTATTTCTCAGATATATCAATAAGGTCTCAATCTTCTATTTATGGAGGAACACTTTTAGTTTATTTAATGGGAAATTCACCCTACTTTGCCATTGTTTCAAATGCTTGCATTCTCCTTTTAATTATATCAAGTTTATTCATAGAAAATCTATATTCAAGGCTTTTTTTACCAGAATCTCTCCTTCCATTATTTACTATTCAAGCATCTCGCTCTCTCCTTTTACTTCCATTTTATAGTTTGTTAGTTTTTATTATAAAGAAGATTATTGATGAAAAGAAAGAGAGACAATAAGTTTATAACCAGCTTTTTATTAGTTAAATTGGGGAGGAAAATGAAGAAAGCAATATTTGTAACAATATTTATTGCTTTTGTATTAGTAAATACAAGTTATGCAGGAATAGAAAGAATAACAAAAAATTCAATAAAAATTGAGAAAGAAGAAGTTAAAATACCAGAAATTGAAATAAAGGAAACCAATGGATATATAAGCATTTTACTCGAAAATGCAAATTATTTACATTATCCAGGAAAGCCTATGCTTCCCTATTATACCAAGGTCTATTATTTTCCATTGGGAACAAAAATAGAAGTAGATTGTAAACCAAAAAATATAGAAGTTTACAAAATAGAAAAAGAAATCGTTAAAGCAAATCCACCAATGATTAAAGCAATGGTTAAAGAAACAATTAAGGCAGATACTCAAGAAATTTTCCCAGAAAGTTGGTATAGTTATAACCTAGGAGGAGGATTGGTCGATGGGAAACATGTTACAATACTTTCCCTACACCTATATCCTGTTAGATACAAACAAGGAGAAATAGAATTTACTCACGGTTTCGACATAACAATAGATTATACTCTTCCAGCAAAGCCAATAATCAATAATGATGAATATGATTTATTGATTATATGTCCAGAAGAATGGAAAGATATAGTTGATACTTTGAGACAACATAAAGAAAGCCATGGAATAAGAACAATAGTAGAGACCGTTGAAAACATATATGCGGAATATGATGGAAGAGATGGTGCTGAAAAAGTAAAATACTTTATAAAAGATATGCTGGAAGAATACGGAATAAAATATGTTTTGTTAGTTGGAGGCAAAAAATCTTATCTGTTTGGAAACTGGGGAATGGATGGACCCATGAAAAGCAACGATGCCTTATGGTATGTTCCGGTTAGATACGTTGCATTAAACGATAATGCGGAGGGAGGATATATTAGCGATTTATATTTTGCAGATATATATGATGCATATGGCAACTTTTCAACATGGGATACAAATGGAAATGGCATTTATGGAGAATGGAGATGGGGTGGAAAGGATATTCTAGATTTATATCCCGATGTATATGTAGGTAGGCTTGCTTGCAGAAGCGTTGCAGAACTCAATAATGTGATAGAAAAAATAATAAATTATGAGAATAGCAATGTTGCAAGCCAACCATGGTTTAGAAGAATGCTCCTTGTTGGAGGAGATACATTCAATGATGTAGAAAAAATATGCGAGGGAGAAGTATCCACCCTATATTTCTATAATAATTACATGGCAGATAAGTTTGAAAAAGTAAGCTTGTTTGTTTCAGATGGAACTTTAACTTTCGGTGTAACCCAGCCAAATAAATTTGCTGGAAGAGTTGCTTGGATAAACGTTATTAAGGAAATGAGCAAGGGTTGCGGTTTTGCGGTTTTAGATGGTCATGGGAGCCCGACCGCCTGGGCCACGCATTTCCGTGGATATGCATCGCATGATGATCCGTGGGTAAATGGTTTGATGACTTATAATATGGATTTATTACGCAACAGAGACATGCTACCAATCGTTGTAATAGGGGGATGCCATAATAGCGAGTTTAATATTAGCTTATTTGATTTTATTAAAAATGAATGGACTTATCAGCCAACATATGAATGCTTTAGTTGGCATTTGGTGAAGATGGCAAATAAGGGAGCAATTGCAACATTAGGGAATACAGGATTAGGATATGGAGCTACAGGAGGAGATAATAACAAGAATGGGATACCAGACTGCGTTGAATTTAATGGAGGGTATATAGAAGACAGATTTTTCAATGCATATGGAATAAAAGGTAAGGATATATTAGGAGAAACATGGGGAACAGCAATAATAGATTATATCAATACATATCCACCGATGAAAGATTTAATAGACTGCAAGACCGTTGAAGAATGGGTATTGCTTGGAGACCCATCGTTAAAAATAGGGGGCTATCCATAGTCATCCTTAGTTATCTTGATATCTTTAATTATCTTTAATTCTTTAAGCATCCCTCCTCCCATATACTTTTACAACATTTATCCCCTTTTCAAGACCCATTGATTCCGCTATTGAATCACATTTTATTCTCATTAGATAAGCAATTGGTTTATAATTACTTTCTGAAAAAGCCTCGTAATTTGCCATTCCTTTGCAAATTATTAGAGAAGCTTCATTAAGCAATCTCTTTAATTTCTCACTTATACCATTAAAATCAATACCAACCGCAAATTTTCCAGTAGTAAGTATTTCGTCAACAACTTCATCAAATCCCAATTTTTTAACATCATCATATGTTGCATCTGTTAAAATAGGATATTTTTTACAAACTAAATATAAATTTACATCATAATTTTTAAGTTGTTCACAAACAAGCTTATCAAATACAATTTCCCCACAATTATCTGTAAAATAGAGTATATCTCCTTTAAGATACTTTTTAAGTTGCTCTGTATCATCATGTTGTAAGCCTTGCAACAAATATTCATGAAATTTTTGTGCAAGTTCTTCGGGCTTTTTCGCACTACCTTCTATCCCAAAATCGATACAGTTTCCAGCAATAGAACATTGTATAGAAGCTTTTAGTTTATCCTTACTATTTTCAATAAATTTCTTTGCTTCAGGAAGCAAATTTAACGCAATTTCATTACTTTTTTCCTTTAAATCTTTATATGGGTCGTTGTTATTTATCAATTCATATGTATATCCATGTATTTCTGTTGCTATTTCAGCAGAACTTTTTTTATAGTCATATATTTCTGCCATTCTTTTTACAATTTTTGACATAATTTCGGAAAGTTTCCTTTCATCTTTTATTACAAGCTTACTTTCAAATAATACTCTACTAAGTAGGCATGGTACGCATCTTGGCTTTATTTTCATGCATGAAGAAAATAGCTATAATTAAAATATTTTTGCTAAGATTAAAATACGTCTTATATTTTTATTATAATGAAAGAGCTAAATGGAGAAGAATTTTATAAGTTTGTAAGGAATAAAATTGCCGTTGTTGATTTCTGGGCTCCCTGGTGCATGCCTTGTCTGGTTTTGTCTCCTGTTTTAGAAGAATTGGAAAAAGAAATGGAAATTCCTTTTGGGAAAGTAAATGTTGATGAGAATATTGATATAGCAAGAGAATTTGGGATAATGAGCATACCAACAATTATAATTTTTTCAAATGGGGAAGAAGTTGAAAGAATAGTAGGAGCATTGCCCAAAGAAGAAATAAAGGAAAAGATCAATTATTATAGGGGTAATCTCTTTCCATAAATTTCATTTATCAGTTCAGCTGCAGAAACATACCATGCAAGTATTGCACATATTAGTCCTATTGTTCCTCCAATTTTTAAAGAAAAGCCAAAGATGAGGGCAAAGCCTAAAGCAAAGAAAGTTAACCATAAGGTTAGAAAAACGAGCGATATAGCTTTCCCTATTTTCAATGAAGGAATCCACATATAAAAAGTAAATATTCCCCATGCAACGAGCATTGCCCCTATTTCTTTTGCAGTGAAAGTAAATTTGCCCAAATTTTCAAATATGGCAATCAATCCAAATGCAAGCCAGAAAGATCCATATGAGGAGAAGGCGGTACCAGCAAAATTGTTCTCAGCTTTAAAGCTCCACATACCTGCTGCAAATTGTGCCATACCTCCATAAAAAAATGCTAAAGCGATTACAACTTTAGAATCAATTATTCCTATATTTGCCAAAGATAAAACAAATGTTGTTAAAGCAAATGCAGCCAATCCGAGAGGAGCGGGATTTAGTTTCATGCACAGTTATATTTAGAGGATATAAAAAATTTATTTTTTATTTGGGTTCGTCGAAAAATTCTAAAAAAATTAATATTCCCATCCCCTTAAGAGCAGGAGGGGATGGGAAATGCCAAAGCCAAAACTAAAAAGGCACAATATAAAAAACTTTTACTATTTTGTTCGAAGCAAGGCAAAGAAAATTGGCAAACCATTTGATAAGAAAAGCAAGAAAGGAAGAAATTTTGCAATTTCTCCATATGATTATGCTGCTATGTTTATTATATCAACATTCTTTGACTGGAGCTTAAGAGATGATGAATTTTTCTCTGAAGTATTATGTGGGAAGCATGTTGATCACAGTACATTTGGAAAAGCATTTGCTAAAATACCATACTATTACATAAAGTGGCTTATATTTCTTACAAGAAATTATATAAGAAATTTGATAGATGAAAAGCCCGTGTTAATTTCAGATTCAACAGGAGTTAGAACAGATAGATTGTATATTCCGTTAATATTTAAATGCAAATATAGGAAAAGGAAAGTAATTGAGAAACTCAATATTTTAGCTGAATATTATCCTAAG
>JAPDJP010000008.1 GCA_029259055.1 Thermoplasmatota archaeon | reverse complement strand
AACAAGTAATGGCTGAACATGCAATGAATCATCATAATACAATGCTACAGGAGCTGCAATAATTGCATAAAATGGATTTTCCTTGCTTACTATGACAGGCATAGCATCTTTTCTTTGGATATTGGATATGGACTCATTATTTATACCAAAAACTATTCCCAAGATTATTGGTATGATAAGGATTACAATTAATTTTGTATAGTTCATAATACCTTATACGATTTTATTTAAAAAATTATTCAAAAACATTTTTAATACAAATTCTATAACTTTCTTATGCAAAAAATTATAACTTTATCGATTCTTCTGCTTTTTCTTATACCTCCTCTAAATACTGTAGGATGGGATATTAATGATATAATAGCAGTTATAAATGAAGAAATGCTAAGGGAATACATACAAACTTTACAAGATTTTGGCCCTCGAGTTACAGGAACTCAAGCATGCTGGGAAGCGGGGAATTTCATTTATGAAGAATTAGTTAAATATGGATATACTACTTATTTTATAGAATGGAACAATTCTGGATATGAAGATAGAAATATAGAAGCAATTTTACCTGGGGAGAAAAATGATAGCATAATAGTTTGCGCCCACTATGATAGTGTGCCTTCCTCGCCGGGCGCCGACGATAATGGTTCGGGGACATCCGCTGTTTTAGCAATTGCAAAGGCATTGAGCAATTTTAAAGTAAAACTTACATATACAATTAGATTTGTTTTATTTTCTGGAGAAGAAGAAGGATTATTGGGAAGTTTTAGCTATGCTACAAATGCTGTTGAAAATAATATGCCCATTATTGCTGTTTTAAATGCAGATATGATTGGATACACAAAAAGCGATGAAGGAAAAAGAAATGTGTATATATTTGATAATAAGGATTCAAAATGGATAGCAAATATTGCTGTCAATTGTTCTAGGGAATATGGCATTGGGTTGAACGTCAATGAAGAATATGCTGGAGGAAATAGTGATCATTGGCCATTTATGCTGGCTGGATATAATGCTGTGTTTTTCCATGAATATGAATTTAATGATTATTACCACACTTCTTTAGACACTATAGATAAAATGGATTTGGAATATGCTGTAAAAGTAACGAGATTGATTGCATCTACCTTACTTAAAATAGCAAATATAAATATACCAGATAATGAAAAGCCTGTGATACATATACAAAAACCAAAAAATTATCTTTATATCTGGGATAAAGAAATTATTCCTACAAATAAGCCAATAATAATCGGAGAAATAACTTTACAGGTGGATGCATATGATAATCAATCGGGAATTTCAAAAATTGAAATTTATATTGATGATGAATTAAAGATAGAAATTAAAAATAAGCCATATGAATGGTTATGGGATGAACTTGTAGTGGGAAAGCATGAGATAAAAGCGATGGCATATGACAATGCTGGGAATTCTGCTTTTAAAACAATCAATGTAACAATTTTCAATTTAGGATTATAACAGACCATAAAAAATTTAAATGCCAAGAAATATTACAAATCGTGGGAGCATGGTGTAGCCAGGGATCATAGCGGGCTCCAGTTATGGGGATGATTAGAAGAGGGTCATCGGAGAAATGAAGAATAACTGGAGCGATGACCCATAGAAGAGACCCGCTGACCTGGGTTCAAATCCCAGTGCTCCCACTATTTAATTTACGTGATAAAAATGGCGGAAAATAAAATAAATGCAAAGTTAGTGTTCTCGGCTTTTTTAATAGTCTTGGGAATAATATACTATATAGGTTGGGGTTTATCTTATAATGTGTGGGCGGATATTGGTATATATTCTCCAGTAGCTATTCTTATATCTACTGGTATATTGGGAATAATTTTAAGCACAAAAGAAAAGAAATAGGGGAAAGGATTTATTTTCCTAATCCCATATTGAAAATCACTATTTCTATTGTCTTTACTGCTTTATTTCCTGCCATATCGTATGCAACTATGCGAATTTCTTGTTTTCCTATAGCAAACTCATTCCATGTATAACTTATTTCTTCCTTATATCTAGCTTTCTCAACTCCATTTATCTCAATATATGATTCGTCAATGCCTGACATCTCTTCCACAACCTCTGCTTTTATAGTTAATTTTCCAATTGCAATTGGTTTAATAAATGGTATAATTTCCCTATCAAATATATAGATAGCATTTTCCGGCTTGCTAACGTCTAAGGATATTGTTTTATCAATCCTTATTACTATTGTTTTGCTATCTTCTTTTAATCCTAAGTTATCGATGCTGTAGTATTCTATTGTATAAATTCCATCCTCATCCAAAATCAATGGTTTGGTGTATTCTTTCCATTGGCCACCATTTATTCTATAGTAAGTTGCTTTTACACCGTCTTCATCAATGGCTTCGAAACTTACCATGACATCTGTTATATACCATCCGTTATTTCCATTTGGAGAGGAAGGTTCTAAATTGCAGGTTGTTAATGGGGCTAAATCCTGTGTTACAATTACATACACTGTTTTTGCAGTTTCTTGATTACCTAATAAATCAACACTATAGAAATCTATAGTATACTCTCCAGCTTCCAGATTAAATGGTTGTGTATATTGCAACCAGCTCTCATTTATTCTATAATAGGTGGCTTTTACGCCAGCTCCGTTATCTACTGCACTAAATTGAATCTGTGTATCTGTGGTTATATAATAATATCCGTCTGTTTTGTCTACTGGTGGATTGAAACTTATTTTTGTTGTCGGGGCAAAAGCATCTACAAATAATGTAACATTATGGTGTTCTTCTAATGCTCCCCATGCATCTTCTCCCCAATATTCAAGTATATGACATCCAGGGGTCGTTATTTGTAACCATATATTTTCATTAAGTCCTCCTACTTGCTCGGCTCCGCCATCGATTCTATAATGAATATAATATCTATATCCTGAAATTTCATCATCCTCTCCTCTTATAACTATAACCGAGGTTGGCGAAATATATCCATTTACTGCATTGCTTACATCGATCCATGTATTTGGAGGAGGATTAATCAATGGGTAATTATCTTGTGTGTATGTCATTGGGCATCCTCCTAATATTATATATGGTGTATCTCCTATTCCATCGCTTCCCGGCAAGTCTTGATTTGGACCCTGATATTCATCTTTTCCTTTATAATCGCTCCAGAGATTACCACCAGATGGATATCCATTATCCCATGAATTTCCGCATTCATCTCTTACATGTTTATAGACTGCATTGTTTATGAAGAAATTATGATAAATACTGTTGCTTGTTGATGAGGAGTATATGTAAATTGCATAGTAATTATTCATTAAATAATTATCAACAATAATATTTCCCGTAGATTTGTAAATTCTTACTCCAACAACTGAATTATGTGATATGTTACAATTTTCTACAGTGTTTGATGATGTATAGTAATATAGATCTATTCCTATTTCATTGTCAACTATAACACAATCCCTAATTTCATTGAAGTTGTTCTTGTAATACAAATCTATTCCATATTCATTGTTATAAAATGTACAATTACTTATTAGGTTGTTATTAGAATAATAGTACAACATTATGCCTTCCGTATTGTTGTCAAATGCACAATTTTCTATTACATGATTAGTTGCGTATTTATATCCATATATTCCTATTGAATTGTTGTACATGTGACAATTTATTATTTGATTATTATCTGAGGATGAATAGAAGTAGATTCCGTATCCATTGTTATAAGATATGCAGTTTTCTATTACATTATTATTTGAGTCATAGTATAATGATATTCCCCTGCTTGTATCATGAGCAATACAATTCGATATGACAGAATCAACAGTATTGACTAATAATATTGCTTGGTCATTATGGCTAAATTCTATATTACTCACTATTATATTACTACAATTTACCAGAGCAAGCCATCCTACAGCAATTCCATCGAATGTAAGACCATCTGCATCTATTATATGATAGGCTGGTTTCCCATCTGCAATATTTGAGGTATCAATATCTTGTCTAAATTCGTCAACACTTCCTCCTCTCATCACAAAATTCTGTGTATTATTCCATAGAGTATTATTTCTTAATACATTTGCTGGAAGTGGACAGTAATGAATCCATATTCCATAATTGTTATTATAAGATTGACAATTCATTACAGTATTGGCTGAAGCATCGTATATGAATATGCCATGAGAATTGTTAAATGATTTACAATCTTTTATTAAATTGTTAGTTGAATCTGCTGTTATTCCTATTGCATAATGGCAATTATAAACTGTACAATTGATTATTTCTGAATCTGTAGTATCTACTAAATATATGCCCAAGTAATTATTGTGTATGGTTACATTTCTAACAATAATGTTGTCACAGGAAATTAGTGCTAAAAATCCTATGTCCATTGTTTCATCAAATACCAAACCACTTTCTCCTATTATGTAATAGACGGGTTTACCATCTACTGTGTTGGAGGTATCGATATCCATATTGTAATTTGAAACTGTTTTTGATGGATGGAATCCTAAGCTTTGGTCATTGTTCCATAAACTATTATTTTTAAGCGTTGTTCCAGACTTTGGAGATAAATTTATTCCCCAGTGATTGTTCCATATGCTACAATTCTTTATTGTAATAACTTGTGTCGCTCCTATTGCTCTATTGCTACAATTATATATTGAACAGTTTGAAATTTCGTTATTTTTACCAAAGGTATATATGCCAATGGTAGCGTCATGAATAACGCAATTTTCGATTAAGTTATTTTCCGCTTTGGACCACATATAAATTGGTCTTTCCTCAATGTGATGTATATGGCAATCTTTTATGGTATTATATTTTGAATATCTTCCTAAGAGTATTCCTGTCCAATAACAATTTGATATTGTACAATTCTCTATTGTTGAATATTCCGTATCCACAACAACAAGTCCATTAAAGTTATTTCCCAATGATAGATTTCTAACAATAATGTTGTCACAGGAAATTAGTGCTAAAAATCCTATGTCCATTGTTTCATCAAATACCAAACCACTTTCTCCTATTATGTAATAAATAGGCTTTCCATTTATTGTATTAGAAGTATCAATATCCCAATTGAAGTCACTTGTTAAGGAACCCCAATTTCCAAAATTATATACATTATTATTGAAAACATTGTTTCTTAGTATAGAACCGCCACCATGTGCTATATAAAATCCAAACTTATTATTGCTGAAATTACAATCTCTTATATCTGCATATTTCCCTCTATGTCCGTATAGTCCATATTCAGTATTTGAAATAAAGGAGCTATTTCTAAGATTTAAATAATAGGAATCATCCAGGTATAATCCTATTTCATTGCTATTAAAGTTGAGCCATTCTGCATTTCCATAATTGCTATCAGAAAAGAAAGCTCCATATGTATTATTAATGAAATCACAGTATTGTAAATCTGCATATTCTGATTCCACTAGATATATACCATATACATTGTCTTGGAAGGTACAATAGCCTATGTAGTCATTCGAAGAACAACTCAAAAATATTCCCGCCACATTATTTTCAAATTCGCAATTTAGAATGCTGATATTGTTTGCACTTTCTACTTCTATTGCATCATCATCTGAATTTATGATTTTAAGATTGCTTATATAAACATTGTCCGCCAAAATATGGAATATATTTTTCCATTCTGCCTTCCCTCCATCTACTATCGTAGCACTACCATTTCCTATTATAGATATGGATTTATTCACTATCAAATCATATTCATGGTATGTCCCATCATATATCCTTATTGTGTCTCCGTCTTCGGCATCTTCCAATCCTTCTTTTATAGTATTCCATTTATGATTGGCTGGGTCGTCTGTAAAATCATCATCAACGTATATGATCTTTCTTTTCATTGTAAACGATGGCTTGTGAACATCTATTTTTATTGGAGAAATTTCTTTTTTTATGGGTTTAATGATTGTTGGTTCTTTTGTTATGTTTATTTTTGCATCGATTGTATTTTCGAAATCTGATAAATCATTGGATTCTTCTGCTTTATTTGATGGAAGTATAATTACTAGAGAACAGACTACCACCATACATAGAATGCTCGTTAAGAATTTCCTCCTCATTTTTTCGCCTCCGATAGTATATATTTTTGTTAAATAAACTTTATCCCATATAATTTATTGATATTTAATAACGAGAAATAGATTTAAATATTCGTTTATGATTCTCTTTCAAATGGAAAGGGGAGAAAAAATATCAATAGTTATAGCTGTTTTCCTCCTTTCTGTTGGTATCGTATCTGCAATATATCAGAGTGTAGAAGAAGTTGGAGAGATAATAGAGATAAATGGTAAAAAAATAAGTATAGAGGAAATTTTTGAAAAGTGCTCCATCGGAGAAGAAGCAAGTTTGGCTTGTATAATTAATTTAAGTGGTGTGGAGCAACCAGAAAAACATGAATATACAATAATTGGTGCAGATGGATATTCTCAAACGGTTGAATGGGAAGATATGAAAAAAGGTGTACTGACAAAAGAGAGACAAGTAATATTTGAAAACCTTCCTAAAAAGTTTTGGGTAAAAGATGTTGTTAAAATAGAGGTGATATAATGTTGTCCTTAATATATGCAATGAAAAGATGCAGGTTAATGGTAGCGATATTGCTATTTGGTTCAATATGGGGTTTTCTGGAATGCTCCTTGGGTGATTTACTTCATAAATATGACTTAAGCGTTTTTATGGTAAGCATAGCAATATTTATTATGGCATCTACCCGCCGCATTTTTGAAAAACCCGGCATGCAGGCTGGGATGGCTGTGGTGGCGTCTCTTCTTCGCCATTTTAATCCAATTGGAGGGTGCCTAATATGTGCTTCAATAGCAATTTTTATTGAGGGATTGGCATTTGAAATTTTTTGGCTTCTTCCATGGAAAAAGAGTAATATAATGAAGGTTACCATGGGCATCATTTCATTTTATTCAATTTATGCAATTGGTTATATAACTACACAAATTCTAACTTCATTACTTGTTGCAAAGTTTTACTTAAAGGATTTAATAGCTATAATACCAAGGATTTTTGCTGGCGCAACAATTGCTGGCATAATAGGAGGATTTGCTTTACCGATTGCATACTTACCATTTAAAATTAAAGTAAGAGATGAGCTTTACTATCCAATATCATTTGCAATATCTGCTTTGTGCTGGATTGCTGTAATAGCAGGTATATGAAGATATTATTTATAGGCAGTAAAAACAGCGGAAAAAGTAGTTTCTTATTTTCTATATTTAAAAATTGCAAGTGCGGTGGAATAATCTGCCTACCTGTTTTTAAAAACGGTATAAAAATTGGAACAGATGCCATTAATATGCTTAACAAAGATAGATGTGTTTTCTCAAGGCTCAAAAGCATGGCGAATTTTGAAGGAATAGAAACTGAAAATTATATTATTAGTTATAGTGGTATAGAATTTTGTAGAAATGCTTTGAAATCTGCAATTAAAAGCGAACTTATCATAATAGATGAAATAGGATATCTAGAAATGAATAGTAAAGGAATATATAAGGAGGCAAAAAAGATAATGGAAAGTGACAAGGATGTTATTGTTGTAATAAGAAAAGAAATTGAGAAACATTTTTTAAAAAAATTTCCCTATAATTTTAAAAAGATTTATTTTATCACATATTGTGGAACTTGAAAAGGATGAATTGATTATGTGGAAAAGAGGCGCAAATTTAAAAAGAGGATATTTAAAAATTCCAGGTACTCTTTTCATAACAAATAGAAAATTAATTTTTAAGCCTCTATTAGCAAATAAAATGTTAAAAATTAAATTTGCGGATATAAAAGAAATTAAAATAATAGGGAATGTATTTAAAAAGATGAAAATTGCAACAAACGAAAGAGAATATATATTCCTTACAAAAAATATCAAAGAAGTTGTTCATTTAGTAAAATCTTTTTTATAATCTTATTATATCTTTCTTTATGGAATTTCCAAATTTCATGCCTCATCTGGGAATTGCAATAATTTTTATTTTGAGTCAGTTAGTTTCGGTTTTTGTGGTTATTCCTTTCAAAGAAGCTGGTTTTAGAGTATTTGAGAATCCTGAAAATCCTACAAATATTTTTCAAATTTTTTTAATATTGTTGATTTTTACGGTTATTCTACTTTTAATAGCAAAATATAAAGAAAATCTGATTAGATATATCATACTATCTTTCTTTTTCCTTACATCTTTAACAATTTTTCAAGCTTTATTTTATTTAATAAACAAGGATTTATCATTTCTTTTTTCTTTGATTATATCCATAAGTATGTTAATATTATTCATAAAATATCCAGAATGGTATGTAATTGATTTTTTCGCAATATTCTTGGCTGGAGGGATATCTGCAATGTTCGCAATATCAATAGCAATTCCATATATAATATTACTTCTTATCATTCTTGCAATATATGACGCAATTTCTGTGCATAAAACAAAACATATGGTGAGACTTGCGGAAACAATTGTTACAACAAATCTTCCATTACTTGTTATTTTTCCAAGAAAAACTAAATACTCGTATTTAAAAAGTAAATTTGCGGACAAGGAAGCTGTTTATATGGGGCTGGGAGATATTATAATTCCGGGTATTTTAATTTCTGCATCATATATGGAAAAGGGATTATTTGGATTTGTTGCTACTTTGGCGGGGGCTTTGCTTGGCTTTTTTATTCTCATGAAACTAATTTCAAAATCCCCCCAGCCGGGCTTACCATATTTAAATGGCGGTGTCATTCTTGCATATATTATTGCGCATTTTACAATTTAATAAAAAAATCACAATCACTGCATTTAATAACGCCCTCCTCCTTTATTAATTTTCCATTACAACGGGGGCATTTTGTAATTTCTAAAAACTTTGATAACCATGCCTCCTTTACATCTGGTAAATCTGCTTCTTTTATTTTTTTAAATATTTCTTTCTGTTTTTGCGTTATCGCAAGGCTTTCCAAAGAATCCCACCCTATATCAAGCACTTTTTCTTCCCCTCTAATGAACACAATGGACAATAATATTCCACCAACCAGTCCTCCAAGATGGGCGAGATAAGCAATTTTTTCATAAAATTGTATATACTCTTCCATAACGATTAAAAAAATTTGTAATAGAGCCATTAAAATCGCGGCTGTAATAACTTTCATTCTCATAAAAATTAAAGGCATAAAAACAACTATCTCATCTTTTGGATAAGCCACCGCAAAGGCGCCCAAAATACTGAATATGGCGCCCGATGCTCCAATTAAAAATATGTGGCTCCCCCATCTGGCTATTGAATAGAAAATATTCCCTATCATTCCTCCTAAAAAATAAATTAGAGCAAATTTTTTTACCCCTACTCTATATTCAAAAGGAACTCCTATAAAAAATAGAACAAGCATGTTTCCAATAATGTGCCATACACTCCCATGTATATACATTGAAGTAAAAATTGTGTAGATTTTGTAATTTATTAAATTATTTGGAGAAAAAGCTAAGTCATTTAAAATATATTTTAATGGATAAAATAATGGAGTGATAAGAAATATTATGAAATTCGCTATGATGATAGAATAACAAATCGATTTTTTTATGAATAAAAGGGACAGTATGATTATTGCAATAATTAATAATGAAATCAAATCCATTTTGAATTCCTCCTCCCAAGGTAGATAATTATGAAAGTAACTATAAAAATTGTTAAAACAAAATAGAAATTGAAATTAGTCTTTTCATTTTCTTTTCTAATTTCATAATTCCAATCATACCAGAATATGTTTTCAAAATATTCTGTTATTTCTTTGCTTTCAACTATTACGCCTATTTCCCTATTTCTCCTTACAGAATTTTCTCCCCAGTTAATGGAAGAAATTAAAACTTTATTCCCATCGATTATTAGGCCTTTATTATGTATTGTATAATCATTGTGCAATTTTACTTTCATTCCATTTTTAGTTAAAATTTCATAAGTCTCCTTATTGATTGTGTATTGCCCATCCAAGATTATAAAAACTCTTACACCACTTTCATTTTTCTCTATTAATTTCTCTATAAATGGATTTGTTCCTTCATTCCATTCCATTTCTATATATGCCTGTTCTACTAAAATTTCATTTTCTGCACCCTCAATTAAATCAATTATTTCATCTTCTGCATTATCTGGCGATAAGATAATAGTTATGTTAAATGGGAAGTTGATATCAAATGCAGAAAATCTGGAGTGATAATTTCCTTCTGGAATAAAATAACTTATTGTATAATCTTTAGGTGGCTTTCCATGGGTAAAACTGCTTTCATTAAACTCGATAGAAGCATTCCAATCATGTAAAAATACCTTCATGAGAAATTTCGCTACACTTTTATTTTCTATTAAAATTCCCCATTCCCTATTTCTGTATGAACTATCAACTGGTATACCGCTTTTTGCCCAATTTGCTGATTCAATTATACATTTTTCTCCATCTATTATAACATATTTTGCATGGTCATATCTATATCTTTTATGAATTTCCTCGCTACTCATCATATATTTGACTTCCCCTCCATTATTATGAAGCATATAGGCAATATATCTTTCTTCCATTGGTAATCCTCCATAAACATTCCCATCTAAAAGAAGTTTTATACTCGCATTTTCCTTTAATAATTTATCCATGAGAAAAGGATTTGTAAATAAATACATATTAATGATTATGTCTTTTGCTTCTATAATTTCATTTGAAATAACTATATAGGAACAATCTGGAGAACAAAACGCAATACCCTTATTCGCTATACCGTGCCATGCTTCATAATCGGACTGTCCAATAACTTTTGTCTCCCAATCCTTGCTGCTATTTGTATCTATAATATCTTTCCTTATTAAAATCTCGCCTCTTTTAACATTTTTAATTGGCTCGCCATTCCATCCTTCATTAAAGGAAGCATTTCCATATATGACAACATCTATAGTATGATTATATCTGTCTTTTAAACAAACAACTCCTCCATCATTTGCCAAAATAAATTTTCCTTCTCTTTTAATATCTGGAAGAGTTGAACAATCATAATATTCATAATCCGCCTCAAACTCTTTTTCTTTTTTAAAGGAAGAACCATTTTTTGTAACATATATGCTCTCATTATGTTTCAATATAATATCTGGAAAAATTATCTTATTTTGCTTATCCATTCTTTTCCAAGGTTGGGTAGTTATATACCATTCTCCAATTCTTATATCTTCTCCTGCATTATAAATGCAGATGTATTCATTATCCCTATTCTTATAACAATAATAATATACCTCCTTGATTAGCAAATTTTCTTTTATTTTTGATTCACAGATTGTAATATTGCAAAATGCTGTATCACCATCTACATATACAATTATTTTGTGCTTTCCCATTAGCCCCTTCGTATCCCACCTTACTTTAGGATATCTATAATACTTTATGGATTCGTAATACTTTATTCCTATTAAATGCCTCTCATCAATAAAATCATAATAAAAATATACAGCAAATGGCTTAGAAATACCCTTATTTGAAATTTTTGCTTCTATTTCTACTATTTCTCCTTCTCCCACTATTTCTTTATTTACTTTAACCCAATCAACAGATAAACTCGAATCATAAGATAAATGGGGAATAAAAAGAATTAATGCAATAATAAATTCCCTCATTTTTTACACATCTTCCAAATCTTATCCCCAATAAAATGTATATTCTCTATAGCCCTCCCCTTTTTCTCATTGCTCATTCTCTCCCCATCCATCAATGCTTTGCCTATTGCCAGAGGTAGCCCCCTTTCATCTCTAATCCAAACTAAATCACCCTCTTTTATCTCCTTATCTGCTTCAATAATACCGGGCGCCATCACATCCGCCCCGTTCAAAATATGCTTGATGGCTCCATCATCAACTACAACAAATTTTTTAGTTGGTTTGTATTTCTTTAACCCCTCTACATTAAGAAATGGTATGCCATCAAAAATTAGCCCATGCAATTCTCCATCTATAAAAATTAGTTTTATGTTTTCATAATCCGCTATTTCTATTTCATTATTTATTTTGCATCCAAGATTTTCTTCAATTTTCCTTATAAATTCCTTTGCCTCTTTTTTTCTCAATTTATGCCTGTTTTTGATTTCTGTCATAAATGAAAATATTTTTATTCTATATTTTACTTTTCAAAAGAATGCGCTCAGTTTATATTGCTATAGCGATGCTAATTATTATTTTATCTCTTATTTTACCAGTTCCGGAAGGATTAACAAGACAAGGATTA
Source organism: Thermoplasmatota archaeon (assembly GCA_029259055.1). Taxonomy (GTDB): domain Archaea; phylum Thermoplasmatota; class E2; order UBA202; family JdFR-43; genus JAPDJP01. The sequence continues at coordinate 48,163 of JAPDJP010000008.1, read as the reverse complement.
ATAATGCTGGGTATATTGGCTATGGCTGTTTTTTTATGGCTTACAGAAGCTATTCCTTTGGCAGCTACAGGACTATTAATAATGGTCTTACAACCCATATTTGGTATAGCTGATGTAAAAGAAGTCTTCTCAAGTTTTGGAAATAGGGCTGTATTTTTTATATTGGCATCTTTTATGTTAGCTGCTGCCATTGAAAAATATAAATTGCATAAAAGATTTGCAGTTAGATTTTTAAAAATTTTTGGAAAAAGCCCTCATTTTTTTGTATTTGGTATAATGTTTGTTGGGGCTGTGCTTTCATTTATAATGCAGGAGCATGGAGTAGCAGCATTGCTATTACCAATTCTATTACACATATTAATAGCGGTTAAAGCTGAGCCGAAAAAGAGCAATTTTGGCATTGCAACTATGCTGGCTTTAACATATGGCACAACGATAGGGAGCTGGGGAACATTGCTTGGAGGAGCAAGAAATCCCCTCACAATAGCCTTTTTGGATGAAATGGGTTATAAAATGTCATTTTTTGATTGGATGAAGTTTAGTTTGCCAATTGTTTTTATTTCTCTTCCAATTGTAACTTTTCTTATTCTTTATTTTTTTCCTCCAGAAATAAATGATGTAATAGTGGAAGAAGAGGAAATGAAGGAAATTGGAAGAAATGAAAAACTGCTCATTTTAGTAATAGCAATAACAATTTTTTTATGGATTTTCTTTTCAGATGCCATAGGAATGGCTGTTATTGCTCTTCTTTCTGTTATTTCTTTGTTCTTTTTAGGATTAATTAAATGGGAAGATGTTGAAAAGAGGGTTCAGTGGGGAATAATACTTGTTTATGGAGGAGCAATAACAATGGGAAAGGGATTAGAAAATACCCATGCAGCTCAATGGCTTGCTTCCAAAATGGTTTTGATTTCTGGTGGAAATGAATATGCCATATTAGCATGTATCATATTATTAACCTTCATATTAACCAACTTTATGAGTAATACAGCTGCTGTGGCAACAATGCTACCCATATCGATTAGCATGGCATCTCAAACTAATTTATCACCCATAATTGCGGCCATGGCAACAGCAATAGCTGGCGGGGCGGCATTCGTATTTATAATTGCAACGCCTGGCATGGCAATAGCTTATTCATCTGGTTATCTCTCCCAAAGACATATGGCAAAAACAGGTATAGTTGCTGGTATCATATGTTTAACAATAATATTTCTAATAGCTAATTTTTACTGGCCTTTGTTAATATGAAAAAGTTTTATATTATATGTTAATTTATTTTTAATGGTTTTAACGGAGATATTTAAGAAACTGTTATTTCCTATTTCATCAGAATTCTTTCAAGAGAATGTTGCAAAAAGGATAAAAAAATTTGTTGAAATTTTTGGTAGTGATGTATATGTTGTTTACATTATTGAGGAGAAGATATTAAAGAAAATGGAAGATGTTGCGGAGCCTTTCTTAACGGAGGAGCAAAGAAAGGAAATCGAAGAAAATCTTATTGAAAAAAATAGAGAGATTGCGGATATAGTTTTCAATAAATTGAATAATTATATCGAACAATTTGAAAGAAAAGTTGTTGTTGGTGAATTTTCAGAAGAAATAATTAAAAGCGTTAGAGAGTATAATGCGACTTGCGTTGTAATGGGATATGAAAAAGATTGTTTTTTAAAATATAGACTTTTTGAAACTCTAAATATACCAATATGGGTTGAAATAGGTAAAAGGAGTGAAAATGTTTTGGGAGTATGTACAAATTTAGCCCCAAATGTTAGGGTGCCAACGCTTACTTTGCAAATTGCGGAAAAATTCGGCTATAAGCCATATCTTGTATACATAATAGATGCTGAAGAAAAAGTAGAGGTAGATGAGAAAGGCAGAAAAATGGAAAGAAGCATAGAAGAATTATTGGAAAAAGCCAAGGAATTCGCAAAGAAATATGAAAATTTGGTGATAGATATTTCAGTTGGCGCCTTAGAAAATGAAATTGTTAAATATGCAGACAGAGTAAATGCTGATTTGGTTATAATAGGTAGGGAAGCGAAGAAAAAAAGAGTTTTTGGTGGCAGGATATTAAAGGAAAAAGGAATAAAAAAAGACTTGGCGGAAAAAATTAGACATTCCGTTTTGTTTTTAAATTGAAGTTCAAAAGATGATACCAAACCTTTTTATTTATGAACTTTATTTATCTCTATGGAAGAACTATCTTCTTTAACTTCCAAGGAGCTAAGGGAGGAGCTTGGAAGAGCAGAGGAAAAATATCGTCATTTATGTCAGAAAAGAGACGAACTGAATCAAAAAGCTAGGTTAATAAGAGAAGAAAGAGACATGCTAAATGAGGAAAAAAGAAAATTAATCGAGGAGATGAAAGAGGCAAAGAGAATAAGAGACGAGCTTGTTGCTAAAATGAGAGAGCACAAGAAAAGAAGAAACGAATATCAACAACAAGCTAAGGAATTAATAAGGAAGAAAAGACAACAAAGAAGTAAATTCAAATCAAATAGTTTATTCCTCAGAGCTGAAGAATTGAAATTGGAAATAAGAAAACTTGAATATGAACAAGAAACTGTTCCGATGAGTCCAAAGGAGGAGGAAAGAATAATACAGGAAATAAAAGAAAAAAAGAAGGAATATGAAAAATTGAAGGAGGAATTGGATAAACAGAAACACGTTGAAATTGATTTAGAAAATTTGGACAAAGCCATAAATCAGTTATTCGAACTGGCTGATAAAGAGCATGAAATGGTTGTCAAATATTATAAGGAAAGCCAAGAATATCATAATAAATTCGTTAAGTTGGTTGAAGAGATCGCTAAGTTAATAAATGAAGCAAATCAAAAGCATAAGGAATTTTTAGAATTAAAAAAGAAAGCAGATGAATATCATAAAAAAGCAATGGAAATGAGGAGTAAAATAATTGCAATAAGGAAAGAAAGAAGGGAAAGATATGAAAAAGCAATGAAAATGCTTGAGGAATTCAATATAAGTGCCAGAAGATTAACCAGCCCAGAAGAAATAGAAAAATTCGTGGAGGAAAACATAGAAAAATTGAAAAAAGAAGGGAAAATATCGATTGGATTATAATGGCTGGCGTCGCAATTATCGGCTTGCAATGGGGTGATGAGGGGAAAGGCAAAATTACTGATTTTTTTTCTTCCTCTTTTGATTGTGTTGTAAGATATCAAGGAGGAGATAATGCTGGGCACACTGTAGTTATAGGAAACAAAAAATATAAATTTCATTTAATACCTTCTGGCGTTTTGCAAAATAAAAAAGTTGTTATTGGAAATGGCGTTGTCGTTAATCCAAGAGTTTTGGTTGAAGAAATAGAAATGTTAAAAGGTAATGGGATTGAGCCAGATTTAATGGTAAGTGATAGAGCAAACATAATAATGCCATATCATATCATGCTGGATGGTCTGGAAGAAGAATTGCTTGCAGAAAAGAAAATAGGAACTACCAAACGAGGAATAGGTCCTTGTTATTCCGATAAAATAGCAAGACATGGTATAAGAATGGGAGATTTAATAAATGATTTTGATAAAAAATTAAAAAGAATATTAAAAATTAAGGAGAAATTGTTCGATGCATATGGAATAAAAATCGATGCAGAAAAATTAATAGAGGATTATCTTAAATATGCAAAAAAATTGGAAAAGTATATAGGAGATACTATTTACTATCTAAATAGCATAATCGATGATAAAAATGTTCTTTTTGAAGGAGCTCAAGGCTTTTTACTCGATATAGATTATGGTACATATCCATATACAACCTCTTCCAATCCATGTGTAGGGGGAATATGCACAGGAGCAGGAATCAGCCCTAAAAAAATCGAGAAAATCATAGGAGTAGTTAAAGCATATACAACAAGGGTTGGTAAAGGGCCAATGCCCACGGAGGAAAAAGGACAAATAGGAGAATATTTGGCAGAGAAAGGGAAAGAATTCGGAACAACAACAGGTAGAAAAAGAAGATGCGGATGGATTGATTTAGTTGCTTTGAAATATGCTTGCATGGTAAATGGTGTGGATGAAATTGCTATAACAAAGCTCGATGTCTTAGATGGATTAGAAGAAATAAAAGTATGTATTGGCTATGAATATGATGGCAAAGAGTTGAAGAAATTTCCTTCTTCTATTGAAATTCTAGAGCAATGCAAACCTATCTATGAAACATTTAAAGGGTGGGAAAAAACAAGAAATAAAAAAAATTATGAAGATTTGCCCGTAAATGCCAAAAGATATTTAGATTATATATCAAATGAGTTAAAAATACCGATTTGTATTATTTCAACTGGAGAAAGAAGGGAGGATACTATACAGTTATAAGCCCAATTCATCCGCTCTTCTCATTTTTAATTTTATTAAGGTATACCTCATAATCCATATACATAAGAACAACAAAAGTTATAATTTTTTAATAACTAAATATATCCGCCTTCATTATTTCTCTTAATAGGGAAGTAGCATAACACCCTTTTGGAAGCGTAAATTGTAGATATAAATTTTTATCTTCAATCTTCCATTTAATTTCTTTTAATGGAACGATTAATATTCTTCTCATCGCCTTGCAAGCGAATTCGGGCATATGAGGTAATCTAAATTCATCCTCCTCTATTCCCTCTTCTTCTATCACTCTTTCTTCTATTTCCCCCATTTTTCCTTCTGCCAGGCGCAAATTATAACCGACTATTGCTCCTGAAGGAAAACATTTATTTTTCATTATCTGCTTATTTATTTTCTCTATATTTCTTTTATTAACATATATTCCGTTATAACTTTGTATAACTATTTCCCGATCCCATGTAATTACAATATCTCCCTCCAATGCCTTATTAATCGGCAATCCTTCTTCTATCCTATAAGAAAGAATTTTATTGAATAAATAAGATTGATATGCGTGCAAAAAAATTCTTATAAGGTTTTTTGGCAACGTTAATAATGCTTCTTTCCATTTATTTGGATGTTTAGATAAATAATTAATTATTCTTCTTTCGAACACCAATTTTTTCGGATATATTTCTAATGCTTTTTCAAAATCTAAGGTTTCCTCTAAAAATTTTCTTGCCTCATAACTTTCTTCATCCTCTCCTTCTATTGGATTGGCTATATAAGCCATTATAGCCTTTTCAATTTCATTTTTGATTATATATTTTCCAACAATATGGGTTATGGGGCGTGCTATCCCAAATCTTTGTATGCCAAAAAAATTCGGAAATCCTCCTATTTCTTTTATTTCATTGATTAATTTTCTGACATCTTCTTCACTTCCTTTAATATCTCTTATTATTATATGAAATCTGTTTCCTATCAATTTTCCTGAATAAATGGGTTTAGAAGATTTATATAAAATTTCTATTTTTACATCTTTTATATTGATTTTCTTTAGCTTTTCAATATCAACTGGAAATGACATTAATTGGGTTGTAATCGCTCTTTTATCTTTTATTCCTGCATATCCTATTGAATTTGATGAAATTTGTAATTCGTTAGCCAGTTTTTCAATAAGTCTATTTGTTTCCCAATTCTTTGAAGTAACCCTTGCTATTGTATATTTCCCATTCAACGGTTTGGGATATATTGGTATTTCTTCTACAATAAAATCTTCAGGCTCTTTCTTTATTTTTCCCTTTATTCCTTTTGATTTTGTAATATATGTGAATATTCCAATTATTTTTTCATTTATTTCTTCATTGTTCATCTATTTGCTTTTGCAAGCTTTCAATATCTTTCTTCAAATCCTCTATCGCCCTTTTTAAGACTTCTTTTACATTTCCGTTACTAACCCTCAAATAAAATTCCGGGTTCGTTGTCAAAGGATGCTTAACTTCCCATTCAGCGTATTCAACTTCCTTATATTCAAGCAATTTTTGTTTCAATGGATTTAACAAAGTTTTTTCGCCAATTATTTCAAACTCAATTTCTTTATCACTCTCTTTTTTTATTTTTACTTCCAATTTCATTTAACCACCCTGTCAATATTTCCTTCTCCATAATCATCTGCCAATTTTCTCTCCTCAATATGCCCACATATAGGACATTCAAGTAAATTATTTTTTCTTATAAGAGGATTCCTACAATTTATGCAAAATGCCTTAATTACCCCTAATCTTTTATCTTTTGTAGATAGTTGAATAGCTGGTTCAGCTTTTATAATTTTTGCTCTAACAATATCTCCTATTCTAAATTTTCTTCCTATATCATCTATAAATTCATTACTTATATTTGATATATGGATTGCAGCATCCTTCTCACCCGCTATTTGTCTTTTTTTGCCAGCTATATGAACAATCTTAACTATAACTAATGAATCTGATATTTGTTTTACCTCGCATATTGCGGTATCTCCTTTTTTCAAAATAAGAGGTGTATCTGTTGTTGGTATAACAATAGCTTTCATTTTTTCTTTATCTACAACAAATTTTCCAACAATACTTGCTATTATATCTCCCCTATCTTCAAATGTCCCTTCGCCCGCCACCAATTCTTCCGTTGTTGCAATTTTATCTCCTGGTAACACAATGCTTCCTTCCTTAATCATGTAAGTATAACTCCTCCCCATTTAAATGAGTTGGGGTTGCATCTATTATTTTAGCATTTATAAACTCTCCTATATTTGCTTTTTTCAAAAAAACTGATTTATATGAATCTGTTTTCCCTATTTTCCATTCCTTATATTCCTCCAAAACCAAAACTTCATATGTTCTGCCAACCAATTTTTTGTTATTTTCATATGCAATTTTTGTTGCAACACATGTTAATATTCTTGACCTTTCCTTTGCAATTTGCGTTGGCAATCTTTTCATATTCCAAGCATCTGTATGGGGGCGAGGAGAAAAGCGGGTTATATTAGTAACATCTGGTGAAATCTCCTCCAATGCCGATAGGGTTATTTCAAAATCTTCTTGACTTTCATTGGGGAAAGCAACTATTATATCAGTTGCAAAGGACGAATCTTTAAATTTCTTTCTGAACTCAAAAACTAAATCTTTAAATAATTCATAGTCATATCCTCTTCTCATTGCTTTCAAAATTTTTGGAGAAGCGGATTGAAGAGGTAAATGGAGAAACTTATAAACCTTCTTATTTTTATAAGCTTCCATTAATTCATCAAATATTTTGTGAGCCGACAAAGGATGCATCATTCCTACTCTTATTCTAAAATCTCCTTCTAAATCGGCAACTTCATTGATAAGATGTGGCAAACTTTCCCCAATATCTTTTCCGTAGGATGCTGTATCCTGTGATGTTAACCTTATTTCCTTACAACCATTCTTAATCGCATTTTCAATATCCTTCACAATATCTTTTAAATTATAAGATGTTAAATTCCCTCTTGCCTTTTTGGTAATGCAATAAGAACAATTATAAAGACATCCATCAGATATAGGAATATTCAATCTTATATCGATTTTTCTTGGCAAACCAGCTTTTGGCATATAATAAAATTCATTTTTTCCTTCTAACAAATCCGCCACACAATGAATATAACGAGGAGGAAGAAGCAGGGCATTTTTTGCAACTTTTTTTACCAAATCCTGCTGAGCAGATGCCATACATCCGGCGACAATTAAAGGCTTTTTATTCAATTCTCTTATTCTATTTATCATTCTTTGCTGGGTTGTATCTATAACTGTGCAAGTCACTATTATAGATGCATCCGCCTCATCTAAACTCTCAACTAACTCGTGTCCTCTCTCCACTAATATACCTTTCATTATCGATGCATCTCCCTGATTGGCTGCGCATCCATACACTTCCATATATATTTTCACATTTCCTATAAAATGACTTATTTATAAATTTGTTCTTAGTAATGTAATTTCTTGCAACCGTCATCAATAAATAATGAGAATGCTTTTTTCATGTGCATTGGGCTGATGTTGTTGCAGAAAAATTGTTAAAAAGAGGGGAAAAGCATGTTTTAGCTACTGCCATAACTCCATCTGGTCCAATTCATGTTGGAAATTTGAGAGAGGTTTTAACAACAGAAGCAATATATAGGGCTTTAAAGGAGAAAGGAGGAAAAGCAGAATTAATATATATTGGAGATACTTTTGACCCTCTTAGGAAGGTTTATCCTTTTCTACCTTCTCATTATGAAAAATGGGTTGGTATGCCTTTGTCAGAAATTCCGTGTCCATGTGAAGGACATAAAAATTATGCGGAGCATTTTCTTGAACCATTTTTAAATAGCTTAAAAGATATAGGAGTAACTCCTAAAATCTATTTAGCCCATGAACTATATGAGAAAGGGATATACAAAGAGGCAATTAAAACAGCGCTGGATAAAGCGGAGGTGATTAGAGAAATATTAACAAATATAGCAAAAAGAGAACTTCCTAAACATTGGATGCCATTAAGTATAAAATGCGAAAATTGCGGAAAATTGTATGGAGAGATTACAAATTATGAATATCCTATTGTCACCTATAAATGCAAATGCAATTTTGAAGGGGAGGTTGATATAAGAAAAGGAGGTATAGGAAAGTTACCATGGAGAATTGACTGGCCTGCAAGATGGAAAATTTTTAAAGTTACTTTCGAAGCTTTCGGAAAAGACCACGCAGCAGCTGGCGGTTCATGGGATACTGGAAAGGAAATTGCAAAAAAGGTTTATGAATATGAACCTCCCATGCCTCTTGTATATGAATTCATTCATTTAAAGGGAAAAGGAGCAATGCATGCGTCAACAGGTGTAGCAATATCTGCTGAAGAAGTTCTTAAGATTCTCCCTCCCGAAGTTCTGCGATTTTTATTTATGAAATATGAACCATACCGCCACATTGAATTTGATACTGGTTATGGAATTCTGGATTTAGTTGATGAATATGATAAATATGAAAGGGTTTATTTTGGAGTCGAAAAAGAAGATTTAAAGAATGCAAGAAGAGTTTATGAACTTTCTCAACCTTACGAAATAGCTCAAAAACTTCCAATCATAATTCCGTATCGCCATCTCGCGGTTGTTGCTCAGATAGGTAAGAATTTTGAGGAAGTTTTGGAAATTCTAAAAAGAAAATATAAATTAGAAAAATTTGATTTAAATAGGCTAAAAGAAAGATACGAAAAAATTGTTTACTGGCTAAAAAAATATGCTCCTGATGAAATAAAATTTGAACTGCAATATGAGAAACCAAATGTGGAAATAAAAAATGCTGAAAAAGATTTTCTAAAAAATCTACTAGAAAAATTTGAAAAAATTGAATGGGATGCCGAAAAAATACATACAACAATTCATGAAGTGGCAAAAGAAACAAATTTTCCAGCAAAAAAAGCTTTTCAAACAATATATAAAATTCTGTTAGCAAAAAAACAGGGGCCTAGAGCAGGCTATTTTTTGCAATCTCTGGGAAAAAATTTTGTGCTAAAAAGGATAAAAGATTTTATTACTTAAAAATTGCAAATGGAATTTCAACGCAATCTCCATTCATTAATCTAAAGGCTTTCATATCTTTTGCAATTGGGTCAAGAACTATAGCAGCATGAAAAGGTTGGTTAAAATATTTTTTCTGGGTCTCTAAATCAATGCTTGACATAAAGCTTGTATATCCAAGATGTGAATGATACCATCCAATTAGTATATATTCATATTCAATTTCATCTAACTTATCAAATAGATTTTCAAATGCTTCTCTATCAAATCTTACATAAAATGGTGAGGCGTCCAACGAGGTTGTAGCAATATCATATACTACCGAATATTCTCTATCCCAGTACTTAACGTCTCCTATTAAAAAACCCATTGCTTCTTTTCTTTCTTTAGCCATCTCATAACAATGTAAGACCATTTTTTTAAGTGCTTCCTCTTTTATATAAAAATCTAAATTTTTAGAAAAGGTGCTTTCAACTTCCTTTTCCATACATTCTATTCCATTGCTCAATTCCTGTAGCCCCATCTCCTCATATAATTTTTTTATGAATTCTTCTGTGTTGCTGGAAGGATATTCAAATATTATTTTGGTTGGTGGAGGCTGGATTTTCTGCTTTTTCTTTTCCTCACCGCTTATCTTAATCAACTTCTTCACCTACAATACGGGGCTTATGATTCATCTTTTGGGGAGGATTGTATGGATTTTTATTAAAATATTCCGCGGCTCTGGTGCATGTATCTGTTTCAAAGGGATTTTCTGGATTGGGGTTTGCAAGCAATGTTTCTATCCCTTTAATAAAAGCAACCAAATTTGACTTAAATTTCCATCCTTCCAACAATTTAGTGCATACATATCCTCCTTCTTCTGGAGGCATTATATTTGGATGGAAAATATTGCTTCTCCATCTCACAATAGGTGTTTGATATGGATAATCTTCCGTAATGATTATCTTTAATTTGTGAGTATATTTATGAATAACTTTTCCTTCATTGAAAATTGGTCCAGGAGTATTTACTAAGGTAACGGTAATTTCTATAGGAAATTTTTTAAATTCTTTATCAGCAACGATAAAATGGTGTCTAAAATTTTTTCTACATTCCCTTAGTTCATTTTTTATTCTTTTAATCAATAAATCCTTAGGGAGAGGCATTTAACCTCCTTCTGGGTCTGGAATTAATTCAATGATATCTCCTTCTTGTAGCCTCGCTTCTTCAACAGTTGCTTCTCCCCTCAAAATCTTCTTTCCCAACCTTACTACATATGCTCCTGGGTCTTTTCTCCAATAATTGGCAGCTTCTTCAATAATTTCCTCTATTGTATTATCTTTTTCAACTTCCATACTTATCCTATTCCCAGTTTCAGCATCTTTAACCGCAATTTTCATCATTCTATATTAATTATTTGTTTAAAAACTTGTTCTTTGGAAAAATTACATTTGGAGAAATTATAAATACTAATAATAATTGATGAATATGGAAGAAATAATTGATGACATTCTTTTGTCCTTATTAATTTATAATGTAGATAATAAAAATAAATGGATATGGATTGATTTATTGAGGTTGAAGATTAATTGCGATGATGAGTTTTTTAACAAAGCATTAAATGAATTAAAAGAAAGGAAATTTATTGAAATGAAGAATAAAAATTATGTCAGAATAACAAAAAATGGGATAAAATATATAGTTGAAAAGGTTTAAAATAAATTTGTTATGTTTTTTTGATGAAATGTGAGATATGTGGTAAAGAGGCAAAATTAAGGAGAGCTTTGGTAGAAGGAGTAGAAATGATGGTGTGTTATGAATGCAGCAAATATGGTATAATCCTTCCAGATAAAAAACCAGTAACTAAACCAAAAAGAAAAATTGTGCCTTATTCAAGAGATGTATTTGAAGAAATGAATAAAGAATTGGTTCCCGATTGGGGTAAAAAAATAAAAATGGCTAGAGAAGCAAAGGGAATGACGAGGGAAGAGTTGGGAGCAAAAATAGGGGAAAAAACAACTACAATAGCAAAAATTGAAAATGAGGAACTCCGTCCCACAGATGAAACCGTTAAAAAAATAGAAAAGGTTCTTGAAATAAAATTATTTCAGGAAATAGGAGGCGTTCATCTAAAAAAGAAAAGTATAAAACCCTTAACTATAGGAGATTTAATAAAAAATGATAGAAAAAGCTATTAAACTTTTAAAAAAGGGCGAATTGATTGTATATCCAACGGATACTTTATATGGATTGGGAGCAGATGTTTTCAACGAGAATGCTATCAGAAAAGTTTATGAAGTAAAGAAAAGACCATTTACAATGCCTTTATCTATTGCTATATCGAGTATTGACGAAATTAAAGAATTTGCTCATATGAATGAAATGGCTTATAAAATTGCTGAAAAATTTATGCCCGGCGCCATCACCCTTATTTTAAAAAAGAGAAGAATCGTTCCTGATGTGCTTGCAAAGGATAAAATTGGTATTAGAATTCCAGCAAATGAGATTGCTTTAAAAATAGCAAAGGAAATACCCATTACAGCAACGAGTGCAAATTTACATGGAGGAAGAGAACCCTATTGCATAGAAATAGCCAAAGAAGAATTAGGAAATAAAGTTGCAATGTATATTGATGATGGCGTCTTGCCCGGCAAGCCATCTACCATCATTGATGTTTCGGAAGGGAAAATAAAAATTATTAGGGAAGGGGCAATAAAGGAGGAAAAAATAAAGGAGGAGATATATGGCGTCTCAGGACAATGAAAAATATGAAAAATATAGGGAAGCAGGAAAGGTTGCGAAAAATGCTTTAAGGTATGGGCTTAGTATAATTAAGGAGGGTAAGAGCTATAGAGAGGTTGTTGAGGAGATTGAGAGGTATATAAGGGAAAGAGCCAATTTAGCATTTCCTGTTAATATATCAGTAAATAGTATAGCTGCCCATTTTACACCATCAATTAACGATAAAAATTATTTTAAGAAAGGAGATGTAGTTAAAATCGATGTAGGTGTCCATGTAGACGGATATATAGGTGATACCGCAAGAACGATAGAGATAGGAAGTAGTAATTATAAAAAACTGATAGAATCAGCTGAAAAAGCACTCGAGGAAGCGATTAAGATAATAAGAGACGGTATAAAAATAGAAGAAATAGGGAAAAAAATTGAGGAAGTTATTAAAAAATATGGATATAAACCAATAAAAAATTTGCAGGGACATTCTTTAGAAAGATACAAATTACATGCTGGTATTTCAATTCCTAACTATTATACAAGGAATCCAAAGACTCTGAAGGAAGGCCAAGTAATAGCAATTGAACCATTTTCAACTACTGGTGAAGGTATTGTCATTGATAATGGTTTAGGAAATATTTACAGAATAGCAAAAGCTTCCCCAATGATTCAACAGATAAAAAATAAATTTAATTATCTTCCATTTGCTGATAGATGGCTTTATAGAATATATGGAAATAAAACCCATACAAAACTTTCTCTGTTCATGAAAAAGGGCTTAATTTATCCATATTTTAAACTTGTTGAAATTAAAAAAGGTGTAGTGGCGCAGGCGGAGCATACAATACTAATAAAATCAGATGGATGTGAGGTTCTCACATAAAGAATTTTTTAATATCCTCTATCACATTTCTTGAAGCACTCATTTCAATATACTTTCTGAATCTTTTTGCTCTCTCATCTAAAATTATGGCTATTCCTCTATCATTTTCTCCTCTAATTAATCTTCCTATTGCTTGTTTTATTTTTCTTATAGCCTGTGCCTCCATAGTATATTTCCAACCATTTCCAAATTTTTTATTATAGTATTGTTGTAAAGCATACTGACGAGCTGATGGAGGAGGATATGGAATTCCAACAATAATTACTATTTCTAATTCTTCAGATGGAAAATCCATCCCTTCTGATAGTCTGCCTCCCATTACAGATAAGAATACTCCTCCTCTCTCCTTAAATTTCCTTATTTTTTCCATAATATCTTCTTGTCGGTCTTTTCTCATTTCAATATATAGTTCCCTTTTTATATCCATTTTATTAACAAATCTTCCCATAATTTCATATGATGGGAAAAGAATAAGAGTATTTTTATGAAAAAGATTGCAAATTTCTTCAATATACTTCTTAATTTTTTCAACCATTTTTTCTCCCATATAATATTTTGTTGTTATCCCTTCAACATATAAGATTTTTCTATTTTCCTTAGGAAAAGGCGAGGGAAATTTAACTAATTTAGCTTTTATACCTAAACTATCTTTATATTCATCCATAGGCTCTAATGTGCCAGACATATGTATGCTACAATAGAAAGAATTTAAGACCGATGATGCAATAGAAGGGTCTAAACAATATGCTCCCACTTTTAAATTATCCTCCTCCTTTTCAACAATTCTTACCCATCTATCATTTAACGACAACCATAAATTAAAAAATTTACCAATACTTCTAAGAAAAGAACGAGGTAAGATATTTTTGCTATTTTTAATGTCTGCAATAACTTCTCCATATACGATCATTTTATCCGCTATTTCTTGTAATTTTTCTTTACTTATTTCCCTCTTAGCCAATTCATTTTCTATCCTTTTTTCAGAAATAATTGCATCATTTGTTTCGGAAAAATCTATTTCTTCGTCAATTTCATTAAAAATCTTTTTTAGAATGAAAAGAAAATCAATAATATCCTTATCTTTCACTCCATATTCCTCGCATTCATTAATAGCACTCTTAATCGTTTTCATTGTTAAAGAAAAAGATAACAATTCTCTACAAAAATCTGGCAAATTATGAGCTTCGTCAATAATTAAAATTGTCTCATCTGGTTGATAAGAGAACAAAGAGAAAAATTTTTCTCTCAAAAAATCATCAAAAATGTATATGTAGGGCGCAACAACAATATTTGCTCTCTTCACAAGCATTTTATTAATTTCATATGCGCAAAATTTTCTTTCTTCACCATATTTATATATTTCCTCAGCCGAAATAACATTATTTAATTCAATATACTCTTTATATAACAAAAAATTTTCAAAAAATATGCATCTATTCCATTCTTCTTTCCCTTTTAATGCTTCTAAACTCTTCTTTTTTCTAAAGGAGCAAATTTTTGCAATTTCTTCATTACTTATATTTTTTCCTAAATGTTTTATGAGTGAGCACATGTTTATTTTTCCCTGCAAGCCCACCGCATCCATTTTTGTTTTTTCTGCTAACTTTTTTAACTCAACAATAGCCTGCTTTTGTTGGGAGTTTGTTCTGGTTAGATATACTATTCCCATTCTATTTTCTTTTGCAAATAATATGCAAGGCGTAAGAACACATATTGTTTTTCCGGTGCCTGCTGGCGCTTCGAGGACTAAATTTTCTTTTTTGGTGAGGGAATCCATTATAGCCTTTATTATCTCTGCCTGATATTTTCTTAACTTATATGGAAATAATTCAAGAGGATTCATGTCCTCTTTTTATTTTTATTAACTTTTCTAAAACATCTCTTTCATCTGGCGATAAATCCATTTGTAATAATTTCTGGATTTCTTGTTGACTTATATCAACTAACATTATTTGACCAGGTTTAATTTGTCTTCCAACAGTTGCCCCCTCTATTGAAATTGCCACCTCCATACCTTGAATTGCTTTTGTTAAACTTTTCTTTTCTTTCTGTATGCTTTTTATTCTTCCAACAGGCTTACCATCATCTCTAATCAATTTCTGATTCGGTCTTATTTCTCCCGCCAATACTCTAACTCCAATAATTGCTGGCTTACTCACCCTAAATGTATAGTTTGGGAGAAATTTAATCATTCCCGGGTAGGTAATCTCTTTTCTTTTTTCCTCCTCCAACTCTTTCTTTTTCTTATCCACCCATTCCTCAAATTTTTCTAAAAGATGATAAATAATTTTATCTGTTATTATTTCAACATCTTGTGTATCTTCAACTTCTGGTAATAATTTCACATTAAATCCAAGCACAACTTTATTTAATGGATCCGCATTTGTTTGTGCTTCAACAATGTCTCTCTTTGATATATCTCCAACTTCAGCTTTCCTAATTGGTATATTTTTCTCTTTCAACATAAAAGCCAGAGCTTCTAAAGAACCGATGGCATCTGCTTTTAATATTATTCCTTCATCTGTAGTTTTTATATCTATACTCATTTCCTTATTTATTTTTTTAATGTCCTCTTCCAAATTTTTAACAACTTTGATTGGAGCACCGGCAAAAGTTTCCTCCAAATTTGGGGCGGCGATTTTTATACCGCATGCTGCATGGGCTTCTTTTACATTCATAAACCTATCTGTTGGGTCTCTAATTTCATCCAATGGTTTTGGCTTAAGTAAAGCCCTGATAGTTGTTATAACAGGTTTGTTTTTTCCTCCAAGTATTATTTTATCTCCTTCCCTTATAATTCCATTATATATAATGGCATCTACTGTTGTTCCTAATCCCTTCTCTTCTTTAACTTCTAAAACGGTTCCTTCCGCTTCTTTTTCTTGCGTTGTTAGCTCCTTTTCTAAAAATTTTTGAGCAAGTCCTATTAAAACCATTAACAATTCTTCTATTCCTTCTCCTGTTTTAGCGGATATGGGCACAATTGCAACATTGCGAGTGAAATCCCTTATTTTGTCATATCTTTCTGCAGAAAATCCTAAATCATATAATCTCCCTATTAATTTATACAATTTCTCGTCAAATTCTTTTCTTGCTATCTCAATTTGCTGTTGCAATCTCTGGCCAATTATTCCTTTTGTTTTTTTCCATCCAGTTATAGCATCAATTTTGTTTGCTGCCACCACAAAAGGTGTTTTATATTTTCTGAGTATATCTATTGATTCTTCTGTTTGCTCTTTTATTCCTTCATTTATGTCTACAACTAAAACAGCTAAATCAGCTAATGCCCCTCCTCTTGCTCTTAATGTAGTAAAAGCAAAGTGTCCTGGCGTATCAATGAATAGTAAACCAGGAACTTTGAATTTTTTTCCTTTGAGAAGTTCACCGCATATTGATTTTATAACATCAATAGGCACTTCTGTAGCTCCGATATGTTGTGTTATTGCTCCAGCTTCTCTTGCAGCAACACAGGTTCCTCTAATATAATCTAACAGGGTGGTTTTCCCATGGTCTACATGTCCTAATACAGCAACTATTGGCTGTCTTATATACACTTTTTACACCTTTATTTTTACTTTTTAGTCTACACCCACATAACCAAGCAAGAAAGATTTCCTTATATATTTTTGTTTTGGTAAACCTTTCTCTATAAAAATTTCATGGGCCCGGCCGGATTTGAACCGGCGACCATCTGGTTATGAGCCAGACGCTCCACCTGGCTAAGCTACGGGCCCCCCTTAAAATGAATATTAGCCAACATATAAAAATTTGTTGTTTTATAACCCCCTATCTTCAGGGTAGGGTCTCCAAGCAATATAAATTCTTGCAAAGTCCATTTATCCCATGGGTTTTTGGTAGCGTATTTTTGTTGAGCTTCTACAAAAATTTCACCTAACAACTTATTTTCATCATATGATTCGAAAAATTTATATGCCAAATAACCTGCTCCCCATTTTGGCCCATCTTTATATACTCCAGTAAATGCAACTCTTGTTGCTCCTATAGTGGCGATAGCTCCTCCATATGGATGGCGAACAAAATACCAAGCAAAACAAGGAAAGGTTGCATTAAATTTTATATTTATTCCGTCCTGTCTCAAATCTGAGGAATTAAAATCAAGTTTAGCTGTTAAACATGCATCAAGAAACACAATAGGTAGTCTATTTCCATTCATTAATGGGATAATATATGGAGTATAGTATCTTCCTACCCATTCTTCATCACTCCCATTTATCGGATGAGTTGCCCAACCATATGGAAATCCATGTCCTGAATAATAAAGAAAGCCTGCCCCTTTTTCTAAAGCTTTCTCAATTTCTATTGCATTTAAATTCCCAAGAGAATACCATATTCTATATGCCTGAAAATCTCTCATAATGTTTGCTATTAATTCATTCATATATTCTCCTTCAACAACCCCCCATCCAGGAAATGTGTCCCCTCCAACCAAAATCAATCTTTTAAACCACTCTCCTCCACTATTTTCATAATTGATGATTTTTCTCACAACATTTTTTAAAACAACTTTATTCTCACAAGCTAATCTTCCTAAATATACGTCTGGATATAAATCAATTATATCATTTTCTCCGAGTCCTTCTTCATAATTTTCCCCAAATATTAAATTGTTATTAGTATCCCACGAAGAAAAAACGATTTTTCCATTTTCATATCTGTATATATCTGCATAATATAAGTCAGTTGGTAACCATGCTTTATATATTTTAAATCCACTTCTCCAAGCATACATCACAAATCTTATCGGCATCTTATCTATACTTCCAACCAACAAAACATATTTTATCCCATATTTTTCTATCGCTTCTTTTATAAAATACTTTATTTTCTCTGCTTCATCTCTTCCTTCTTTTCCTTCTAAATCCTTTAACGAAAAAATAATCGTTTTTATCCCATGTTTTTCTTTATGTTCTTTCAATTTTTCTAGTATTTTTTCCCAGCCATCTGGACATATGATTAATAAATCGTATTGATTTGGAGTCTTATATATGACTTTATTTTTCGGAATAATAACTATTTCTCCATTTTTTATCCCTACCCCAGTTATATTCATTTCTTTAATTTCAAGCTTAGGGTGAAAATCATCTAACCACATTATGCTATCATGATTTATTGGAATCATTAATAATGCAAAAACCAGGAATATCAACGGTTTCATAGATAAAATTGGCATAACTATATATAAACTTTTTAAATTTGAAAATATGAAATGGTTGGCTATTTTCATATTCATTGTAATGGTTTTTCCACCTTTCACTTTCTCCAGCCAAAATTACGATTTTCTGATTATATGCCCAGATAAATGGAAAGATTTGCTCGAACAATTTAAGGAGTATAAAGAAGAGCATGGAATAAAAACAATAGTTGCAGGCTTGGGAGAAAAAAATACACCAGAAAAGCTCAAATATTTTATTAAGGAAGCGATAGAAAAGTGGGGAATAAAATATGTTTTGCTTGTTGGGGGAGAGAAATTCATACCAGTATGTTATTCATATTTAAACGATAGAAGTTCCTCTTGGGAATATGAGAGAAGATTTCCGTGCGATTTATATTATGCTGATATATATGATAAAAATGGGGAATTTGCTTCATGGGATACAAATGGAAATGGATTTTATGGAGAGTATGAACATGATATTGATGGCAAGAAATTAACAGATGAAGTTGATTTATATCCAGATGTTTATCTTGGAAGATTGCCAGTAAGAAATGAGAGGGAATTGAAAAGAGTAATCGAAAATATAATTAAATACCAAGGGAGTATCAATAAAAATATTGTTTTGTGTGGGGGCGATTTATATTTGCACGATCCTTGGGATATTGCGGAAGGAGAATATTTATTGGATGAAATTGCAAAACAGTTCAAAGGATATAACATAACAAAAATATATGCTTCGGAAGAACTTAATTACAAAAAAATAAATGATGCCATAAATAAAGGAGCTAAGATAGTAATATTTGAAGGAGCGGGAAATCATCATTTATGGGCTACTCATAAGAAAAATGATGAAAAATGGATTTATTATAGGAGATGGAATATTTTACAATTAAAAAATGATTACTTACCTATCATTATCACATCTGGAGCAAGATTAGCCCAGTTTAATAGGAGTACTGAATGTTTTAATTGGTTTTTTGTTTCTAAAGGAAAAGCTATAGCGAGTATTGGCTCAACAGGTTTATGTTGGATTGGCCATGGAAAAAATGTTACAAGAATGTTTCTTGGTAAGCTTCATATATTGTTTTGCAAAGAACTAACAAAATGCAAATTTTTAGGGGAGGCATGGGGCAAAGCAATAAAAGAATATTTAGATTCTTTCAATTGGGAAAACGGTGTTGCAAAAGCTTTTCATATGAAAGCTGTTGAAGAATTTGAAATATTTGGGGATCCTACTCTGATGATCGGAGGAAATTCGGTAGCAGGAATTAGAAATATTTTTTATGTAGGAGAAGGAGAAAACTACACTAGAATACAGGATGCAATAGATAACGCATCTGATGGAGATGTTATAATTGTTAAGAATGGAACATATTATGAGGATTTATTTATAAACAAATCTCTTGAAATTATAGGGGAAGGAGCGAAAATAATAACAAATGGAATTATTTTAAAAGCTCCAAATATCAAAATAAAAAATTTTTCAATTGAAGGATATAAAAAAGGAATTGGTCTAATTTGTTATGGAAATGGGGCGCAAATTGAAAAAAACAAAATATATTTCTTCAATAGGAGCATATTTGTTATAGGAAAAGATTGTTTAATAAGAGGGAATCTCATAAAAAACAATGAATATGGAATATGGTTAAATAAAACGAATGGAAGAATTGAGAAAAATATTTTTATGAATAATTGGTTTGGGGTATGGGAAGAATATACTAATAATGTTGATGTTGTTAAAAATAATTTTTCATTTAATGAATGGTATGGATTATGGGTAGAAGGTAAAAATGGGAAAATTAAAAATAATGAATTTTATAAAAATTGGTATTCAATTTATTTATATAATTCAAGAAATTTTACCATAATAAATAATACAATTTTTGGGAATATGCATGGCTTACAATTTGTTAATTCTAGTTATAATTTCATAACAAAAAACACAATTAAGAAGAATGAGCATTATGGAATATATTTTGGATGGAGGAGTCAATTCAACAAAATTTTTTCAAATAATTTTATAGAAAATGCAATGAATGCAAGAGATGATGCCATTACAAACAAATGGAAGGGAAATTATTGGGACGATTATATTGGCATAAAATTAAAAATTCTATACTTATTACATTTTCCATATTATATTCCAAAATTTTCTTTCGACTGGCATCCAAAAATAAGTCCTAAATAAATCCCACAAAATTAAAAAAATATAATGATAATTATAATAAGGGGGCGCGTGGCCTAGCCAGGATATGGCGGCAGCCTCCTAAGCTGCAGGTCGCGGGTTCGAATCCCGCCGCGCCCGCTTAATTATTGGCCAAATAAAGGAGACCAATGTTAGTAAAATGGAAAAGGAAGGTATTTTGCCCCCATTTTTTATGTAAAAATAATCTGACTGAATTTCGTTTATTAGCTTTCCATTTTCATATACTTCAATTTTTAGAAAATATTTTCCATTTGTGTAATTTCTTGTATTCCATAAATAATTACCAGTATTACTAATGTTTTCAGCTATTACATACCATTCCTCTCCATTAAAACATTTTATTGTTATATTTTCCCCAGTTATATTCCATAAGATATTTACTAATCCTTTTAAGTTCTCTCCTCCTTTTGGATATATTAATTGCATTAAAGGTTTTTCTTCTATTTTGATTTTTAAATAGGCGGATGATTTGGCACCATATTCATTTTTCGCTATAATTTTTATATTATAGTTACCAGCTTCTTTCCATAAATGCTCAACAAAACATTTTTTTCCTGATTCCATATAATCTGTCCATTCTTCTATTTCTCCGTCTCCGTTCCAATCTATTCCATATGATATTTTAAAGTTATTCGGATCTGTTGAAAAAACAGAGAAATTATATGACACATTGATACAGCCATGCAATATACCATTTATTTTTGGAGGAGAAGGAGAGGAGGGATAAATGTGTATATTTACTTCCTGATAAGGTAGCCCTTTTTCAATTATAATTTCTTTACTCCCTATAAACAAAACATTTCTATAATAACACTCCACAAGGATTTTTATTCGATCCCCATAACTCCAGCCAGGTCCCGGCTTGCCCACATCAAATTGGAAATAGTTATCTTCCTTGTAAATTCTTTCATTTTCTATTTCCTCGCCATTATCAATATTTTTAACAGTAATAACAAAATTTTTTGCTGGCTCTCCATTACCAAAATAAATATGTCCAACTATTGCATGAGGTCCTTCTATTTCCTGGGCATTTGAAATTATTGCTATTAAGAAAATAGCTAACAGTAGATAATTCATAAAATGTTTCATGTTTCTAAATAAAATGAGAGCTATTAAAATTGCTACCATTATTATAAATGTTTCTAAAGGTATTTCATTATTTTTATCCTTACTTATTTCAACATAATTTAATGTGTAATTGTAGCCATCATAACAACGTATATATATTATATGTTTTCCGCTTTCTATTTTTTCAATTACATAACTCCAATTTTTTTCTGTTCCTATATTAATCCATTCTCCATCATCTATTTTTATTTCAATTTTCTTAATCTCTCCATCATCATCCCATGCTTTTCCCTCGATAACTAATTTTCCTGAAATGATGCTTCCATTTTTTGGCTTTAAAATTTCAATGTATGGCTTAATATTTTTTCTTATCTTTATTTGTTTTACGCCATAACTTTTTAAGCCATTTTCATCTTCAGCAACTATTCTTATGATATATGTACCTTCCTTTTTCCATAAATGTTCCTTTGATATTCCAAATTTGCTATAATCTGTCCATTCATCAATTTTCCCATCTCCATTCCAATCTATTCCGTATCTTATCTTGTCCCCGTCTACATCATAGGAATATATATAGAAACTGTATGATTTATTTGCATATCCATCTGATATTCCATTTATTACTGGATTTTCTGGAGCATCATTTACCGGTAAAATTTTTATATCAATATAGGAAAAATTTATTCCCCCATATTCATCCTCAACCTTAATTTTGATAAAATCGTCTCCGAAATAATTCTTTTCCGGTATATAAAATAGCTGGGATGCTTTAATAGAAGCATTTCCATGCAGTGGATGGGAAAAAATATAATATGACAGATTATCTCCATCAACATCAAATGCATTTAAATCTATCGTTATATTTTCATCTTCATTTAATGAAAGATTTAGCGATGGGCAAATGGGAATATTGTTTTTTGTTTCAAAATTAAAAGTTGGGGAAATAGTAAGATTTTTTCCATCATCTATAACTGTCTTCCAATAATAGACAGTATGACCTTTTAAGTTTAAAGAAATCGAATAACTTCCATTTGTTACATTTTTTATGTAAAATGTTTGAGAAAAATCGGATGAGTTAATATAAAAGGAAATGTTCATTAAATCCCCATTTAAATCTGTTATTTCTAAGGATAAGTTTATTCTTGTACTAACATTTTTAGCATTGTTGGGAGGATAATAATTTATTATTATAGGAGGAACGTTTTTTTCCTTAATTGAAATATTAAAAATTGTTGAATTCTTTTCCCCAGCCACATCTTCAGCTTCTATTTTTATGGAATATGTTCCTCTCTTATTCCATTGATGATAAGTTGTATAGCTATTTTTTAGCCATGAGCTCTCTTCATCAAATATTCCATCTCCGTTCCAATCAACAAAATACCTTATAAAATCATTATCAAAATCACTACAATTTATAACAAATTCATAATTTACTCCTATGTAGCCACTATCAGGAGCTTGTATTATCGGCTTGTTTGGTCTACTGTTCCAGCGAGGAAAAACATTTATGGAAACATTCTGAAAAGCATAAGAAAAATCTAAAAGCATTGTTTTATTTCCGTTCCATCTCTCATCTTTATAAACATGTATTTTTAAAGTATCACCGCTTTCTCCAACATCGCTTCCATTAAAAATATATGCTCCTCCGATCACGGTTGCATTGTATGTTATATTTCTATCCAAATTTTCAACCCGCACTGTTGCGTTCTCTATTTTTATATTACTTATTCCATAATATATGTAGCCAAAAACTGGGTGAGGATTTGGAGGAGCCTGCGCATTGCTATTATTCATGAAAATAGTAAAAATAATAAAAACAAAAATTAAAATAGAAAGGGAAAAGGAGGGCTTTTTCATTATGGACACTGGCTATCTTGCCAATATGTTCCTTCTGGAACAGGTGGTAGCCACACAAAAACGCCCATTCCTGTTTCTATGTCGAAGTATGATAGATTTTGCCACATTGAAGGTGGAATACCTGGCATGTATAATAGATATGTTTGATTAATTGCGTCCCAAATTGCTACGCTGGTTCCAGTGGTATCATTATTTCCTGTTATCTTTTCGATTATATATGGTAACCATACGGTTACATTCATTGTTTCATATCCTGCTTCATACTTAAACCATCCTAATAAGTTCCAGTTTGTTTCTCCTTCTGTTGTATTTGTTCCTGTCAAATTCCTTGCCTGCACCGGTACATTGACTCTTAAAATTGGATATCCATAAAATGTTATATTTACCGGTATCTCGTAATTCAAATAAATGAAGTATCCAACTCCCTCTTCTATTGGGAAGTCAAGATATGGATCGTAAGTCAAATGCATTTCAAACATGTCTCTTGTTGCATTCCATCTTGCAATTGCAAGAACAGTTTCTGGGCCACAATAGTACTCAATATATGCCGCCAAATCACTCGCATTTCCGTAATATTGGACAGGAACTGTTATCAAATTCCATCCTGGATATAATTTTAGTGTGAAGTTTATTATATCATATATCCTTATTGATTTGGTTATGCTGTCTGTCAATCCGTCTGAATCTACAACAGTTAATGTTACGTCATATAAGCCAGGATAGGCGTATGAATGTGTTACTTTATCTCCATATGCATATGTATAATCACCTAAGTCCCATGTATAATTTTCAATGTATTCATCTGGATCATCAGATGTACTATTGAAGTAAATTGTTTCTCCGGGTATTCCACAACATGGCTCAATAGTAAAGTTGGCAACTGGCCATTCAACATCCACATAGATCAATTTCCAGATTGTGGCGATGGCGCCGTCGTCGTCTTTTACTGTTAAACTAACATTGTATACTCCATTGGTCGCATATGTATAGTTAACATTCTGTTTATAACTTATGTTACCATCTCCAAAGTTCCATGTCCAGTTAACTATTGAGCCATCGGTATCATACGATTCGTCATTAAAGTATACTGTTTTGTCAGCTGTCCAGTATGAGAAATTAGCTACTGGCGGCACATTGCTTACATTTATCTGTTTTGTAATTGTTGCAATAGCTCCTTCATCGTCCCACACATACAAAGTAACATTATACAACCCATCATCAGCATACTGATGAGTTGGTGATGATTCATTTCCTCCTATTATTGTTCCATCGCCAAAAATCCACACTCTCGAAACAATCCATCCAGCCTCATATGGGTCTGTGTCATATGATAAGCAGTTAAATTGTATGACATCATTTGTAGATGGTTCTAAGGGCGTCCAATTGAAATCAGCTACTGGTGGATAAGGGTCTGGATATGATGGATATACCAATATAGCCTTTGTGACCGTTCTTTCCAAGTCTCCTCCAAAGGCCGTTATTGTTAAAGTAACATTGTACAATCCGGGCATTGCAAATACATGCGTAATAATGCCTCCATATCCGTATGTTCCGTCTCCGAAGTCCCAAGTAAAGTTCAAAACAGGGTTATCATGCTGATGAGCATAGAAGAAGACAATAGTTGAAGTGGTTATATATGATGGAGAATATTCGAAATCCCAATCCTCAGCAATTACATAAAATGTATGGTTATGTAAATCTTCATCATTTACTCCATCTGTTGCATACCAATATAAGGTATGGTTTCCTGGTGTGAATGTTAAATTAATTACTTCATACCATCCTCCTTCAAATGGAACATCTTGGTCATCAATCCAATATATTATCTTCCATCTATTGAGGCAACCTCCATCCATTCCGTGTAATTGCACAACAGTCATATTTGATATGTTATGGGATGTATGTTCATCTCCTCCCCATCTTGGCTCTCCAATAGTAATCCAAGAAATTGGCTTGCTATCATCTACTGCATATGTTATGTTCCTTGTTATAACATTTCCCAAATTATCTTTTGCTTCTATGTATAAATAATGTACACATTCTTCATGGAATTTTATATTTGTAAATTCTACGGTATCATTTATTGCAACAAACCAGTATTTTCCGTCATAATAGGTTACATTCTCATTTCCACAGTATGTATCGGTCTCGCTTGTAGGATGCCATGTTCCATCAAACCAGATCCTATAAGTAACATTTTTAATTCCGGCAGTGCATAATCCTGTATCATCGCTTAGTATATGGGTAATCGTAGAGTAATTAACACCATATGCGTCTTTATCTAATCGGCAATGGGGGCCAGCAAACTCAATATCAATAAATGGCTCGCTATTATCCACATAATGTGTTTGCTCGCTCATATTTTCTGCAATTCCTAAATAATCAACCGCATACCATTTAATTGTATGGTTTGATTCCTCTTCAAAGTAAATCAAAACAGAGATTTCACCAAAGTCATCATCCAAATCTTCCTCACTTCCATCATATACAGTTTTATTTTCAATGAGTTGGCCATCTAGCCAAATTTCATAATAGATATATTCAACGCCTACTGGACACTCTCCTCCATCTGTTGCATTAAGCCAGATTGGTGTCGAAGATGTTACCCACTCATCATTACTTCCATATTTTGGATTTCCAACATGCTTTGTTGTTGTTGGTGCTGTTCCGTCAACTTTATATTTCTGATATACTCTCGGACACACTGTAACCATCCCTATTTCATACCAATTGTCATAATCTGGGTAGTAAATTTTCGGTGGTGTTGTATCCCAAATCCATGTATCAACAAAGTCTCCTTTTAATGGATCCATGAAATCAAGCTTGTATAATGGGGCTTTTCCGAAAGTATTTTCTGCATTCGTATCTCTTGCGTTTCCAATTGATGAAACTGTCACAGCATGCCAATTACCATTCCAGTAAATAGCCAACATAACATCCTGGCATTCTTCAAGTTCTTCTTTTAATTTCGAGAAGCTAAAGGATGCTCTCGAATAAGAAGTTACATCAACTCTTCCTCCCAATCCCTTATCATTAATATAGTTTCTCAATCCTTTTATCCAATCCTTCCACCATGTTCCAGCCCATGGGTCTGTATTCATATACTGCTTTCCTAATGTATCGGCAAGTTGATAAATCGTCCCTTGGCATTTTAAGGCTGGCATGTTATACCAATCTGCGAACCACCACAAGCATGATGCGGATGCGGATGGCACACACCATGAATTTCCCCATTGATTATCATCTTGATCCCCAACTATGCCGTTTGGTCCAGCATACTGGTTAACTGCATATGTATAATCATCATTTGTTCCCTGTTGTCTATCCGGGCCATACCTGAAGCCAGGCTTTAAATAATAATCTGGGTCTGGGTCATCGTCTTCCTGACAATCAATAGTGCCCTCAATGTTGTCCAAATAGTCCACAGAGAAATAATATAGTGTGTGGATACATTCTTCTTGCCAATGAATTGGTCTCTCTGGATCATATTTATACCAATAATTGTGATCATGTATTGGTGTGACAAAATATGCAACATCATCTTCTGTGTAATCACTGTAATTAACTTTGCCAGTATCTGGATCTGGCCACCAGTTTCCATTTGCATCAACAAATCCCCAATATGTAACATTTATTCCTACTGCACAATCTCCTGGATCAACTGGTAGAAGCTGAATTGGTGTACAGGGCTTTATATACCATATATCCTCTGTTGCATTATAATATGTAAATCCTTCTTCCTTATATGTTACTGGAGGTGTGCTATCAACTTTATAAACTTGGAAGAAATGCTCCGAGGGATTACCTAAATCATCTTCCACCCACCATTCCAAAATGTGAAGACATTCCTCTTCAAATGTGTATTCTGCATTTTCATTGGAACTCTCATACCAGTCGCTCCAATTGCCATCATACCATATCCTATAGTGTATTGTATATGTTCCTGTTTCACAAGGATCATTAAAATCGTAAGCTTTAATTATTACCTTTGTTCCGACAGTTACCCATGTTTCATAACTGAAATTTAGAGTTGCAGAAAAATTAATATAATCAGGTGGTCCACTTACTACTCCATAGAATTCTCCAGTTACATATTTTCCTTCATAATCTCCATATCCAATTGCATATATTAAGCCATGGGTGTAGCCAAAGTTTGTATGGTCTGCAACATAATATCCATCAAATCCTCCATATTCATCCCAATAGTAGAATGAACCTCTACTAAATCCTTGGCCAAAATTAACACCTGGCTCACTTACTATACATAACCCATCCATAATGATCATGAATTGGCCAGTCAAGTCTCCTGTAACATTTCCTATTATTTCTTCAGTACCCCATTGAAGCTTTACATCAGTTACCTCAATATCTGTTCCGAATATTTGTGGAATTGTATATTTTCCTTCGGTTGTATTATATCTTACCCTATTATATATTGTTCCATTTAATAATACTTGGTGTTTTTCTACATATACAGTGCCAGTGTGTTCCTTCCAAGTAGCTGGTGGCGTATTATCAACATATACTGTTTTTGGATTTATATCTTCTACATTTCCTAATTCATCAACAGCATAATACTCTATAGTATGCTGACAATCTTCTAAATAGCCATAATCATATAGTGTAAAAGTTGCGTTTCCGTCAGATTCGTACCATGGAGAGTATTCACCATTATACACTATTCTATAGTATATTTTATCTACTCCAGATTTTGTATCTGTCGCATTTATATAAATTGGAGTATATGATGTTATATATGTAACTGTATCTTCCACTTTTGGATTGCCAAATCCAATTGTTGAAGTAGGTGGGGTATCATCTACTTCAAAAGTCATATTGTGAACCTCTCCGATTGCCTCTGTTTCATTGTTGCCAAGAACATCGACAGCAAACCATTCTAAATAATGTTTACATGTTTCATCAAACTTGAAAGTAACATTTGTTCCTGGTGTGCCTTGTTGCCATGCTGGTTTTGGAGTGCCTGCTTTCCAATATCTATAATAGATTGTACAGTTTCCAACAACGCATTCCTGTCCATAATCATTTGCTAATATAATTATTTCTGTATTTGTCGTCACATATTGAATTCCATTTTCTTCATAATGAGGATCTCCTACCTCAACCCATGAATGAGGTGGAGTATCATCAACATAAAAAGTTTTTATATGATGTTCTTCCTCATTTCCTGCTTCATCTATGCTGAAATATTCTATTTTATGTTCGCATTCTTCATGAAAATGTATTGGGGCAAAATCAACTGTTTCATTATATCTTATGTACCAAAGTTCGTCATTATAATATGTTATATTGTAGTTACCGCAATATGTGTCATTTGGACTTAATGGATGCCAATATCCATTGTAGTATATTTTATAATAAGTTGCCTTTAAGTCTCCATCAGCATCGGAACCATTAACCCAAATTGGTGTTTCAACAGATACCCATTCGTTTAATATACCAAAAGATGGCTCCCCTACTTTTATTGTGGTTGTTGGTGGACTTGCAGCAGATGTTGTGTGGATTGTTATTGAAAAAATAGTTATTATTGCCAAAGCCAAAACGCCCAACTTATATATCTCTTTCCCTTTCATTTTTCGCCTCCAAAAATATATTTAAATACATTATATATACATTTCCCAAAAAGGTTTTTATCTCTACCTGATAATTAATCGTTTTTATAATTTTGTGGTTATGAATTTATTTACTACTGTTAACTTTAGCATTGCAGCATCTCCTGCAATGCTAGAATGAACATTATGACTACTTCATCCATGGTTAGAAAGCTTCCTCAATCAGCACACGTGGAATGGCTCTCCTTTCTTAAGCATGTAATATATGGTTTGCAATAATTTTCTTGCAACTCCAATTATTGCAATGTTTTCCTTTTAATCTTTGCTTCAGCTATAGCTCTTGTTTTTAATTTGTTGCTGTTTCATCTGTTTTTATTCTTCCTTTTCTTATAACTTCTCCTTCTTTTGTACATACTATGATCTGACAAAACTTCTTATGCGCATCCATACCTGCATACAACGTTCCCGCCTCCTTCATGCTTATATGGAGGGGCTTTAACACGTCATCAGGACCTATAATGTTATGAATTTATTTACTATCACCAACAAAAAAATATAAAAGATGTTTTTAAATAATGGATTTAATGAACAAAAAAAATATTGCTAAATTATGTGCAATTATTGTTTTGATTTTCCTCTTTTTAATCATTCAATTTAGGGAACAAATGGCGGAACCTCCTCCGCCGAATCTCCCGCCTCATGCTGATGCTGGAGGGAATCAAACTGTTGGAATAAATGATATTGTGGAGTTAAATGCAAGCGGTAGTTACGACCCTGATGGGTATATAGTTGCATATTTATGGGATTTTGATGCAAGCGATGGTATAGATTTTTCAAATCCTGATGCAACGGGAGAAGTCGTATATACTTCCTATAATGAAAGCGGGGAATATACGGTAACATTGAAAGTTATAGATAACAAAGGAGCGCATGATATCGATTCATGCGTTATAACTGTAATAAATCGTCCCCCTGTTGCTAATCCAAATGGTCCTTATTATATAAATGAAGGAGATTATGTTATATTAAATGCTTCTTTAAGTTTTGATCCGGATGGAAATATAGTTTCTTGGAAATGGGATCTTAATAATGATGATGTATATGATTTGGAAGGAGAAATAGTAAATGTTTCATGGAATGAATTAAAAACATATGGTATAGATGATGATGGAAATTATACTATAAAATTGAAAGTAGAAGATGAAGAATCGGCTTATAATATATCAGTGACTTATTTAGTGGTAAATAATGTTGCTCCTACTATTTCAAATACTCCTGATAAAGTAGGAGATGAAGGAAGTGTTATTACATTTATAGCGGGAAGTGTTAGTGATCCTGGTAATGATCAATTCTATTATAGATGGGATTTTGATAATGATGGAAATTGGGATACCGGTTGGTTATCAACAAATACAGCAAGTCATACATGGTATGATGATTATTCTGGCATAGTAAGAGTTCAGGTAAAAGATGATGATGGAGGAATAGGAAATATTGATACATGTTATGTTACAGTAAATAATGTTGCTCCTACTGCTCCAACTGATATAGAATTCGTTCCATCATATATTCAAGTAGGAGATGTTTTAACAGCTGTTGCTTCCGGTTCAACAGATGTTATAAACGATACTATAACATATTATTACAAATTTTATGATGTAACAAATTCAACTATAATTCAAGATTGGAGTACTGATAATAATATTACAATAACTTTGGGAATGAAAAATCATTTAATAAGAGTTTATGCAAAGGCAGTAGATGATGATGGAGGAGAGTCAACTGCATATTATGAAATTATAATGGCTAAGAATAGAGCGCCTACTCCTTCTTTCTTTTCGGTGCCGTCTGTTGCTTCTCCAAATGAAATTGTTGAATTCAATGCTTCTCTTAGTTATGATATAGATGGATATATAATCAATTATACTTGGAACTTTGGAGATGGAACATGTGGATATGGAGAGGTTGTAAAACATATTTATACTCATGAAGGAAAATATAATGTCACTCTTTCTATTATGGATAATGAAGGAAAAATAAATGAAACCAAAATAATAATCTTGATAGATGCGACACCTCCATACACAACTTATGAAATATTTCCATTAAAAAATGGAAGAAATGGATGGTTTTTGAGTAGTGTTGCAATAAAATTAAAAGCATATGATAATTTGTCTGGAGTAAGTAAAACATTTTATAGGATAAATAACTATGCTTGGAAGGAATATGATGGAATATTTTATTTAGAAAATGATGGAATATATGAAATAAAATTCTACTCGGTTGATAATTCATCAAATACTGAAGAATTAAAGAATATCACTATAAAAATAGATACTAAGGCTCCTATAACTACTTTTTCCTCTTCCCTCAATGTAACAACAGGATGGTATACATCAGTAATTAACATAACTTTATCTGCATCTGATGAACTATCTGGTATAGATAAAATTTATTATAAAATTGATGGCAGAAATTATACGGAATATAGCGAGCCAATAAAATTAGGAGAGGGAATATACAACTTTGTATTCTTTGCGGTAGATATTGCAGGAAATGCCGAAAAACCGCATAGAAAGGAGATAAAAATAGACTATACACCCCCATCAATAAGCATAAAGAATCCTCTAAATGGTATTTACATATTTGGTAGAAAAATCTTAACAACTCAAGAAACAGTAATAATTGGGGGAATAACAATTGAAGTGGATTGTGTGGATAATTTAGCAGGGATTAAACGAGTGGAATTCTATATAGATGGAGTATATAAAGCAAATATAACATCCTCCCCTTACAAATATGTGTGGGATGAATTTGCAATTGGATATCATGAGATAAAAGTTATTGCATATGATAAAGCAGGAAATTATTTGGCAAAAAGTTGGCAAGTATTTGCAATAAATTTAGGAGGAAGTGAAAGTAAGAATGAAAAAGCACAACATTAAAGAGTTTGTAAAGGAGTATGGAAAAAAGTACTGTGAAATATTAAATATAGACGTCGAAAGGGAACCTTTTAAATGGTTCCTAGCTTCATTACTTTTTGGCGCTCCAATTAGAGAAAAAACAGCAATTAAAACATACAAAATTTTTGAAAAATATGGCTACATATCGCCTGAAAAAATATTAGAAGCTGGATGGGATGAAATTGTAAACTGTTTGGATGAAGGAGGATATGCCAGATACGATTTTAAAACAGCAGATAAAATCTTGGAAGCTTGTCAAAATATTATTGAGGAGGGAGGGCTTGAAGAAATAAAAAAGAGTAAGGAAATAAAAAATAAATTAAAAAATTTAGCGAAAGGAATAGGAGACACAACAATTAACATTTTCCTCAGGGAAATAAAATGGGCGCCCCACGAGCCAAGTAAATATGCTATTTTAGCTGCGAAAAATCATAAATTGTTGGAAAAAGGAAAAATAAAGAAAATAGAAGGTGTGGATGAGACAGAACTCGAAATTGCTCTGATGAGACTTGGAAGAGATTTCTGTAGGAAGAATAAATGTGATGATTGTCCCTTTCCTTGTAAATCATAATTCTTTTAATTCATATCTACTTTCTCCTATTCCTAATTTTTCTGCTTCTTCAATTTGTATTTTTCCATCTATTTTATGTATTTCATAAAATATATCTCTTCCAGCTTTTGAACAAATTAAATCATAAGATGCTTTATCAATAGATACAATGTCATTTGATGCTAAAATGCCAATATCATCAATTATTGGTTTATCTGGAAAAGAACAGCAATCACATCTTGGAGTAATATCTAACAAGAAATTTAAAAAGAGAGCCTTTCCTTTAAAATTGTTTAGTACAGCCTTTGTTGCAATAGCAACTCTTCTTTGAAATTCTTTTACATCATTCAAATAAAAACAACCCTGCTCACATAATACTGTGCAGGCGCCGCATCCCTTGCATTTTTCATAGTTAATCTTTATTCCGTTGTTTTCTTCAATAGCGTTCCATGGGCAAAAAATTAAACAATTCTTACAAAGTATGCACTTGCTTTCATCATGTAACGGCTTTGTTACTTCATGCTGCCATATTTTTCCAGATTTACTGCAACAGCCCATTCCAACATTTTTAATTGCTCCTCCAAAGCCTGCCATTCCATGCCCTTTAAAATGGCTAAGCACTACTAAACAGTCTGCTTCCATTATCGCTTTTGCTACACCTATTTCATATCCATTTACTTTTACTATTTCTTCATCTTTTCCTAATAATCCATCCGCAATTATAATGGGGCAACCCATAGATGACAAATTGAAACCATTTATTGAAGCGGTATATAAATAATCAATGGCGTTTCCTCTATGCCCTCCATATAATGTTGTTGTATCTGTAATGAATGGTTTTCCTCCTTTTTCCTTAACAAAATCAACTACCTTCCTTACAAAAATTGGGCGAATATATCCAATATTTCCTAATTCTCCCATATGAAGCTTTATCGCTACAATATCTCCTTTATCAACTACATTTTCCAGTTTTTCCATTAATTTTTTTATAGAAATGTGCAGAGCATCTTTTATATATGGAGTATGTGCGGATTTAAAATAAACATCTGCCATATTTTGTAAGTATATTGTATTAAATAAATTTAATTGCATTTGTTTATCTTTCTTAAGGATAAATTTGCCAAAAGTGTAAAAATTTTATGATTCGCCAATAAAGTTCTTTTTATTATTTTATCCAATGAAAGAAATTTCCTGTTCAATTTTCTTATTCCATTTTCCAGTTCTTTTTCTTCCATCTTTTTCGGTGTAAAAACAACATTATTCAAATCATATTTACTCCAATTAAAAGAAAATATTCGATTTTCTCTTACAAATTTTTTAAAAATAGGTGTTTTAGGAAAAGGAGTTAAAACATTAAATTCTGCTACTTTTATTCCCCACTCATTTAACTTTTCCAATGTTTTATCAAAAATATCTGGTGTATCGTTATCAAAGCCAAAAATAAATGATGCCCATATTTCCATTCCTTCTTTTTCTATCTTTTCAATTGTTTTAGGTACTTTTTCTATTTTATTTCCTCCTTTTTTAATTTCTGTATCAATTGTTTTTTGTGAAATAGTTTCAAGACCAACCATCCATGCTATACAGCCAGCTTTCTTTGCAAGTCTTATTAATTCAATATCTTTTGACAAAACGGCAAGATTTCCAAAAGCTATCCATTTCTTTTTAATTTTGTTTCTAATTATTTCTTTTAAAAGATGCTTTGTATATTTGGGATCGATTGTAAGAGAGGCATCATGAAACCAAAATATTTTGTTTTTTATGCTTTTTATCTCGCTCACAATTTCTGGTATTGGTCTTTTCCTATGTATATTATCTTTAAATCCTGTAAGTTGGCAGAATTCGCATTTATAGGGGCAACCCCGAGTTGCCTGGAGGGCAGAAAAAAATGGATGCCTTATTCTTTTTGCTGGGGGTATTTTTCTTGCTTTTTTAAAATAAAAAGGTTTTAATTTATCTCTCTCCAAATCCCTTAAAAGTTGTGGCCAACTTTCTTCTGCCTCCCCAATTACAACAGCATCTGCATATCTTTTTGCTTCTTGTGGCAACGCTGTTGGATGATATCCTCCGAGTACGACTTTCTTTCCTCTCATTTTAAATTCTTTCGCAAGCTCGTAAGCTCTGTATGCATCCTTTGTAAAAGAAGATATTGCTACCACATGGCAATCTTCTTCAAAATCAACTTTTTCATACCATTCATTAACAATTTTTATTTCATACTTCTCTGGAGTGGATGCAATGAGTTGTTCCAGAGTAAGGGATGGAATAAAAAATTTTGAGGATATTTTATAACGTCCAGCATCTCGATCTGCTTGAACAAATAGAATTTTCATTTTTTGGACGTTCATATAATGAACGTTAATAAATTGATTGTAATTTATAAAATTTTCTATAAGTATTATGGCATTTTGAGGTTGTTAAATCATGCTACACCAGTATGTTTAAATAACCTTTATGAATAAAAATTAAAAGAAATGCGTAAAGTTGAAAAGATAGAAGTTCTAGAAAAGATGGAACCTGAAATTGAAGAATTAAAGCATAAACAGGATAAGGAATTTGGAAAAATCGTCATTTTATCCATACTCATTATATTAATAATTTCTGTAATTTCTCTTATAATATGCTCCCTAGAAGAAGAAAACAAGACCTTTAGGGTAGATGGAGTAAAAGATATTTATCTTTTTGAGGGAAACATTATCAATTATACAGTAGAAAGCAACAAAACATATGATAGTATAGATATTAAGAAAATCGAATTTTCAAAAACTTCTTTAAAATTTATATTAAAAATGACTGTTGTAGGAATTCCTAAAAAGGATAGAAATTATACATATGTATTCCTCCTAAATACGACGAGGTCAAATTATACGGTTGAATATGTAAATGGTTTCGTCGAAATATTAATTTATTCTGATAACGAATCCCAAATAATACAAGAAGCTGACTCCAAAATAGACAACCATACTTTGATTATTTCGTTCACCCCAGAATATCCGGGTTCTTTATTAGATAAGTTTCTTGATATTGGAGCAATTGCAATAAAGGGAGAGAAAGATAAAGCATTTGTTGATTTTGTTCCCGATGATTATTACAATTTAGTTAAAAAGAAGATAGAGCAAATAAAGAAGCTTAAGAAAGAAAGTTCGTAACAATAACAAATTTTATTAACTAAAAGAAATTGTTAAATGATGAAAGAGACTGAGCAAGATGTTATATACAAAATTTTTAGATTATTAAAGGAAAATGCCTTAAAAATCTTGATGGCCATAAGGGAGAAGGAAAAAATAAGATGGAAAGACTTGCAGGAAATAACAGGTATACCAACCGCCACTTTTAATAGAGCCTTATCAGCTTTACAAGAAATAAGATTCATAAAAAAGGAGGAAAATTTTTATAAACTTACATGGACAGGAAAACTTGTTTCAGATGGCTTACTTTTATTAGGATGGAGAATTGCTGAAGAAGTAGAACCTGTTGAAGATATTATTGCGGAAGAACTTCTAGCAAAGGATATTGTTATGGCTATAATCTTTCTTCTTTTTGTAAGTTTAAAAAGAAGAGGCAAACTAAATATCGATAAATTTGAAAAGGAATTAAAAAATGAAATAAAAATAGTTAAAAAAATTTTTAGGGAATACGAAAAGGATGGGTATATTGAAATAAAAAATGGATGGGTATATACTACAGATAAAATAAATGAACTCGATATAAGCAAGATTTTCAAATGAAAGGTAGCTATATTTTAATACTAAAACTAGAGAATGATAAAGAAATAGATATAGGTAAGAGGAGGATTAAATTCAGGAAAGGATATTATGCTTATGTTGGTTCGGCATTAAATAGCCTAGAAAAAAGAATAGAAAGACATTTAAGAAAGAAAAAGAAAATAAGATGGCACATTGATTACTTTCTTAGATACGCGAAAATAGAGAAAGTCTTTTATAAGGAAAGTGAAAAAAAGGAAGAATGCGAAATTGCAAAAAAATTTGAAAATTTTGATTATATACCCGGGTTTGGTTGCAGTGACTGTAAATGTAAGAGTCATTTATTTTATGGGAAGTATGAAGATTTAATTAAAAAATTGGATAATATGAAACTATTTGATTTCTAAGCATATTGATTATTAAATCTAGATTAAAAACATTTAAATAAAAATTTAACAATAAATATGTGGATATACTTACAATATTTTTCATGGCAGTAGGCATACTCAATTTCTCAGGAGGTATATTATCTGTTGTTTCTTGGTTTTTTGTTAGGAGAAGATACAATAAAAAACCTATTTTAAAGGAAGAGAAAAAGGTTAGCATCATTATTCCATGTAAGGAAGAAATTGATTTGGAAAAATTTGAGAATCAGAACTATAACAATTATGAAATAATAATCGTTGTAGATAGTGAGGAAGAAGCGGAAGAAATAAGAAAAAAAATAAGAAGTAGAAAAACAACGGTTGAAATTTCAAAAAAAATAGGGAAAAGCGGGAAAAACGCCGCCTTGCTCACCGGCTTGGAGAAGGCTGGTGGGGAAATTATAGTTTTTGCTGATGCGGATATAAAGCCTCACAAAAACTGGTTATATTATTTAGTGGCTTCTTTGGGAAATATTTCAACAACTTATAGATGGTATTTTGAGCCTCCTTTACTATGTGTTTGGAATTCCGCAATTGCAGCTATATTCTTTTATAAGAAATTTAATTTTGCATGGGGAGGTT
This sequence comes from Thermoplasmatota archaeon, assembly GCA_029259055.1. GTDB lineage: Archaea > Thermoplasmatota > E2 > UBA202 > JdFR-43 > JAPDJP01. The sequence goes on along the minus strand of JAPDJP010000008.1, from coordinate 11,086 downwards.
CAACAGCCATAAAAAAAGATATTTTGAGAGAACTGCATATAGAAGATATTTGGAGGAATGAATTTGTTGATGATTTAACTTTAACAAAAGAGGCAAAAAGGAAAGGATATGTAATTGAATTCGTTCCATTCGCAATTGTTGAATCGCAGAAGGAGGAGGAAATTTTCAAGTGGATGAACAGACAGTTTGCATGGGTAAAATATTATTTTCCATGGCTTTGGAATATTGCCTTCTTTTTTAATATAGGTATGAGAGTTTCAAATATTGTTGGCATATTTTTCTTTTTCATTAATCCATTTATTGGCTTTCTTTTATTTTCCCCTATTCTTTTTGATTTTATAAGAGGATGGCAGGAATACAGAGTTTTTGCTGAGCTAATGGAATATGAAAAGGAAAAATTTGTATCTCCTATATACCATATTTTATTGAGGCCGTTAGCATCCTTCATTATATCATATAATTTACTCTCCTCTCTCTTTATAAGAGAAATAGAATGGAAAGGGAAAAAATATGCTATTCAAGAGGTTTTCCAGCAAAGAAAAGCTTGATGCATACCAAAATCCATACTGGAGGAAGGATAAGCAATGCAAAAGAAAGAAACGCATTGTAACGGTAAGCAATATAATCATATAGAATTGATACTATTAGCATATAAGTAGCTATTTCATGTATTTCTGCATAAAACAACATTGTTTTTCTATCTCTAATGTTTTCGAAGATTTTATTCATCGTATAAAAAAGTAGAAATGAAATTATAATTAGGAGTAAAAAGGAAAATATGGACGGATTAAATAAAAAGACCATAAAGGAAATTATAATAAAAATTAATTTTAACAAATAACCATATAAAATAAAATTTTTAGGAATGTGTATTCCATTTTCTACTTTAACACCAAATATTGCCGGCGTTGTTTTAACTCCTTGTTGTAAATCATATTCTAAATCTTTAAGGTTAGCAGATATACCAACATTAAAAGCATACTTTAGAATTGGTAGAATGGATAAAAGAAGGCAGGATAATGAGATATTTTTTGCATGAGAAAATGAGCCAGAAAGAAATATCATCATCCCTGCCAAACCAAGACAATATTCCATAAAGGCAAATTCTTTGCTAAACTTGTTATATAAAGTATAAAAGGCGAAGTATAGCATCAAAAATAAAAAGGAATAATAGGAAAGAAATAGAATAGCTAATAGAGAAGGAATGAGAAATAAAAATGCCATTAGGTTTATTGCTTCTTTTTTGGAGATTATCCCACTTGCCAAGGGGCGGTCTGCGACATATCCAGATTTTTTATCTATTTCTATATCAAAATAATCATTTTGCACAAATCCAAAAGAATTTGCAAAAATTCCTATTAAAAGAAGTAATAGCAAATCATGAAAAGTTCCATTTGCTATTGCTCCTATTAGAGGCATCAAAGCAATAAATATTCCATAAGGACGTATAAGTTGAATATATGCCTTCAGTTTCATGAATATAATTGCAAAAAATCTAAAAAATTTTATTAGTAAGGAGATATTTACAGCATATGAAAGAGCTTAGTAAAGGATTACTATCCTTTCTATCGGGCTTAGGTTTTATGGGGCTCGGTTTTTACATATTATTCTTTACTTTCATGGAAATGAATAACAAACTAAATTTTATTTTGCTTTTTTCAATAGCAACGAGTTTTTTGGGATGCGTAGTAGTTTATTTTTTATCAATAGCTTTTAATTTCATCGAGGCAAAAATGAAAATAAGCACAACATTAGGGGGATTTATAGGAGGATTACTTACAATGGTTGCTATAATTTTAATGATTTTATCTTTTAGACTAGAAGAAGTGGCTGGAGAAAAAATAAATCTTTTCAGCAAATTTCATCCAATGGTAACTTTTTTTGTGGCTGCCGCCTGCATGCTTTTACTTATATGGCCTGAAAAGGAAGAAGAAAAATGGCTATAGTTGTATATAGATATGGCCATAGGATTGCCAGAGATAAAAGAATAACGACTCATGTGGCATTAGTTGCAAGAGCTTTTTCTGCAGACGGGATTTTAATTGATACAAAGGATGAAAAAATTGAAGAAAATATTAAGAAAGTAAATGAAAAATTTGGAGGGAATTTTTTTATTAAAAGTGGTATTCCATGGAAAGAATATTTTAAGAAATGGAATGGAAAGATTGTCCATTTAACAATGTATGGAGAGAGAATAGATAAAGTTATAGATGAAATAAGAAAAAGTAAGGATTTATTAATCGTTGTGGGGGCTGAAAAAGTTCCTAAAGAATTTTATGAATTGGCAGATTATAATGTTTCTATAGGAAATCAGCCTCACTCAGAAGTAGCTGCTTTGGCAATTTTTCTTCATTTTTTATTACAAGGAAAATGGCTTGAAAAGGATTTTAATGGAGTAGTAAAAATCATTCCATGCAAAAAAGGAAAAAAGATAAAGTATAATTGCTTAAAAATTTTAGAAAAGGAAGGATGTAGCAAAGCTGTTATAGAACATTGTATGAAAGTTAAGAAGTTGGCTTTAGAAATTGCTCGAAGGTTGGAAAAAAATGGAATTAAAATTGATATGGAAGCTATAGAAATGGGTGCTTTGTTGCACGATGTCGGGAGGAGCAAAACACATGGTATAATGCACATTATTGAAGGTATTAAAATTGCGAGAAAATATGGATTACCAGAAAAGGTGGTTGGTATAATAAAAAGGCACGCTGGAGCAGGTATAGATGAGGATGAGGCCGTTAAATTAGGATTACCCAGAGATGACTATACCCCAAGAACAATTGAAGAAATGGTTGTTGCACATGCTGATAATTTAGTAGGATATAAATATAGGATGCTTGAAGATGCGATAAGAGAATTTAAAAGAAAAGCTGGGAAAAAAGCAGTATTAAAATTAAAAGAATTGCATAAAAAACTAAGCAATTTGGCTGGTATAGATATAGATAAAATTGTTGAGGAAATTAAATAAAAATTGCAATGTGGTCTTTTGCATATGGATTTAACCTTATTGCCTCTTTTATTTCATAATGTTTTCCTATTTCATTTTTTACTTTTTCAAAAACTTTTTTCGGCTGCATTGAAATATCTATACTCCTTGCTTTTATCATGATACATGCTTTCTCAATATCAAATTTTTCCATATTCTTAATAAAAATTTCTACTTGGTTTTTTTGAGCAATATCTTGATATAAAAAATCCACATCTTCAACTATAGCCTCATATTTATACGGCTTGTTAGCATCCTCTAAAATAGGAACCATATTTTTTCTTTCTTGGCATAATTTAACAAAATTTTTCATGGGTTTAAAAGCGATTTCCACACCATATATTAAACCATTTGTTGCAATATCTGAAAAATGGCTTGCTGTTGTTCCGCTTGCTACTCCCAAGTACAATATTTTTGTATCCTTTTTTATTGGAAAATATTTTAAACCTTTTAAAATTGCTCCAGCCATTTTGCTACGATAGGGGTTCCAAGAACGATATTCTACATTCCCTTTTCTTACTAACTTTTCATTGTATACTTTTTTTCCCGGTATCAAATTTTTGGTAAATATTTTAGAATTCTCTTTATATACTCCCTCAAATATCTTTTTCATGATTTTAAATGAAATTGATTAAATAACTTTTCTTATCTTTCTTTCTAAAGCATTGCAGGCAATACTTACAGCATCGAAAACAGGGGCTACGGAAGGAGCATATGCATTTTCAATTCTTGCAACATCTCTTACATTCATTTTATTATATATTGCTATCGTTATCTTATCTATTATTTTTCCTGCATTTTCCCCTACAGCCTGGCATCCAACAATTTTTCCATCCTTTTCAGCTATTATCTTAACAAATATTTCCTCTCCACCCATATAGTGAGGCAACGTTTTTCCTATAAATTTTGCCTCTATACCATCTATTTCGTGGCTGAGTAAACCAACAGAGGCGATTTCAATACCAAAAATTTTAGTAACTTTTGCAAAAACGGGGGGATATAGAATTTCATTGCCTCCAGCAACATTTATACCAGCCACCATTCCTTGTCTCACAGCAATACTGCCCAATCCAACATTTATTTTTCTACCAAAAAAATCCTTAACAAAAGTGCAATCTCCTGCTGCATATATATCTTTTTCAACTCTACATGCCTCATCTACAAATATTTCTTTTCCATATAGTGAACTATTCGGTTTGTTCCCAACCGCAACTATTACAAAATCTGCTTCATATTCTCCTTTACTTGTAAGAACTTTATTTCCTTCTACTTTTTCTACTTTACAATTCAAAACAATATCAATATTTAATTTTTTCAAAATGTAATCCGCTGAATCTTTATCTAACATATTTGGAAGAATATACGGCATATACTCCAAAACCTTAACTTTTAATTTGCTTGATAATGCTTCTGCTATTTCAAGCCCTATTAATCCAGCTCCTACAATTATAACACTTTCTGCTTTTGTTATTTCTTTTCTTATAGCAATTGCATCTTCTATATTCCTTAAAAAATAAGCATCTTCAACATAAAAGGGACAAGATGGTAATGAGCCGGTAGCTATTACAAGCTTATCAAATTCCTCTTCTCTTTCTCCTTCTATAATCTTCCCATTAAAATCTATCCTATATACCTCCTCTCTCCTATAATCTATTTTATTTCTTCTAAACCATTCTGGAGGAAATTCAACAATTTCTTTCCAATCTTTACCAGCTATTACATATGGCAATGCACATTTTGAATACTGTCCATATCCTTCCTTATCATATAAAATTATGATTGCCTTCCTATCTGTTTTTCTGGCAAATTGTGCAGCTGTTGCCCCCGCCGCCCCGCATCCAACAACTACGATTTTCATTTCTCTTCAAAAAATTTTTTTAATTCTTCTACAAATCCTTTGAAACCAACATATCTTGGTATGATTTTTTTTGCACCAGCTTTTATTAATCTTCTCGCCCAATCAGTATCGAAAAATGCAGTAAATCCATATATGATGGCATTGTTGTCCATTTCCATTATTTTTTTGGTTGCTTCCACACCATCCATAGCTGGTAATTTTAGATCCATAATTACTAAATCTGGTTTCTTGCCCTTTTCCATCAATTCTTTATATTTTTCTACCCCTTCTTTGCCGTCAAAGGCTGAATAAATTTCTAATTTTAAGCCAGCTTTTTCTATGAATTTTTTCATCAGTTCTTGCATATCTCTTTCATCTTCAATTATAAGCAATACCTTATTCATGTATTTCCCCCCTAGTGACGATATTTTTGACGATTTTTTCTAATCTTGTTAAAGCTTGGTTCGCTTTTTCCAGCATATTTTTTTCTTCGCCATTTATCCTTTCCCTTATTAATTCAATGTATCCTTTTGCAACACAAATTGGATTAAAGAAGTAATGAGATGTATCCTCAATAAATTTTCTTTCTTTTTCGTGCATTTCCTTTATTTCTGTTATATCTGTTATCGTACCTAATAAAGCGGGTCTTCCTTTATATTCAATAACTACTCCTGTCCCCACAGCCCATCTCACCCTTCCATCTTTAGTTACATACCTAAATTCCGGCAAAATTGTTTCTTCTTTTTTCATCACCTTTTTTATTGCTTCATTAACTTTGTATCGATCTTCTCTATGAATAAGCTCTAAATAATTCATCTTTTTCAATTCTTCTAATGTGTATCCTATACTGTTAGAGAATTTCGAATTAACAAATTTAAATTCTCCTCCTTGTAGTATAAATATACCGCTTGGAGAAGATTCGGTAATAGCTTTATATAGGGCTTGGCTTTCGGCAAGTTTTTCTTCGGCAATTTTTCTTTCCGTAATATCTAAATTAACGCTTAAACTGCCCACAAATTTACCATTTTTATATAATGGAATGGCAGAAACTATGAATGTTTTGATTCTACCATCTTTCGCAATGAATCTAATTTCATATTTACTTGCTTCCCCTTTTCTTCTCTTTTTAACTTCTTCCTCGAGTTTCTTTCTATCGTCTTCATGAACCAATTCAAAAATATTTTTCCCCAACAATTCTTCTTTTTTATAACCTAGTAACTTGGCAAAAGCTTCATTTACAAAGGTAATGTTTTCATTTTCATCATCTACGCATATTCCTTCTTGGCTCATTTCAACTAACATTCTGTATTTTTCTTCGCTTTCTTTCAAAGCTCTTTCCATTTCCTTCTTTTCAGTAATATCTCTAATTATACCCTCAAATCCTATCACATTGCCATTTTCATCTCTTCTTTCATGGCATGTTTCCAAAACGATTAATTTTTTCCCATCTTTTCTCTTTATTTCTATCTCATAATCTTTTACATATCCCTTCTTTGATATTTCCTTAATGATTTTTTCTCTATCTCCTGGATTGCAATAAAAATCTTTTGTTATATCTAATTTATAAATTTCCTCCTTACTATCATATCCAAGTAATTCAACCATTGCCTGATTTACATCTATAAACTTTCCATCTATTGTGCTTATATATAGTGCGTCTTTCATTTTTTCAAATAAATTTCTGTATTTTTCTTCGCTCCTTTTTAAAGCTTTCTCTGTTCTTTTTAATTCAGTAATGTTTGTTAATACGCTCCTAATTCCAACAACTTTACCATCTTTATATATTGGTGAAGAATTAACCAGTATATTCAACTGGCTCCCGTCCTTTTTAAACATTCTATATTCTATTGGGCCAAGCTTTTTTCCCTGTATAATTTCTTTAATCCTTTCTTCGGCTTTTTTTCTATCTTCTGGATGTATTAAATCGAGAGCATTTATTCCAGCTTTTAAATCTTCAACTGTATATCCAAAAAGATCAAAACCAGCTTTATTAACATACAAAATTTTGCCATCTAAATTAAATTCACATATAACGGTCGGTAATAAATCCGCAACTTCTCTGAATCTCTCCTCACTTTCTTTTAGAGCTTTTTCCATTTTTTTATGTGTTGTAACATCAATACCACTCAATAGAACACCAATTGGCTCGCCTTTCTCATAAACAATAACTTGTCCTTCTCCAAATAATATGGTATGCATTTGCTTTTTCCCTTTTATATCTACTTCTATTGAAGGTGTTTTTATTCCTTTGAAATCCTGTTCAAGTTGTTTCATAACCTTTTCCTTATGATAGTCAGCAACAAAACTAAGGACTTTCTTTCCTATCACTTCCTCCTTTTTATATCCTGTCAACTTAAGGAAGGAATCATTTATATCTATAATTCTACCATCAAATCCTATAATGATATTAAGGGAAGGACTATTTTGATATAAAAATTCGAACTTTCTTCTGCTTTCTCTAATCTCTTCTTCAGCAACCTTCTTATCAGTTATATCCATAGCTGTTGCTAATGCGGCGGGTTTGCCTTTATACATTATGTTTGTTAATGAGCATAATGCCCACTTCAACTTCCCATCTTTTGTATAATATGGTATTTCATATATTGATGGTTCAATTTCTTCTCCCTTTTGTCTCTTTCTGCCTCTTTCTTTTACTTTTTCCTTGTATTTTTCATGTACTAATTCCCAGAACTTCATCTTTAATAGCTCTTCCTTACAGTATCCTGTCAATTTTTCAACAGCTGGATTTACATATACAAAATGGTCGTCTTGGTAAATGAATACAGCCAATATTGTTGATTCAACTACTCTTTTAAAGAGTTCTTCAACTTCTTTCTTTTCAGTAACATCTATTTTACATGATAAAGTTCTATTTTCTGGAAGTTTTATGACTTTTATTCTTACAACTCTTATTTTTCCATCTTTTCTTAAGCATTTATATTCATATTCCTGAGGAGCCTCCTCCCCTCTTACCCTTTTTATATGATATTCATTCATCCTTTCTCTGTCTTGCTCGGCAACAAATTTTGTAAAGTGTTCACCAATGATTTCATGCAATTTATATCCAGTTAACTCTGCAAATTTTTTGTTTGCATAACTTATTGTGCCGTCCTCTTCGACAACTGTTAAAGCAATTGGAGACTCTTCAAAGAATAATTTATACATTTCCCATTTATCCGGGTATAGGGCAAAAAGAATGTTTAACATTGGATTAATTTTACTCATTATATTTAAAATTAGCGAAATTTGTAGTTGAAATAGGAAAATGAATGACAAGATAAATAACTTTATAAATCATTTTTATTAGCAAACCATGGAAAATGAAGAAATAAAATTTCCTGAATTCGACGAAAAAAATTTCATAGAAAAAGAGAAAAGAAAAGCAAAAACATCCTTTATTGTTTTTTCTTTTGGAATATTTATGGCAATTATCTGTCATATTTTGTGGAGAAATATGGATGCTACAATTAGATGGCCATTATGCTTTTTATTAGCCATTGCTTCTATTGGTTTTTTGGGCAAATTGTTACAAATATTAAAGATTGACATCAGAAAATTTGGTAAAAGGGAATGGATTGCTTCAATATCCTTCTACTTTTTTACATGGCTAGCCATTTTTATATTATCTGTTAACCCGCCTTTTTATGATGCTTCTCCTCCAAAAATTGATATTGTTTTATTACCCAATATCCAACAAGTTAATGGCAGTATATTAATTTTGGCACATATTACAGATAATTCAGGAATAGAAGAAGCTATATTGAAAATAGGAAATAACAATTATTCTATGAAAAAGGATGAAGAAGGTATATATTATTTTGAATATAAGGGAAACAAAAATGAATATTTCGAGATAATTGCAAAGGACAAAAAAGGAAATGAAGAAAAATTTGAGGGATTGTTAAAATTTGAAAAAGAAATTGCAAGTGTTATATTTCCACCAAAAACACCATTAAATGCTTCTGATAAAATAGAAATAAAGGTTAGTAAAAATATTAGTGAAGAAAACTTTAGAGTATATTATGTGATAAATGATGAAGAAATAAATGCAACAAAAATTGATGAAAATGAATATTATTACATTTATTCAACTTCTCCACGTTATGTGGGATGGGAAGCTGGGAAAGAAAATAATATAAAGATATTCATTGAAGTAATTCATTATTTTCCGGGAATAATGAGAAAATATAATAATACAATTTACGTAGGAAACTATACAGTTGAAACAGCAGAAGATAAAAATATTGGAAAAGAAAAATCTCCTGTTATTACTGATTTGCCCCAGCCTAGAGGGTTGCGAACGCCTGGGTTTGAATTATTGTTCCTGCTGATTGCTTTGCTTTTGCTGAGAAAAAGAAAATAGCTTATTTACATCTATTTCAAAGGCAATCACCGGATATTCTAGTTCAAAATTACATATTACGGATGGTTTCAATTCTCCAAAATAACCAATTTCATTCTTATCAACTATAATAGCAGCGCATCTTCCTTCAATGAAAGCTTTATGCTTGCATTCTTTAACATTAAGTTGTAAGCCAAAATTTCTAAGAATCGCTTCAACGATTGACTTGCATTCGGTAAAACCTGTTTTAGCATCGATCTTTACGCCTCCAATCATTATCTTCTGCTTCGCTTTCCCCCCATCAAAATAAACAATATTCCCTATTTCATATATTTGCTGTGGTAACTCATTGTGCCTATTTTTATTTAATATTTCTAATAAAGAAGGTAGTAAAGATTGTCGAACAATAGAATGTTCGGTTGATATGGGATTCTTTATTTCGACAGGATTTCCTTCCATTTCAAATTTCTTGAATTCTTTGTCTGGATTTGATAAGCTCAAAGTAATAACTTCATAAAATCCTAAGCCAATCATTGTTTCGTGCAATTTTTGAAAAGAAAAGGAGGAGCCAAAAGTCATGGAAATGGGTAGCATTTCCTCGAATTTTTCGTATCCGTAACCTATTGCTACATCCTCGACAATATCAATTGGATGTAAAATATCTATTCTCCATGCTGGAGAATAAACTTTCAGTTTGTCATTAAAAAGCTCGACATTATGTCCCATTCTCTTTAAAGACTTAACAATTTCTTCTGTATTATTTATCTTCAATAATTTTTTGATATAGTCAGTTTCCACTTCTGTAATTTTTGGAGAAAAATCAGGAGTGATGAGCTTTTCTTTTCCTATGATTTCTACTTGCTCTATTTGGCCACCTCTTTCAGCTAAAAATGATGATATGATAACAAGAGCTGATAAAACCGCATTTTTATCTATTCCAGTTACTTCAATAAATATGTTTTTTGTGTACTGATTTACAGCCGTCAGTTCTCCATTTATTATGGGGGGAAATGATAGGACATTTCCATTTTTATCCAATATAATGGGGTATTCTGTGTATTTCTCCAATAAATGTCGATAAGCAATGCCTTTTTCATGCTTGTTTAAAATTTCTATTAAATTCATTTCTTCTTCTTTACCTAAGGGAACAAATTTTATTTCTTTAGGCTCAACAGCTTTATAATAAAAGGGGGGCTCAACTTTATCAAAATCATGCACTCCTATTGCCATCTTTTTTCTGTCTTTTCCTATTGAAAAATGCAATTTTTCTTGACAATCCATTAGTGATTTTATAGTTTCGTGAGTCATTTTGACATTTTTAATTACCGCGCTTCCTATATATGGGCGTATTTTTTCTATATTATCTTTGACATAAAGGGAGATTTTTGGGGGAGAAATAGGGTAAATCTTTAAACCCTCCTCTATTCCCAAAAAATTTCTTAATGCCCTAGCCACCCCCTCAACACTCAGCATATCTGGACGATTTGGAAATACTTCTATGCTTATCTCTTCATTTTCGACTCTTTCGATACTTACTCCTATCATTGGTAATCTATCAAGTAATATACTCATGTCTATATGTTTCCCAAGCAGATTTATTAAATCTTTATAATCAACTGTTATTACCGGCATTTTTAACTATAGCCATATGTTCTAAAGCATGTATCAATGGTTAGCTCTCTCCAGCTTTCTTTATATATCCATGCTGAACCATTTTCATATGGATTTCCTCTTCCAAATCCCCATGCATAATAATCATATTTGCTTCCATTACATTCCAAAACAATGTAATATGAAGTAGAATTCAATGAAATGTTGAAATAGAAAGGAATCCATTCAAATTGAGCTGGTATATTATCTTTTATTACATAAGCAATATCTTCTCCATCTAAGCTTTCTCTTATAGATACTTTTATTTCTCCGG
>JAPDJP010000014.1 GCA_029259055.1 Thermoplasmatota archaeon | reverse complement strand
AGTTGATTCTACTGGACCACGCTTATTTGCAACAGATCCTTCCGGAGCAATGATGGAATATAAAGCTACCGCTGAAGGAGAAGGGAGAGATTTGGCAATAGAATATTTCGAGAAGAATTATAGGGAAAAAATGAGCATGAAAGAAGCTATTGAATTAGGAATAGAAGGAATAAAAGCGGTAAGAAAAGGAAAAAAAGGAGAAGTTGAAATAGCAATTATTGATAAAAAAGGTTTTAGAAAAATGAATAAAAAAATTTAGGGAGGAGGTTTGTATTTGAAGGTAATCAAGCTATGTATATGAATATACTACGCTTCCCCAAAGCAAGCCCAAAATTATTGCTGCTGCTATAAGCATACCGAATCTTACAAATTTGTCTTCTTCAGTATCTATTAATGCTCCTATTGCAAGCCCTATACCGGTTAAGAAAATGCCTACATCTTTTACTGCATGGGCTGTTTTTAATTCATTGCTTGTATCTGCATATACACTGTATACCACGCCTATGAATAGTAGGAGTATACCCAATCCTACTACCCCTGGTATCCAACTTTTCATTCCCTATCCCCTCCGAAGTTATAAATTCCTTACCCTATTTAAGGATATCGATTTTTTTTGATTTTTCTATTTATTCTTTAAAAATTTTAAAGAAAATTTTACTTAACTCTTCTTTAATTCTTGGCAGGATGCGCTAAATCTCTCTTTAAAAAATATTTATAAAATGGAAATATTAAAACATATGAATGAGCAAAATAAGAGCCTATTTAAAGGCGTGCAGAATGGAATACCTTCCCGCCGAAATATTAGGAGTATTAATACCTTTTCTTATTTCTGGAAAATTTGTTATTAATTTGCCAATAATTGAAGCATTGATAGTATTTTTTCTCTTATATTGGTGCGGTTTTTTAATAAATGCATTAGAAGATGTTGAAGTAGATGAAAAGTATAAAAAATATGTTGCATCAGCAGTTCATGAGTTAGGAAGAGATTTGCTGAAATTAATTATTATACTCCATTTAATAATATCCTTCGTTTTAGCCTTTCATATATCATTGCAAATTTCAAACATTTGGTTATTTGTTTTTGTCGCTATATCAACCTTTTTCGGTTTATCTTATTCAATAAAGCCGTTTCATTTTAAAGTAAGGGGGGTTTTTCATTCAACTCTTGCTTTTTCTGCTATGTTTGCCCCCTTCTTCTTCCTTTATTATGTAATAGCAGGTTTTCCACCCTTTTCCATTTTCTTTATCATAATTGCATTAACAATAACACATTATGGAATAGCTTTGGTCAATCAATCTCAGGATTATATAGAAGATAAAGAAGCTGGGTTGGCAACGCCTGCTGTAAGATGGGGGCTTGCAGAAACTCTCATCATTGCTCTGATATTATCGATTGTTGGCTTATTCTTTTCATTTATTGGTATATGGACATTTTTTAATGAGTATTTAGCACTGATAGCTTCTCTCATATTAATATTTGCATATTCATTTCCAGTTAGAGGAATATGGAAACTCATTAAGATTGCAATAGAAAGAGCCGAAATAGTTGAAAAAATCGCAAAAATGAGAAAAATGTTAAACTACCCCTTATGGCAAATGAGTGGTATAATGGGTTTATTAATAATATCCGTAATCGTTTTTGTTTTTGGATAACTTTAACTTTCCATTGGTAAGTAGTAAGTTCGTAGCACCATTTGAAGGAGCGTATAGAGTGATGGAAGGTGGTTGATTGCACCCAGAGGTGTCCCACCCATTTTCCGTGCAGACAGCACCATCACAAGGCCTTACTCCATCATCAGTACAATTACTTCTTGACCATCCGCTATTAGTGCACTGAACATTGCAATTATAATAACAATGATTATTAGATTCATAATAAGTAGATGGTTTGTTAGAGTCCGAAGAATAAACACATTGACCAGAACTGCACACAAAGTTATAATAACATGTGTTTCCCGATTCCTGTGGCTCCCCACAAGAGGCACCATCCGCTTTATTTCTTTTATTACCAGTATCTATCCATCTTGTGTTCGTTACACTATACTTCATTTCCCCATAACTGCAGTAGTAGTCTCTATACTCCTGTTCTTTTTGCTTTTTTTCTTTACAAGGATTAGTATCATCATCAACCCATCTTGTATTACCTGTATCATACCATCCATCATAATCATCAACTTTTTTTATCTTATAGCAGTTGCAATAATCCTTATCACAGTCAGATGTATGATCAGCCGAGTTTCCATCACACTCATAATAATAAACATGAGCATTCCAAGGCCCGTAGTACCCACACTCTCCTTCTCTGCTACAATAGAAGAAATCACATTCTGCTACATTATATCCCTTACACATCTCCCCCACCCCAGTCCCACATTTTTTCTTTGATCGGCATCTATTTTTATCACAATATTCATTTTCAGAACATGGTTTACAAGTAAAATCTTTTCCGCATTCACAAGCATCATCAGTTCCTGGACAATGATAATTTTCATAGCACTCTACGCAGTATCCATGCTCTACTTCAGGTACCCCGTTATCTGTACAAGGTGGATTAGGATCTGGTTGGATAATATAACAATATGGTTCATCTGTTGGACACTCTTCATCACTTGTCTGAACACAATAATCATAGCACTTCCACACATTCTGTGGGCATGGAGACCACTGACCTGCTGTACAAGATGATTCTTGGGCACCAGGATTATGGGTACATGGAGCTGGTGTCCAATAAGTTATAGTACCTTCATCACAATATCCCGGACTACAACAATATCTTAGAGTGCATATTGGACATGTATCTGGAGCATATCCAATGCTCAATAGTGATAATAACAATATCAAAGTAATAAGTAAAGTTCTATTCATAAATCTCATATACCTTTACACCTTTCTCAGTTTTTTGAATTTCGAATAACAATACATGATTTGGCAAGCGAATAAGGGAGTTATTGAACCATATTTCCTTGTTTCTCGACGGAAGGTAACCAGAAATGTTAATTTCAACTCTCTTTTCGTTCTTTATATCCGCTGAAAACTGATATCTTGATCTGACGAATTTTAAATTACTTTGAACAGAAACATTATCGAGATCCGTTAATAGAATTAAATAATCATTCTCACTTAATTTTTCATTTTTTCCCAATAGGAATTTTATTTCCATGTAGCTATTTTCTTGTAAGAGTTTCGGCTCTTCTACTAAGCAAAAAATACTTTTTGGAATCGTTCCATTTACACATTTTATAGGCTTTTCTTTTATATTCGTGAAGAAGAAAACCCCTCCAACAAAATAACACAATAAGAATAATTCCAACAAGATATCGCAGCATATATTTAATTAACACAAATTTATTATTTAAATTTATTTGGTTCTGTTAATTCCATTGATCAATAGAGAAGCTAAGCTTCTTGGCATCTCAACTCACGTAGCTACCATGGTAACACTTCCGAGAGCAAAGCAATGAATTTCATCGTTGCGATAATTGTTGTCTTCTTATTATTGTTTCAATCGTTAAGTTTGTCTACACATGTAAGCCTTTTTTATACCAGTCTGGGTCATAAGGTATACAAGCTCCTTCTATCCCACCAATTGCAACTTTCTTAAGGTCTGGATTCCAAAAATAAAATTCATCCCTTGGAGCTAACCCATCAAAGTTAACAACATATACCTCACCATCTATAACAGTCTCTACCCATTGATGACCTAATGTTTGACCAATAGGTTCATAGTCTCCATAAACAAGTACTGAATCATATCCCATAAGTTGTAAAAGTGTTGCTGCAGTAACTGACGCGTGCTGACAAGTCCCGATTCTTCCAGAGGTGAGGAAGTGGGACGGCTGAACTGGTCCACCTCTTCCATATTCTTTAGATATTCTTCCACCGTAAGTTTTTAGAATACCCACATTGCTATAGGACCACTCACCTCCTGGATCTTTTTTAGGTCCAAGCCATTCTATGTAAGCGTGCTTAGCAAAAAACTTAACTAATGGGTCTCGCTTTGAAATAGAAATTATAATGTGATCCCAATTATCTACCTTATATCTTCCTATAAAACCTTCCCAAGGATAAACACCTATATTTTCTTTAATATAGTCATTACTTTCATTCCATGGCATTGGCTGTACATTCGGAATCTTGCTTAGTAATTTTTCGGCATCCTTTTTCGTAGCATTCAAGATATGAGGATATGTAAAAAGTTCATTAAAATCATCTATACCATCGCCGTCTGTATCTAACTTTGTAGGATCGGTATGATGTTTAAATATTTCAAGATCATCTCTTATCCAATCCCCATCTGTATCAATAGAAAAGGGATCGGTTTTATTTTCAATTTCTTGACCGTCTAATAAGTTATCCTTATCGCAATCCGGGTCTAACGGATCTGTTGAATAATTAAAGATTTCTTGAAAATCTGTTAATCCATCATAATCGCTATCTGGTTTAAGAGGATTTGTATTATATTTAAATATTTCTTCATAATCGTTAATACCATCGCCGTCTGTATCCGGGTTGTGAGGATCTGTTCTATGGTGAATCTCGCCCAGATTTCTAAGTCCATCATGGTCTGGATCCATAGAAGCATAAGCAAGAGCTGCAGCTGATAAGCCTAGAAGACTACCAATAGATATCCATGTTAATAATTTGCTCTTCCTCAACCCAAGCTTCTTTTCATATTCCTTGACTTTTTTCCTTTCTTGCTTAGAGAGCTTGTGAAATATTTCTTTATAATTCTTTGCTCTCTTCAACTCTCCGTCTCCGCTAATGAAATAAAGCCCCTTTCTAGTTAGATAGTCTGCTGCTGCCTCTTCCTTCAATAGGGAATGTAAGTAATCTTCAGCAGACTTGGTTGGATCTTCTAAAGTAGAGTCGATGCCAACGAATTTTATGTGGCTCAACTTTTCATAATAATCCTTCAAATTGTTAGCGGAAAAAAATTCCTCTATTTTGTTTTTCAACTCATCTCCCGCTTTTCTCTTCAATTCTTCCTTATATCTTTCTAAAAGCAATCCTGCATTTTCTTCCATATACTTCTTTACAGCTTGCCTTATCTCCTTTTTTATCTCCTTTCTGCTTTTTCTCCCCACATTTTCCATGTAAATTTTCCTTTTGATCTCCCTCGCTCCATTGATCAATTCCTCAATATATTTATCCTGTATAAAAGCATTGTAGATATTGTCTTTCTCCCTACCATCATAGAGATTTAACATTTCTTTTATCTCTTTCGGAATCTCAGGATTGTAATTCACATTATCATTCCAGTATTCCTGAAAATCTGTTGAAACTCTAACGCTGGTAGTATCGATAGGATACGCTAACAAGCCTCTAGCTCTCTTTAAAAGCTCGTTGCTCACAGCTTCTACGTATTCTGGTTTTATGTGAAGGGCAAAACGCATACTCACCCCTATTAGAAATATTTTTAAGGGTATTTAAATGCTTGATGGTGGTGAAATATATATTGAATGAAAAGAGATTTATATGTGCCAAAACTTAGTATTATGCAAGGTGATAAAGATATGTCTGTACCGGTTCCCATTATTTTGTTTAAAGAAGATAAATGGTGGATTGCTTTTTGCCCTATATTCGAGTTAGCAACCCAAGGAAAAACTCAAAAGGAAGCAAAAGAAAATATGGAAGATTTAATTAAAGAATATATGGAAGATCCTGACACACCAAAGCCAAATATTGAAGTTTTTAAGTCTATTTCAATAACGTTCTCTTCTATTGTTTTAAGAGGTAAGGCGCATGGTAAAATTAAAGCCTCTTCCTCAGCGTAAAGTAATCGAAGTTCTAGAGAAAAATGGATTTAAGAACGTAAGAACAAGAAAGCATATGACTTTTAAAAAGCGATTGGAAAATGGTAAAGTTCTTACAACATGGGTCCCACTACATAAAGAGATAAGCAAATTTGTATTGAAATATATAGTTAAGCAAACTAGAAAGTCTATTGAGGAATTTTTGTAAACGAAAACATATTGATAAAGAGATCAACGTATTATGTTTCTTCATCAGATAATTCTCGGATGATTATCGAATGATTAATGCTTTTTACATTGTCAGCCCTCGCCTGACATTTTGCATCCGCTCCACCTAATCCACCAAGATCTCCTCTATATTGTTTAGACGTTACGAAGACTCTTATAGCTCCTTCTGGGATTTCAGAAGGACAACTTGGAAATGTACATGTTGAAGTATCACAACTCACAACAGTTCCATCAGGGCATGTTTTTGTATCTCCAGCTTCACACTCTGCACCACAATCTTTGTACCAAGAGCAAGAAGAATAGGTTGCATAACAGTTTCCATTACTACAATATCCATCTTTCCAACAACGTTTGGTTGTTCCAGGCTTACATGTCCACTTATCCCACTTGCTGGAACAATCTTCAACATCACACCATTCATAACAAGGATCATCGTCACAATCTCCACATTGCTGAGCTACAGAACCACTACATCTTTTTTTTCCATAGGTACATTCATCTTCACATGGTTGTACTGGACATTTACATTCATTGGTACAAGTCACACAATCCTCTGTGTTATCACAAGGAATCCCTGTATTCACTTCGTCATCAGGAGGACCGCAGTTCTCTGATCTTGCGCAAAAAGTTTCTCCAGTTAGCTCATCGTAGCAACAAACCCCCCATGTTGCATGGGGATTGTTTGTTCCACATGGATAGCCAGGAGGATGTTCGTCACATTCTGGAGCAACCGTTTCATTACATGCAGATTCGCATAGCCCATTGCCAGAGTTGGGATTATCATCTCCACAACCGACGTATATTCCTGAAGTATCTCCTAAAATTCCTATTTCTTTATTTTACTATCACATTTTACACATTTATCTTCAGATGCATCCCATTTACCAGATACAGTTTTCCAACCACAACCACTCCAAAAGCATCGATCTTTTATTTCGCATGTCGCTCCGTTATATCCCTCACTTGTAGCTAAACAAATCTCATTTCCGCAGTATCCTTGAGGATCATAACACGAACATCCCCAGTAATCTCCCGCATCTACACAACCCTCTTCCTGCCCATCGCCAGGACCGTAACTTACATCTCCAACTATACATATTCTTTCTACATAATTTCCTTCTTCATACCAGCATCCAGATGGAATTTGAGGACAACCCTGGAAGGGACTACAAGTATAACAAGAAATTTTACATGCAGCATAAACATTCTTTGTAAAGGCTATTAAAAAAAGAAGTACTACTACAACTAGAAATTTCTTTTTCATAATTTTATTTTTTACCTAAGGATTTATTTAAATTTTCTTATTCTTGATTTTGTTTAAATTAACAATTGAAGTATTAGTAGCACAATTCTACTGATCGTTATTCCTTCGCCACAATAGGAGCCAAATATGTTTTATTAGCTAAATTAAAAGGATCGTATTGTTGAGGATAGTCTGGTTCATATTTAAATGTTGAAACTTCATCGTATACACTTTTATAAGCTTCATAAAGGGAAATAAAATAGTTTCCATCTCTATCCGCTTTTTATCATCTAATGCTTTTAGAAAATTGTCGATATGAGGTGCAGTTGTTTCGTCGCTTTTCCCACTTGTATATACAATAATAGGAGACTTAAATAAAGCTTTTTTAAATGATTGTATTGCCGAACCACTATAACAAGCGTCTATAAAAAAGATTATACGATCACATTCAACATCCTCTATTGGTTTTATTATTTCAGAATATTGATGCAAATCTGACGTATAATCATCTTTTAATTCGCTCCCGTTATTAAAACCAAACCACCCTTCAGCTCCATGCCCATATATCCTTATCACCAAAAAATCATTCGGAGAAATTTTTTGCTTCGTTTCATTTATGGCATCAAGATAATTCTGAAATGTTGCATTAGGACCTTTAAGGAGTATGACTTTGTCTTTATCGAAACCTAAACCCGAAGCCTCCCAAGGAACCTCCTTCTCCCCTAATTTTTTAGTAAATATTTTGTATAACCCTATCCCACCTTTATTAAATCCATGCTCCAAGATCGCCCATCTATGATTTGGAATGACTGGGTCTGTTCCACTTACCTTTTCTTCAAACCAATCAGGAAACTTGTCACCATCGTTATCTTTCCAGGCATCCTTTCCATCAAACATATCCAACCCATACTTTTCCTCAACATCATTAGGAATACGATCGTTGTCAATATCGTTGCTGTGTTTGTTCCATATTGATTTTAGATATTTTATGTAATCATTAGGGTTGTGGAAAAAGTAAGAGCCATCTCCTTTAAGCTTTTCTCCGCTTTTGTAGGCATGATAAGCTGCTGCTCCTATCGCTCCTAATATAATGCTTGCAGCTCCAATTGCAAATGCCTTGCTCTTCCTCAACCCAAGCTTCTTTTCATATTCCTTGACTTTTTTTCTTTCTTGCTTAGAGAGCTTGTGAAATATTTCTCCATAGCTGCTTGCTCTTTCAAGAGCACCATCTTTGCTAATATGATACAGTCCTTTCCTTAGCAAATAATCAGCCATTGCATCGCTTGCAATGGCTTCGTGGAGATATTCAACAGGAGAAGAAGGATTTTCGTTTTCAAACACGAGTTCTTCTAGAAAATTGTGAAATCCGATTTTCTTTATGTATTCTAAAGCTCTTAGGTAATCGCCTGCATTTTGAGGAGAAAAGATTTCATTAATTACGTTGGTTAAATCGCTCTCTCCATTTGCTCGAGAAAGAAGTTCTTTTCTATATTCTTCTATAATGGGCTTAACGTTATTCTCTAAATATCGCTCAATCTCCTCCCTTATTTTCCTTTTCACTTCCTTTCTGCTTTTCTTACCAATTTCAGAAAAGTAGATTTTATTTCTAAGCTCTTTAATCTCACTTCTATCAGCAACATCGGTAATAAGCTTATCATAGAAAAGAACATCATACAGCTCTTTCCTTTTCCCCTCGCTTAACGAATTGTAAATCTTCTCTATCCCTCTTTCTTCTTCTGAAGGTAATCCATCAATCAATTGCTCCAAAGTTGGCTTACCATTAATATTATAAGAAACACAAATATTGCTAGGAGTAACATATTCACTTTCTATGCTTGGTAAAGCTTGTGAGTAAGTGGAAAAAGAAGCATCTGCTTCGTAAGGTCGAGAAAGGATACGGCGAGCTAACTCTTCGCTTATGACTTTAAAATATGCTTCTGGTGTTACAAAGCTTGGAATTCGTAAAGTACGTTGCATGATTATCTACCCTAATTAGAAATATTTTTAAGAGTATTTAAATACTTTTTAGTGGTAAAATATATAAAAGGACGTAAAATATTGTCATTTCCATCTTGTTATTTATATAACAACCAAAAACTTTTTTAATTATTGTTATATAAATAACAATCATGAGGAATGCGATAAAATACTTGATTTCGGAATATGGAGGAAAGGTTTTAGAAAGGGAAGAAATAGAAAAAGTCTTGAAAAGATTTAGGGTAAACATTGATAATACACTGAACTTTATGATTTACTATGGATATTTGATAAGAATTCTGAGAGGGTTATATTATGTAAAGAACATTGAAGAATTTAAATTGAAAAAAGCGTTGAGTATTTATCGAATTCTTTCCTTAGGAATGAATAAACTTAGGATAAAATGGTATTTTGGTTTGTACACAGCATTAAGATTGAATGGTTTAACCCATGAATTTTTTGATACTATCTTCATAATAAACGATAAAATTTTCAGAGCAAAGGAAATAAAGGTTATGGGAGAAAAAGTGAAGTTCATTAAGTTAAAACCAAAATTATTGAGCTTTGGGATTAAAAATGATGAAATTCCATTCTCCGATATTGAAAAAACATTGCTAGATTTTATTTATATTTTTAGATACAGGTCTGTACCAGAAGAAAAGATTATTTCTTTTATTGAAGAATACAGGAATAAAGTGAATAGAAAAAGATTAGCAAAGTATGTGAAATTTTATCCAAAAAGTGTTAAAGGAATGATGGAAAATGCCAGACTTATCTGAATTTGTTGAATTTATTGCCGAGAAAACAGGAATAGAAAATAGATCGTTAATTGAAAGAGATGTTATAATTCACAGAATTCTGAAAGAAATTTCAGAAAACTTTGGAAGGAATTACATCTTTAAGGGAGGTAGTTGTTTGATAAAGTGTTATTTAGGATATTATAGGTTTAGTGTTGATCTAGATTTTACATGGTTAAATCAGGAGATATGGGAAGGATTAGGAAGGAAAAGGATAAGAAAGAAACTGATAGAAAAAATAAATGAATTTGCAAAATTTCTTGAATTGGTAGGAAAGAAGATGAATATCGATTTTCTCTCTAATTTGGAGGATAAAAAATATTTTGAGTTTGGAGGAGGTGGAAGAATGGTAACGTTTAAAATGTGGTATAAAGAAGAAATAATTAAGATCCAAGTAAATTTTGTCGAGAAAATTTTGTTTAAACCTAAGGAAAGAAGAGCAAATACATTATTAACAAACGCTAAGTTAGATAGAAACGAAAAAACATATTTTCAAGATTTTTTTGAATTTTATAAGCCTTTTAATGTGGTAGTTTACGATATAAAAGAAATCCTTTGTGAAAAAATAAGAGCTATATTGACAAGAAGGAAACAAAAATTGAGAGATTTCTATGATATATTCGTGGTGGATCCAAAATTGACTCTTGTAAGTAAATTAAAGCAACAGATAATAGATAAGATACTTTTTTCTCTTTATTATCAAAAATATAGAGAAAACTTGGAAAAGAATAGAAAGTTTTTCGATATCGGAAATGAAATTTTAGAAGACCCTTTCGAAAGAAGCATGTTTATCGTTAAACCGACTAAAGAATTTGAAACCTTTTTAAGAAATTTCAAGATCTTTACAAAGCATCTTCTTCAAGAAATTAAATAAGCGAATTGTTTCTATTATGTCAAATTTAGCTTCTATTAAATCCTTATCAATCATACTTCAACACCCTCATCTTATTATATTCTTCAAAATATGGTTTAAGGTCTATGAATTTTTTCGTTACTATAGTTTCAAAAGAAACTCTCGCTTTATCATCTCTACAGAAAATGAGTTTACCATATCTTAAGACTTGGTTAAGAAAGCTTACGGGTTTATCGTTTAATATCACAACCTCCACTCTTCTTAAACCAACTTCTTTTTCTATCTCTTCAGCTATTTTCACTTCGTAAAATCTATCTGGTTTGAAATTCTTACTAACAAGAATGCCTATATCTACATCGCTTTTCTCATTTGCTTCTCCTTTTGCTAAAGAGCCGAATAGATAAGCTACTAAGATCTCCGGATGCTCACTAAACACTTTTTTCAGATTTTGCGTTTGCATGATTATCTACCTAATTAGAATATTTTTAAGGATATTTAAATACTTTTAATGTAAAAAGTTAATGTAAAGTCTCGAAAAAGAAATAATAGAAAAAGTAAAACACAAAAATATAAGTATAGGTTTTCAATCCTCATTTTATGAAAATTACCATTGAAAATCTAAATAGCATCCCAGTTGAAAAACAAAAAGTTGAAATAGTAGAAAGAAAAGGAATAGGCCATCCCGATTCAATAGCTGA
Source organism: Thermoplasmatota archaeon (assembly GCA_029259055.1). Taxonomy (GTDB): domain Archaea; phylum Thermoplasmatota; class E2; order UBA202; family JdFR-43; genus JAPDJP01. The sequence continues at coordinate 60,673 of JAPDJP010000014.1, read as the reverse complement.
TGGATTAGCGGAAAGCGTATCAAGAGCTTTATGTAAAGAATATCTACAGCACTTCGGTTATATTTTGCATCATAATACGGATGAATGCCAAATTGTAGGGGGACAATCACAACCCTCATTTGGAGGAGGAGTAATTATTGAACCAGCCTATATACTGCTTGTAGGGAGAGCAACAGCATTATTTGGAAATAAGAGAATGCCTATAAGGGCCATTGCTGTTAGAGCAGCTCATGAATATTTAGAAAAGAATTTCCCAGATTTAAATGCAGATACAGATGTTATAATAGATTGTAAAATATGGGAAGGCAGTCAAGATTTAAAAAGCGTTTATGACCCACGTAGAAGATTAGCAAATGATACATCAGTTGGTGCTGGATATGCTCCTCTTTCTGAAACAGAAAAGCTAACTTTACAAATGGAAAGATATATAAACATCAATTTAAAAAGTAGCTATCCCGAATTAGGACAGGATGTTAAAGTAATGAGTTGTAGAGTAGAAGATAGGATAAATGTTACAGTTGCAATAGCAATGGTTGATAAATATATTCCAGATGCAGACCATTATATAAGTGTAAAGGAAGAAGTAGCGGAAGATTTACTAGATTTTGCCAAAAAATTTACAGATAAAGATGTGAGCCTTGCCATAAATACCGCAGATGATTATGAAAAAGGAATTTTTTATTTAACTGTTACCGGCTTATCAATGGAAAATGGAGACGATGGCTCAGTAGGAAGAGGAAACAGAATAAATGGTTTAATTACTCCGAACCGCCCGGTATCGATGGAGGCGGCTGCTGGAAAAAACCCGGTAACACATGTTGGCAAACTCTACAATATAACAGCTACCAGAATAGCAGATGATATAGTAAAAAATTATGATGTGGAAGAAGCATATGTTAAAATGCTGTCTCAGATAGGTAGACCAATTACTGACCCATTAGTGGTGGGAATTGGAATAATTGGAGGAAAAGTAGATTCAGGGGTGGAAGAAATTGTGAGGGAAAGATTAGAAAAATTGGGAGAGATAAAAGATGAATTGTTAGCTGGAAAAATCAACATTTTTTAGAAACTCCTCGATTATTTTTTCTAACTCTTTTTCTGCTTCTTCCCCCACTCCATATCTTACCCTAATAATTGGCTTATTCACTTTTATGATTCTTTTTAAATCAATAGGTGTTGCAGCTAAAACAACATCGCAATCCGCCAAATTTATTGTTTTTTCTAAATCCCTTATTTGCTCTTCTCCATATCCCATCGCTGGCAATATTTTTTCTAGATGAGAATATTTTTCAAAAGTTTCTTTAATGGAACCAACAGCATATTTTCTTGCATCAATTATCTCGGCATTTTCTTTCATGGCTGCTATTGTTCCAGCACCAAATTTCATTTCTCCATGTGTTAAAGTGGGGCCATCCTCTACGACCAAGACTCTTTTTCCTTTTATATCACCTTCAATTTTTATAGGGGACGTAGCTTTGATTATTTTTGCTTTTGGATTGGCATTCCTAACATTTTTCTCTATTTTCTTTATATCCTCATCCTTTGCTGTATCAATTTTATTTATAATGACAACATCAGCCATCCTCAAGTTTATTTCTCCAGCATAATATGAAAGTTCATGTCCCGCTCGATGAGGATCAGCGATTACAATATGCAAGTCAGGTTTATAAAATGGATAGTCATTATTTCCTCCATCCCATATGATTACATCTGCCTCTTTTTCAGCCTCTTTTAGGATTTCTTCATAATCAACACCCGCATATACTACGCCCCCCATATCAATATACGGCTCATATTCTTCTCTTTCCTCTATGGTACATTCATGCCTGTCTAAATCTTCATAACTTGCAAATCTTTGGCATTTTTGCTTTGCTAAATCTCCATATGGCATTGGATGTCTTATTGCCACAACTTTACATCTTTTAGCCAAAATTTCGAAAATTTTTCTTGAAAATTGGGATTTTCCGCATCCCGTCCTTACAGCACATACTGCAATAACAGGTTTTTTTGATTTAAGCATTGTATGCTCTGGACTCAATAATTTAAAATCTGCCCCAGCAACATTTACAATGGAGCATCTATTCATTACATATTGATATGAAACATCTGTATATGAAAAGATAACTTCATCCACTCCATGTTTCTTTATTAAATCTGGAAGTTCATCCTCGCTATAAATTGGTATGCCATTTGGATAAAGTTCGCCTGCAAGCTCCTTTGGATATCTCCTCCCAGAAATATTTGGAATTTGTGCAGCTGTAAAAGCAATTACTTCATATTCTTTATTATTTCTGAAAAAAACATTGAAATTATGAAAGTCTCTTCCCGCAGCCCCCATTATTATTACTTTTTTTCTCATTGGTTGGTAATATGCCATTATCTTTTATAACTTTCTTTTACATATCTTCCAATCTTTTCCTAATTCCATCGTATTTTTCAAATGGGATTATAGCCAAAATTTTCTTGTAATTCTTACAGAGTTTAATAAGATTGTGCGTCATCCTTTCCTCCCTTATCTCTTCTATTTTTCTAAAAGCTTTTATTGAATTTATCTCCCTGTCCCATTCCATTACAAATTCTTTCGCATTTTTTGCTTTGAACTTTTTCTTTGCTAATTTTTTTATTTTTCTGGAATGTCTAATCAAGGAAAATATCGAAACATTTTGAGTGAGTAAATCAGCATACTCATCATCATTTATATCAATTGCTAAAATTGGTATCTTATTTTTTTTAGCTAGTTCATAAGCCACTTTAATATCCAAAGGTGGGAGAGAAATCTTGCCATAATTGGAAAGATGCATTAAATAACATTGATGTTGGAAAGATATTTCATATTCTTCTGTATCATCTATTTTACCCATTATTTCAATATCTTCTGGGGAAATACCTATTGCAATACAATCTGGGCTGAAATCTTCAAAAGCTTTTTTTACTTTTTCTTCTTCTCCTACCAACCCATGAATTACTGGCAATAAGTAAAGTTTCCTTCCTTCTATGGTGATTTCTTTCATAAAATTAAATTAGCCCATTTTTAAATATCTCGCCTTTTCCTTTAATTCCTCCACAATTTCTTTTATTTTTTTAATTTCCTCCTCTTTTATTCCTCTTAATTTTTTAGCAGGTATCCCAGCTACAAAAGAATTTTCTTCAACGTCTTTTGTAACGACGGAACCAGCAGCAATTATGCTATTTTTCCCAACATTTACTTCCAGAACGATAGCCCCTATACCAATAAGAACATTTTCTCCTATAGTTGCGCCATGAATTATTGCTCCGTGAGATATTACACTGTTTTTTCCAATTACAACTTTTTTTGGAGCTTCAATAAATGCTTTTTCTAATATGGCGACATTTTCTTCTATTATAATTTCTTCTTCATCTGCCCTCAACATTGCATGGGGCCATATATTCGCACCATCTTTTATTATAACGTTTCCAATAAGAATTGCCAGTTCATCAACAATGGCATTGCTTATTTTTGGTCTTTTCCCCTTAAATTCTCTTATCATTTTTAATTAACTTTGCTATTTCATGAGGAAAACGAGCAACTTTTACGCCAGCTTTTTCAAAAGCTTTTATCTTTGATTCTGCCGTCCCTTTTTTACCAGATATGATGGCTCCTGCATGCCCCATTCTTTTCCCAGGAGGAGCTGTTCTCCCAGCTATATACGCATATACTGGCTTGCTTACATTTGCTTCTATATATTCAGCAGCTTCTTCTTCTGCTGTGCCCCCAATTTCTCCAACCAAAACAATTGCATGCGTTTCATCATCTTTTTCAAAAGCTTTTAGAGCATCGATAAATGTTGAACCTATAATAGGGTCTCCTCCTAAGCCGACACATGTTGATTGCCCTAAGCCTTCTTTGCTCAAAGCATTTACAATTTCATAGGTTAATGTTCCAGAGCGGGAAGCCACTCCAATATTTCCTTTCTTAAATATTACATTTGGAAAAATTCCAATCTTTGTTTTTCCTGGAGAAGCTATACCAGGACAATTTGGTCCGATGATACGGGCTTTTTTGTATATTGCATAGTGTATAAATTGCATTGTATCATGGAAAGGAATATTTTCCGTTATTACAACAATAAGCTTTATTCCCGCATCTAATGCTTCGATAACAGCATCTTTAGCAAAAGGGGCTGGAACAAAAACAATGCTTGCATTCGGCTTCATTTCCATGGCTTCTTCAACACTATCATAAACTGGCACTCCATGAACCTCTTGTCCGCCTTTGCCAGGCGTCACCCCAGCTACGATTTTCGTTCCAAATTCCATCATGGCTTTTGTATGAAAACGTCCCTGATGCCCTGTAATGCCTTGAACAAGCAGCCTTATATTTTCATCCGCCCATATAGCCATTTTAACCACCCAGCTCAGCTGCCTTTTTTGCAGCTTCTTTAAAAGATTCTATAGGAATAACATATTCTTTAAGCATTTGCCTTGCTTTTTCTTCATTCATTCCCTTAATACGAGCTATAACGGGACAATTGATTTTATTCTCTTGCAAAAATTCTATAATGCCTTTTGCAACTGTATCACATTTTGTTATACCTCCAAATAAATTTAGGAGAATCACTTTTGGTTTTGCTTTTGCCATTAATTCAAAAGCCTGTTTTACTTTTTCTGGGTCATCTGTTCCTCCTAAATCTAAAAATACCCCTCCCTTACCATCAAACTCATTTAATGCATCTAAAGTTGCCATTGTGAGACCAGCTCCATTTGCTATAACTCCAATATTTCCTTCAAGTTGAACAAAAGCAATTCTTTTTTCTTTTGCCTCCCTTTCTAGAGGGGTAAGTTCTATATCTTCTTTTGGTAAGTCTTCATGCCTATAAATGGAATTATTGTCTATGATTATTTTTGAATCCGCAGCAATAGCCAATCCATTTGAAATAACTAAAGGGTTTATTTCTGCCAGCTCACAATCCTTTTCAATAAATAACTGAAACAGCTTTTTTGCAATCTCTCGCACTTCTTTTGGCAGTTTTCTTAAATGGTATGGTTGCAACCCAATTAAAGGATTAACATAAATTTTCATTACTTTTTCAGCCATTGCTTCTATATCGACACCTCCTTCAAAAGAGAACATCATTAAATATTTTCTGCTACTCCTATCTATAAAAAAGCTTAAATAATATTCCTTTTCGATCCTTAATTTCTCCTCAATAAGCACTTTTCTTACTTTCTCCCCCTTTATTTCCATGGTTATGAGCTCTTCAAAATTCTTTATTGCTTCTTCCATATTATTTGCAAATTTAATACCTCCTGCTTTTCCTCTTCCTCCCACCAAAACTTGGGCTTTCATTACCCATGGAAAGGGAATATCTATATCTTTTAAATCCTCTTTTTTCTCAATAACAATGCCTTGGGGTACAGGTATGCCATATTCCTTAAAAAGTTTTTTTCCTTGGAATTCGAGCAATTTCATGCTGTTGGAATAAAATTTTATTTTTATATTTTATTCTATCATAAACCGCTCCGATAGCGTAATATTCATCATCTATCAGTGGCGGAAGTATTCATCATCGCGGTATTTTTATATTTTTTAAAATTTAAAAATTTAAGGTTTAAATTGGTAAGGGGTTATCAAGAAATCCAGATGTAGATGACTACAAATGCAGTAAGCCGTTTTTCAAAAATTTTTGACAGCCCCGCCCCAAATAAAATAGAAAGTTTTATAAACACTTAATTTTATAAAATTGTTGGGAGGGGGATGGATATTGCCTCCACCTCTAATTGTCTATTTTTCCCCCTCCCCCATAAGTTTTTATAACTTAGCAATTTTACAAACATGTATAAAATTATTGAGCATACAGCAGATGTTGGAATAGAAGCATATGGGAAAAATCTGGAAGAGGCATTTGAAAATGCTGCTAAAGGAATGTTTGCGATAATAACAGACGGAAGCAAAATAGATTGCAAAGTAAAGAAAAAAATTGAGTTAGAAAAAGGAGATGATGAAGAATTGTTGCTTGTGGACTGGCTCTCAGAATTGCTTTACATACATGATGTTGAGAATCTTGTATTTGGAGAATTTGAAGTTAAATTAAATGATAGACTTATTGGTTATGCATGTGGAGAAAAATATGATCGGCAGAAACATGGGTATGGTGTGGAGATAAAAGCGGTAACATACCATATGTTGGAAATAAAAAGAAATAAAAAAGGAGTTACCATTAAAGTATTATTTGATATATAGGTGATAAAAATGTGGAGTGGTCCACTTGTAAAAATAGGAGATTACAGGTACGAAATCCCAAAAACATACAGGGGAATAAATGGTAATTTGAAAATGAAAGTACCCGCCCTGATATATGCAAGTGATGAAATGATACCATCAATAAGGAAAGACAATGCTCCAGAGCAGGCAGCCAATGTGGCAACTTTACCAGGCATAGTGGGTAAATCGCTAGCGATGCCTGACATACATTGGGGATATGGATTTCCAATTGGCGGGGTCGCAGCCACAGATGCAGAGGAGGGAGTAATATCTCCTGGAGGGGTAGGATTTGATATAAATTGCGGAGTTCGTCTTGTAAGAACAAATTTAAAAGTCAATGATCTGGACAAAAACAAAATTAGACAACTTGTAGATGAACTTTTTAAAAATGTCCCTTCAGGAGTAGGTAGTCAGGCGAGGGTGAGACTAAATAAAGCTCAGCTCGATGACGTTTTACAAATGGGTGCGAGATGGGCGGTTGAAAATGGTTATGGATGGGAAGAGGATTTAGAATATTTAGAGGAAAATGGTTGCATGGATGTTGCAGATGCCAGTTATGTATCAGAAAGGGCTAAAGAAAGAGGAAAAAGTCAGGTGGGTTCGTTAGGGGCGGGAAATCATTTTTTAGAGATTCAGAGAGTAGCAGAAGTTTTTGATGAAGAAGCGGCAAAGGTTTATGGAATAGAAAAAGACCAAATTGTTGTAATGATTCATACGGGCTCTAGAGGATGCGGGCACCAGATATGTTCAGATTATTTGAGAGTATTAGAACAAGCTGTTAGAAAATATAATATTAGTTTGCCCGACCGTCAGCTTGCCTGTGCACCAGTAAAAAGTAAAGAGGGAGAAAGTTACTTTAAGGCAATGGCTTGTGCAGCCAATTTTGCTTGGGCAAACAGGCAAATGATTGTCCATTGGGTAAGGCAGTCGTTTGAAAACATTTTAAAAGAGGATGCTGAAGAACTTGGAATGCATATTGTTTATGACGTTTGCCATAATATCGCAAAATTTGAAGAGCATGTTGTGGATGGAGAGAAAAAATTAGTTTGTGTTCATAGAAAAGGAGCAACTCGCTCTTTTGGCCCAAATAGAAAGGAAATTCCAAAGAAATATCAAAAGATTGGGCAACCTGTTTTGATACCTGGAGATATGGGAACTGAGAGCTATTTATTAAAGGGAACAGAACAATCTGAAGAAGCTTTTGGTTCAACCTGTCATGGTGCAGGAAGAGTTATGTCAAGAGAGCAAGCAAAAAGAAGATGGAGTGGAAGAGAAATTGCAAGAAAGTTAGAACAGAAAGGAATTTATGCTCATCCAGCAAGTTGGGTTGTGATGGCGGAAGAAAGCCCTGATGCATATAAAGATGTAAGTCAAGTTGTTAATGCCACACATGGGGCTGGCTTATCATTAAAAGTAGCAAAAATGGTGCCATTAGGTGTAGTAAAAGGATGATCGAAATCTTTACAAACATAATAATTTGCCTTCTGTTTGCAATTATTTCCTTAAAATTTAGAGTATTGGATACAGGAGGAACAATATTTGCAATAATAATCGGAGCAACTATTCTATTCACACAAGGAATTTACTGGTTTCTTCTCCTTCTTATTTTTTTAATCTTAGGCGCAATTGCAACAAAATACAAGAGAAATTTCAAAAGGCAGAGACTAAAAGAAAGAGCTGCAAGAAGAGCAATGAACGTTGTTGCAAATGGCCTCATTCCTGCTGTTTTGGCTATTTTTTCATCATTAAATTTGGATTTTTCTTTTCCATTTGTTGTTTCTATATCAGTTGCTTTGGCAGATACTTTAGCTTCAGAAATTGGCGTTCTATCTGATAAGGCTTATTTTATTACAAATCTAAAAAGGGTGGAGGCTGGGACAAATGGCGCAATTTCATTACTAGGGGAATTTTTTTCCTTTATAGGAGCATTCATTATATCCATATTGGGTTATTTCCTGCTTAATTTGAGTATATTACAGTTTGTATTATGTATTTTATTGGGATTATTGGGTTGTCACATTGATTCCTTATTAGGGGCAACCTTTCAGGGGAGATATAAGGGAAATATAAAGGGAGAAGACACCATTTTAACCAATAGCGATGTAAATTTAATTTCTATAGCAATAACAGCGTTAATTGCTTTTGTAATTGGAAAAATGTTTTGATTTAGCCATTACCATTACAACATCATAATATGCGATTTTTTTCTCATGAAAAGGGAGAGAGGCTTTTAATGGGAATTTATATTCTTTCTCCATACATATTTTCCAATTATTTCTTTTTATAATATTCCTTATAAATTCGATCGTTTCTTTTAAATGTAGGGAGTAAAATGTGCGGCAAAGTTCCATTGCTTTCTTTATAAATTTTCTATCAGCTCTTCTATTTGAAAATTGAGCGCCAAATGGAGGATTCATAATAACCGTATCTCCTTTTTCATTAAATTCGTCAATATCCATTACTAAAAATTCTATTTTCAATCCGAATCTTTTTGCCTCATTCTTCGCTATTTCAACGAGTTCCTTATCTATATCAATACCTATTACCCTTTTTGCATTCAATAAAGCGCTTCCAATAGAAAAAATGCCCGTTCCGCATCCCAAATCAATAACAATTTTATTTTCTATATCTCCATTATAAAAAGCAGTCCATAAAATATCTGAGGCAATGTTTGCTGGCGTAATGTATTGCTCCAGATTAACTTTGATTTTTTTTGGTTTCTTTATTTTTTCAAGTAACAGTTCTAAATCTTTTTTCCTCATTTTTAACGGGATATCTCAAATAGGCTATTATACCTTTTTTCCATTGCATCATTTTTCCTGGATTCATGATATTGTTTGGGTCTATTGCCTTTTTTATTTTTTCCATTGTTGATAAATCTCCATTCATCCAAGGTGCTTTTGTTATTCCTATGCCATGCTCACCACTCGCAATTCCATTAAGCTGGTAAACAACTTTATATATCTCATCCACAGCTTTTTCTGCATTTCTCCAATTTTCTTCTTTTGTTGGGTCAATTAAAACTTTTGTATGTAAATTTCCATCTCCAGCATGTCCATATGTTCCAATGATTATGCCATATTTCTTTGCTATTTTTTGGAATTCTTTTATTGCATATGGAATTTTTGAAATGGGTAAGCACATATCATCAGCTAAGCTAACAGAAACCATATTTTCACCGTATCTTGATAAAGAGGGTAAAACCCCTTTTCTACCTTTCCACAATTTAAGCATTTCTTGCTCATCATCAGTAAATTCTATTTTGCTCGCCTTCTCCTTCAAAATTTTTGCAATCTTTTCTATATTTTCTTTTACTTCCTTTTCATTTCCATCAACTTCAATTAATAAAATAGCTTCTGCATCTGGTAATCCAATACCCATTGCCCTATTTACAGCTTGAATACATACTCTATCCATAATTTCTAATGCTGAAGGAAGCACACCTTTTCCAATAATTTCTGCCACTCCTTTACCTGCATCAATTACATCATCAAAAGATGCCAATGCAACAGCTCTTTTTTGGGGAAGAGGAGCAATTCGTAAAGTGGCTTCCGTTATTATTCCAAGAGTTCCCTCGCTCCCAACAATTAAACGTTCTATTTGATAGCCCGAAGAGTTCTTTAACGTTTTCCCTCCAAATCTTACCCTTCCATATGGAAAAACAATTTCCATACCAAGAACATAATCACGAGTTGCTCCATACTTTATTGCTCTCATGCCAGAAGCATTAACAGCGAGCATTCCCCCAATTGTGCAAACATCTCCACTTCCTGGAGTAGGAGGGAAAAAGAACCCATATTTCGCCAATGCTTCATTTAATTTTGCATATACAACACCTGGTTCAACAACACAATACAAATCTTCTACTCTTATTTCCTTTATTTTATTCATTCCGGTCATATCTAGAATAATGCCCCCATAGATAGGCACTGCCTGCCCACACAAAGCGGTGCCCGAACCTCTTGCAATAATAGGAATGCGATATTCATTAGCTATTTTTACAACTTTTTCTACTTCTTCCGCATCTTTTGGTCTTATAACAATGTCGGGCGTTGCATGATGTATAGATGCATCAAAACCATAAGCATATAAATCTGCTGTATCGGTAAAAATCCTATCTTTACTGATTATTTCCTCAATTTTTTCTATAATTTTTCTTTCCATAGTATAAAATTGTGTATTTATTATTTTGTTATATCTTTTATAGATAATTAAAACAAAAAATAATTAATGGAGAAATTTAATAGCGTAGAAATTTAATACCCTTTTTTATTTTTTTATGATGCAAAAACTCAATGCTTATATTAAACTAATACGGTTACCGGGCTTGGGGGGACTGGCGATTCCCCCTGTTTTCGGCGCCATCTCTGTTGGAATATACGATTTTTATAAATTAGCCATTCTGTTTGCAATTGGCTGTTTTACCGCTATTTTTGGTTTCGTTTTAAATGATTATGCTGACGTTGAACTAGATAGGCTTATAAAAGAGTTGCAAAAGAAACCGTTAGTGAGTGGAATAATAGAAAGAAAAAATGCTGTAGCAATTTGTATTTTTTGCGTTATATTAACATTTCTTTTTGCCTTTATTTTATGGAAGGATTACAATTTTGATGATTTAAAATTTGCGGGAATAGTTGTTTTAGTGCTGGCTGGGATATTGGGAACCATCTATAATTTATATGGAAAGAAATTAGCAGGCTCAGATTTTTTGGTGGCGTTGTCAATATCATTTGTTTTTTTATTTGGTGCGTTGGCTTTTTCAAAACCAAATTTACTCACTTGGATAATTTTCCTTCTGACATTCAACCAAACATTACATATGAATGCTGTAGAAGGGGGTATAAAAGATGCGGACCATGATTACTTAATGGGCGTAAAAAACATTGCTTTAGTATCTGGTGTAAAAGTAGAAGAAGGAAGGATAGAAGTTCCTTGGCACTTTAAAGCATTTGGCATGGGAATAAGACTATCATCAGCATGTTTCGTTTTTATTCCTTTTATTTATGGGCTAAAATATTATGTATGGCAACTCATTTTACTCTTGTTATTAATTTCCCTCATAATTTTGATAGAAATAAAGTTATTGTGGCTAAGGAGATTCAATAGAATAAAAATAAGAAAATTGATTGCAGCAGCTGCATTTATTAGATATTCAATAGTTCCTATAATGCTTATGAGTAAAATTGGCATAATTTCTTTGGCATTGGTTGTATTACCTATATTATGGTATATTGCCTTCACTCCATTAGCTGGTCTAAAGTTATTCCAACCGGAGATGTAAAATGAGAGCTTGTATAATAGGGGCGGGATTGGGAGGATTGGCAACAGCTTCCCTATTGGTAAAAAATGGATGGGAAGTTGTTTTATATGAAAGGGAAAGAATAGGAGGAAGAGCTTTATCTTGTAGTCCAGATGAATATGAAAATCTTATAAAAAAATTTGAAATGAAAATTATTTCTAAAAATTTAGATACAAGCTTGAAAGGTTATAAAATAGATTTAGGATTTCATTTATTGGGGGGAGGGAAAAAGGGCGCCTGCGTAAGATTACTCAAAAAATTAGGAATAAATATTGATTTTGTTGGCTCCCGTTTAGGATTAATAGGTGATAAAATAGATTATCCTATATTAAAAGCAAAAGATAAATTGAAAATATTACCAAGAATACTCCAACTTCTTACTACAAGAAAATCCAAAATCGAAGAGATGAAAAAAATATCCATTGAAGAAATGATAGAAAGATATGGAAAAGGAAAATTAAAATTAATTTTAGAACTATTTCCCCGTCTTATTACAACCGTAAATGACTTATCAAAAATTTCCGCTGGAGAAACATTTTTCGCCCAGCGGGAATTATTAGGAGGACACCCAGTTATTTATCCATATGATGGATTGGAAAGTATTTCAAAATCGATAGCAAACTATATTATAAATAATGGAGGAAAGATAATTTACAAAAAAGTGGATAAAATAATTATTGAAGATGGTGTTGCAAAGGGGATAAAAATTGGAAAGGAAGAAAGAGAATATGACTTAATAATTTCGACTATTCCAGTACAACATATATTCTCGGTAGCTGATGAAAGAGAGTTTCCGGATGAGTGGGTAAATTATATTAAGAAATTAAAACCAACAGGAAGCTTAGTCTCATACCATGCAATAGATATAGATAGAATAGGAAATGCATTGAATAAATCTTTTGTTTTTATTGAAAGAGATGTTGATTTTGAAGGAAATGATGTTGTTGGAATGGTTGATTTTAAAATGAACTATACCTTAGGAATAGCGCCAAAGAAAAAATGCATTATCCAAAGCTACGCAATTTGTTCTCCTGAAGAAGCTAAGAATAGGAAGAAAATGTTGGAGTTAAAAGACATTATAGATAAAAATTTAGAAAGATTGCTACCAAATTATGAGAAATATGTTGAATGGAGCATCTATTCCTCAATATGGCATTTGGACGGGGTAGCAAAAACAATAGATTGTATTAAGCCAAATGTAAATACTCCCATAAAAAATCTATATATAGCTGGAGATTGTGTTTCTTCAAAGGGAGTTGGAATGAATTGTGCTGTTGATTCAGCAAATTTAATTATTACAAGTTTAAGCAGTCTTTTATCTCCCTAATAATTTCTCTTAAACTCCCTACATCAAACCAATTCTTGGAAGTTATTTCATTACAGCAAGCTTTGTATAAATCTGATAAAAGCTTTGCTAAATTTTCTGGAAGGGGAGGAGGCGGAGAAGAAACAAGGCTCTTCCAATTTATTCTATCGATTTTTTTTGCTTTTTCTATATCCTTGTACCATTCAGTATTTCTATAAAAAATTCTTGCAATCTCTTTACTTACTGGCATGTCATTGAACTTAAATCTACACTCGTCAGGAGTGCCAATAACATCTACCAGTAGTAACTCTCTTTTTCTGTCAAAGCCGAATTCAATTTTTCCGTCCTCATTTTCAAGATTTGCTTTTTTAATTTCTTTTGTTATCAAATCATTAACCTCCAATGTAATTTTTTTCATTTCCTCCGCTTCCTCTTCACTTAATCCTGCGATTTGCTTTGCCTCTTCCCAGCTAATATATCTATCGACTTCTTCAAGTTTTGTTGATACATCAATTATTGGATGAGGGAGTTTTTGTCCTTCTTTTGGCATTTCTTTTAGCCCGATATCCTCAAGTTTTAAAGTTCCTTCTTTTAATCTTTTAAAAACGCTTGAGCCAGCGGGAAGAGAATTCCTGTAAATTATTTCTAATGGGATAAGAAAATTGCCTTTCTCTTTTCTATAAATTGAATAATCATATGCATTTTCTTTCACTTTTGGCTTAAGAACGCGGAGTAATTTAAACTGCATTATATTTGTTGGCTTTTCTATTTCATCCAATTTTTTCAATTTACCTTTTTCTATTATCCCCATATAATGCGTTTTTATACCCATTTCCTCCAATTTCTCAAAAAAATAAGCACCGATTATGCACAATGCTTCTCCTTTGTTTTCTATGTGGTTTGGCATTTCTCCCCAGTCAAAAACTGAATAACGGTCGGAAAAAATGAAGTTAGCAATACCTTCCTCATCATTTTTTGCCTCTTTTATTATAATTAGATCTTTAACGCTTCCCATCTCGACATAATAAATTTTTGGTAATTATATTTATTGATTAGGATTATATTTACTCATCAATTCATAAATTACTAAAAACAAACAAATATCATTAACATTATTCTTCCCTTTCCAAATTTTTTAAATAAATTCTTGTGTTTTCTTTTTCCTCAATAAATTCTCTCAATTTTTCCATTAAATGCTTAGGAAGTAAGTTATTTCTGAAATCATCCGCTAATTTCCAAGTATCAAGTTTTGTATATTTTTCGTATAATCCCTCTTTTTTAAGGATTTCCTTAATTTTTAATTTTTTGTTAAAATACAAATTTTTACTTATTTTAATATTTGCTACTTTTTCACTTCCATAGACACATTGTAAATTATTTCTTTTAGCATATTCTATAAGTTTTTCCTTAATTTCTTCCTTAAGAATCTTTAATTCTTCAATTTTTGTCAATATGTTCCAATATTCATTTACCAATTTAAAACCCTCTTCCTCCGTAATTTCTTCCATTTCTTCTAATTTATATTTATGTCTGAAAACCGGACAGATTGGTTGATACTCACAATATGGGCATAAGGAAGATTCTCTTGGTGGAAATTCATTCGATTTTATTGCCTTTTCTATTTTTTCTATTTTCTTTATTAATTCCATTCTTGCTCCTTCATAGCTCCTTTTCTTTAATCTTATTTCTTTATTAAAGGCTAAAAAATGCCAAACTAATTCAACTTCTTTTATTCCATATAAATAATCCAAAGCTAAAGCATATAATTGAAGTTGACAATCATTTTCTATTTCTTTTTTTGTTGGAAAATATAGAGAGGTTTTATAATCATGAACTTCATATTTTCCATCTTTTTCAACAATTCTATCTATTATTCCTACAATCCAGTATTTTTCATTTAATGGGAAAAAAACTTTTTTCTCTAGCGCAATTATTCTTCCTTCATCAAATGGCTTGTAGGTATTATAATAATCTATTAAATATCTTTCTCCCATTTTCCTATAATTTTCTATACGATATTCTTCCTTAGTAACAAATATTTGTTCGCTCATTTCCTTTTTCCATCTTTCATTATAAAAATTTAATAATTCTTCCAATGAACAAACCTTTTCATATAATTTATCTCTATAAAGTTTTTCTAAAGCTTCATGAACCCTATTCCCCATAAAAGCCTCTATATTTCTTCTTAAAGGCTCAATTTTGTCGATATACGCATACTTAAACTTTAGGGGACATGCTTCAAATGAAGAAATAGCTGAATACGAATAAATCATTGTTATTAATTTACTTTGAATAAATTAGCTTTTTGATGATTAGCTAATTAGTTAACAATTTCTAAATTTTTATAATAGAGGTTTATTTTACTAACATGGACTGGAAAAAAATAGCATTGGTAATTTTAATATTAATAACATTGGTAGTCATCATCCCAAGCCGAGGAGAGTATACATATAAATTAAAACCCTTCACTACATATCATCAAGTTTTGGAATTTTTCAGAAATAATATGGGGGAAATTTTTACTCCAGTATATAAAGGAGAAATTGTTGTAGATGCTGTAGAAGGAGCAGATTTTCATGCCAAATCATCAGATTATATTGATTTTTCTAAAACAAATGTTCAGGTAGAAGGAGTTGATGAACCAGATTTTGTCAAAACAGATGGAGAATATATTTATATGGTTACGAACCAGAAAATTTATATTATAAGGGCTTATCCTCCAGAAAATGCTAATATTTCTTCCAAAATAGTATTAGACGTTGAACCAATGGATATTTTTATTAATAAGGATTATCTCATTGTTTTTTGCTATTCCTATAGATATTTAGAATTTGGGAATTACTCCAGAGGTTTTCCAACAACACTCATTAAGATATATAATATTTCAAATAGAGAAGAGCCTAAATTAATAAAAGACATCGAAGTAGACGGAAGATATTTCGATGCAAGAATGCTGGATAACTATGTTTATATTGTAACTATTGAAGAACCATTTGATATTTATTTTACTTATGAAGAAAAGGAAATATTAAATTTACCAAAAATAAGAATTGATAATGAGACCATATCAACACCTATTAATTGCATTTATTACATGGACATGCCTTATACAATAGATTCCATTACAAATGTTATTGCGATAAGTATAAGAGGAGAAATTATTGACCAAAAAAGTTTTGTTATTGGTAATGTGCAAACAATGTATGTTTCAAAGTATAATATATTCTTAGCGTGTAGAAAATACAGTTATAGTTATTATTACAAAGAAAGAACAATAATTCATAGAATATCAATAAAAAATGGCAAAATCTCATATGAAGCATTTGGAGAAGTATTGGGAAGAATTCTAAATCAATTTTCCATGGACGAATATAATGGATTTTTTAGGATAGCCACAACAATTGGTTATTCATGGACAAACTCAAGTAATAATATTTACATATTGGACGAAAATCTAAGTATAGTAGGAAAATTAGAAAATATTGCTGTTGGAGAAGAAATTTATTCTGCAAGATTTATGGGAAATAGGGCATATCTTGTAACTTTTAAAAGGATGGACCCATTTTTTGTTATAAATTTATCCAACCCTTATAAACCTGAGATCTTAGGAAAATTAAAAATACCTGGCTATTCCGATTATTTGCATCCATATGATGAGAATCACATAATTGGAATAGGGAAAGAGGCAGACGAAAATATTGGAGTTACAGAAGGACTTAAAATTGCTTTATTTGATGTTACCAATCCTGATGAACCCAAAGAAATAGATAAGGTTGTTATAGGAGATATAGGAACGGATAGCTTGGCATTATATGACCATAAAGCATTTTTGTTCGATAGAAAAAAAGAATTGTTAGTTATACCTGTCAGAGTGCACGAAATGTGCAAAGAAATAGATGCAAATTATTCAAGAATATACAGAAAGTTTGTTTTTCAGGGAGCTTATGTATACAAATTGAATTTAAGCGGATTTAAATTTAAAGGGAGAATAACCCATTTAGAAGAAATTTGCTGGGATTACGAAAGCTTTGTAAAAAGAGCATTATATATTGACAATGTATTATATACTATATCAAATAAGATGGTCAAAATGAATGATTTAGATACGTTGGAAGAGATAGGTAGAATATTGCTATAATATGTCTATTGCTCTCGATAATACTTTCTTTTCTCTATAATCTGGAAGCAAGATTGGGGCTTTTCTTTCTTCCTTTATTCCTGCCTTTTTTAGCTCTTCTACATATTTTTTGACATGCTCTAAACTCAATTTTCCTACTTTTGCCTTTCTTGAATATTTTGCAGCATTAATTCCAGCTATTCTTCCAAATACTTGTGTATCTAACAATGAATTACCCATAAGCCTATTTTTTCCGTGAACTCCTCCTTCTACTTCTCCAGCTGCAAATAGTCCCTTTATTATTCCATTTATGCCGAGAACTTGAGCATTCTCATTTATTTCAATACCCCCATTTTGATAATGAAGCGTCGGAAACACAAGAATTGGTTCGTAACGCATATCAATATCAAATCTCTTAAACATTCTAAACATTGCTCCAAGCCTTCTTTCAATAGTTCCCTTTCCATGTATTATTTCAATCATTGGGGAATCGAGCCATATTCCACGCATTCCAGTAGGTGTAATAACACCTTTATTTCTTCCATAACATTCTCTTATGATTGCAGCTGCTTCAACATCTCTTGGCTCCAGAGGATGTACGAATTGTTCTCCCTCCACATTCACAGGTTGAGCACCTAATCCTCTCACCTTTTCCGTAACAAGTAACCCAACTATTTGTTCAGGATACGCTACACCAGTAGGATGATATTGTACAGAATCCATATCTCTAAGCTTTGCTCCAACTCTATACGCCATTACTAGGCCGTCGGCTGTTGCTCCATAGTGGTTGGTTGTTGGAAATCCTTGTATATGTAATCTTCCAAATCCTCCTGTTGCCAGAATAACTGCCTTCGCTTTTACAACATAATATTGGTCTGTTTCCAAATTATATAGCAATGCTCCGCCTACTTTTCCCTCATCATCAATAAGTAAATCAATGGCTGGAGAAAATTCCAATACTTCTATACCAATATTTCTTGCCTCGTCTCTTAGCACGCGCATTATTTCCATTCCGGTATAATCTTTGGCTGAATGCATTCTTTTTCGGCTAGTACCTCCTCCATGTATAGTTATCATTTCTCCATCTTCCTTTTTATCATACATTACACCAAGTTCTTCATGCCATTTTATTATTAAAGGAGCATCTAAAACAAGCCTAGCCACTAACTCCGGCTTGTTTGCGAAATGTCCTCCTCCTATAACATCCAAATAATGGATAACTGGTGAATCATTTTCTTTGTCTGCAGCTTGTATTCCTCCCTGAGCCATTATTGTATTGCTGTCCCCATGGCGAAGTTTTGTTGCAATTATTATATTTTCTGGAGATATGCCATTATAGTATGCAAATAAAGCTGCCGCAGTTCCTGCACCTCCACCTCCAATAATTAAAATATCGGTTTCATAGTCAATTTGGCTTAAATCGATCTCATCTGGATTAATTAAAGGATATGCCTCAATTATGTCTGCAACCTCATTTGGTACAATGCTTCCTTTACTTACTCCTACTCTTAATTTTCTTTTTGCCTCCGGCTTATAATCTGGATGCCATTTCTTTAATAATTCTTCCTTTTCTTTTTCGCCTAACCTCTCCGGAGGCTTTTTAAGCCTTTCTTGCCTTGTTTCTTCAACCTTTCTTATAGATTTTTCAAATTCTTTTGGATACATTTTCTCACCTAGTCAGCTTCAACAACAATTTCCTCTTCTTCCGGCTCTATATAACGAGAATTATACATTTCTTTAAGCTCTTCTATACTCTTTTCCATGATTTCTTTCATTTCTTTATCGAATTTTCCTTCTTTTATTTCTTCAACTCTCTTTTCTAAATGCTTTGCTTTTGGAGCAATATATTTTCCATATAATCGCCTTGCAAGCTGGCTAACATGATAATGAGCTATTTCTGCAGGACATCGTAAAGCACATAAACCACATTGTATGCAATCAAAAGAAAGCTCAGCAGCTTTTTTGATATCTCCTCTTAAACAAGCTTGTATATAATCCATTACTTCCAGTTCCTGGGGGCACGCTTTTGTACATGTATTACAAGAAACGCATCTAGCTATTTCTGGATAGAAATTAACAAGCGTTTTATCATCTAACTTTATTTCCTCCAAATCATAGGTCGCTTTGTTTGCTGGAGTAAATGGAAGCTGTACAAGCCACATTCCATCTTCAACTGTTGTTTGGCAGGCTAAATCTGCATATAATTTGTAATCTCCTTCCTTTCTGTAGACAGTGGCACAAGCCCCACAAAACCCAGCTCTGCAACCAGCTCCCCTTATGTAACGATAACCAGCATATTCCATTGCCTTCATTATTGTTAAGCCAGCCGGCACCTTATATTCCTTCCCCATAATATAAATTCTGACCATTTTCATTTCTTCCTTTTTTCTTCCTTCCTTCCTTTTTCTTGCCATTTTATCCCTCCTTTCTCATTTTTATTCTAACGCTTCCTCTATTATTTGGCTAAAATAATATATTGGCATATCAACAAAATCTGCATGAATTTTTTTTATTTCATTTTGCATTTCCTTTAAGTTGAAATGGCAAAGAGGGCATGAAGTTAATATTGCTTCTGCTTCGTTTTTCCTTGCATTCATTATAATCCTATAAACCCTATCAATAACAGCTTCTTTATTGCTAACCACATTATAACTTCCGCAACATTCATTTTTTAAAGGAAAATTAACGACGCTCCCTCCTAAAGCTTCAACAATTTTTTCCATTATTGTAGGCATCTCATATTCATCTATAGCAACTTCTTTTGGGCGCAACAACAAGCAACCATAATAACATGCATATTTTCCATTTAATTTTCCTTTTAATTTATCTATTTTTTCTCTTAATAATTCTAAAGGATGTAAAACTTCAACGCTTCCGTCATAATCTGGCTCTTCGTCCATAAAGGAATTTATTTTTTCCATCGCCTCTTTGTCATTTCTTGCCATTAAATTTGCTTGTTTTAGGGTATTGTAACATATTGAACAGGGAACAACAACTTTATCATATCCTTCTTCCATAACTTTTATTAAATTTCTTATTGCTGCTAGCCTATACATTAAGTTATCAGTAGCTAAGCTATATACTGTACCGCAACAGTACCATTTATTCAATTCTTTAAGCCTGATTCCCAATTTCTTAAATACTCTTAGCAAACTTTCTTCAAATTCTTTTGCATTTGTTTTTAATGTACATCCCGGATAATAAGCCATTTCCTCCATTTTTTCACCCCGTATATTTTCTTGCACCAGCTACTAAGGCAATTTGTGGTAAATTCTTTAATTCCCCCAATTTAATATAATCGATATTTTTCCTCAATTTTATCAAGCGCAATGCTTCCATTATTTTTGCAATATCTACTTCTTTTGGACATCTTGTAAAGCATTGATAACATTCTGCGCATATCCATGGCGTTTTAGCTTCTACAACACTTTGATCTCCTCTTATAACCAACAATATAACCTGATTAGGCAATAAATCCATTTGTTCAACCATGGGGCAACCTGCTGAACAACGCCCACATTGATAACAGGCATACAAATTTTGCCCGCTTAATTCCTCAACTTTCTCCAACAAGTTCATTTTCTTCCTCCAATATTTTTTTAATAAATTTTATTGCAACAGGTATTTTTTCTTTAGTTTCATCAGAAATTTCTTCTTTCATTTCTATATTATTTATTCCTATTCCTACGATTCTCACTTTTGGCATCCTAATATATTTTGATAGAATTCTATAGGCAGATGGAAAACTTATATCATGATTAGCAACGCTTTCTTTATAGTCATCTATACTAATTTCTTTGACTCCATCTATGCCTTTAACAGCATCGACTATGATAGCTAAATCGTAATCGGCAATCGTCTCTGCCAACTCAAGCCCTCCAGCCATGCAAAGCTTTGTGTCTACATTTTTTTCATTCTTTTCCTTTAACCTTTTAACAACTTCCAAACCAACCGCATCATCCCCAAGCAAAGGATTTCCAATGCCAACAACAACACTATACATTTTTTTCGAGCCTCCTATAAAATTTTTTTCCTTTATATAGGTTTACTATCAGAGGCATCTGCCCCAAAGCATGTGAAGCGCAGGCTAAACAAGGGTCGTAACATCTAAAGGCAGCTTCAACCTTATTCAATAGAATATCATTTATTTCTCCTTTGTCAATAACCTTTTTTGCAGTATTTGCAACACTCATATTAATGGCAGCATTATTATTTGTTGTAGCAACAATAAGATTTACTTTTTCAACTAATCCATCATTATTTAGCTTATAATGATGAATTAGCACACCTCTAGCAGCTTCCACAACTCCTACGCCTTCATTGGGCTCGTTTGGCATATTTCGCAAATCATTACCTACTATTTCATCTTGCTCTACTAAATCAAGCATTCTTTCTGCTGCATTTAACATTTCTATAAGGCGGGCATAATAATATCCAAAGGTTTCATGCACTATACCATCTTTCCTAAATTCCTTAAACTCTTCCATAGCATGCTTAGTATTCATTCCATCCGCAACATTAAGCCTTGCTAACGACCCTACTCTATAAATGCCACTATCCTTCCCATCAATGAATCCTTTCCATCCAATTTGCTTTAAGTAGGGAAATTTTACATAAGTCCATTCTTCAACATGCTCTTCTATATAATTTAAAATATCTTTTGTCTTTACTTTTGCAAATTCTTTACCATCTGGATCAACAATTCTTATGTCCCCATCATAATAATTTACACGATTTTTTTCATCAACTAACCCCATATAATATGTTTGTATTTTATCTAAGCCAAGCAATTCATTCCATCTTTTGCTATTAAAAACATCTTTAAAAATTTCTAAGCTTTTTAAAGCAAATTTAACACACGATTCAGCTTTTTTCCTGATTTCTTCCCTTTCTTCCTCATTTATTCCCTTACTTACTCCTCCAGGTATTGCCGCCACAGGGTGTATCTCCCGTCCGCCCAGAATTTTAACAATTTCCATTGCATAACGGCGATGTTTTATAACTTCCTTTCCTATTTCTACTCCGAATTTTTTTATTAACCCTATCACATTTCTTTCTTCTTTGGGAACATCTCCAAGTAAAACATCAATACCTCCTAAATAATATAAATGCAAGCAATGGTCATAGTATATATAAGCATTGTAAAGTAATTCCCTCAATAATTTGGCGGTTTTAGGTGGCTCAACATTAAAGGCCATATCTAATGCTTTTGCTGCGGCCATATGATGCGCTTCCGGGCACACTCCACAAATGCGGGAAGTTATTATTGGCATATCTTCGGCTTTCCTTCCTTGGCAAAATTTTTCGAATCCCCTTAATTCAGGGATAATCATATATGCTTTTTCAACTCTTCCATTTTCATCTAAAATTATATCTATTCTTCCATGCCCTTCCAATCTTGTTATGGGGTTAATGCATATTTTGCTATTACAACTAACTTTCATCTTTCATCCCTCCTCTTGGCAACAATTTTGCTGTAGAATATTTATAAAATGTTCCGATTATATCCTTAATACTATCTATAACTTCATCCTCCTTTTCATCTTCCACATCCAATAATGATGCAATCGCTGAGAGCATCGCCGCCCCTTGGTCTCTAACTCTAGGCAATGCACCCATGCAACCAGTACATGGAATATTTGCAGAAATGCATTCCCCTTTACAACCAGCTCGTGTAGCGGGACCCATACAGATGATACCCTGTGCCAAAAAACATTCTCCATTATCTTCTTTCTCATGCCATCTATAAAATTTGCTTATCTCTATTTTTTCTGGTTTTGTATCTTTACGCGGGCATTCTTCACATAAAGCTACCTCTTTTCCAAATTTTGTTTTTCCTTGAAGTAAGGCATCTAAAGCTTCTTCTAATACTGGCTTAGGGGGAGGACAACCCGGAATAAATGCATCTACTTTTACTACTTGGTCCAATGTCTTTAAATATGGTAAAAATTCTGGTAAATCACGAGAAGGCAAAATTTTTTCTTTTGTTGTCTCGTTTTTTAAATAAACAGCTTCAAAAATTTCTTTTTTATTATACAAATTCGCTAATCCTATAACGCATCCCTCTATAGCACATGAACCATAAGCCACCATCAATTTTGCTTTCTTCCTCAATAATTTGGCAATTTCTTCATTTTCCTCAGTTCTTATTGCTCCATTATAAAAAGCAATATCTATGCTCTTATCTTCCATTTTTTCCAAGTCCTCGTATTTTATATCCATTGCACATGGCCAAAAAACGATTTCAATTTCATCGAGCAAATCCAACAATTTCTCATGTATGCCAAGCAATGAGACATCGCATCCCCCACAACCAGCTCCCCAATACATTGCTATTTTCTTCTTTACGTTTTTCATCTTCTTTCCCTCCATGGAGAGGGCCCTAATTCTTTAATTTCTTCAACAAATTCCTTTATTACTCTTGCAAATTTAGCCCCTTCTGTTGCTGAAATCCATTCTAAACGCAATCTTTTCGGATTTACTCCCATTTGTTCCAACAGTTTTTTCATCATTTTTACTCTTCTTCTTGTTCTTAAATTTCCGTTAACATAATGGCAATCCCCTGGATGACAGCCTCCTATGAATACGCCGTCTGCGCCTTTTTCAAAAGCATTTAATATGAATTCAGGATCAACCCTTCCAGAGCACATTACTTTTATTGGCACAACATTTGCTGGGTATTTAAGGCGGGATGTTCCAGCCATATCAGCCCCTGCATAAGCACACCAATTACAAAGAAAGGCAACAATTTTTGGTTCAAAATCTTCTTTCATATAACCACCTCCACCATTTTTTCAATCTGTTCGTCTTTGAAATTTCTCATTTCAATATTATTGCTCGGACAAGCTGCCGCACAGGTTCCACATCCCTCACAAAGTGCTTCTATACATTTTGCTTTCCCATTTTGCCATGTCATAGCTCCATAGGGGCAAACACTTATACAGACTCCACAACCAGAACAGTGTTCTTCATCAATAACAGCTACTAAAGGATCTTTTTCGAGTCTATCTTTTGCAAATAAAGCAAGAACTTTTGATGCTGCTGCAGAAGCTTGAGCAACAGCAGAAGGAATATCTTTTGGAGACTGACAGCAACCAGCAAAATAAATGCCTCTTGATAAAGCTTCAACTGGCTTCAATTTTGGATGAGATTCTTTTAAAAATCCTCCTTCGTCTATAGCCACTTTCAATAACTTTGCTATTTCCTTTGTCTCTTCTTTTCCAACTATAGCCATTGCTAATACAACCAAATCAGCTTTTATTTCGATTCTCCTACCTGTAAGAGTGTCAACTCCACAAACAATGAGTTTATTTCCCTCTCTATATATCTTGGCTACTTTGCCCCTAATATAATTTATTCTTTCCTCCTCCATTACTCTTGCAATAAATTCTTCATAACCTTTACCAGTAGCTCTTATATCAATATAAAAAACGTATGCTTCCCCATCCGGCACATGATGTTTATATAGCAAAGCATGCTTTGCTGTATACATACAGCATATACTGCTACAATAAGGCATATGCTGTCTATCTCTAGAACCAGCACACTGAATAAAAACGATTTTTTTTGGCACTTCACCTGTAGAAGGCTTTATAATTTTGCCCTGTGTGGGACCACTGGCGGAAAGCATTCTTTCAAATTCTAAACTTGTTATTATATCATCATCCTCCCCGTATCCATATTCTACAAGCTTATTCTTATCATATAAGTTATAGCCAGTAGCAACTATAATGGCTCCGACTTTCTCTTCAACAATTTTCGGCTGCATATCATAATCGATGGCACCAGCCTCGCACGCATCTTTACATTGAGCGCATGTTAATGGAGCCAATCCTAAGCAAGCTTCTCTATCCAGAGTATATGTGGAAGGAACTGCTTGGGGGAAGGGAATATAAATTGCTTTTCTTGGCTTTCTTCCCATTTCAAATTCATTTGGAACAATAACTGGGCAAACTTTTTCACAATCTCCACATACAGTGCATTTATCTTCATCAACATAACGGGGCTTCTTCAAAATTTTTACAGTAAAGTTGCCAACATATCCAGATATATCCAAAATTTCGGAATATGCATACAGCTTTACCTTTGGATGTCTTGATAAAGCAACCATTTTAGGCGTTAGAATACATTGGCTACAGTCCAATGTAGGAAATGTCTCGCTCAATTGCGCCATTCTTCCTCCTATACTTGGCTCTTTCTCCACCAAAATAACTTCATAACCAGCATCAGCTATATCTAAAGCTGCTTGTATTCCAGCTATACCCCCTCCTATGACTAAGCATCTCTTTTCTACCGGAACAAGAATGGGCAATAAATCCTCATTTTCTTTTAATTTTTCAACAGTTGCTTTAACAATTTTTATTGCCTTTTCTGTTGCTTCTTTCCCATCATGAACCCATGAACATTGTTCCCTGATATTAGCCATTTCACACCTATAGGGATTGAAATAATCTTTGCAAACATTTCTAAATGTTTCTTCATGCATAGCAGGTGAGCAAGCTGCTATAACAACAGCATCTAAATTCTCCTCCTCTATTTTTTGTCTTATTAGGTTTTGGCCAGGGTCAGAGCACATGTATTGATAGGTAGTTGCAAAAACAACATTTGGATGCTTTTTTATTTCTTCAGCTACTCTTTCAACATCCACAACGCCTGCAATATTTACGCCACAATGACAAACAAATACACCTATTCTTCTTGCCATTCTATCCCTCTCTTATAACCTTCATCTAATGCTTTTTCATTTAGCTCTTTAAATTTTGCTGGGACCGTTTCCAATACAGCTTTTTTTATTGCATCATAAGAAATCAATTTTGTTACTCCAGTAAAAAATCCAAGCATCACTATATTTGTAACTATTCTTTTTCCTAGATTTTCTGCAATTCTTGTTGCCGGTATTTTTGCTACTCTTCCTTCTCCATTCTTAAGTCTGACTAAATCTTCATCAATAATGAGTAAACCCTCCTCCTTAAGCAAAGGGGCATATTTTTCATATGCTTCTTGACTCATTACGACAAGAATATCTGGGTATGTAACATATGGATAATCTATTTCTTCATCGCTTATAACAATATTTGAACTTGCCGCTCCTCCTCTTGCTTCAGGCCCATAAGAAGGTGTAAAGACAACATTCCTTTCATCATAGATACAAGCCTTGCCCGCTATATGTCCCATAGTGATTATTCCTTGCCCTCCAAATCCCCCAAATTTTATTTCGATTCTCATTTTCTCGCCTTTTTTATCAATTCATGAACAGCTTCATCAAATGTAGGTTTTTCAATGTCAACAAATTTTCCCACTACGATATCTTTACCAATTTCAATATCTGCTTTTGATGGGTCGATACCATGCTTAATTACGGAATGCTCTTTATAATATTTCATTGTTTCTAATCCAGTCGGCATTTTGTTACGGCGCCCATAAGTAGTAGGACAGGAAGCGATTACTTCTATGAAAGAAAAACCTTTTTTGTTTAATGCTTCCTTCATCGATTCTTTTAGGCGGCGAACATGGAGTGCTGTCCATCTCGCAACATAAACAGCACCTGATGCAGCAGCAACATGGCATAAATTGAAAGGATGCTCAATATTTCCATATGGACTTGTTGTTGTTCTTGCATCCAAAGGTGTAGTTGGTCCTAACTGTCCGCCTGTCATTCCATAGTTATAATTATTTACGCATATTACCGTCATATCTATATTTCGCCTGGCAGCATGTATAAAATGATTTCCCCCTATAGCAAATAAATCTCCATCTCCACTAAATACAACTACTTTCAATTTTGGATTTGCAAGTTTTAATCCAGTAGCAAATGGTATCGCCCTTCCATGAGTGGTATGATAGGAATCAACATTTATATAACCAGCAACTCTTCCAGTGCATCCTATTCCAGAAACAATGGCTAAATTTTTCAAATCAATATCTGTTTCTTCTAAGGCATGCAAAAAACAATTTAATACAGTTCCAAGACCACAACCAGGGCACCATATGTGGGGGATACGATCCGTACGGAGATATTTATCTAAAGGATGATTTTTTGCAACTATTTCCATTGCAACACCTCCCTAATTTTTTTGTATATTTCTTCAGGCGTATGAATTTCCCCTCCCATTTTTGGTAATAATTCAACTCTATTTTTGCCAACATTTCTTTCCACTTCCAATTTAATTTGTCCATAATTTACTTCTACAACCAGAAATTTTTTAATGCCATCCAAGCTTTCAAAATATTCATCAGGAAATGGCCATATTGTTTTAAGTCTTATCAATCCAACCTTATATCCTTTTTTTCTAGCAAACTTTACCGCTGCTTTTGCGCTTCTTGCGGTTGTTCCAAAAGAAACTATTGCAATTTCAGCATCTTCCATCTCATATTCTTCAATATCTCTCATTTTCCTTTCGTTTTTCCTAATTTTATCACATAATCTCCTCACAAGTCTTTCTTGAACTTCTGGTGAGGTAGCTTGAGGATAACCTTTTTCATCGTGGGTTAAACCAGTTACATGTACCGAATAACCTTCTCCAGCACAAGCCATAGGAGGAATAAAATCATCTGCCTTATATGGCAGAAATTCATCAGGGGGAACTCTTGGTTTTTTTCTATTAACAATTCTTATTTTTTCTTTAGGAGGGATAATTACTTTTTCAAACATATGGCTTACACTTTCATCCATTAAAACAATAACTGGAACTCTATATTCTTCCGCCAAATTAAACGCTCTTATTGTTAAATCAAAACATTCTTGCGGTGAAGAAGGGCTCAAGGCAATGATTTCATAATCACCATGACTACCCCATCTTGCTTGCATAACATCCGCTTGTCCAACTAAAGTGGGCATTCCGGTAGAGGGGCCCGCTCTCTGAACATTTACAACAACACAAGGTGTTTCCGTCATCGCTCCCAATCCAATATTTTCTTGCATTAACGAAAAACCCGGGCCAGATGTAGCTGTCATTGCTTTAGCACCTCCCCAAGATGCACCAAGTATAGCAGCCATCGAAGCAAGTTCATCTTCCATTTGAATAAATATCCCTCCTACTTGCGGCAATCTTAAAGCCATATGTTCTGCAATCTCTGATGAAGGTGTTATAGGATAACCAGCAAAAAATCTGCAACCAGCAGCTATTGCGCCTTCAGCACATGCAATATTTCCACTATAAAATTTTACTTGCATATTTATTCCCCCTCCTTTTCAATATAAATTGCAAATTCAGGACAAACCAAGGAACAGAAACCGCATCCTATGCATTTTTTTTCGTTTTCAACAAGTTTTGGTGGGTGATATCCCTTGGCATTAAATTCTTCCGATTCCTGTAAAACGCCTTGTGGGCAAAACTCTATGCAAAAACCGCAACCCTTACATCTATCCTTTATTATATACACTTTGCCATGAGGGGGCTTTAATTCTTCTTTTACCCAATATTTCATTTAATCGCCATAAAAATTATTTCTTTTTGCTATATAAATTTTTTCCAAAATTGAAAATAAAAATATAAAATTTATAAATTTGGATAATTTATATCAAAATTTTTTCCATTTTTATAATTTTAATTCTCAGCTTCTTATAACAAATCTAAATTTATAAAATACACAAAAAATTTATTCCAAATTACATTTATTTATGTGAATTTAACAAATTATGAAAAAAAAGTATTGTATGGTATAACAAAATTCCCAAATGCAAGTGATCGGCAAATAGCGGAAAAATTTGGGATAAAGCAATCAACAGTTTCCGCTATTAGAAAAAGATTAAGGGAAGAAAATTATTACAAGGTTTATCTTGTTCCAATGCTCCAAAATTTTGGAGCAGAAATAATGGCAATAATATATACAAATTTTAACCCAGTCATTCCTTTAGAAAGAAGAGTGGAGGTAACAGAAGAAAAAATAGAAGCCTCAGAGGAAATTTTCTTTTCTATGGGGGAAGAGGATAAGGGATTTTCAATAAGTTTTGCAAAAAATTATACAAGTATTGGAAAAATAAATGATGTGAGAACTTATACATTTGGTTCTTTAGGCTTATTAGATAGACAGTATCCGAGGGAGGTGATTTTTCCTTTTGAATTAAGTAAAATATATAGATTTTTTGATTTTTCTCCCTTGCTATCCACTTTATTTGAAATAAATGACGAAGTAAAAGAAAATGGGAATTTTTTTGAAATTAAAAAAGTAAGTTTTTCGAAAAGAGAAAAGAAAATATTTTGTAAAATAATTGAACACCCCGAAAAATCTTCAAAAGAAGTTGCTGAAATGATAGGAGTAACAAGGCATACAGTTGGAAGGTTGAAGAAAAAATTCATGAATGGTTATATGAAAACAATAGTAATACCAGATTTCAGTAAAATAGGTTTGAAAATTTTGGCATTTTATCATGTGCCCTTAAATCCTCACAATCCTCCAAATTTTGAAAAAGACGAGCTTAAGCAATTATTGTGTAATGAAATTGTTTTTTTGGCGGCGAGAAGATTCGAATTTGTTGCGATATCAATGCATGACAGTTTTGAAAGCTATAAGCTCTGCAAAACAAACATAATGCAAAAATTAAAGGAAAATGATTGGATTTTGTTAAATCCTCTCATAAGGACATATAGTTTAAATAAGGCTAAAATTATAAAGGACTTTAACTTTTTACCAATAACAAAAAAATTGCTTGCATGTTAGCGGGGGTAGCCAAGCGGTAACGGCGCAGGGCTTAGGACCCTGTGGCGAAGGCCTTCGTGGGTTCGAATCCCACCCCCCGCATATGTTGTCATTTATTATGAAAGCTGGGAAACTAAAAGAAATAAAAAGAGCGGGATGGATTAGGATTGGGATAGAAGATGCAGAAAGTGTTGCTTGCCATACATTTAGAGTTGCTTTAATTGCTATGCTTTTGGGGGATTATATGAACCTGAATACGGAGAAATTAATGAAAATGGCTTTACTGCATGATTTGGCGGAAGTAATTACAGGAGATATTACACCTCATGATATGGAGAAAAGGGATAAAATGAAAATGGAAGAAATGGCTATGAAAAAATTGTTATTGGATGAATTAAAAAACAGAGAATATTATAATCTATGGAAAGAGTTTATGGAAGGCAAAAGTAGAGAAGCAGAATTACTTCATCAAATAGATAAATTTGAAATGATTTTACAGGCATATGAATATAGCAAAAAATACGATAAAAAATTGCTGGAAGAATTCTTTAATGAAAAAAATAAAATCAAAGAAAAAATACTAATAGAATTGCTAAATACAGCAAAATCAATTTAAGCCAAATTTTTATTTAAAATTATGAAAAAATTGGTTATTATAACGATTATTTTATTACTATTTCCTGGTTGCATTAAAAAAGAAGAATTAAAAGTGGAGCTTCCATTTAGCGAGTTTCCAGATAAATATACTTGCAAAGGAGAAGATATTTCCCCACAAATAAAAATAACCGGAATAAGTAGTAAAGCAAAAACAATTGCAATAAAAGTTTATGATGTTGATGCACATGATTTTGTGCATTGGCTTATATGGAATATAGAAGCTAAGGAAGAGGTTGTGATTCCAGAAAATATACCAAAGGAGGAAATTGTGGAAAAGCCCATAGAAGCAATTCAGGGAAGAAATGATTTTGGTAAAATAGGATATAGTGGGCCGTGTCCTCCTCCAGACAAATCGCACAGGTATTATTTTAGAGTATATATTCTTGATACATCTCTTGATTTGCCAGCTGGTGCAGACTGGAAAAGATTTGACGAAGCAATAAGTGGGCATGTAATACAGGAAGGGTATGCAATAGCAAGCTATTCCGTTAAATTAACGCCCAATTAAAGCTTTTAATCTTTTTATAGCTTCTATTTTTTCTTTTTTCCCTAAAGTCGCTTCTTCCAAGCTTAATTGCAAAATTTTAGTTGCTTCATCCATTGCCTTTCTATCTACTGGATATGGCACGCCATCCTTTCCTCCAACTGCAAAAGAAAATTTAACGGGGTCTTTCCAAGAAGGTGCTTTTCCATATATTAATTCTGATATATATGCTAAAGCTCTAACCGTTGATGCTCCAATTCCTTTTATTGATAGAAATTCTTCATAATTTTTAGGTTGAATTTCATATACTTCTTTTAATGCATTCCAATTAATGTGGCGGGGCATATCCAATTTTTCTGCCTTATAAGATTTTATTGCTTTAAATTGCCTCATCAGTATGCTTGGTCTTTCTTTTGCAATATCTAAACTAATTTTTCTTGCTTCTTCACTTTCTTTTGCAGTCATATTTAGAGCAATGCCTTTTATGCCTGCTATTCCAGAATGAGGTTCCTCAATAAAATTCTTTATTTTCCATATCCAGTGATAACGGCGGGCATATCTTGTTTTTATATTCATTCCTTGTTGAATAACAATCCATTTTCCTTTTCTTGTGAAAAAAATCGTATGATGATACAAACCATAACCATCTTGTAACGCCGAGCTATCTACTTTTGCTGTCATCCTGCTCGCATATTTTATTTTTTCCGCATCTATATCAAATTTGTTAGCTTTCTTTTCTATTTCTTCCAAAGTTTTTTTAGCCATTCCTTTTCCGCCAGCCACAGCAATATCATATTTTGTTAAAGCTTCTTTTAAGGCGGCTGTTGTAACTGTTGTTGTGCCTGAGGAATGCCAATCGTAGCCTAATACACATGAAAAGCACTGAAACCAGAAAGGATTGGATAATAGCTCTAAAAATTTTTCTTCCCCATATTCGTAAATTATTATGCCAGAAATAGCAGAAGCTAATCTAACCATTCTTTCATAAAGCCATTTTGGGGCTTTCCCATAATGAAGAGGTAAATTTGCTACTCCTACTTTCTGCACAATTCTATAGATGTATTAATATAAAAATATTCTCTCACTAACTTTTTTAACCCAATATCTATAAGGAACTATGTATATAAGTGTGATAGGAGGAGAACATTGCAGTAAAGAAATTTATGAACTTGCAAAAGAAGTAGGAAAAAGAGTAGCAGAAATGGGAGCAGTGTTAATAACTGGAGGAAGAGGAGGAGTAATGGAAGCAGCAAGCCAGGGAGCAAAGGAAGCGGGAGGAACAACAATTGGAATTTTACCAAGTGATGACAGGAAAGAAGGAAATAAATACCTAGATTATTCAATTGTAACTGGCATTGGATATGCAAGAAATGTTTTAGTCATATTGAATGGGGATATTGTTATCGCCATAGATGGCCATTATGGAACATTATCAGAAATTGCTCTAGCTTTAGAACATGGTAAGCCAGTATATGGATTAATGAGCTGGGATGTCGGCATAAAAAATTTCAATAACGTTGATGAGCTATTTGATGAAATAAAAAAAGATATAGGAAAAGTTTAAATTCAATCCAGTTTTCCCCCATGTAATGTCTCTCTTGGTCTTATCTCAACAAAAATTGGGGTTGCCAAAGGCAAACCCGCAATTATTGCTGTACCTATTGGAAGCATTTGGATTTCGTCTGATGCCTTTGAATTTAGGCCTTCAACACTTGCAACAATGGTTTTTAAGTCATTTGGATTTGTTGTTTTAAGTATTATATGGGTATTACACTGGGAAATTACATTTTTATCGACTCTGGCTGGTCTTTGGCTTACAATAGCTAAACCCACTCCAAATTTCCTTCCTTCTGATGCAATTGTCCTTATTATACTACTAGAAAAGCTTTTTCCCTGTCCTTTTTCAGGGCAATATCTATGAGCTTCTTCAATCACTATCATCACAGGAAGAATCTTTTCATTTTTTCTATGCTCAAATATTTTATTTAATAGTAAACCAACCAATATTTCCTGAATATATGGGGGCGTTCCTTTCAAATTTATTATCGAACATCTTCCTTTTTTGACTATTTCATTTATTGGAGTATAATTTACTGAGAATAATTTCATTGAAATAATTTGTTCTATCTGTGGAATAAGGTTCCATTTTGCATTGCTCTTCGATTCTTTTATATATTCCAGTATATCCTTTAATAAATATATTTTCTTTTCCTGCGCCTTTTTGTGCGCTTCATATAATATTCCTTTTTGTAAGGGTGTTGCATTTGGTAATAAATTGAGTAAATCTTGAAATGATAAATTCGTTTCATCAATATATAATGGTATAGCTTCTTTGTTTCTACTACAAACTGGAGAAAATTCATACACATTTTTTAAATAAGACCTTGGTTTTATCCCAAATTTTTTCATTATTGAGACGTCTTGTTTATCCAAGTTTGGTCTCCTTAAAGATGTATACTCTCCATGTGGGTCAATTATTACAATTGGTATATTCTTTTTAATAAATTCTTCAATGATTACACCCATTGCATAACTTTTCCCGCTTCCGCTTTTTGCTAATATACATAAATGCTTTTGAATCAAAACTTTTGGGGAAAGATGAACCTTAATGTTTGTATCTTTGAGGAGTCCTATATATATTCCTTCATTTTCAATTCCAATAATTTTTTTAATAATTTTCTCATTAGCTCTATATACTTTACTTCCTATTTTAAAAGGAGTTCTTGGCATAAATTTATCATTTATCGAGCCAATTATTGTTGCATAAGCAAAAATGCCATTTACCGTTTGTTTCACTTCCCATACCTGAGCCAAAACATTTTCGACAAATACATAATCAAGTTTTCTTATATCCTTAAAAGCTTTAAAAGTGAATGTTGCTGTTGCACTTTCCTTTATTTCTCCGATTTCTTCCATCATTAGCCAATGTATCTTAAATCTTCCTTACTTTCCTTTTCCATTAAAGCTTTTTCTAGGCTTCTTATTCTACTTGTTATTCTCTTTACTTCCTCCGCCTTTTCATCCAATCTTGCAAAACTAATTTTTATTCCTAACATCTCCGTTAAAACTTTTATCACTTCCCTTGCAGAATTCGGGTCAACAATATATCCTGAGGTCTCTCCCATGAGACAGGCTCCTCTCATATTCCTCAATTTCCCCAATCCCAACAATAAGCCGGAGGCGCCAATTATTCCCCCACCTTCTTCTCCTTTAAAAACAACACCATATTTCTTCAGTTCTTCTACTAGCTCTTTATCTGTCGCAGCTCCTATTACCCTAGGTTTTTCAATTTCTAATCCAGTTCCATAGCCTCCTAAAGTATAAATCATTTTTGTCCCGAACTCTTCCGCTATATCCAAGACAGCCTCTGCCAGCATATATTGACCTTTAGAGGACATTCCCTGATAATCTCCAGTTAATATTATTAAATCTTTTTCCCCTTTCCAATAATATAACTCATTTTTTACAAGTTTTATTGTGCCATCTGCATTAACAAATACCTGTGGGGGAAAATCTGTTGAATAAATTTCGGCAAATTTTTTTGCTTTTATCTCATCAATAAGATGTTCTGCAGCCAGTTTTCCAACATTACCAACACCTGGCAATCCCTCTATAAGGATTGGTTCCTTCAAATCTGGTTTTTCTAAATATACTACTGTTGCTTCTCTAATTCTAAACTTTTCCATTTTATTTCCTCCTTTTAACCTATTAACTTATTAACCTATTAACTTATTTTCTTTATTTTTCTTTATTTTTTATCTACTCCTACTTTTTTAACTTTTTCAACTTTTTTGAGCATTCTCCTATATTTTCCATATTTATCTTGTGGAGAGAAACGAGGAGGTTCTTTTCTATATGTTTTCTCTCCACAAACGGGACAAACTTCTTTTAATGTGTATCTTTTACATTTATAACAATATTTCATTTGATTTCTCTCATAAATTTCCCATATCCACCATGCTTTTTAATATATTCAATAGCTTTTTCAATTTTACTTTTTAATTCTTTTTCTGCAATTTTATAATCTGGCGCTTTAACCTCTACTCTATACAATGGAGCTGATACATATTTTACTTGAATTTCAACCTCGTTCTTTTCTTCAATTAATTCTAGAGCTTTCTTTATATGTTTTATTCCATCTGGAGTAGGACAATTCATCTCTACATATCCTTTTATTTCAACAAATGGAATAACTATGTTTTCTTTTGCTACATCTATAAAATACTCAATCCATTCCCCTTCGAAACCTTCCTCTTCAAGTACTTTCTCATTTCTTGCTACTTCCTCGAATGCGGTATATAGACTTCCAAATTTTTTAACCAATTCATAACCAAATTCTTTAAGGCATTCATCAAAACTTAATCCTATTTTTTCGCCCACCATCTCAAGCAACTTTTTCGCTTTTTGTTCATTTTTCCATTGCTGAATCTTCTCCCTTTTTTGATGTTCATTAACTCTTTTTAATGATAAATCAACATATCCTTTGGAAGGATCCACATCCATTACTTTACATACTATTCTTTGCCCTTCTCTAACATGGTCTCTTATATTTTTAACCCATCCAGGTGCAACTTCCTTTATATGAATAAATCCTTTTTTACCTGGATATTCTTCAAGCTCAACAAAAGCACCAAATCCCTTTGCTTTTGTTACGGTGCATACAACCAATTCTCCTTTCTCAGGTAATTCCTTAAGCATGCCTCAATTCCTCTAATATTTCTCCTTTTATTTTTGCTTTTCCCCCCGTTGGCTCTGCCAATATACTACCACATATATTACAAAGTACTTTTGTACTTGCTTTACTGAATATTATTTGGATATTGTTACAATCTTTACACCTAACTTTATAAAATGGGGACGCCATATTTATCTCTTAAATTCAAACCTTTTTGACCTAATGCCTTTTTTCTGATGAGCTTTGCCACATTCCTTACAGCGATATCTTAAATGGATTCTCTTTGTTGGCTTTTCCCTCCCTTCCGGCTTGGGGCGGGGATATCCGCCGTACCCCGCTGTCACTCTTCTGAAACGGCGTTGTCCCCATTTTAATTCTGATGCCCTTTTCTTTCTTACCCTCTCAATAGCATGTTCCGTATGGCGATGACAATAAGGACAATATGTCTTTATTATTTGGGGTCGAATCATGAGAATGAAATATTGATTTATATAAAAATGTTTATATTGGGTTTTGACGCTGTTAGAAAACTTTTTATGAAATTGCATAATTAAAATATGTGATTCTGAAGGATGCAAAAAAACTTGATTTATCATATATTCCAGATAAAATTTTATGTAGAGACGAAGAAATAAACAGATTAAAAATTTTGGTTAAAACAGGAAGAGCATTAATAAGTGGAGGGGTGGGAACGGGAAAAACCTTGTTAGCAAGATATATTGGGGGAGATGCGTATGTAAATTGTTATATGAACAGAACTGAACATAGAGTTTTAGAGGAAATATTAAAACAAATAAAACCCCGTTTTAATCCAGCTGGCTTACCAACTCAAAAATTATGGAAAGAAATTGAAGAAGGGAAAATGCTAATATTTGATGAAATAGACGGTATGCATACAGATGAACTAAGGCATTTTGCTTACACATTATCCAGACAATATGAACTTGGGAAAAAAATCTCATATATAGCAATAACAAGAAACTGGATGATTTTGAAGCAAGTAATAAATGATGACGCTATCTGGAGCACTTTCGCTAACAATGCAATAGTTGAATTAAGACCATATAAGTGGGAGGAAATTAAGGAAATATTAGAATATAGAGCGAAAGAAAGTTTAATAACTGGGAGTTATGATGATGATTGCTTATCATTAATAGCAGATATTGCTTTGGATGCTCCCGGCCACATGAGAACTGCTATAGACCTCCTCCGTAATTCCGCGTTAGTTGCGGAGAGTAAACAGCATAATAAAATTGAAGCAGAGGATATAAGAGAAGCAAATAGAGAAGATTGGATAAGCGATATCGCTAGCATGGAAGTTGATGAAGCTTTGATTCTTTTAGCAACGGCTTTAGCGTGTAAAAACAAGGCATATGCAGATTTGGAAGAAATAAAAGAAATTGTTAAAATAAAAGAAGAGGAATATAATACAAAAATTAAATTTGAGACAAATTTCCAAAATTTATTACAGCAAGGATTTATACATAAAAGCAAAAAGGGATATACCATATTGAATTGTCCATCCTATTTGCTCATTGAAGAAATTGAGGAAAGATTAAAAATTAGGTAAAAATTATTATTTATGAGAGCTTTAATAATAGGTAGGTTCCAACCTTTTCATAACGGGCATGCTTTTCTTGTAAAAAAATTTAAGGAAAATGAACTTATTTTTGCAATTGGCTCCGCATATGAAAGTTATACTTTTGAAAATCCTTTTACTGCTGGAGAGAGATATGAAATGATTTATGAAGCAATGCTTGAAATGCAAATTAAAAAATTTTTTATTGTTCCAGTTCCAGATATAAATAGATATGGCGTTTATGCAAAACATGTTGAAGATTTGGTGCCATCTTTTGATTTTGTTATTTCAAATAATAAGCTAATAAAAGAGCTTTTTATAAGGGAGGGATATGAAGTAAGGGAAACTGAACTGTTTAATAGAAAAGAATGTCAAGGAAAGGTTATAAGGAGAAAGATAGCAAATAATGAACCATGGGAACATTTAGTACCAAGTAGAGTAGCTAATTTTATTAAAAAAATAGGAGGGGAAGAAAGAATAAGAAAATTATCTAATTTCTTCTAATATTTCTTTTGCTCTATCCATTCTTATTTTTCCTTCTTCAATCATTTTTTTTGCAACAATGTCAATTTCCTCTCCTCTAGCTCCAGCCATAAATGCAATATTTTGGGCATGCAATTTCATATGCCCTGCTTGTATTCCCTTCGTGGCCAAAGCTCTTAATGCAGCAAAGTTTTGGGCTAAGCCAACAGCTGCCATAACTTCGGCGAGTTCTTTGGCTGTTTTTACACCTAATATTTTCAAACATAATTTTGCAATAGGATGAACTTTTGTTGCTCCTCCAATTATCCCAACAGCAAGCGGTAACTTTATTTTTCCGTACAAATCTCCATTCTCGTTTTTCTGCCAGGTTGTTAAAGGCTTGTAACCATTCATTGCTGCATATGCATGCGCTCCCGCCTCAATAGCGCGCCAGTCATTACCTGTTGCTATTGCCACCGCATCTATTCCATTCATTATTCCCTTATTATGGGTAGCTGCTCTAAAGATATCCAAAGAAGCAAATTCATAAGCTTTAACAATCTTATCTACAACATCCTCTCCTATAACATCTTTCTTATAGATAACCTCTGCTTCAGCTAATCTATAAATAGCTAGATTCGATATTATACGTAATAAGGCTTTTCCGCCAGTTATTTTTTCTAAAAGAGGGGCAACAGCTTCAGCCATTGTATTAACAGCATTTGCACCCATTGCATCTCTTACATCAACCAGTAAATGAACAACCAACATATCATCGCTAAGCCACTTAACTTCCAAATCTTTGGCTCCTCCCCCCAAGCTGACTAAAATTTTATCTTGTGCATTTGCTAAATCTAAAATATCCTCCTTATTTTCCACTAATTTTTTCTCCGCATCTTTACAAGGATTAAGAATTTGTATCTGTCCAATCATGATGGGCTCACTTGCTTTTGCTTTAAATCCTTCCGGCCTTGCCAGCTTGGCGGCGTTGGAAGCGGCTGCAACAACAGAAGTTTCTTCTATTGCCATTGGAATGAGTTTTTCCTTTCCATTTATTATGAAATTTGTTGCTATTCCCAAGGGTAATTGCATACTTCCAACAACATTTTCTATCATAATATTTGCAATGTCCTTAGTTAATCCATTAAATGAACGTAGCGTCTTAGCCTCTTCTTCGCTTAATTCAGCAAATTCCTTGATAATTTTTATTCTTTCTTCTATAGACATCTTATAAAAGCCTGGTATACGGGAAGATTTCATGGTTCAAAAAGCATTTTCTACTATTTATTTTTTAATTAAAGTTTATTTTAGAAAGTTTTAAAAATAGGGGTAAAAAGTATAAAAATAAAAATTAAAGTAAGGAGAAAACAATTAAAAATATGATTCCAAAATCTCATCCCCGATATCAAAGTTTAGTACTTCGTGAAATTGTAGCGGAAGGAGTTAAAAAGGGAATTGTTCATATTACTGGCTTGATAGCTCATGGGAGAGGAGAAGCTTTTGATTACTTATTAGGAGAAAAAACTCAACCATTTGCGATAGAAGCGGTTAAGGCATCTATAGCATATCTTAAAAAGGCAAAAAATCCAGTTATATCAGTAAATGGAAATACTGCCATTCTAGCTGGAAAGGACATTATAAATCTTGCCAGAAAAATAAAGGCAAAAATAGAGGTAAATTTATTTCATAGGAGCGAGGAAAGAATAAAAAAGATAATAAGATTTCTAGAAGAAAACGGAGGAGAAAATATACTTGGATTAGAAGCAGATGCAAGAATCGAGGGCTTAAAGCATGATAGAGCTATATGCAGTTACGATGGCATATATTCTTCTGATACTGTTTTAGTTCCTCTAGAAGATGGAGATAGGTGTGAAGCATTGAAAAAAATGGGGAAAATAGTCATAACCATCGATTTAAATCCTTTATCTAGAACAGCAAGAAGTGCAGATGTAACTATTGTTGATAATGTTGTAAGAGCTATACCGAATATGATAAAATACTATGATGAAGTAAAAAATCCAGATGATATAATTAAAAATTGGGATAATAAAAAGAATTTGCGAAAAGCTTTAAATTTCATATGCAAAAGACTCACAGAACTATATTAACTCTCTCCTTTATATACCATTTTTAGCAAAATTGGGGTAATAAACGAAGATATTATTACTAATAAAATTGTCGATGCCAAAACCTGATGAGCTAGAGTTTCATTGAATATCCCCATCGTTATTTCTGTAGTCACCACTACTAAAGCAACTTCCATACGAGGCATCATTCCAATTCCAACTGCGAAAGCATCTCTTGCAGTAAATCCACAAATTTTTGCACCAGCTGAACAACCAATTATTTTTCCAATCAAGGCCATTGGTATAAAGAGAGCAACGAGGCTACCTATTTCCTTTATGGCAGAAAAATCAAAAGATGCTCCTACCCATACAAAAAATAAAGGAATAAAGAAAATTTCTCCAATTTGTCTTATAAAGTCTGTTATTCTTCTTCTTTGTGGCAATTTACTAAAAATTAGCCCAGCAAAAAATGAGCCTGTAATAGCAGCCAATCCTAAGCTTTTTGCAAACGCTGAAAATATTAAAGCGAAAGATAATGATAAAGTTAAAGCAAAACGAGGAATATGCAATTTTATTTCCTTAATTTTATCTATTAAAAATAAAAGAATTATGAAGAGAATGAAAAATATGGTAATTTTGATTAATGAGGAGGATGCGCCATGACCTAATGTAATGGACAATACGATTATGCCCAATACATCATCTAAAACAGCTACAGTTAAAATTAATTCTCCAACTTTTGTGTGCAAAGCATGCATTTCCATTAGAGTTCTTACAGTAATTCCAACGCTTGTTGCAACCAGAATATTTCCTATTGCAATACTTACCTTTAAATCATATCCCAAAATATATCCTGCTAAACAACCAAAAAAGAAAGCAATTGATACGTCAAAGAGAGAGGTAATAAAACCATTTTTCCCAACTGCTCTTAGTTCATCTATGCCTGTTTCCAATCCTGAAATAAATAAAAGTAATATTATTCCAATATGAGCCAATCCTTCCGTTACATCTGAAAGATAGTTTAATCCAAAATAGCCAGCTATAAATGGTCCCATCATAATGCCTGCAAGAATTTCTCCTATTACAGCTGGTTGCTTGATTTTTTCGAAGGCAAGCCCAACAACTTTTGCTAATAATAAGGCTATACCTATTTCAAGTAGCATTATCTCTTACCTAACAATATTTGAAGGATATAATGAACAGTAATTTCTCCAACAATCTCATCATCTTTAACAACTGGTAATCTTCTTATTCCACAATTTATCATCCTGCACAATGCGTCACCGATTTTGTCATCAAGAGAACATTTTATTATTTGTCTATGCATAACATCTTTTGCAACCTTAACTGTACCATGCTGCAAGGAAACGCCAT
The DNA here is from genome assembly GCA_029259055.1 of Thermoplasmatota archaeon. Lineage (GTDB taxonomy): Archaea > Thermoplasmatota > E2 > UBA202 > JdFR-43 > JAPDJP01. The sequence continues at coordinate 19,792 of JAPDJP010000014.1, read as the reverse complement.
ATCTTTTACCAAAAACATATTTTGGAAGGCGAGGAGGAGCGAGGAGACGAAGCACATCGCTTTCCGTAATAATTCCCACCAATTTTTTGCTACCTTTTTCTTCAACAACCCATACATGGTCTCTTCCAGTTAATACACTTAAAACTTCTTCTATACTCGCATCTTTTTCTATTAAAGGGAGGTTCCATACTTGCTTTTCATCAATTATGTCTCTTATTTTCTTTTCATGAAGTTCCTTTAATTCCACAATCTGAATGCATTAGATGAAATTAAGCTTTTCCTTTTATATCGTTTAATTAACTCTATACACATTATACATTTATTTATCCCACATTTATTTACCTCATGAATTTGCTAATAAAGAATATTGGGGAATTATTTGATGGTTCCAGAATTATAAAGAATACATGTATATATATTGAAGATGGTATAATAAAGAGCATCGGAAAAAAGGAAAAAGCGGATGAAATAATAGATGCTGAGAAAAAATTTGTGATGCCGGGCTTTGTTGATTGCCATACTCATACGGTTTTTGCTGGTTATAGAGAATTTGAAATCGAATGGAAAATAGAGGGACTTAGTTATCAAGAAATTGCAAGAAGAGGAGGAGGGATAAAATATACAGTTGAAGAAACCAAAAAAGCAAGTAAAGAGAGATTGAAAAAGGAAAGTAAGGAAAGAATAAAAGAAATGATCACGCATGGAACAACTACTTTGGAAATAAAAAGTGGATATGGATTAGATGAAAAAAATGAAATAAAAATTTTAGAAGTTATTAATGAATTAAAAAAAGAAGAAAAAATAGATATTGTGCCAACTTTCCTTGCTCACGCAATTCCAGAAGATATGACAGCAGATGAATACGTTGAATATATTATAGAAGAGATTTTACCAAAAGCTTCTAAACTGGCGAAATTTTGTGACGTTTTTTGCGAAAAAGGATATTTCGATATAAAGCAATCAATGAAGATTTTGAGAGAAGCAAAAAAATATGGAATGGATGTTAGAATACATGCAGATGAATTTTCATGTATGGGATGTAGCAAGCTTGCTGCAGAAATAGGAGCGGTATCAGCTGACCATCTTTTAATGGCTGGAGAAGAGGAAATAAAGGAGATGGCAAAGAAAAAAGTTATCGCTACCCTCCTGCCAGCTGTGCCGTTCGTTTTAAATACAAATTATCCAAATGCTAGAAAAATGTTGCAAAATGGTTTAGAAATTGCTTTAGCCACCGATTTTAACCCAAATTGCTATATTACAAATATGCAATTCATTATTCAACTTTCATGCTATAAAATGAGAATGAAACCATTAGAAGCTCTTCGGTCATCTACTTTAATATCTGCAAAATCTCTAAAAATGAATAATATAGGGAGCATTCAGGAGGGGAAACAAGCCGATTTAATAATCATGGATATTCCATCCTATCTTTTTATTCCATACAAAGTGGGCACAAATTTAGTTAGAATGGTAATAAAAAGGGGAGAAATAATATACCAATCAGAGTAGGGAGTCTATATCCAATGCTTCTTCTTTTTCTTTTTTCTTACTTAATTTTATCATTATTGCCTCAATTTTGCTTTCCAATTCTTTGCTTTTCTTAAATATCGCTACTTCCCCCCTCATTTTTTCAAGAATCTTTTTTATCACATCTTGCTTCCTTTTTATTGGTAACAAACCAGATGGATAATCAAATTCTAACAACTTATCACATATATCCTCCATCAGTTCTAATATTTTTTCCACCTCTTCAACGTTTCCGTTCCTAAGAAGATAAACCCCTCTCCTCCTTAATTCCCCCACAACATCCGCAAGCCCCAGTAAATAAGCTGTATAACTTACATTTATTTCTTCTGGATATGGTAACTCTTTATCCTCAATTATTGATAAAAATATGCCTGCTTCCGCTATTTCCTGCATCGCATTTTCCATATAACCAGATGTGAGAATATCTGGATGTTCTTTTATTTCTTCTTTTAAATTGCTTAAAATTCTTTTAGCTTTTTCCAAATGTTTTCTAGCATCTTCAATATTATTTGAATGAGCTTTCTTTATACTTTTTCTACTTTCCCTTATAATATCCCTACATTTTTTTAGAGCTTTTTCTCTTAAATCATCCTTTTCATTTAATTCTTCTTCAATCCTATTTGCAACTTCATCAAGATTTTTCATAAAATTAAATAGTATTCAAGATATAAGCCTAATGGATTACTTCCGCTTTATTTTTTCTTATGATAACATCTTCTTCAATTCTTATTCCATAATTTTTTGTATATATTGCTGGCTCAACGGCAAATACCATATTTTCTCTTAATATCAAACTTTCTTCCTTACTTAATGAAAAACCATCGTGCACAAGTAAACCGATAGAATGCCCCAATGCATGCCTCATTTTATATCCATATTTTTTAAAATATTTCTCAATTTTTTCATAAACTTCCTTAGCTTTTATTCCTTCGGTCATTTCGTCTATGGCCATATACAATGCGGTTTCAACAATTTCATATACCTTTTTTCCTCTTTTAGCTATGAATGTTCTTGTCAAATCCGAACAATATTTTTTATACCTTGCTCCAAAATCAATTAATGCGGGCATTGAAAATTTTTTATTGGTGGGCATATGATGAGGAATTGAACTATTTTTTCCATAAGCAACTATTGTAGGAAATGCTGGCTCAGCGCCTTTTCTTCTAATCTCACATTCAATTTTAATTGCCATTTGTTTTTCATTTCCTTCCAACTCCATGTTGTTTATTATATAATGTGATATTTTGCATGCTTTCCTTATTAAATTTATTTCTTCCTTATTCTTTATTACCCTTATTTTTTTAATTTCATCACTTATATCAATTAATTTTGCTTTTGTAATTTTTTTGAGATAAACGAAATCCTTATAGGATAATTTGCTCCCATTAAATCCTATTTTATCAACTGCTAGCATTTCTTTAAGGATTTTTTCGAGTTCTTTCTTATTTCTATAAAAATTTACATTCGCTTCCTCTAATGGAGGAGAAATAACCTCTATTCTATCGGGGTAAACAATTGCAAAGCTATTTTCCCATATCCCATCCAGATTTGTGAAGTAATAAAAATTTTCATCAGGTGTTTTTATAAAAATGGCATCAATTTTTTCAAAGATTTTCTTCCAATGCCTTGCATATTTCCACAATTTTTTCTGGTTCAATTTCTTCAACCCTCCTATCCCCGTATGGAACTTCTTTATCTATACCATGTAATTTTAAAGCATTCTTTATTTTTTTTCTTCTATGAGAAAATAAAATCTTAACAACTTTCTCAAATATTTTTTCGTTAACATCAAATCTTTTACCAATTGGAATAATTTTTACAATGCATGAATCAACCTTTGGTACTGGATAAAAAGCTTTCTTTGGCACATATTCGAGAATTTCGCAATCTGCCTTATAATATACCATTACTGAGAGTCTTGAATATTCCTTACTTCCTGGCTTTGCAACCAATCTTTCCGCAAATTCTTTCTGGTACATTAAAATTCCTAAATCAAATTTTTTTTGTAACAATTTAAAAGTAATAGGAGAAGAAATATGATATGGTAAATTTGAAATTACTTTGTTAAATTCCAATTCATTAAAATCAATTTTTAAAGCATCACCATGAATTACTTCAACATTCCTTATTTTTTTCAATTTTTCAATAAATTTTCTATCAATTTCGATAGCAATAACTTTTGCAATTTTTGCAATCCTCTTAGTAAGTATTCCGTTTCCAGCTCCAATTTCTAAAACAACATCATTTTCATTTAAATTCGCATACTCTATTTGACGATTTGCAACTCTTTCATCAATTAAAAAATGCTGGCTATATTTCATCTCCTTAAGGGAGGACGAGTAAATAGCCTATATTTCTCGTTAGGATTCTCTAGTTCCTCTATTATTCTTTTTGCTATTATTTTTTCTGGGCTATGTATTGTTTTCACTCTATTTTTTATATCTTCAAAACTTTTAAATGGAGCTTTTTTTCTTTCATCTAAAATTTCTAGCATTGTTTTCTTTCCTAAACCAGGTAACAATTCCAAAGCATGAAATCTTGTTGTTATGGGAGGACATTCATTAAAAAATTTAACAAATCTTTCTTCATTATTCTTTATTATATCCAATAAAACATAAAAAATCTCTCCATGTGCTGTAGATGTTAAATCCTCATAATTCACCCTACCTTTTACTTTTGCGATTTTATCTCTTTTTTCTAAATCTTTTCCAACATATACCTTTTCACCAATAGACAGGGTAACATTTGGTTTTGGTATTAATTCCAATAGGGTAAATTGTTTTTCTCCTATTCCATAAGCTAAAGGTCCTCTCCTGTAACCTGGTCTCCCCGTGGGTAAATAATCTAAAATATATACATAATCCTCCATTATGCCTCCTAAATATATTGATTTATAAGTTCTAAAATTTCCTCAATTTCCTTATCAGATGGCATATATGTTTCTTTTGCAAAAATCGCAACAACTTCTTCCTTATCCTTTGGTAATAAATCTGCTATTTTGCAAGCTTGTTTTTCATTTATCCTTCCTATTTCCATTAATTTACTCACAAGTTCCCTCGCTTTTTTCGCAGATAGCTTTGCAACCCTCTCACTATGATCCAATGCTATCCTCTGCTCCCTATTCAACTCTCTCTCTTTACTCAATTTTTGTAGCATTTCTTTAACTTCCGAAATGAGCACAATTTTCATTTTATACCTTCCTTAAATGTTCGGGAAATGCAATTATATGCTTAATTTTTCTACCATCCCTAATCTTTACTATATATGCTCTCCCTTGTTTTCCAACAACATCTCCTGTTCTACCGTGAAAGCGAGGATGTGGCATTCCATAATGAAAAGATGGGTCTATAACAATGGCGACTTTTTCCCCCTCTTCAAATTTTTGCATAGCTCTCGTTATTATATTACTCATTCCTTTTCTATATTTCTTCGTCAATTTTTTTCTACTCTTACTCCTAAACCCCCTCGACCTTTTCATTTTCATCACCTTCTTCAATACCTATTACATCCAAACTTTCAACTTCTAATTTTACGCCCGCCAGCTCGCTCAGGGAGGGCGTCGTTCTTCCATCATCTCCAGTAACTAACTCTTTTATATATGTCCCAGCTTCCGCCTTCACTATTATCGTTGCTTCGTTCATCTTTAAATCCTCAACATATATGTCTAATATCTTTTTATATCTAATCTTATCTACTCTTCTATGTGCAACCCTTTTTGGGGTTCTTTGACTAATTATTTTACCCCTTAATGCATTTACTGCTTCATTAATTTTTCCATTTTCTTCAAATCTTATTTTAACCCTATAGATTTTCGGATATTTTGCAGATTTAATTTTTTCTATTTCGTGCCTACTAGCATATCTTAAATCACTTACTTCTACTTTTCCTTTTGCATATTCATTTATTAATTTTTGCAATTCATCAAGCTTTATATTTCTTTTTCTTGGTTCTTTTATTTCTAAAATAAATGGGCGACCATTTCCGAGCATTAAAACATCAATATCTTCCCTACCAGCCCCATGGAATTCCTCATCTTTCGCATCAAACATTTCTAAAGCTTTTTTTGAAATAAGTTCTTCAACACTTTCTTCATACATTTTTCCTTTATAATTACAATATTCGCAACCTCTCCCTCTACATTTTCTACAATACCATTTTGTTTGGGGAATTCCTCTTTTTAATTTTTTATATCTTCCATAAATAAAGATAGGTCTTATGTCCAGCTCAACAAAATCATAAATTGTGTTAACTATTGCAACAATATCTGGGGACTTGAAATCTGCTGGTTTATTAAGTTTCTTTGAAACAATTTTACCTATTTCCCTATTTAATTCTCTTTTTATAGACTCGCTATATTCTGTTTCGATTCTCCTTTCTTTCATTAAAATTTCTTCGTCAACCTTGCAACCTATAAGAAATGTTTTAAAATCATATTCCTTAAGCTCTTCTACTACTAATTCAGCAAATTTTTCAATTTCCCCCATTAAACCTTCACATAACCAACAATCCTTATAGTCCACTCTATCCAAATTTAAAATTTGCCTTATCTTTCTTCCCCTCTCCACATTTGTTAATCCATGCTCCACCTTTGCAAATTGTCTCCCTAAGCATGCATCACATAGCTTATATTCTGCAATTTTTCTTGCTATTTCCTGCAAGTCCTTTAACATTAAGGCAAATAAAATAGTTTTATATATAAATAGTGTTTTTTCAATAATGCCAATTATGTTAGTTGTTGAAGATGAAGAACCTATTCAAGAATTAATAAAGGAATATTTATCACCATTAAAAATTGAAATATATCAAGCCTATAGTGGAGAAGAAGGTGTTGAAAAATATAAAGAGCTTTTGGAGAAAGGAAAGAGACCAGATTTGGTAATTATGGATTTAAAATTACCGGGCATAGATGGTGTAGAAGCAACAAAAAGAATTTTAAAAATCGACCCAAAAGCAAGAGTTTATGGATTTACAGCATACTTTGGCACAAGATGGGCAAAAGAATTGGAAAAGGCGGGCGCAAAGGGCGTTATTGCTCGCCCTGTGGGTTTTGATGGTTTTAGAGAAATTGTTAAAGATATCTTGAGCAAGAAGGAATCATCTGCTGAACCATAATTCATCTGGTATTTCCTTATAAACTTCTGTAGCATCTTCAATTTCTTTTTTCCTTTCCTCCTTTCTTTTCCCTTCCTCCTTATATTTTAATATGGTTTCCTTGTTTAAAACCCAATAATGCGTCCTCCAACTTCTTCCATCATATATTGTTGTTTCTTCTCTTTCAGTTAAAAGCATTCCTTCCTCTTCCAAAATATAAAATAATTGTCGGTCTTCGGGCTCCAAAATATTATCTATTATTCTATCCTCAAAACCAAACAAATCCATAACAAAATTTGCATCTTTTATAGCTGATTCCATATCTATATCTACTCTCGCAGCTATCGCCATTGCTAAATCTTCAAGCGTTATAATCATAATATTATTTTTCTTCCTTTGTATATAAAGTTTTTGTTAAAGTTTTTGTTATTAGTTATACCTTCCTAAATTTATAGCCATAATATATTGCTCCCCTCTTGCCATCTTCCTGTATTCTTCTAAAGCATGCCTTTACCCTCATTCCAATGTGTATTTCCTCCAAATCACAATCAACAATCTGCCCAGTTAAATAGCATCCTTCGTCCATTCTTATTAAAGCAATTGCATATGGTACTTTATCACTAAACTCTGGTGGAGGTGTATATATTATTGTATAGCTCTCAACTGTTCCCTTCCCGCTTAATTTATAATCTTCCATCTTACCTATGGATTTTCTTCTGCAAGTAGGGCAAATACTGCGGGGAGGAAAATAAATTTTCCCGCATACCTGGCATTTTTTCCCAATCAAATTATATCTCGCAGGTATTTCCCTCCAATATCTTGCAACTCCCATTTAAACCGCCTCCAAAATATGAATAACACATGTTCCGCCTGAGCCTCCAACGTTATGGGCCAAGCCAATTTCCGCATCTTTAACTTGTCTTTTATCGGCTTCCCCCCTCAATTGTAAAACAATTTCATTTATCTGAGCAACTCCCGTAGCTCCAACAGGATGTCCTTTTGCTTTCAATCCGCCAGAAGTATTTATTGGTATTTCCCCATCTAATGCTGTCAATCCTTCCTCTGTTGCTTTTCCTCCTTCTCCCTTTTCAAAAAATCCTAGATCTTCAATAGCAATAATTTCCGCTATTGTAAAGCAATCGTGCACTTCTGCCAAATCAATATCCTTTGGCTTAATACCTGCTATCTCATAAGCTTTTTTTGCAGCATGAACAGCTGCAGGTAAAGAATCAAATCTTTTTCTTCCATGCAATGAAAGTGTATCGCAAGCTTGAACAGATGCTTTTATTTTCACAATTTTATCAGTATATTTTTTTGCAATGTCCAGCGGTGCCAGAATAGCTGCAGCAGCACCATCAGTAATCGGGCTACAATCGAGTAAATGCAAAGGATCTGCCACTATCGGAGAATTTAAAACATCTTCAACAGTTATTTTTCTTTTGAACTGAGCTTTTGGGTTCAAACTACCATTATAATGATTTTTTACCGCTACCATCGCTAGTTGTTCTGGAGTCGTTCCATATTTATGCATGTGATAACGAGCCATCAAAGCATATAAGCCAGGAAAAGTTGCTCCGAAGAAAGCCTCCCATTCTCTATCTGCGGCAGATGCAAGAATATTTGTTGCTTCTCCTCCAACAACATCCGTCATTTTTTCCGCTCCCCCAACAACAACGATGTCATACATACCTGATGCAACCGCTAAATAGCCCTGATGCATAGCAACTCCTCCAGATGCGCATGCTGCCTCGACGCGTGTAGAGGGAATGTGCAAATCTTCCAGTCCAGCTACTTCTAAAGCTAATGAACCAACATGCTCCTGTCCAATAAATCTACCAGTTGACATTCCTCCAATGTACATGGCATCTATTTCATCCCCTTCAATGCCAGCATCTAAAATTGCCTTTATACCTGCTTCAGCAACCAAATCTCTAAAAGATTTTTGCCATATTTCTCCAAATTCCGTCATTCCAACCCCAATAATCGCAACCTCCCTCATCTAAATTCACCTCTAAATTTCATGTAAGTCGCATAATCAACATATTCCTTTTTATTTAGCATTTCTTTTAATTTCATTCTTTCATATCCTTCAATTTTATCTGTAACAGTAATATCAAAAGCATCAGAGCCAGCGCCTGAACCGTATGAAACAGCCAAAATACGTTGCCCCGGTTTAGCTATATCTAAAATTGCCACTAGCCCCAGCATGGTTGAGCCTGAATATGTATTTCCAATAATTGGGCATAATAAACCATCTTCAATTTGTTTTTTATCAAATCCAAGTTTTTTTGCAACTCTAACAGGAAATTTACCATTTGGTTGATGAAAAACTGCATAATCATAATCAGATGGTTTTGTCCCAACTTTCTCCATTAACAATTTTGCAGCACTCATAATGTGACGGAAATAAGCGGGCTCCCCAGTAAATCGTTCTCCATGCCCCGGATAAGGTTGTCCTTCTCTTCTCCAAAAATCTGGTGTATCTGTTGTAAATGAAACTGTTTCATTTATTTCTGCTATTCCCTCCCTTCCTATTATAAAAGCTGCTCCTCCCGCAGCAGCTGTATATTCCAAAGCATCTCCTGGAGCTGCTTGAGCAACATCAACACCAATTGCCATCCCGTATTTTATCATTCCTGAATTAACCAATGCAATACAATTTTGCATTCCCGCTGTTCCAGCTTTACAGGCAAATTCATAATCAGCGGCGGTTAAATCTGGGGTTGCTCCTATTGCTTCCGCAACAATGGTTGCGGTTGGTTTGACAGCATATGGATGACTTTCTGAACCAACATAAATTGCTCCTATTTCTTTAGCATTTATTCCGCCATGCTCAACGGCTTTTCTTGCAGCTTCAACAGCTATGGTGGCAGTATCTTCATCAATAGAGGGAACAGATTTTTCAAAAACATTTAAGCCAGCAGAAATGGATTTTGCTTGTCTTCCCCATACCCTTGCAATTTCTTCAACTTTTATTCTATATTTGGGCACATACGCTCCATAACTCACAATTGCAACCATATTGTGGAAAGATGTAAAAAAACTATATAAAAATTTCTTAAAGATTATTGGAACTCTTGATACAAAAATTTTAATAATAGGACGCAATTCAATACCAATGAAACCTCTTGAAGTGATTCATTCAAGCTTAGAAAAAAGAGTTCTTGTTCAATTAAGAGGAGGTAGAGAATATAGGGGAATATTGGAGGGATATGACCATCCTCATTTAAATTTGATTTTGAGAAATGCTGAGGAATTTATTGAGGGGGAAAAGAAAAGAAATTTAGAAAAAGTTATAGTTAGAGGAGATAATATAGTATATATATTACCGTGATAAAATGAGTAAGGGAACGCCATCAAAAGAAGGGGGAAAGAAGACACATATTGTTTGCAGAAGATGCGGAAAACATGCATACAATGTAAGGAAAAAATACTGTGCATCATGCGGATATGGAAGGTCTAAAAGGCTCCGCAATTATAGCTGGAAAAAATGAGAGAAAATTGCGGAGTTGTAGCAATTGCATCTCATAACAATGTAGCAGAAAACATTTACATTGCTTTGATGGCTCTCCAGCACCGGGGGCAAGAAGCGGCAGGAATGGCAATTTATAATGGAGGGAAAATAAACAATTACAAAGGTCTTGGATTAGTTGATGAGGCTTTTAAAGGTATAAATATAAGTAACATTAAGGGCAATATAGGTATAGGGCATGTATACTATTCTATTAAAATTTCATCTCCAGAAAATGCGCAACCCACTCTACTTCATACTTCTGCTGGAGACATTGCTATAGCCCATAATGGCATAATAACAAACTCGAAACAATTGATGGAAGAATTAATGGAAAGTGGTCATACTTTTTTTTATGGTAATGAAGAAGAAGTCGTAATATATCTATTAGCGGATTTTTTAAAATTTAAAAGTTTTGAAAAAGCGGTTAAGCTTTTAATGAAAAAGTTAGCGGGCTCTTATTCATTTACTTTTATGTTAAATAACAGAGTTTTCGGACTTAGAGATGCTCTCGGAATAAAGCCTCTTTGTATAGGAAAAATTAAAGATGGATATATAATAGCATCGGAATCTGTTGCAATAGATGCTTTAGGAGGAGAATTAGTAAGAGATGTAATGCCCGGTGAATTAATCGAAATTTTTCCTGATGGCTATAAATCATATAAACTTATGGAGGAAAAATACAAAGCTCACTGTTTTTTTGAATATGTTTATTTTGCAAGGGCTGACTCTATTATTCATAACAAAGAAGTTTATAAAGTAAGAGAAAAATTGGGAGAAATTCTTGCAAGGGAGCATCCTGTTGATGCTGATTATGTAATTCCAATTCCTGATTCGGGAAGGGCTCATGCGTATGGGTTTTCAAAAGCTTCTGGAATACCACTTGCAGAAGGACTCATGAAAAATCGTTACATAGCAAGAACTTTTATTTTACCTACTCAAAAATTGAGGGAAAAGCTTGTTCAATTAAAACTAAACCCTGTAAAGAGTATCGTCAATGGGAATAGAATCGTCTTGGTGGATGATTCAATAGTCAGAGGAACTACTATAAAGAAAATTATTAACCTTCTAAAAACACATGGGGCTAAAGAAGTCCATGTAAGAATTGGCTCTCCTCCAATTATTGCTCCTTGCTATTTTGGTATAGATATGACAACGAGAGACCAACTGATAGCATCAAATAGAAGCATAGAAGAAGTAAGAAAAAAAATAAATGCGGATTCATTGGCATATATTTCCATTGATGGACTCGTTGAAGCAATTGGTATAGACAAGAAAAATTTGTGTTTGGGATGCGTTACTGGGGAATATCCTGTAAAAATTGAAGGAGAAAAACTTAGATTTCAAGAAAGATTGGGGATAAAATGGATTTGAAGAAAGTTTTAGTAATCGTAGTTTTAATTGTTTCGATTTCCTTACTTATCTTAGCGGAGCAGAAAGAAGAAAAAAAAGAGGGAATTACTGTAAGTTTTTATATACAGCCCGACAAATTTAGTATTGAAGAGGGAAAAACCCAAGAAATAATTTTACAGCTAAAGGTAAATGGCATACCATGTGTTAAGAAAATAAATTGGAGTGTAGAAGCAAAAGATGATAAAGGAATGCTCGTTTTTGAGAATTTTTCAATGACAGATAAGAATGGCATACTTAAAGCGGTTTATTACGCTCCAAAGGATGTTGATGAAATGGAACATGTAGTTAACATAACAGCAAGTACAAAAATAAATGGTAAAACATATTATGCAAAAACAGTTGCGATTGTATATCCGAAACTGTACAATACATCAATTAAATTGAAAAGTAGCAAAAATAAAATGATTGCTGGTGAAACTTGTTTTCTAAAAGCATCTTTATTTGTTGATTTAGGTAAACCATATCCTTTAAAAAATGCAACTATCGTTTGGAAGTTTTATATAAATGGAGAAAAATTTATGGAAAAATATAGCAAAACAGATTACAATGGTGAAACAAAAATTCCATTTTTCTTCTCAAATGCTGAAAAAAATGTGACAATAAATGTTATTGCTGAATTTAAAAGAAACCTAACCGGAGAAATTGATTATAAAGGATGCACTGCTACCAAAAGCATATTTATTAAACCAGAAAAACCGGGAGATTTTCCAGTTGTTTTGATTCATGGATGGACTGGAAGCATAGCAGATACCTTACTGAATTATACATGGTGGAATTTAACAAAAAAATTGTTACAAAATGGTTTTAAGGTATTGGATTTTGATGTAAATAAGCCGGGTATTCAATGGCTAACTTATGAACCCGAATGGAAAGAACATCATATTCCATGGATTGCAGCTAAAGTATGCGAGAAGATAAGGGAAGCCTTGATTTTAAATGGATATCCTCCAAACCAAACTATTGATATAGTAGCTCACAGCATGGGAGGACTGATTGCAAGATTTATGGCTGAGCATTATATGGCGGACGTTGATTATTGGAATAAAGAATGGAATGGTACCGGCGTGCCGTGGTATGGAGATGGCGACCCTGATATTACAATCGGGCCATACCAAATAGATGACTTAATAGCAGTTGGAACTCCTTGTCATGGTGTTCCTCCAAATATTAATGAAAGTGTATTGAGGAGTATAATAAAATACGCCTACTTCCCATGGTGGATTGGGCAAGTTCCAGATATGGTTTATAATTCTCCTTTTTTGCGGGCAATGGGCTATAATGGAACAGATTTAGTTGATTATTATGGAATAGGAGGAGATATCGGTTTCATAGTAGGCGATTATCCGGAAGATTTTGATGGAGATGGAATAGCTCATTATTCAGATGGTCTTTGCCCAACTGAAAGTCCATATTTGGAAGGAAAGCCACTATACATTTTAGAAGGCGCTGCATGGCCAAAAGGGAAAGAAGACCATATATCATTAATTGCAATTAATGAAAAAGTGCACGAATATATTCTGCAACATCTTATAAATTAGATTCCAAGCATTATTCTCAATAAATCTCTAACTGCAGGTGACAAACCCAAGAAAAACATAAAGAATTTGATGGTATTTTTTAAATTCTTTTTCAAATCATCTATTGCATATATTATGCCCATTACAACAACTAATTTAAGGAGGGGATATCCTACTCCATAAAAATTTTTCATTAAAAAATCTGGTAAAGGGTGCTTCTCTCCATATTCAATATTGAATCCTAATGGATTGACGACCGCAAAATATGTAGTAAAAGCATCGAGCATATGGGAAAAAATAACAGATAAATTGATTTTATTACTATAAATTGTTTTCGTTATGTAGATTATGAAAGAAATTACCAATGCAATACACAAAGCAATCAATATTTCGTAGTGTGTTGGGAGAACATGAATAAACAAAATGATGATAGATGTTGAGAAAAACGGCATACCCAGGAAAAACATGGATGAATTATAGTCCTTCTCGCTTTTTTTATACATGTAGTATGAAAGGATAGAAGAGATTGCGAAAATGAAAGAAACAAGAAAAGACAAAAAGAAAAGAGGAACAAGATTCAATATAAGCAAAAGGATTCCAAACCTTTTCTTTAAAAACAAAGATAAAAAGAAAAGAATTCCTACCTGCGCATAAATAAGAGGGGATATAAAAAAATAGGATAGGGGAGGTGTTATAATATTTGCATCCTCAATTACTCTTGCAATCGCACCATACAAAATGAAGGGAAGAGAAGACAAAATGAATTTAAAATCAACATTTATGCCATATTTCTCAAAAAACAAGTAAAATAGGTAGATAAAAATTATTAAAAAAATTCCATAAAATATCTCTGATACGATAGTATACCCCTCTTTTGCAATAACGCCATCCCTTTTTACTGGATGCCCTACTGCATCTGCCTCTAGCGGGCCAATAAAATATTTCCAGATGAATTTATCATAGATGATATGGGGAAATAAAATTAGCAATAAAAGAAAAATAAAAATTGCTATTAAGGCTATTTTAATTTTAAATTTCATAAAAAGGAAAGCAATGAAAAATTTAAATTTTGCAATTTTATTGGCATAAAATGGATATTGAGGAATTACTTAAAAAAGTTAAAAAAGGGGAAATGAGTATAAAAGAAGCTTTAGATTTGCTGAGTGAGCTTCCTTTTAAAGATGTAGGTTTTGCTAAAATAGATTTTCATCGCCGGCTCAGAAGAGGGGTGCCAGAGGCGATTTATTCGCCAGGTAAAACAAAAGAACAAATCAAAGAAATAGTTAAAGAAATGGTGAACAAAGAGAAAATATTTATTACAAAAGCTGATGATGCAATATACGAAGAATTAAAGTATTTTCCAAATTGCAGATATTATAAAGATTGTAAAATGGTAATAATAGGAAAAAAGGAAGAGAAGAAAGGAGGAGGATATATTCTGGTGGCTTGTGCTGGAAGTAGTGATTTAAGCATAGCCGAAGAAGCAGCGGTTACAGCAGAAGAACTGGGGAATGAAGTAAAAAGAATATATGATGTTGGTGTTGCCGGGATTCATCGACTTATAAACTATGCTGATGAGATAAGAAAAGCAAGCGTTGTTATTGCGATAGCTGGTATGGATGGCATTTTACCAACTATAATATCAAATTTTACCCCAGCCCCAATAATTGCGGTTCCAACGAGCATTGGCTATGGAACTGGATTAAATGGTGTAGCTGCATTAATGGCTATGCTAAATAGTTGCTCACCCGGTATAGTAGTTGTTAATATTGATAATGGATTTGGAGCAGGGGTTGCTGCTCATCTTATAATGGAAAAATTGAGGGAAAAATGATTGCATATATTGATATAATATCTGGCATAAGCGGAGATATGTTGCTTGGAGCTCTAATTGATGCTGGCTATTCAATAGATAAGTTGAGAAAAGAATTAGATAAATTGGGAATAGAATATGAAATAAAAGCAAAAAAGGAAAAAGATGGTCCAATAAGTGCGACATCTGTATATATTCATTCTGAGGAAAGAAAGATAAGGAGACTAAAAGACATAATAAAAATAATTGATGATAGCCAATTGGAGGAGGATATTAAAGAAAAATCCAAAGAAATTTTTAAAAAAATTGCGGGAGCAGAGGCAAAAATTCATGGTATTGATATAGAAAAAGTAATTTTCCATGAAATTGGAGCTGTAGATACAATTATAGATGTAGTTGGTTCTTTAATTGCGCTAAAGGAATTGGGAATTAAAAAAGTTTATTCATCTCCAGTATTGTTAGGAAGAGGAAAAATAAAAAGCGAGCATGGCATATTACCTGTTCCAGCTCCAGCTACAATAGAACTTTTAAAAAACAAACCAGTCATTTTTACAACCACTCCCACAGAAATAACAACTCCAACAGGAGCAGCCCTATTAAGCTTGGCTGAATTTTCATATCCCGAGATGGAAATAAAAAAAGTAGGATATGGAAAAGGAAAGAAAAAACTAGATTTTCCAAATATATTACGCATAGTAATAGGAAAAGAAATGAATGAAGGAGAACTGTATATAATAGAAACAAATATTGATGATATGAATCCAGAATTTTATCCATACATTATAGATAAGTTATTAAAGAGCGGAGCAATGGATGTTTTTATCTTGCCAGTAGTTATGAAAAAAGGGAGAGTAGGCAATCTCCTAAAAGTTTTATCCAGCCCAAAAAAACTGGAAGAGATAAAGAAAATTTTGTTTGAGGAAACAACGACATTTGGAATAAGATATTATAGAGTTAGGAGGGAGATTTTAGAAAGAAAAACTGTCCAAATAAAAACAAAATATGGAAATGTTAGAGTAAAAATTGGTTATTATAATGGGAAGATTGTTAGCGTATCTCCAGAGTATGAAGATTGTAAGAAATTAGCTATGGAAAAAGGAGTAGCAATAAAAGAAATTTATGAAGAAGCAAAATTACATTTCTTCCAAAGCTTCTATACCCAATAAATTCAGGCAATTTTTAAGGACTTGGCGAGTGGCATTAACTAGAAGCAATCTTTCTTTTTCTTTATCACTTCCTATTACTCTGCAATCTCTATAAAAAGCATTAAAACATGAAGCAAGACTATATGAATATTCTGCTAACATCGAGGGGTTCCTTGTTTTAATAGATTCTTTTATTATCTCCGGAAATAATGACAGCATTTTTATCAAATTAATTTCACTTTCATGATTATATTTTATATCATTTATTTCTTCAATTTTTATACCTGCTTTTCTTAATATGGAACAGCATCTAGCATGTGCATACTGGATAAAAGGAGCAGATTCTCCTTCGAAATTCAGAGCTTCCTCCCATTTGAAAATAATTGCTTTTTCTGGCTTTACTTTTATAATATTGTATCTTATTGCTCCAATTGCAACACTTCTTGCAATATATTCCACATCTTTTTCTCCATTACTTCTTTTTTCAACTTCCTTTTTAGCTCTCTCGATAGCTTCCTCAATCAAATCATCTAAATACACTACCCTTCCTTTTCTTGTGGACATTCTTCCTTCAGGCAAGGAAACAAAAGCATAGAAAATTACTTCTGGTGTTTTCTTATTCAACAATTTTAACGCAATTTCAACAAGTTTCGCCTCGAGTTTATGATCCTCTCCCAGCACATTTATTAAAAAATCAGCCCTTTCTCCTTTCCATATATGGTATGCAATATCTCTAATGGCGTATAAAGATGTGCCGTCGCTTCTTGTTAAATAAAATTTCTTATCTCTCCCGTGTATTCCAAATGGCTCTAAGTCAATATATACTGCTTTCCCTTCTTTCTTAACATGCGGCAATCTTTCCAATTCTTTTATTACTTTTTCCACGCTTCCATCCAACACAAATTGTGATTCCTCGATAAATTCATCAATTTCAATATTTAACATTCTTAAACTTTCCACTATTCCTTCCAATACATTTTTATAAATTTTTTTCATTTCATCCAAAATTTTTCTATCTCCTTTCTCACACTTCCTCATTATTTCTTCTATTTCTTCCTTGACTCTCTCATCTTCCTCCATTAATTTAGATGCTATTTGGTAATATACAACATAAGTATGGTCTGGTTTTTTTCTCGTTTTTTCTTCCATTATCTTTCCTTTCTCTTTTAAATTTTTAACACCCCAAAAAAGAGTTGCAACTTGTTTCCCCATATCATCTACATAATATTGGGTGATAACATCATATCCCCCAAATTTCAACAGCCTGGCAATTGTATCACCAATTATCGGATTCCTCGCCCTCCCCACATGCAGTGGGCCATTCGGATTGGCTGAAGTATGTTCAACTATTACTTTCAAATTTTTTTTGTCCAATTTTCCAAAATTATCACCCATTTTTTCGATTTTTGTTATTAATTCTTTTGCAAGTTTATCCACATTTATATAAAAGTTAATATAGCCACCCATAGCTTTGGTTTCTTTAATCCATTCTCCTTTTATTCTCTTTGAAATTTCCTTTGAAATTTCTCTTGCATCTTTCTTCAAAATTTTTGAAAGTTGAAAACATGGAAAGGCTAAATCTGCAATTTCTTTTGGCTTTTCAACTTTTACCTCTATTTCTAGATTGTATAAATTCTTAATTGCCTTTTCTAATTGCATTATTACTTCTTCTTTAAATATTTCAAATGGGTATTTCATGGATTCCATGGATTAAATGCAGGATCACCATATAAATTGAATTCATGAAGACAATGATATTTCTTAACTAAATATTTTCCATATTCAAATCTTGGATTGCTATATAGGTTGCTATATATGTAATCATCAATTATCTTGCAACCAGTTGATATTAAAGGAGGAGTCCACAAAAATGTTGAATTTGCATCTTTTGGCAGATATTTATTTTTAGCATTTCTTAATGCCATTCCAACTGTTGAATCATTTTGTATTAAATCCAAAATAAAATCTTCTGCTATCACCGCCCCAAAATGAGGGTCAGGGTATTTATTATGTAATTTTAAATTGAGGGTTGCATTTATGAATCCATAGATTCCAAATCCTTCAAAAATCAGTCCTGGCTCCAAATAGCCAGGGTCTGCGGTTACTCTACTTGCTGCAATGAATGCATTTGCTCCAGCATGTATATATGCTTGGCTTAAGCAATTCTCTGGAATTAAACCATCTGTTCTACCAACTATACAACTCTCTATAAAAACAACACTTGGATTTAATTCCATAGAATAAACATTTCTAACATCATAGGAACCTTTTGTTGATAAACCACTACCCATTGGATAGAATCGAGAAAGAGTTGTAAATGGGGGGAAGCCCCTAGCATCTAATAAAATATCTCCTGACTCATATAGATAATAAAAGCCATGATTAAAGGCAAAAATAATGTTACTTTCTTCCTGATATTTTCCTCCTTTTACATTGTCTCCGCTTATCATTTCATAAAATCTGGGAAATAGGAAGAATCTTCTTCCGTATTTTTTAAGATTTTCAAATCCTTCTCTTTGCGACGCCAATAAATGCGTTCTTTTTACATTAAATCCTGCTTTTTCCAAATCATTGCAAAGTCTTAAATTAATAAAATAACTTTCTCCACTAGGCCATTTTGTTGGTTCATTTGTACCTAGCAACAAGTTTGCTATCGTTGTCAATATTGGAATCCACTGAAATTCTAAACCAGCTCCAGTTTGAATCGTTGCATTCTTTTTCCATTCTCCTAATAAATAATTGTAAAAGAATGTTCTTGCTATTAAAGCTGATGCATCTTCTGCATCATATCCTGTTATTCTTCCAACAGCATTTTCTTGAAATGGATAATATGTGTATGTATCGTTTTCCAAATCTGCCATATTTATGTCAATATCTCCATAAATGAAATCGCCAGGCACACCCCATCCTAAAATATATCCACTATCTGGATTCTTATAATAAAACATAGGAATCATTGTTGTATCGCCTAATATAGCAATATAAATTGGATTTTCCTTGAAATGTTTCCATAAATAGTATTTATTATGAGACGGTATATCAGCAATTTTTGAAAGCAATTCCAAAAGTTTCTTATGTATATTCAAAACATGTTGATTACATTCATCAATAATTTCTGGATTATCTCCGGGCTGGCTCATTCCTTTTGTTCCAGCAAACGCAAAACTTGTATTGGCAAACACAATTCCTTTATGATATGCCGCTACATACGGAGCTAATGAAGATAGATTTTCCATAAGAGGGTCAATTGGGGTATTAATCTTTTCGACTCTAATTTTCAATTTATATTTTCCTTCAACATTCGCAAACCATCTTCCTATTACCCTTGCTGTATATTTGCCGGGCTCATTGCATACAATAAATTCGAAATGTACCCTATCCTGCAATATATCTCCGTTCTCCATTTCTGGTATGCCCGCACCGGTGGCGGTATAGACATATGGCTTGCCATCTGGGTTCATTATCATTAAAAATATTTCATCTCCGAGTTCTTTAGCATTTTGGGAATCAAGATTTATTAAATCGATTTTTACTCTCGCATATGTATAAGGGATTTCAAATTCATGCAGTTTATAGAATTGTTGAGTTAGCAGAACATGAAATGATTGCGCAGGTAAAATCGCCACCGAATTTGTTTTATCAATGAACTCATATTCAACGCTATCCAGAACCTCCGGCTTTTTTGTATCTAAAGGATTTGTCATTACAATATAATTAACACCTCCAAATTTTTCTTTTAAGAAATCAATTAAATAATCATTGATTTCTTCTACTG
>JAPDJP010000007.1 GCA_029259055.1 Thermoplasmatota archaeon | reverse complement strand
AATCCCATGGAATTTCTTTCTCCGAATCCTGCTTTATATCCCATTTCAAGCAATTCTCTGCTTCCTCTTGCCTTAAAAACCATTTCAACACAGCGATGATAGGTATTTTTTATCTTAATGCGCTTTGGCTTAGCCTTTATAACTTTTATATCCAGTTCTTCATTTTCTGGCTCTTTTCCATATAAAAGCCTGTATTTTTTAATTAAATTATTCCTTAAATTCTCATAAAATTTTGGCTCATCTGGATATAAATCCACAATTTTTAATCCTCCATTTTCCTTTTTAGCTGTTGTTACGCTTATGGGGGATAGAGTAGCAAATGTTTCATTTCCCTTTATTTCCTTTTCCTTCAAAACTTCTATTGAAGAGAGAATGAATTTAGCTTTTGCTATCTCTATCTCGCCTTTCTCAAGCAATCCATTTACCAATGCAACAACAATATTTTTCTTTGGGGAGGAAAATTCGAAATATACGTTGCCATTTACCTCCAGCTTATCTTCGATGATTTTCCTCTCCTTTGCCATTAACTTGCTAAAAGTAAAGAATTTGATTGTTTTTGGCTTGTGCAGATACAAGCTTAGCATTGCATCTCCACGCTGAATGCAACGATATATCATGCTTGCTAAGTGATAGGAATAATTGATAGGCAAAATTTGGGGTTTATCAGCTATTAAGGATACTCTTAATCTCAACAAAATATAATTAATATTGCATTAATAAATTTTTTACCTCTTGCATTGCATTTATAAAACTTTCTATGCTTTATGCTGTAATTTCCTTTTTCATTGTTTTCTTAAAAAAACAATTGTTATTTTAAAATAACAAAAATTTTATGTTTCTCATCAAAAATATGCAGAAGAAGGATTATTATGATTGAAAATGAGTTAATATTTACTGGAGTGCAGGTGAACTATTATTTCATTTGTAAAAGAAAGCTATGGCTTTTCAGCCATAACATTGGAATGGAGAAAGAAAGTGAGGCAGTAAAAATAGGGAAACTGTTGCATGAAGAAAGTTATAAAACCATAGAGAAAGATGTCTTGTTGGATAGAGTATCTTTTGACTTTGTTGAAAGGAAGGGAAAAATAATAATTCATGAAGTTAAAAAATCAAGAAAAATGGAAAAGGCACATTATTACCAGCTTTTATATTACATCTATTCTTTAAAGAGGAGAGGAATTGAGGCAGAAGGAGTAATAAACTATCCATTGCTAAGAAAAGTAGAAAAGATAAGACTTGAAAATGAAAAGGAAATAGAAAGAATATTGGATGAAATAAACAAAATTGTTTCTATGCCTTCGCCTCCTTCTGCAGAAAGGAAGAGATATTGCAAGAGATGTGCTTATTATGAATTTTGCTGGAGTGAGTGAAATTTAAATTTAATGAAAGATTTAAAATGATTAGCATTATAGAAATGAATGAGGAATAATTATTACATTACTGTAAATGCTGTAATGGAAAGGGAGCACAATACCATCTATCTCTTTTACAAAAATGAAGAAGGAGAAAAGCAGAGAAGAATCATTCCTGTTGAGAAAATATATGCCATTTACTGTTACGGAAATGTAACCATAAAATCTGGAGCTTTGTCATATTTAATGAGACATGGTATTGTTGTGCATTTTTTCAATGACTATGGATTTTATGAAGGGAGTTTTTATCCTAGGGAAAAATTGGTATCAGGTGATTTGTTGATAAAGCAGGCTGAGCATTATTTATATCATGAAAAAAGAATGGCTATAGCAAGAGAATTTGTTAAAGGTGCTATAGACAATTTGTTGGTGAATCTTAGATATTATGAGAGGCAGGATAAGGATTTAAAAGAAGAAATAGAAAAAATAGCCCAGTTGGCAATGAATGCTGAATTGGCAAATGATGTAAAAGAATTAATGGCAATAGAAGGAAATGCAAGAGAAATTTATTATAAAGCATTCAACAAATTTTTGCCATCTACTTTCCATTTTGATAGGCGGAGCAGACAACCGCCGGCAAACAGAATAAATGCTTTACTTAGCTTTGGAAATTCCCTAGTTTATTCTACTTGTTTAACGGAAATTTACAATACACAACTCAATCCTACAATAAGCTATTTGCACGAGCCATCTGAGAGAAGGTTCTCTTTGTCGCTAGATTTAGCTGAGCTTTTTAAGCCCCTGTTGGCAGATAGAGTGATTTTTAAGCTTGTGAATAAAAGAATAATTGGAGAGGATGATTTTAGGAAAGAGTTAAATGCATGCTTACTTAACAAGGTTGGCAGGAAGAAATTTTTACAAGCCTATGATGAAAAATTGAAAACAACGATAAAACATAAAAGTTTGAGGAGGAACATTTCTTATCAGCGTTTAGTAAGGTTGGAGTGTTATAAATTGATTAAGCATCTTTTAGGAATGAAAGATTACAAAGCCTTTAGGATATGGTGGTAATGTGTATGTGATAATTGTTTATGATGTTGGAGAAAAGAGAGTAAATAAAGTATGCCAGTTTTTAAGGAGATATTTAAATTGGATCCAAAATTCTGTTTTCGAAGGAGAGCTAACAATTTCAGAAATAGAAAAAATAAAACTAGAACTAAGGAAAATAATAAATCTTGAAGAAGACTCAATCATCTTTTACATGTTTAGAAGTGAAAAAGCAATGAAAAAGTTTGTAATGGGTGTAAGTAAAGCAGACATGGGACAAATCATATAATTAAAATTTCCATGGATATTTATAAATAAAAGCTATTATCATCAATTCATGGAAAAATTTTAAAAAATTCTGCCCTTTTATAAGATAAGCCTTCACGGGTTAAAATCAGACTATGGTAGGATTGAAATGCGTTTCCTAAGCTCTTCCCATGCCTGCCTCTTCTGGTTAAAATCAGACTATGGTAGGATTGAAATGACTTCTTGAGGGCTCCCTCGAAACATGATATAAAGAGTTAAAATCAGACTATGGTAGGATTGAAATCGAATCTATTTCCTGACCGCAGAGATGACATTTTACGTTAAAATCAGACTATGGTAGGATTGAAATGTTATTTTTGAAATTTCTTCTAAGCTCAGCTGTTGCTGTTAAAATCAGACTATGGTAGGATTGAAATAGGAAAGGGTTGTTGCTCCATACTCGGAGTATGAAGGTTAAAATCAGACTATGGTAGGATTGAAATTCAGCGAGCCAGTCAAGGAAGCCCTTCTGCTTTACATCCGCGTTAAAATCAGACTATGGTAGGATTGAAATTTGGAAAATTTTGGAATTATGCAAAATTCAATGTCTGTTAAAATCAGACTATGGTAGGATTGAAATAAACCTAAACTTCTGTTCATCAAAAGCTCCCTCTCTTGGTTAAAATCAGACTATGGTAGGATTGAAATATCGAATTTACGAAGGGCTCAGATATAAACATCTCGCTAGTTAAAATCAGACTATGGTAGGATTGAAATGGTCTTGTTCAGATCCTTATAACTCGAGCTTGACTTAGTTAAAATCAGACTATGGTAGGATTGAAATTATATTTCGTATGATGAATTACAACAAGTCAGAAACGTTAAAATCAGACTATGGTAGGATTGAAATCTTACGATATTTACATGATTTCCGCTCCAGAATATCTTGTTAAAATCAGACTATGGTAGGATTGAAATGAAATTTTAGAGAAAATATTGATAGCATGGCGAGGAAGTTAAAATCAGACTATGGTAGGATTGAAATGCAGAATACGGACTAAAGGATAAAGTGACGATACCTATGTTAAAATCAGACTATGGTAGGATTGAAATAAACTAAACCTTTTCCCTTTCTTTCTATTTTTTAAAGGTTAAAATCAGACTATGGTAGGATTGAAATAGATTTTACTTCAAGAGTCTTTTTGAGTTTTTTCTCCTCGTTAAAATCAGACTATGGTAGGATTGAAATGCGTTAGCGAGCCAGAATCGAAATTTCTGTTCATCGAAGTTAAAATCAGACTATGGTAGGATTGAAATTTCCCACATTCACCCATCCTCCGAGAAGGTTGTCGTTAAAATCAGACTATGGTAGGATTGAAATTTAAAATAACAAAGCTTTTTCTTCTTCTTCCGTCTCTAGGTTAAAATCAGACTATGGTAGGATTGAAATAGCTAAGCAGAGAGTTTAAGTTTAAAAATCTCGACGAAGGTTAAAATCAGACTATGGTAGGATTGAAATCTTGCGCCAGCGTTGGTCGGAGTGGGATTCGCTGGAGCTGTTAAAATCAGACTATGGTAGGATTGAAATAAATGCACTTCAAAATTCTCTAAGAGTCTAAGCAATTTGTTAAAATCAGACTATGGTAGGATTGAAATTCCCGGTAAGCTTTTCTGATTACGCTCGTTATACCTGTTAAAATCAGACTATGGTAGGATTGAAATAAAATGCGGTGAATATCTTTGTTTCAAGCGGTTTCATGTTAAAATCAGACTATGGTAGGATTGAAATACTCGCATTGTTGATGTTAAAACAGCACATTCATGGCTGTTAAAATCAGACTATGGTAGGATTGAAATTCTCGTGCTATCGCATTGAGCATGAAGTAGCTGAGCGGGTTAAAATCAGACTATGGTAGGATTGAAATATACTTTTTCGCTTGCTCAACCGTTAGACCGTGCGGTTAAAATCAGACTATGGTAGGATTGAAATCTTAGAAAAAGATTCATCTACTTGCACTTGTTGACTTGTTAAAATCAGACTATGGTAGGATTGAAATAATAAACGCTTGCGAACCACTCCGTCAGGGACGAGGGGGTTAAAATCAGACTATGGTAGGATTGAAATTACTCGGAATATGAGGTAAATCCTACATCGGGAGTGAGTTAAAATCAGACTATGGTAGGATTGAAATATATGAACAACATTTCTAATGAGCGTTAAGCTGAATGCGTTAAAATCAGACTATGGTAGGATTGAAATATGTATCTAAAAATATCATCTTTCCAATGCTCTTTAAGTTAAAATCAGACTATGGTAGGATTGAAATTCTTTCTCACCGATTTTTTATATCGTTTCCTCATTTGTTAAAATCAGACTATGGTAGGATTGAAATTGACTCGACCGAGATAGAAGTATAAGGGAACGATTTGTTAAAATCAGACTATGGTAGGATTGAAATCATCGGGAGCGACAGGATATAATACTATCTCGGGCTCAGATTGTTAAAATCAGACTATGGTAGGATTGAAATCGAGGGAGCAAAATCTCGCATGGCTCACTACCCCCGCAAAGTTAAAATCAGACTATGGTAGGATTGAAATAAGTAGAAATAGAGGGGGATGATTTGAGCCCATGTAGTTAAAATCAGACTATGGTAGGATTGAAATCTATTTCTACTTAGGTCGAGTGATGGGAGAGCTCAGAAGGAGTTAAAATCAGACTATGGTAGGATTGAAATCTCACTTGTTCGCTGTCGCATACTCATACTACAAGATGGTTAAAATCAGACTATGGTAGGATTGAAATACAATGGTGCGACAGCTACGATATGGATGGAACGAGGTTAAAATCAGACTATGGTAGGATTGAAATATGGAATTAGCGAGTGCACAATTCGAAAAATGG
The DNA here is from genome assembly GCA_029259055.1 of Thermoplasmatota archaeon. GTDB lineage: Archaea > Thermoplasmatota > E2 > UBA202 > JdFR-43 > JAPDJP01. Next base: position 68,234 of record JAPDJP010000007.1, on the reverse strand, counting down.
TGGAAGTTAAAATCAGACTATGGTAGGATTGAAATGAAGTATTGGCATCATGGACATCTTCAGAAATGTGGTTAAAATCAGACTATGGTAGGATTGAAATAGTAGGAAAGCTAAGAAAATCATAGAGGTTGAGGTTGGTTAAAATCAGACTATGGTAGGATTGAAATATGAATGTTGTGTTAAATTTTGAATTGCAAAATCAACCAAGTTAAAATCAGACTATGGTAGGATTGAAATTGTATTACTCCGTTAATAATTCTCTTTGCAAACTCTGTTAAAATCAGACTATGGTAGGATTGAAATTAACCATTTATTCAGAAGGCACGGAATACCCTTCACCGAGTTAAAATCAGACTATGGTAGGATTGAAATTAACATTTTTCTTTATATTGTCAGCTAAATGCTGAGTTAAAATCAGACTATGGTAGGATTGAAATGCATGGCTGGAGGCGGTGGCATGAAGGGAAGGGAAGAGTTAAAATCAGACTATGGTAGGATTGAAATTTTCGTTTATATTATTGGTGGTAAAGTGCGGGAGTAGTTAAAATCAGACTATGGTAGGATTGAAATAAGCCAGATGTGGTGGCATACGGGGTGGACATAAAGGTTAAAATCAGACTATGGTAGGATTGAAATATATTCTCCAGTATTTTCGAGGTAATCGAGCAAACTGGTTAAAATCAGACTATGGTAGGATTGAAATCACCTCTTGCGGACTTCCCCGGAACATGATATAGAGTTAAAATCAGACTATGGTAGGATTGAAATTTATTAGATGAAATCAAAAAGACAAACCGAGTCCTCGTTAAAATCAGACTATGGTAGGATTGAAATTCCATACAATGCAGAGGAATTACAGCGTATATTGGGTTAAAATCAGACTATGGTAGGATTGAAATTCAATTGCTGTGATATTTGTAATTAGAATTGACTGGGTTAAAATCAGACTATGGTAGGATTGAAATGGAATTTCCAGGAATTCATTTCTAAACAAAATTACGTTAAAATCAGACTATGGTAGGATTGAAATCGATTTCTTTCTCGAAAGCGTAGTTCTCCCTGACTTGTTAAAATCAGACTATGGTAGGATTGAAATCCCTTTTGTTCGTAATAATATTATTCTCACTTAATCGTTAAAATCAGACTATGGTAGGATTGAAATCCTTTGAGGGAAATAGCCCCATCCAATTGACTAAGATGTTAAAATCAGACTATGGTAGGATTGAAATAATTCACTGCTTTGGATGAAGGAAAGGGAGAAGAATGTTAAAATCAGACTATGGTAGGATTGAAATATTCAACCTACTATTGGCGTATCTGTGCGAAGGATGGGTTAAAATCAGACTATGGTAGGATTGAAATTTTAAAGTATAAGGAGGTGTGAAAATAGCAAGAAGGTTAAAATCAGACTATGGTAGGATTGAAATTTTGTTTCAATTGTTTTTGCATTTCTTTAATGCTATAGGTTAAAATCAGACTATGGTAGGATTGAAATCTCTTTGGAGACTTTGCAACATTTTGGTTTGGCATAGTTAAAATCAGACTATGGTAGGATTGAAATCAAGCAATTACAGAACCTTTTGGCTAAGGTTGATGTTGGAGTTAAAATCAGACTATGGTAGGATTGAAATTGCGAGATTTTGCTCTCGTGTGGGGACTCTGCGATAATTAGTTAAAATCAGACTATGGTAGGATTGAAATATACACATATCCCATGATCTCTTTTTGTTCGTAGTCTTGTTAAAATCAGACTATGGTAGGATTGAAATGCAACAACTCCTGGAAAAGCTGTTTTTCTATACAAAGTTAAAATCAGACTATGGTAGGATTGAAATTGCGTTAAGATTTTCTCGAATACATCTAATCTTTGCTGTTAAAATCAGACTATGGTAGGATTGAAATATGAAACGGTGATAAACATTGTTGCGTACAGAATGCGTAGGTTCGTTAAAATCAGACTATGGTAGGATTGAAATCATCTATCATATTTTTCTTTAGAGATGCAGAAACTAGTTAAAATCAGACTATGGTAGGATTGAAATGAAGGGAAGCTCAATATACATCGATTCATAGATGTGTTAAAATCAGACTATGGTAGGATTGAAATTCCACATGTATCCTCTCGGCCTCATTACTTTATCTTCACGTTAAAATCAGACTATGGTAGGATTGAAATGCAACTGGAGTCAAGACTTTTCCTCCAGTATATTCTTGTTAAAATCAGACTATGGTAGGATTGAAATAAGATGCGGTTGTCCATACTGGCAGAGTCTATCTGAGGTTAAAATCAGACTATGGTAGGATTGAAATTAGCTTATATAACTTTGTTGCTATGGGGGGATTAACGTTAAAATCAGACTATGGTAGGATTGAAATTAAGCATTTTTCTCAGAACACCTCTCTACAATTTTTTCTAAGTTAAAATCAGACTATGGTAGGATTGAAATGCTAAAGAAGGAGAATGCATTCAGGGAATAATCAAGGGTTAAAATCAGACTATGGTAGGATTGAAATGATATTTACGATGGACACATGATATTTTTCAATAGCAGTTAAAATCAGACTATGGTAGGATTGAAATTTTTCTCACCTCACAAATCTAAGTCTATTACTTCTAGTTAAAATCAGACTATGGTAGGATTGAAATCTACCCATAACTCCAGAGATGATGTTTAGCTTTCCTTGTTTGTTAAAATCAGACTATGGTAGGATTGAAATCTTATCAGGCAAATCGGAATGGACGCAGAAAAAATCTGTTAAAATCAGACTATGGTAGGATTGAAATTCGCTTATATCTATTGCCTCGCTTGCTAATGTTGAGGTTAAAATCAGACTATGGTAGGATTGAAATCGCTTTTCTGAGCGAGAGCCCGGTATCCTTCGATTAAGAGTTAAAATCAGACTATGGTAGGATTGAAATTTTATGTTGAAAGTCATATTCTTGTAACTCTTGCAGTTAAAATCAGACTATGGTAGGATTGAAATTCTTGCTTCATTGCTTCAAGTCGAGCTTGTAAAGCGTTAAAATCAGACTATGGTAGGATTGAAATCTTTCTTACCTTGCTCGGCAGTTCTTCATCAACTAGAGTTAAAATCAGACTATGGTAGGATTGAAATAGGGAATACCTCTCTCTTCAGATATTTTCTTTATACCCTTGTTAAAATCAGACTATGGTAGGATTGAAATCTAAAAACTCTTTCTTCGTTCTAAACTTTTTAGCCATGTTAAAATCAGACTATGGTAGGATTGAAATGGAGATGATGTATATTATGAAACAAGAACTTCACCAGGTTAAAATCAGACTATGGTAGGATTGAAATAAATAACGAGCAACAGTTTTTAGAGAATAATCTCTTACTGTTAAAATCAGACTATGGTAGGATTGAAATGCTGGGTTCGTCTTGTATGTGCTCGGTTCAATAGCAAGTTAAAATCAGACTATGGTAGGATTGAAATTCGATGAGAAAATCGATAGCTGACTGATTCGGTGCTTGGTTAAAATCAGACTATGGTAGGATTGAAATTTATGAGAGAGGAAATTATGCTATAACATCATTCATTGTTAAAATCAGACTATGGTAGGATTGAAATATCAGCGGTGATTTTAGAGATGTCATAGAGGTAACCGTTAAAATCAGACTATGGTAGGATTGAAATTATCCTCATTTCGATAGCCTTATCAGTAAATGTAGTTAAAATCAGACTATGGTAGGATTGAAATTCCCCCCGTTGGGGGGCGAATCAACAGGATACTTGTGTTAAAATCAGACTATGGTAGGATTGAAATCTTTCAATCTCACAATCAATTTTTTATTTCTAAAAAAGTTAAAATCAGACTATGGTAGGATTGAAATTCTGTTATGATGGGCATTATAACCTTTCTTGTCTTGTTAAAATCAGACTATGGTAGGATTGAAATTTTAGGTATTTATGTTCAGAACGACTATGGTGAAGATTGGTTAAAATCAGACTATGGTAGGATTGAAATGTTAAGCCACCGATAACAATCCAATCAAAATCAGCGTTAAAATCAGACTATGGTAGGATTGAAAGGATTGGAGTCTTGCCAGCGCCATAAAAATTTTCTTACTACTTGCTCTTATATTAAAAAAACCTACACCAAAATAAATAATAAATATAAATAGCTCCTAACTTTCCTTTTATGAAATTTGATTTGGTATGCAGTATAGGATTAAGCAAATCAGCAGAAGATTTACAGGGAGAGCTTGCCAGCTTTATTGAGAAATTGGGAATAGAAGCAAAAATAGATTTTTCTATTAATCAAAATGAAATTTTATTAAATATAGTTTCTGAGGAGAGGAGGAGTCATCAAATTGTTTTACAATTATATAAGCAATTAGCAAGATTTTTTGGAAAACATAAAATAGGAGTAAGAAGCTTGAGCCTAAAAGAATATAACATAGAATTTGAAATTGAAAAAGAACCACTAAAAGAATTATCGATTCCTTTTGCTGAACTTGAAATAAAGAATAAAAAAGTAAAAATGAGAATTTCTGAAAAAAATGAAGAATTTTTGAGGCAAGGCTACATAGACAGAATGATAAGGCTTGTAAAGGAAAAAATAGAAAAGCAATATTATGAGGGAAAAAAGGAATACTGGCAGTTAATATGGCAAAGCAAAGAAAAAAAGCATGCCTGGAATAAAGACCCTTCGGAAGAAATGCAAAAACTGGGATGGATAAAATTATTAGGAAAAGGGAAATGGTTTTTCTTTCCGCCCGCAGCAGCAATAATGAGAGCTATGGAAGAAATAGCCATAAAAGAAGTTGTTTTGCCATTAGGCTTCAAAGAAATAATACAGCCAATGCATGTTTCTTTTGATACATGGATTAAAACGGGGCATTTAGAAGGAATGCCAGGAGAAATCTATTACATATGTGAGCCAAAAAGTAGGGAAATTGAAGATTGGGAAAAATTTGTTGATTTATTAAAAATAACAAGAAAAGTTGATGAAAATGAATTGATAAAAAATTTAAAATTTCCTAAGGAAGGTGTTTGTTACGCTCAATGCCCAAATATTTATTCAGCTCTTGCAGGAAAAACAATTGCTGAAGAAGATTTACCATTGCTACTTTTCGACCGTTCCACTCCTTCCGATAGATATGAAGCTGGAGGAAAACATGGTATAGAAAGAGTTGATGAATTTCATAGAATCGAAATAGTCTATATCGGAACAAAGGAACAATTAACGGAAATTGTTGAAAAATTAATCGAAAGATATAGATATGTTTTTGATAAAATTTTAGATTTAGAATGGAGAATGGCAAGAGTAACCCCATTTTATTTACAGCAAGCTGGTTTAATAGCAGAAGAAGAAAACGAAATAAAGGGAACCATAGACTTTGAAGCATATTTGCCATATAGAGGAGATAGAAGCAAGGAATGGCTGGAGATACAAAATGTTTCTATTGTTGGAGAAAAATACATCAAAGCATTCAACATAAAGACCCAGCGCAGTCAATTGTGGAGCGGATGCTCCGGCATTGGGCTGGAAAGATGGATGACAGCATTTTTAGCTCAAAAGGGTTTAGAATATGACCAATGGCCTTCCTCCTTTAAAAAATATTTACCTAGGCTTCCAGAGATGCCAAAGTTTTTGTGAAACTTAATTTTTTGTGAACACTTATAAATACATAACTTATAGCTATTTATGGCCATAAAATTTGAAGATTTACCGCCCCAAGTGCAAAATCAATTGAGACAGTTGCAACAATTGCAACAACAACTTGAAATCATTGTTCAGCAACGCTTACAAATTGATGCAAAAATAAGGGATACGGAAACAGCTTTGGAGGAATTGAATAAATTGGAAGAAAAAACAAGCGTTTACAAATCTGTTGGGAATTTAATAATAAAGGCTGATAAAGATAAACTAATCAAAGAATTGCAGGAAGATAAGGAAACTCTTGAAATAAGAAGGAAAAGCTTGGAAAGTCAGGAAAACAGATTAAAGGAAAGAATAGAAGAATTGCAAAATAAAATACAGGAAGCATTGAAAAAATAGTAAATACATGACTATTCTATAACAATCCCAGCATATCCAACGCAATACATTCCTGGCTCAGTATCATAAGATGTTGCATATTTAAGCAATTTTGCATTTCTTGCCTTACCTTTTACTGCTTCAAGCATCGCCGCCACCGCCCCATATCCGCACATCGTTATGTTATATTTTTCCACTTTTTCAATGAGTCCCTTCGCATCTAACTTCAAAATTTCATCTATTGCCATTTTATCTTTCTTCTCTACATATTCTTTTATATCCTCTTTCGTGGGGAATTTTGAAAAACTTGTATGGGAAAAATCGCTACTTGCTATTATTATTGCATCATCTACTTCTCTTAAAATCTCTCCTATTTCTTTTGCCGTCTCATAATCTTGAAAACTGAGACAAATAGGTATGAAAGAAAAATCCTTTTTTAGGAATTGTAAAAATGGAAGTTGAACTTCTATACTATGCTCATATTTATGAACAAATTCATCTTCAGCAATAATCCCCCTACAATATTTTTTTGCATCATCAGCTATTTTTACTTCTCCTAAAGGTGTTTCCCAAATTCCTTTCGTCATTATTGAAACACCAGCACCATAACCATGATGATTTGGCCCCAATATTATAAATTTATCTGGAAAACCATCTTTTGCAATTGCATGATAAACATATGCTGCAACCCATCCAGAATAAATATATCCAGCATGAGGTACAACTACTCCTTTTATATTCCCCTTTCCTTCTTTAACTTCCGGTATTTCACCAGGTCCTCTCATAAAACAATTCCTAATTTCTTCGATAAGAGCTTCTTTACGTCCTTCATAAAATTGACCGGCAACAGCAGGTTTTCGGCGCATGATATTAAGCAATTTTTCTTTAAAAGCTTTTATTCTTATTCTTATTTACAGCTTATGAAAGCAAAGGTTTTCCATATTAAGGATATGAAATTTTTAGGTATTTCCAACAACCATAGCATTGTATTAGATGATGGAAAGGATGCCATGGCGCCGATGCAGGCGTTGTTGGTGGCGATGGCAACATGCTCAGCGATGGATGTATGGAACATAATGAAAAAGAAAAGACAAAAATTGGAGGATTTGGAAATAGAAATTGAAGGAGAAAGAGCTGATAAATATCCAAAAATCTTTACAAAAATCAAAATTACGTATGTATTCAAAGGAGAGGTTGAAGAAAAGGCTTGTAAGGATGCAATAGAATTATCATTAAGAAAATATTGCTCAATAGCAAATATGCTCAATAAATCCGCTGAAATTGAATATGAATTTATTATGAAATGATGTCTTCTAAATTTTTTATTGCTTCTTTCATTTCCCTATACCATTCTTCAATACAATTATTTAACCATTTCTTCAAATCATTAATAGGAATTGAAGAATAAACATAATAAAATCCTCCTCCATCCAACAATTTTCTTTCTCTTTTTACCATTCCGCAGTTCATCAATCTTTTTAAACTCCTTTGCACAGTGCTTCTATCTTTTCCTAAAATTTTTCCTAATTCTTCTACTCTCATTTTTTTTCTTAGTAGAATTTTATATATAAGAAGTTCATTTTTTCCAATATTGAACATGTACCTAAACATTCTTTTACAATCCATAAAATTAATAATAAAGAAATATAAAACGGTTGTGCAAAATTTATGCAAAAACGTTATATACTACTAAAATATTATCGCCCATGAATGAGGTAGAAAAAATTAAAGAAAAGCTTGCACAAAAATTGCTTAAAGAAGCAATGCCTAAAGTAAAAATGCCCAATAAGCCAGTAAAAGTAAGCGATGATGAATTTGATGAATTTGTTTCAAAATACCCTGTTGTAGTTGTTGATTGCTGGGCTCCATGGTGTGGGCCATGCAGAATGATTTCTCCAATAATAGATGAACTTGCAAAAGAAATGGCTGGTAAGGTTGTTTTTGCCAAATTAAATGTTGATGAGAATCCAAAAGTTGCAATGAGATTTAGGATAATGAGTATACCGACTTTGCTTTTATTTAAGGAAGGAAAGCTAGTTGATAGACTCGTTGGGGCATTGCCTGCTGATATGCTTAAAGACTGGATAATGAGATATCTATGAAAAAAATTGTTTTTCTTATCTTTATTTTTGCATTGGCGGGATGCGTTAAAGAAGAAACAAAGGGAGAGGATTTCTCTTTTATAACAATTGATGGAGAAATAAAAAAATTGAGTGATTACAGGGGGAAGGTAATAATTGTTGATTTTATGGCTACGTGGTGCTATCCATGCCATGTCGAAATGGAGGAATTGAAAAAAATTGTTGAACATTATGGAAATAATATAACAGTAATTTCTATTAGTGTTAGCCCAACTGATAATGCGAATAAAATAAAAAGTACTTTCGGAAATTACATAAATTATTGGATTTTTGGAATGGACCGATATGGAATTGCAGAAAATTATTCAATAGAAGCCATTCCAACAATATATATTTTTAATGGAAATGGAGAAATAGAATTTACGCATGTAGGCGTAATATCAGCTGATGAATTGATGCAAAAAATAGATGAATTATTATAAATGGTCTTAATTTTAAAAGTATGGAAATAACATCATTACTGCTTCCTTTAGGAATAATACCTTCTCTCATTATTCTTTATATTATAACAGGAGGATATGAAGGTAAATTTAAGGAAAGATATATTTTTATATCCTTTATTGCGGGCATTGTTTTGGGGGCAATAATTTACTTAATAGAAGGTTCCACTTTGTATTCAATGCCCTATTTTATCGATATAATAATAATTTATTCTTTCCTCTTTTCTTTCTTAGAGCAAATTTCCAAATTTGCTATACTTAATTTGAAAAAATTAGGTAATGAAGGATTACCTTTATATGGAGGAGCGTTGGGACTTGGTTTTTCTTCAACTTTTGCTCCTTTTTTCTTAGGAAAAAGTTTTGAAATAAGCATTGAAAAAATTCCATTAATTTTTCTTCCTATATCGGTTATATTAATAAGTTGTTCTATTGGGATAATGCTTGGAATGGGAATAAAAAGAAAGGAGAGCATGAAATACTTTTCTCTCTCCTTTTTAATAGGAGCTATAATCTGGCTAACATTGATTCTTTCCTTTTCCTTTAATTTTATTCCAATAATTTCAATTTTTATAGCATTAATAATTTTCTATTATTCATACAAAAAAATTCTTCCAGTATCCATGCTAAGTAGGAGAGAATTAAGGAAGTTATAAAAATTTATAAAGGGTTAAAAAATAACTCCTTAGATGAGCCAAAAAAATCTACTTAAATTAATTATTATCATTTCAATAACTTATTTTATTTGGCTTGCTATCGTTACTATAAATGAAATAAAATTTGGCTATAATTTGCTTTTATCATTAAAAAGCTGGAGCATAATAGGTATGGCTATCTATATTTTGTTTTTAATTCTTGAAATCATCATTTACATATCGACTCCGAAAAAAGAAATAAAAGAAATAAAAATTGTTTCTGAAGCACTAAAAAAAGTTTTTTGTAGCAATTGCAAAACAACCTTTACAATATCTGATACAGGAGTAAGACCTCTAAGATATACCTGCCCAAATTGTGGAATGGAAGGGGTATTAAAAGGAAGGACAACCGAAGGAAGAAGATTAAAAGTTATCTGCCAGAATTGTAATAATGAATTCGAAATCTTTGATACTGGAGAAAAGCCATTAATTTATGAATGTCCAAATTGTCATTCTAAAGGAGAGATACATGTTGAAAGCGAGAGTTGAAATTAAATTAAAAAAAGGTGTTGCGGATCCGGAAGGAAAGAATATTGCGAAAGCATTAAATTTACTCCATTTTAAAGAAGTAAAAGAAGTAAGGGTGTCAAAGCTTGTAGAAATTTTCATTGAAGAGGATGATAAAGAGAGGGCTTTAAAAAGACTGGAGGAAATGTGCAAAAAATTGCTTGCAAATCCTGTAATTAATGATTACAAAATAGAAATAGAAGATGCCCATGAATAAATTATTCGTAAAGGATGGATACATATACAGAATAGATTTGTTAAATGCTTCTGATGATGAATTACTTAATATAAGCAAATCTATGGGTTTAGCATTGAATTTAGAAGAGATGAAAAGAATAAGAGAATACTTTAAAAAACTGGGGAGATTGCCGAGTGATTTGGAGCTTGAAGCATTAGCTCAATCATGGAGTGAACATTGTTGTTATAAATCTTCTAAATATTTTTTGAAACAGTATATTTACAACATTGCCAAGGAGAAAATAATTGCAAGAGAAGATGCTGGTGTTATGGAATTTGATGATAAGCATTATTACGTGGTTGCTTTAGAAAGTCATAATCATCCATCCGCCATCGAACCATATGGAGGGGCTGCGACAGGAATAGGAGGTATACTGAGAGATGTGCTTTGTATGGGAGCACAGCCTATTGCTTTAATTGATCCGCTTTTCTTCGGTGAGTTGAATGTTAGATATGAGAGTTTGCCAAAAGGAATTAAACATCCTCGATATCTATTTAAAAGAGTTGTTGAAGGAATAAGAGATTATGGGAATAGAGTTGGTATACCTACAGTGGCTGGACAGGTATATTTCCATAACAGCTATATAGGCAATTGCTTGGTAAATGTTGGATGCGTAGGTATTGTTAAAAAAGATAAGCTTGTTCATAGTAGAGTAAAGAAACCGGGAGATATCTTGGTATATGCTGGTGGGAAAACGGGAAGGGATGGAATACATGGAGTAACTTTTGCTTCTGAAGAGCTGAAAGAAGAATCTGAAGAAAAATCTATTACCGCTGTCCAGCTTGGTGACCCAATAACAAAAGAACCGCTAATTCACGCGTGTTTAGAATGCAATGAAAAAGGATTAATAGAAGGAATGAAAGATATGGGGGGCGGTGGGCTATCATGTGTGTGTAGCGAGATTGCTTATGAAGCTGGATATGGGACAGAAGTTTATCTGGAAAAAGTTCCTTTAAGAGAGGAAGATATGAAACCATGGGAAATTTGGGTTTCTGAAAGTCAGGAAAGGATGTTGTTAGTTGTAAAGGAAGAAAATTTAAAAGAGGTTCTTAAAATATTTGAAGAATGGGATGTTGAAGCTGTTCCTATAGGAAAAGTTATTGAAGAGCCCATCATAAGAATTTACTATAAAAATCAAATCGTTGGTGAGCTTGATTTGAGATTCCAGGTAGGAGCATTGGAATATAGGAGGGAATGGATTAAGCCAAAGGGAAGAGAAAGAGAAGATATAGATTTTGAAATGCCAGATTTACAATCGACTTTACTAAAAATTTTATCTTCATATAATGTTTGCAGTAGGGAATGGGTAATAAGGCAATATGATTTTGAAGTAAGAGGCTCTACCGTAATAAAGCCGTTACAGGGTAACATAGAAATGCAAAGCCATTCTGATGCGGTTGTCATTAAACCATTGGAAGATTCCTTTAAAGGATTGGCAATAACAACAGATATTAATCCATACTATACATCTCTCAACCCATATCACGGCACCTGTTCCGCTATTGATGAAGCTTGTAGAAATTTGGCAGCTGTAGGAGCTAGAATAAGCTCTTTTGCTGATTGTCTAAATTTTGGAAATCCTGAAAAGCCTGAAAGAATGGGGGAATTTGTTTATTGCTTAAAAGCATTGCATGATATGGCGAGTGTTCTAGATGTTCCTTTTGTTTCTGGAAATGTGAGTTTTTATAATGAGAGCACCATTGGAAGCGTTGCCCCAACCCCAACAATTATGGCTATAGGAATAGTAAAGGATGTGAGGAAATGTGCAACAATTGATTTTAAAAAAGAGGAAAATCCAATTTATCTAATTGGGGAAACAAAAAAAGAGATGGGAGGAAGTGAGTATTATAAATTACTGGGTATAAATGCTGGCAGAGTACCAAGGAGCGATGCAAAAGTTCTTAAAAATAGTATGGAAAAAGTTGTAAGAGCTATTGAAGATGGAATAATAGCATCTTGCCATGATATTTCAAATGGAGGATTAGCAGTTACATTAGCTGAAATGGTAATTGCTGGAAAAGGGGCGGAAATTTGTTTATATTCTATACCTAATTTAAGAACTGATTTTAAATTATTCTCTGAAAGTAATACTAGATGGGTTGTTGAAGTTAATAAAGAAAAAGAGGAAGAATTTAGGAAATTATTTGAGGATATTCCTACGTATAAAATAGGAATTGTAAAAGGAAAAGGACTCGTCATATATGATGGAGATGAAATGAAAAAATATGTTGATTTGGATAAAAAGGAATTATATGAGTCTTGGAATAACAGACTTTGGAAGGAAATGGGGTAAAACGCGAAACAATTAAAAATTTTTATGTATTAAAAAATGGGGCTCGTAGCTCAGCTAGGTAGAGCGGCAGGCTCTTAACCTGTTGGTCGGGGGTTCAAATCCCCCCGAGCCCGTTCCTCGACTTTGTGGTTGACTTGAAGTTACCTTTAAAATGGAAAAATGTTGGTGAAGAACCAGCTAAAAATGTTAGAATAAAACTGTGAAGGATCAGAATAATATACCAAGAATCCCCCTAATTGAGTATATAAAAACTACTTTTGAAAATTTGTGGGTGGAAAGCCCGGGAGAAAGAGAGGCAAAGAAAAATTGCTTCTCAGGGCGACTGCATTTTTATATTTTGCTTATTGTATATTTTTTACTCTTTTCCAAAAAGATGCATAACTAAAAAGTAGCAAAGATTTTATAGTTATCTGTTTTTTGGCTCATGTTCTGTCCAAAATGTGGCTCCTTGCTATATCCAAAGGGTAAAGAAATGGTATGCAAAAGATGCGGATTTAGGAAGGAAAAAGAGGGAAATAAAATCATTGTTTCAAAAAGAGAGGAAAAAGAATTTGCAGTAATTGAAGAAGATGTCTCTCTTTTGCCAAAAACAAGCGTTATATGCCCCAAATGCGGAAATAACGAAGCATATTGGATTTTACGCCAAACAAGAGCTGCTGATGAGCCTGAGACAAGGATATATACCTGCACTAAATGCGGGCATAGATGGAGGGAGTATTGAATTAAATTATCCGTTATTTACTGGCTGGTAAGGATTAAAGGCGGGGTCTCCGAATAAATTGTATTCTAGGAAAGTATTGTATTTTTTATTCATAACTTTTGTTCCTCTTTTAATTAGTTGCTTTTCTAATGGTGGAACCCACAAGAATGTGGAGTTTGCATCTTTCGGCAAATAAGAATTCCTTGCATTTCTAAAAGCTGTTCCAATATCGGTATTATTTTCTATTAGATTGCGTATAAAATCTGTATGTATTATTACTCCAAAGTTTACTTCCGGATATTCTCCTCTCGTTATTAAATCATACCATGCTTTTAAATAACCAATTATTCCAAAGCTATTTACAAACGGTCTTGGTTTTAAATATCCCGCCACATTTGTAAAGGTTGATGCAGCAACTAAAGCATTTGCACCAGCATGCAGATATGCTTGCCCAATATTGTTTTGAGGATACATTCCATCTATTTTGCCAACGACACAGCTCTCAATAATAACAACAGATGGTCCTAGCTCCATATTTTCAACATTTCTTGGACAATATGTTCCTAACGCTCCTAATGGAGTTGCAAATATTGATATTCTAGTAAGAAATTCCATAAATATTGGAATAATTACGTAACCTATACCCAGCCCCCACATAAAAACGTCTCCAAATTCATAGAGATGCATGCTTCCATGACCATTTGCATATATAATATTGCTCCTCTCTTGATATTCTCCACCTTTAACGACCTTCTCCCCGCTAACAAGCTTTATTTCTGTTTTTGGAAATAGGAGCATATTCAGCACGCCTGCCTTCTTTATTTTATTCAGCGCTTCATCACTAAATCCTTTGTATTGTGACACCGTATATTCTGTTCTTAAAACTTCATAACCACCTTCCTTTATTACAGACGCAACATAATCTCCAGAAAAATGCGTCGCTCCTGATGGAAACTTCATTGGCTCGCCAGCCGCTCCTCCCAAGAATGGTGCCAGTATATTTTTAATTTGCTCTAAAATGGGTATTTTCTGGAAATCCGTTCCACAACCAGTTTGAACGGTGGCTGTTTTCCTCCATTCTGTCAATTTTTTTACTATCTCTTCATAAAATATGGTTCTACAAATTAACGCGGAAGCGTCTTGCACATCCCATCCGGTAACGCGGGCAACAATATTTTCTTGGAAAGGCCATTTTGTAAATGTATCATTCTTTATATCATTTGGATTTGGGTCAATATCACCATATATAAAATCACTAGGAGTGCCATATCCAAAATAGTATATTGCCATTGGCTCATCTAAAGGAGTGTCAGGATTTTCGTAAATATATTGTGGAATCATTGTTGCTCCACCAACTATTGCAATATATATTGGATTTTCCGCATAGTAGTTTCTTAGCTTTTCCAAATCATCAGAAGATATGTTCGCTATTTTTGCAAGCAGGTTATTAAGCATTTCATGTATTTTTAATACATGTTCATTTGATGCAATTGCAAGCTTTGGATTTTTCCTAGGAACATAAAATCCAGGGCATTTTTCTCCATTTACTGTAACATTATCATTTGCTGCAAAAGCAAATTCTGGCTTTGCAAATAATAATCCTTTACGATATGCTGTTAAATATGGAGCAATAGATGAAAGATTTTTCATTAGAGGATAATAGGGGTTTTCCAAGCTTTCAACAGTAACATTCAACCTATAACTTCCTTCCTTTTTTGCAAGCCATGTTCCAATTACCTGTAAATCATATGTTACCCCATCTCTATCATAAAGAACCATTTCATAATGAAGCTTATCTTTTATGATTCTGCCATTTTCATCCCTTTCTGGTATTCCAGCCATTGTTGTAATCTGTATCTCAAACATTTGCTGTTCCAGAGGAACTTCCTCTAATCTGGGACCTCCAGATAATGTCAAATAATCGCCTAGATCTTCCACATCTTCGGAATCAAGATTTTCTAAATCTATTTTAACTAGAGCATATTTATATCCTTCGGGAATAGTAAAATTATGTTTGCCAGGATTCATAAAGCCTTTAGCAGTTGAAGTAATTGTTGAGGGGAGTATTGCTACAGAACTTGTTTTTCCTTCGAAATGAAATACAGTTCTATTTAAAACCCTCGGTGGCCAAGCATCTAATGGATTGGCCATGGTTATGTATTTAATGCCACCAAATTTTTTATTTAAAAATTCAATCATTAAATCATTTATTTCATCTACACTATCGAATCTCCAAGTTATTCCATAACCTTCTAACTCACCACATATGAAAGTATATTTTACTCCTAATTTTTTCAAATAGCTTTTAATGTTATCTGTGGAATTTGTAACAAAAATGGGGATGTTTAAGTAGCTGGCAAGAGGAGCAGCAACAATACCAAGTTCGTAACCTTTCTGACTATCTTCAATAATAAGGGCGGCGTCGCTTTTCTCCCATATATTACTTAACCTTATGGAAACATTTTCGGGTGTTCCGTCTCTTATTTCAATATAGTTTGCGGGATAATATTCCTTAAACCTAATAACAGGCTTTGAGGGATTATCAAAGTCTTCGACAAGCAACGGCTCTACATGCTCTTCTTCATCATAATATAATGCTACAGGGGTTGCAATAACTGCATAAAATGGATTTTTATTACTTACTATTATAGGAACGGCGTCTTCAATTCTCTCAGATTTTATATTCTCTATTGTTTTCATGTCGAATCCTTCTACTTCCTTAAATTTTTCGACGCATCCTGATAAAAGGGATAGAGATAAAGATAATACAACTAATATTGCTATCTTTCTTCTGTTCATTTTCATTTTTATCCCTCTTAATGTTATGTATTTTTTGCCTATAATAATTTCGTTCATTTTTTATTCCATTTTTAAACTATTTAAATTGGAATATAATTCTCTAATGGAATGATTTCCTTAGCAGAGATAAAGGAAGGAGAAAAAGCAAAAATTATTAAAATTGAGGGAGGCTACGGATTTCAGAGAAATTTAAGGACGAGGGGCATAAGAGAAGGAAAAATTGTAGAGATCGTTGCAAAGCATCCTTTAATGGGGCCTTTAGTTATTTCTATAGAAGGAAGAGAAACAACAATAGGGAGGGGAATGGCAAAAAAAATTATGGTTGAAAGAATCCAATAGTATAAGTTTTATAACAATTTTTTATATCCATCAATGAATAAACTCATAAAAAACTTTTTTACCATAAGCAGGGCTAAAATACAAATTGCTACCTTATCCAATTCAATGCTCGGTATTTTTTTGGCATTCAAAATAAATTCTATCAATCTCATTGATTTTCTAATTTATATATTTTTGAGTATATTGTTAACTACTTTTGCAAGTAACATAAATTGTTTTTATGATGTAGATGTTGACAAACATTACAAAATAGAGCTTGCCAAAGCAATAGAAGAAATTGGAATAAGAAGAGTTAAAAAAATCATCATAGCAGAAACATTGCTTGCCCTCTTACTAATTTTTTATTTCTTAATGAAAGATTTCATAATAACATCTTTTTTGGCTTTACTTGGCCTATTTCTAGGCTACGCCTATTCCGCCCCGCCCCTCCGCATAAAAGCGAGGGGAATAGCTAGTCCACTTCCTGTTTTAATTGGTCTATATATGCTCCCAATACTTGGAGGATGGTTTTTGATAAGAAATGATTTCCCTTTATATTTAATAATTTTTGTAATTGGTTATGCTTTTATGAATGAAGGATTTGTTTTAATAAATACTTGCGAGGATTATGAAGAGGATCGAAAGGAAGGTATAAAAACATGGGCTCATGTATTTGGATTAAGAAATACAATTAGGATAGCTTTCTTATTTTCTTTATTGGGCTTTCTATGTCTCTATCCTTTTATAACTTTTTTTAATAACTTTCTTCTGCTCATATTTCTTTTAATCTTTTCCTTCGCTCTATCCTTTTCATCATATGATATTTACAAGTTATCGAAATCCAGAAATTTAATGATAGAAACAAAGAAATATGCTAAAAAAATGCCTTTATGGTTTTCGATGACGAGATACCCATTACTTTTTGCAATAATTTCTACTTTTCTATGACAAAAGTTATAAACCTTTCCTTTTTTATTTTTGGAGGCAGAAAATGAAAAAGGAAATTGTATTTGTAATTGGAGCAATAATGATTTTACCCGCAATGGTTATAGCAGATGATAATGAACCAAACAATGATTTTGACCATGCAATACTTCTGAAAGGAGAAGCTACTGGAAAAGTAGGTATTAATGATATAAAAGATGTCTATAAATTCTATGTTGCCAGAAACATTGAAATGATTATAGAAGTATATGCAGACAATGATGTAGATTTATACTTATACAATCCGGAGAGGCAAGGAGTAGCATTTTCTTGTAGAGAAAATTTTGAAAGAATATTTTATAAGGCAGATGAAACAGGATACTGGTATGCTGAAGTAGTTTCAATGAGAGGAGATGCAGAATATAAAATCACTTTGAATATATTGGCTCCACAAAATGATGCTGGTTATTCAGGAGATGCTGGAAATTCCATCTTAAAATCGTTTGCCATATTTCCAAATGAGCCATTAGATGATACCCCAGGAAGAGGAAATACTGGAATGCTATCCCCTCCAAGCGATACGGAAGATTGGTACATATTTTCTGCATGTGAAGGACAAACTATAAGTATAGCAATATATCCAACACAAGATTTTGACGTGCAGTTATGTAATGTTAAAGGAGAAGCAATAGCAAATTCAACAAATTCTGGCACAGCTACAGAAACTATTTCTTATGTGGCAGATGAAACAGGAAATTATTACTTAAGAATATTTGCAAAGGAAGGAGCTGGAGAAGGAACATATAGAATGGACATAAAATTGCTTGGTCAAAATGATGCAGGAAGTGGAGGAGACGCAGGAAATGATATATCTGTTGCAATGAGAATTAGCCCAGGAAAATATTCAGGATTCATGGATTATAATGATCGGGTAGATTGCTATGAATTCAGTGTCCAAGCCGGAGAAGCCATCAAAATAAAACTTGAAAGTCCTTTACAAAGCGATTATAACATATGGCTTTATAATCCTTCAGGAAAATTGGTTCATCAGGGAACATACTATGGAGATGATTATATAGAATATCCTGCAGATGTGAGTGGAACATGGAAGATAAAAATCGATATGTTTCCAGGATGGGATGATAAATGGGATGAATATCCAGTTCCATACTATAAATATGGTTCTGGAGCATATGAACTGGAGTTAAGCATTGGAGGAGAAGCATCTCCTCCCCCAATAATAGAACAGCCTGACATTGTTCCAATAGCACAAACTTTTGTTGTAAGTAATGATGCAAATAGCAATAAAGATGAATATTCTTATATAGCAGCTATACCAGCAGCAAATTATTTAGAAAATGGAAGAAGATATGTTTCTCCAATTGTATATGAAGGAGATGATACAATAACAAACTGGTATGGAACAGTAGATGATACAACAAATTATTTGCTGGAGGACTGGAATGAATATTTGAGCCATTTTGGCAAAACAGCAAAGGTATATAAACTGGAAGATGAGCCTATTAAAGCTGCGGCAAATTTAGCAAAGAAATGGGGAAGCAGTGATGAAGCTGTTGTTGTGGTAGATGGAAGTAATGTAAAAGATGAAACTAAAGAAGTTCTTTCTAAAGAAGCAACATTAAAAATAAAGAAGAAAGTTATAGAAGTGAGGGGAGACAGTCCGAAATTGAAAGAACTGGAAGGTCAGCTTGCTTATCCATTCTTTGTTGGGAGAAGATGGGGGGCAATAAAATACAATTTACTGGATGTTCATGGAAGAAATATTAATATAGAACTTATAGACCCAAAATATAGAGTTGCGGCAACAGATTGGTGGCCATATAATGAAGACAGAATAGATATTTTCCACCCAGTCACATTGCCTGGCTTATGGATTGCAACTGCTGCATCAAAAGGAAGCTGGAAGATGCATATAGAACTATTTTCATGCCATCGCTATAAGATTCCAATCAATAACGAAGATTCGACATTAAAAGTAACTATTGAAACAGATGAGCCAAGTTATCTATGGGTTTATTTAGTAGATCCATTAGGAAATATAATCGCACCAGATATTCCTTCATGGAATGGAGCGCCAATAAAACCAATTCATCAATGGAATGGAAACAAAACAGTTGGAGATGAATATAACTATAGCCATTTAATTGTTGAACCACATACAAGCTTTACAGCAGAAGTGCATCATCCAATGAAAGGAAGATGGACAGTAATAGTTGTTCCAAGAGAAGAAATGACAGGAAAAATAAGATACAGAATAAAGGCAGAAATTAGAGAATACAATCCAAATAGAATGGCATATGGTTTATCCGCTGCAAATGGAGCAGTAATTGCTTCATTGAAGCATATTCCATTATTGTATGCCAGTGAGGATGGCTTGCCAGATGAAACTGTAAATGCTCTAAATAGCTTAGGAGTGAGTAAAGTAATATTTGTTGATTTGGCAGGAAATGATGACGTTGCAAACAGCATTTCCGCCAAATACAGCATGGAAAGGATAACAACAATGAAAGATTTGGTCAGTAAAATAAAGGAATTAAGCGTAGAAAATTACATTACAATTACTTCATTTGCTACTGGAGACGGTTATTTTGCTCCCGCTGCATATTTGGCAGCGTATCATGGTTCGCCGGTGCTAAGGATAGGAGAAATGGGCAGAGCATATCACTGGGCAAACATAGCGCATCAATGGATGTTCTATGCAGGAGATTATTATCATGGATGTCGTTCAATAGGACATTTAGCCATGGCCAGTAAACCAATCTTTGATTATATAAAAGAAGGAGAACTTCCACCAATTGGCTTAGATGCTGATTTAAGATGGATGGGTAGGATAGTTGACTATATTTACAGCTATGTAAGAAGTTTAGGAATAAATATTGATGGAGTAATGGAGGCATATGGAATAGTTGCGCCAAAGAAAGACATAAGATTTACAGTAACCCATCCTTTAATAGGAAATGAATCGATGGCTGGACAATTTATTGGAAAAACACCAGCAGAAATGGCTGCTTATATTGCAAGAAGCGTTTTATATCCAGCATTAATATTTGCTAATCCACATAAAGAATATACGACAACATCATTTATGAATTATCAGGATGGAAGGCAGTGGGGAGGAAATGATGGAAAGAGATATTCAACCTATACAACAAGAGAAAATTTAGTATATTTCAGAGCATACGGAAGAGAGTATAGAGGACATTGTGTATGGGATAATTTGCTTGTTGAACAGAATAATGGAGCATCCGTTTATTATTACACTGGACACGGAACGGGGGGAAGCGGCGTATCAGCTCACCCAGTATGGGGAGGCATAGGAATGGACGGATGGCGTGGTTATTCATATTGGGCGGGAGCAACACCGAGAACAGGAGGATTTACATGGTATGATCCAGAGCCACCATATCAGTATGATATAATACACTTTAAGTGGTGTGATATGCTTTGGGAGAATTTACATAGTTCCTTTATATGCTGGATGAGTTGTACAACCTTTGCTCATTTTGGTCCAGAAATATACTTGGAGCATGGGGCTGTCGCAGCATATGGTAATGCAAATACTGGTTCAAGCCCACCAAATGAAATTCTCGATTTGATGTTCTTCAAAAACGCCTTATATTATGGAATGCCAATAGGTGCTGCATTAGGAAAAGATTTATGGAGGATAGATAGAGACTATACAACAAGAGACCCAACATCAATATATGGAAGATGCTCCATCCATATGGATTCTCAAATGGTAATATACGGAGACCCAACACTTATAGTATATAGTCCTGCTCACTGGACAGAACCAACACCCATCGATTCAACCCTCTAATCTTCCCTCTTCCCTTAAAATTTCTTTTGGCGCATTTGCAATCGTTACCAAAGCTTTTGCTTCCATAAAATGTAATTTAGCAGGTATTACTATCGAATGGGGTGTTTCCCCAAAATCTTCTTTTATTAAATCTTTTAGATAACCAGCCCTCGCTACAGCATCATCAGAAGATGCTCTAGCCACAACCGCAATTAAAGTGTCCTCACTTATTATACCCTCCTTTTTTCTCTTTTCCATTTCTAATAGAATTTGCATACCTTCATTTGCTGTCATGTGGTCCTCAGTATCCAAAAGAAGTAAAGTGTGTAGACCCATTTTCATATTACTTTTTATTGAATCATACGGAGAAAGAGGAAAATAATCTTTATATGGGCGAGCAATACTAACGATTCTTCCAAATTTGTATATTTGTAGCCCCAATAATCCTGCTGAGGCGGTTATTATACTTGCTCCATGAATAATTTTTGTTTTTATTCCTTCTTCAATTGCCTTTATTCTTAATGAAATATGAGTTGTTGCCGTCATGGGGTCACCAGCTACAAGAAAACCTACTTTTTTATTTTTCGCATCATTTATTATCTTGTCTCCTTTTTCCGCATTTTCTCTATCAAGCACAATAATTTTTTTACCGAGTTGTTTCTCCAATTTTTTTGTATCCACTCCCATTTTACTGGTATAAAACTCTGCATAAAGAATATCACAATTTTTTGCCTCTTCAAGTCCTTTTACTGAGATATCTTTTTCATCCCATAAACCTAAGCCAATGAATAATAGCATGGATATATATTGGCATAAGATATTAAACAATTATGAGATGCTTATGTGTGGCAGTGCCTAAAAAAATTGCAGAAGAAATAAGGAAAAAACTTATTAAAAAGAATCTGTTAATCAAAAACCTAAAAGTAAAAAGAGATATTGAATATGTTTATTTTCCAATAAAAGAAAAAATCGAGATAGAGGGATGCAAAATATTGGAAGAAGATTTTGAAGAAATTGAGAGAAAAAGTTATGAAGATATTTTATTAAAAAAAGGAATAAAAATAGAATCGATAGCAATAGATATTATTGGGGATATCGCTTTGATAAAGTTAAAAGATGAAAGATATGCAGAGGATGTTGCAGATGCTATAATGGAAGCAAATGAACATGTAAAAGTAGTTTGTCTTGATAGGGGGGTCAAAGAAGATTTCAGAATAAGAAATATTGAAATAATTGCTGGTGAAAATAGAACAGAAACAATGCATATTGAATATGGAATAAAAATAAAATTAGATATTTCGAAAGTATATTTTTCTCCCCGTTTATCTGCAGAGAGAATGAGGGTTGCCAAACAAGTAAAGGAAAATGAAATTGTTATTGATATGTTTGCGGGGGTAGCTCCTTTTAGCTTACTTATTGCAAAATATTCAAAGCCCAAGAAAATTTATGCAATAGATAAGAATCCATATGCCATTAAATACGCAAAAGAAAATGTTAGGATAAACAAAATAAACAATATAGAAGTAATAGAAGGGGATGCTAAAGAAGTTTTGCCAAACTTACCAAATGCTCATCACATCATAATGAACCTACCCCATAAAAGCTTTGAATTTCTTCCAGTAGCAATAAAAAAGGGAAAGATTCTACATTATTATGAAATAATAGACCGGAAAAAAATTGAGGAAAGATTGGAAGAAATAAAAAAATTCGGAGTTAAGATAAAGAATTTAAGAGTTGTTGGAAGCTACTCTCCTTCTAAAGATAAATTTGGGATGGAATTATTTACTCAATAACATTTTCTAAAGCTTTTGACAATAATTTAATGCTATCTTCCAAATCCTTCAAGCTAATAACTTCTACACCAGAATGCATATATCTTGTTGGCACGCTTATGACTCCACAAGGTATACCTGCTTTTGAAATATGAATAACAGCAGCATCTGTAGTTCCTCCTTCCGAAACCTCCAATTGATATTTTATACCTTCCTTTTCTGCAGTTTTAGTAAGCCATTTCAAAATTTTTTGCTGGGTTATTAATCCTCTTCCGCCAGCGTCCACAACAGTTATGACTGGCCCTTCTCCCAACTTTATAATACTTTCCTCCTCCTTAATACCTGGATGATCTCCAGCAACCGCAACCTCACATACAATTGCTAAATCAGGGTTTAAACCATATGCAGATGTTCTTGCTCCTTTTAGACCCACTTCCTCTTGCACCGTTCCAACCGCATAAATTGTTGCATCGCTTTTTGTATTCTTAATAGCTTCAATCATCATAGCTATTCCTGCTCTATTGTCTATCGCTTTTCCCGTGATTATATCATTTATCAATTCCTTCATTTCAACATCAAGCGTTATTGGGGTGCCAATTTTCACCCCAGCTTTTTCTACTTCTTCCTTATTTCTTGCTCCTATATCAATGAACATTTCCTCAGCCTTTATAACCTTCTTTTTCTCTTCATCTTTCATTAAATGAGGTGGCTTAGAACCAATTACTCCATATATTTTTCCCTTTTCAGTATGAAGAACCACCCTGCTATTTAAAAGAACAGCGTCATACCATCCTCCCAATTTTATAAATCTTATAAAACCGTTTTTATCTATGCTCTTTACCATTAAACCAATTTCATCCATATGAGCAGAGAGCATTATCGAGGGACTTTCTCCTTCCTTAACCGCGATAATGTTTCCTAGAGTATCTATTCTAATATCATCAACATGATTTTGAAGCTCATCCTTTATTATTTCTCTAATTTCATCCTCATATCCAGAAATTCCATGAGAGTTTGATAATTTTTTTAAAAGCTCCTTCAATGGCATGGAGTTTATAGAAAAAGGAATATTTAAACTTTCTATCCCCCAGTAGGTGTTATAAAAACAGAAACGGTATCTCCCTCTTTTATTTTTTCTTTTTCTACAGCTCTTCTATGATTTATTGAAAATATAATATGCCTCTTAATATTTGACAAACTGCTGTCCCTTTTTATGAGAAGATTTAGAAGTTCTTCCACCATCATCTCTCTTCTATTTATTAAAATTTCGTTCCCAAATTTTTCTCTTAGTTTGCCAAATAATTTTACTTTTATCACAAATTTTATATAGATTCGAGTTTTAAATTTTTATGAAAAAGTTATTTGCAATATTTACGGCGGTAATAACATTTGGAGTAATATTTATTGGAACGACAATAACTGGTGAAATAGCGCCTGGTTATGATAAAGGCTATATATTAGTTGAAGGAAATGCATCATTTTTAACGCCGATACCCATAAATTACACATTAATAAAAATCGTACCAACCCATGAAATTTATATAGGAAGTGCTAAATTTTCTCAGATAATATATGAATAATACAATCGTTGAAGATATAAAAATAAATGAGATAAGAAATATAGACGATTTAATAAAACAACTTTATAGGGGAGGAGGATTTACCGCAAAAAAGTTAGGAGTAGCATTAGAAATTATTGAAGAGATGGTAAAAGAGGACTATTTCATTTTTTTAACATTTCCAGCATGCATAGTAGCAACTGGTACAAGAGGAGTTATAAAAGAGATGGTAAAAGAAAGAATTGTAGATGCTATAATAACAACTTGTGGCAGTCTCGACCACGATTTAGCGAGAAGCTATAAAAACTATATTCATGGCTCTTTTGATGCAGATGATATAGAACTTCATAAAAGAGGGGTTTATAGGCTTGGTAACATTTTCATCCCGCAAGACAATTATGGAAAAATAATAGAAGAGAAAGTGAAGGATATTTTTGGCAATGTAAAGGATAAGATGAGCACAAGAGAAATAGCATGGAAATTAGGAGAAAATTTAGGCGAAGATGCTTTCTTATATTGGGCATGGAAAAATAAGATACCAGTTTATGTGCCATCTATCACAGACGGCGCGGTCGGCTGGCAGTTATGGTTGCATAAAATTAAAATAGATTTGTTTAAAGATGAGGATGAATTGGCAGAGATCTTCTTTAAAAAAGAGAAGATTGGAGGAATTATAATTGGAGGTGGCATTTCAAAGCATCATTTGATTTGGTGGGCACAATTTCACGATGGCTTGGATAAGGCTGTTTATATTACATCTGCTGTGGAATGGGATGGCTCATTATCAGGAGCAAGGTTAAGGGAGGCAATTTCATGGGGTAAATTAAAAGAAAGGGCAAAGCATGTTACAGTTGAAGGAGATGCAACAATTCTACTTCCTTTGTTAATTGCTGGATTATTTGAGAGAATTCGATAATTGTACCAGATTGTTTATAAAATATGATTATATAAAGAATTATGAGATTACTTGTAATGCTTATATTGTTTATTTTTCCTTTTGCTTCCGCAATTGATTTAGGAGGATTTGAACAACAAGATGGAAAAATAATGGGAAAATATCTTCCAGCAGGATTGGAAGGAAAAATTTCCTGTTATTCTAATGGACAACATATTATGGATATTGTTTATAAAAATGATTCGATACAGTTGGTAATACATTTTTTTAAAACGTTAAATAGACTCGTTGAAAGAGACCCATTTTTAAAGGAAGAAATTAAAAATGCTCTTGCCCCCATTAATATAAAAGGTGCACGTTTTACCCTGGAATATGGAGGCTGTACAATTGAATTACATGATGTACCAACAAGGTTTTTAAGAATATTTGCAGATAAAATTGTTTTTAGCAACATTAATTATGAAGTAAATAAAATAGAAGATAATTTAGTAAAATTGTATAAGCAAAATTTCAGCGCTACTTTAATGAGTAGTAAGCCAATCGAGGTTGATAAAAATATCACAGCATACGATGATATAATTCTAGTTAGCTTTTCTCATTTTGAAGAAGGAGAAAAAATTGAAGAAGCTTTAAAAGAAAAAGTTATAGGAGGAGAAATAACAATTGTAGGTTGTGACATAAAAAATGACACAGATTTCATTTCATATTTTGGAAATGTTACCATTACTCCAGCAAAAATTGAAAATGGAAAGATAATTTTAAAAATAAATGGAGATTGTGAAGGGGGGAAAATTATAAAAGTCAATTTAGGAAAAAATGTTTGTCTATCAGATAAAATTTTAATAAAATATGATGGTAAGCCAATAGAAGAGGCGAGTAGTTTTGAAGATATTTTAAATCCAGATGATGATGGCTCCAATCCTGAATATTATAAGCTTCTTTCAGAAGATGGAGCATTTTTACTAATAACAATTCCACATTTTAGCGAGCATATTATCAGTATAGAATTTATTCTGGAAAACATATTTGGAAAAATTATGGCAACATGTTTTGGTTTGCTTATAATAGCTTTAGCTACTTTTTACATATTTAGGAAATAATTAACGTTTTCCAAAACCAGCCCAAGCATTAACAAATTTATCAACAGCTTTATCAAGAAATGTGCTTTTATATGAAATTAGTAAATCAACAACCTTTTCGACATTTTTAACAATATATGCTTTTTCTTTTCCTAATGAAATTTCTTCAATTATTCCAGCTTCGATTAATTTTTTTAAATGAAAAGATATAGTTGAGGGGGCTTTTTTGATATGTTGACAAATTTCTTTATGAATAGCTCTGGGATTTTCTATCAAAAAAATAACAATTTTTCTCGGTGTTTCCTGGCGCAAAATAGAAAGAATTCTTTTATCTACTGGTGATACTTTTTCAGCAATAAAATATCTTTTGTATTTCCCATCTTGTTTTGAAGTAATAATCGCCCTTTTTTCCATATAATGTAGGTGATAATCTATTGTACTCAAAGACATATTGAGCTGACGGGCAATCTGTCTTTTATGTAATCCTGGAGAGTTGGCAATCAAATCGTAAATTTTTTTTCTCGTTTCTAAAGCTAGATAATCTTCCTTCATTTTTTGGCGGCTGCTACATAAAGTAATACGATTATTATTAAATCAAACAGAATTAAATAATTTGTTAAGTCACTGACTATTGCTACAAAACCTTTTATAAAGAAAATAAGAAAAGCTATTGATATGAAAAATAACTTCGTTTCCTTCATTCTAATATAAGAAATCATCGATATGAAAAAAAGCAAAAAAGACAATCCTGTTATAACAATGGATGAAAATAGCAGCAATTCTTCCATGCTTTTATTATATTATTTTATAAAAATTTTTGCAAAGGATATTTATTCATATCGCATTAACTATTTATGAAGGTTTGCTTAGGGGGTACATTTGATATAATCCATGATGGTCATAAAGCGTTGATAAAAAAAGCATTTGAAATAGGAAAGGAAATATATATTGGGTTATCAACAGATGAATTGGTAAAGAAATTGGGTAAAAAAGCGAAATCATACAGAGAGAGGGAGAAGCAGTTAAGAGAATTTTTAAAAAAATTTGGCGAAGCTAAAATTCTCCCATTAAATGATGTTTTTGGTCCTGCTATAGAAGAAGACTTTGATGCAATTATTGTTTCTCCAGAAACGGAAGAAAGAGCAATGGAAATAAATAAAATTAGGAGGAACAAAGGATTAAAGGAATTAAAAATAATAAAAATTCCATATGTTTTTGCTAACGATGGCATTCCAATTGCAACAAGCAGAATTAAAAATGGAGAGATTGAAGAAGGAAAAAGAATTAAGCCCATGAAAATATGTATTGGTTCAAAAAATGAAGTAAAAATTATGGCGGTAAAAGAAGTTTTCAATGAATTTTTTGATGAAATAAAAATTGAATATGAAAGTATAGAGGTTAAAACAAAAAAACAACCATTTGGAAAAGAAATAATTGAAGGAGCAATAAAAAGAGCAAGGGAGGCATGCAGAAATGCTGATTACGGAATTGGAATAGAATCAGGAATAAGAGAAGAAGATGGCATATTTTTTGTTGAGCAGTATGTTGCTGTAATGGATAAACTCGGTTACATAACTTTTGGAAAAAGCCCCTCCTTCCAATGTCCGCAATGGATTCTGGAAAAGCTGAATGGAAAAGAAATGAAAGAGGTTATACCTTTTAAAGATAAGGAAGAAATGAAAAAAGGAGCTGTTTGGTTCCTTTCAAAGAAAATTACAAGATTAGAATTAACAAAACTCGGTGTGCTAATGGCTTTATTGACAAGGAAGAATTTTTGAAGAAAAGTTTTTAATTGCTCACAAATTTTCTATACAAGCGGGGATGGCCCAGCCTGGTACGGCGCAGGATTGCTAATCCTGTGGGCGTTTGCCCGCGCGAGTTCGAATCTCGCTCCCCGCGCTATTCCAATTTTCCTACAACTTTTTCCACTTCCTTTAATATACTACCACTGTGAACAAGATTTGAAACTTTTTCTATTTCCTTATATAGGGTTCTATCTTCTCTCAATTTCTCAACGTGTTTTCTTATGAATTTGTATGCTGTTTTTGTAGCTGGTGATGGTTCTAAATCTATAAAATCTAATGCTTGCGTCGCTACCATATATTCTATTGCAATGACTTTTTCTGCATTTCTTAAAATCTTCCTGCATTTTATTGCTCCAATACTTCCCATAGATTGGTAATCCTCTTGATTAGCAGATGTTGGAATAGAATCAACACTCGCTGGATAAGCCATGCTTTTATTTTCGCTTGTTAGAGAAGCTGCAACATACTGTAAAATCATCAATCCAGAATTTAGTCCGGGTTCCTTCGTAAGAAAGGGGGGTAAATCAGATAATTTTTCATCGAGAAGTCTATAAATCCTTCTTTCTGAAAAACTACAAATTTTCGTCAATACAATGTTAAGCAAGTCTAATGCTATTGCAACAGGCTCTCCATGAAAGTTTCCTCCTGATATAACCTCGTTCTCAAAAATTAAAGGATTATCTGTTGCTGAATTTATTTCAACTTCCAAAATGCCTTTTATAAAATCCAATGCTTCATACATTGCTCCAAAAACTTGCGGCATGCAGCGTAAACTATATGCATCTTGAACACGTTCTTTATATGACTCGATAATTTTGCTATTCCTAGTCAATTTCCATAAGTTTCTTGTAGCTTTTATCTGTCCTCTGTAAGGGCGAGCAAAACTTATTTCTTCCCTAAAAGCTTGGTCCGTTCCTCTTAATGCTTCCAGACTCATTATTCCAGCAACTTGCGCATTTTTTATTAAATTGTAGGTATCATATAAAGCTAGACAAGCTATTGCTGTCATAAATTGCGAACCATTTATTAAAGCCAGCCCTTCTTTAGCTTTTAATTTAATCGGCTTGATTCCCAAAATTTTTAAAACATCTTTTGAAGGCATCACTTTTCCATCATATATGGCTTCTCCCTCCCCTATTAAACTTAATGCAATATGAGCAAGTTGTACCAAATCACCGCTCGCCCCCACAGAACCTTGAGAAGGCACATATGGATAAAAATTTTTATTCAGCACTTCCGCCAATTTTTCCAGCAATTCGTATCTTACACCTGAAAATCCTTTTGCTAAAGAATTTAACCTTAGCAATACCATTGCCCTAACAACATCCTCCGGTAATGCCTCCCCAGTTCCACATGCATGACTCCTTATAAGATTTTCTTGCAATTTTTCTATTTTATCATTATTTATTCTAACATTTGCAAGCTCCCCAAATCCGGTATTTACTCCATATATTGGCTTGCCTTCCCTTAAAATCTTCTCAATAGTTTCTCTTGATTTCTTTATTTTTGTAACTATCTTTTTGTCTATCTCTACCTTTTCATTTCCTCTTGCTACTTTTATTATTCCCTCTATGGTAAGATTTTCCCCATCAATTTGCATGGGCATCTATTTCTTCAAGCAACATTTCTATTTCATTTAAAAGCTCATTATCATCAAATTTTTTTAGTGCTTCATTACAAATTTTTTTACTTTCTTCTAATTTACCTATATTTTTTAAAAAATCTGCATAGTAATACCATAGCCACCCATTCTTATATTCTTTCATCAATTTCTCGTAAATATTTTCTACATCCTTATATCTACCAGCCATTTCGTAGCATTTTATTATTCCCAAATATGCATCAACATTTTCTTTAATTTTAAGAGATTCTTCATATTCTTTGAGAGCATTTTTAAATTTGCCCATTTCAAAAAATACATCGCCTTTAATGCATTTTATGATTTCATCCTTCCCATATAATTTTTCAGCTTCCTCTACATATTCAATTGCTTTCTCATACTCTCCTATATCTATATAAATATCTGCTATTTTGATAAAAACATCTTTTGAGGAAGATAATTTGATGGCTTTTTTAAAAGCCTCCTCCTCGTTTTCTCCTCTCTTCATCAAAAAAATTCCTTTAAGAACATAAAAATTAGCATTATTTTTATGCAAAGCAATCGCTTCTTCTAACAATTCTTCAGATTTCTCTTCTTTTCCTAATTTAATATAGCTTGTAATCAGGAATTCCATTACGAATGGCTCTCTAGATTTTTCATATAGTTTCTCTAAATATTCCTCTGCTTTTTCTGGCTCCGTGTCTATATATAAATTTGATAGTAAAATATAGGGCTGTAATTTATCTGGATACTTTTTATTAAAATCAAGTAATATTTTTTCTACTTCTTTTTCCTTCCCTTGCATAATCAATGAAAAGGAAAGTTGAATATATCCTTCCAT
Source organism: Thermoplasmatota archaeon (assembly GCA_029259055.1). Lineage (GTDB taxonomy): Archaea > Thermoplasmatota > E2 > UBA202 > JdFR-43 > JAPDJP01. The sequence continues at coordinate 37,806 of JAPDJP010000007.1, read as the reverse complement.
TTCTTCCCCCAAATCTATTGCCTTTCTCGCAATTCTTTCTGCTAAAGAAAATTTTCCTAAAATAATTAATATTCTTGCATATGTAGCATACAAAAATCCATCATCATATTTCTTTATCAAATTATTTAAAAATTCCTCCTCCTCTTCGAATCTTTCCTCCTCTTCATATAAATCGCATATATTTATGACAGATATTTTCCTTTCCCCATATTTCATGGCATTCTTAAAGCATTCAAGGGCTTCTTTATTTTTACCCATTCTCCTATAACAAATTCCAAGCCCATTATAAATATCTGCATCTGGTTTATCTAATAGGGAATTAAAAACCTTTTCAGCTCTTTCAAACTCATTCATTGAGAGGAATTCTGCTGCACATAACATTTTTATCTCTCTGTTTTCTTCTTTTGATAGGTCTTCTAAAAAATTTATATAGATATCAGGAAAGTATCTTTTCATATCATGCATAATCTCTTTCTGCTCCTCTTTCATTTTATTCAGCAATTCCATTTCATGCTCGCGTATATGCTCTTCCAAATCTTCTACCATAGCCCCACAATAGGGGCAAATTTTATGACTCATTATTAGCAAATAAGTTTGATATTAAAAGTTTTGGTAATGCATTACAACATTGGCATTTTTATTCCAAATCTTTTTGCCATTTCAATTGCTTTTTCATAACCAGCATCTGCATGTCTAACTATTCCTAAACCTGGGTCTGTAACAAAGACTCTTTTTATTCTTTCATCTGTTTGCTTACTACCATCACATACCACGATCATTCCAGCATGCGTTGATAAACCTATGCCAACCCCGCCTCCATTGTGTATTGCCACCGCATCTGCCCCGGCGGCGCAATTCAGCAAAGCGTTTAATAAAGGCCAGTCAGCAATTGCATCGCTCCCGTCCTTCATTTTTTCTGTTTCTCTATTTGGGGAAGCAACACTTCCAGCATCCAGATGGTCACGAGATATTGCTATTGGTCCAATAACTTCTTCTCTAACAAGCTTGTTTATTTCTAATGCAAATTTGTCTCTTTCTCCATATCCAAGCCAACATACTCTTGCTGGAAGACCTTCCCATGGTAGGTTTTCTTCTGCTTTCTTTATCCAATTAACCAGAATCTTATTATCTGGAAACATTTTCACAACCAGTTCATCTGTAATCAAAATATCTTCTGGATTCCCTGTTAGAGCCACCCATCTGAAAGGTCCTCTTCCTTCACAAAACATGGGGCGAATATATGCTAGAACAAAACCTGGATAATCAAAAGCATTTTTAACTCCCGCTTCGTAAGCTTGTCCCCTTAAGTTATTTCCATAATCAAAAACTACAGCACCTTGTTTTTGAAATGCAAGCATTGCTTTACAATGTTCCGCCATTGATTTCATTGAAAGCTCAACATATTTCTTGGGGTCGGTTTGTCTTAACTCGATGGCTTCTTTTAAATTATCTCCATAATAGCCAGCTGGAACATACCCATTTAAGGCATCATGGGCAGAAGTTTGGTCTGTAACAACATCTGGCACAATTCCTCTTTTGACCAGCTCAGGATGTACATCTGCACAATTTCCAAGCAAAGCAACAGATACAGCTTCCTTTTCTTCTTTAGCATTTTTAACTATTTCTAAAGCTTCATCCAAATCATCTGTTTTTTCATCACAATATCCAGCTTTTATCCGCCTATCAATACGCTTTTCATCGCATTCAACAACTAATGCTGCTCCTCCATTCATTTTTATTGCTAAAGGTTGGGCTCCTCCCATTCCTCCCAAGCCACCCGTTAAAACAAATTTTCCCCTCAAGCTTCCGTCAAAATGCTTTCTAGCACATGCGGCAAATGTTTCATATGTTCCCTGTATTATTCCTTGAGTACCAATATAACACCATGAACCTGCTGTCATTTGACCATACATTATTAGGCCCAAGTCCTCCAATTCGTAAAATTTTTCCCATGTACTCCATTTTGGCACAAGATTTGCATTCGCTATTAAAACTCGAGGACTTTCCTCCCTCGTTTTAAAAATGGCTACGGGTTTACCAGATTGAATAAGAAGGGTTTCATCATTTTCTAAATCTTTTAATGCCTCCACTATCTTATGAAAGCATTCCCAATTCCTAGCCAGTTTTCCTGTGCCACCATAAACTATTAGCTTTTCCGGAATTTCCGCATTTTCTAAATTATTTTCAAACATTCTTAATAACCCTTCTTGGCGCCATCCTTTACATCTAATATTCTTTCCACGGGCAGCCTTATATTCTTTATAAATTTCCATATGTTAAATTATGAAAGCCATTTATAATTTTTTATACCATTTACAATTTTCTTTAAAAATGCATTCATTACATTTCGGTTTTTTAGCATTGCATATATGTTTTGCCATGAGCCAGAACAAAGACAATGTCCTTTCTTCATTTTTTATGCTATCCCAAGGAAATAATTTTATCAATGCATTTTGAATTTCTTCATAAGTAGCTTTTTCATCAACTATTCCAAGTCTTATTGCTATTCTTCTCATGTGTGTATCAACTACAAAAGCATTTTTTGAACCATATATTGAAGATATTATTACATCTGCTGTTTTGTCTCCTACTCCTTTTAATTTCTTCAATTCTTTTTTGGCATCTTTTATATCCATTTTATAAATCCAGTCCAGGCCACCATATTTTTCCTTTATCTCTCTTGAAACTTCCTTAATTCTCTTGGCTTTTATCCTATAGAGTCCTCCCTGCCTAATAGCATTTGCAATGTCTTTTTCCTTTGCATTTGCTAGGCAAGTAACCTCTATCTTGAACTTACTTTTTAAGTTTTTATAAGCCAGCATGGTATTTTTTGAAGAAGTATTTTGTGACAAAATGGTAAATATAAGCAATTTAAAGGGGTCTTTCTTTATTTCCAAATATTCCTTTTCATCTTCTTCTTTCCACCAATATTTGGCATATTTTTCCAAATCCTTAAGCATTTTTTTAGTGAGCACATAAAAGTATCCAAAATAATTATATAGCACTTCTTTTTACAATTTCAAATGGCGAAAGGATTATATCATTATCTGCGCCAAATATGGAAAAGGCCAGATACATCTTATAATAGCCCACAATGGCACCGCCTAATCCAGTGGCGCAAGGAGGGAGCGATTGTAAGAGTAGAAAAACCTTTGCGTCCGGATAGGGCCAGGGCGTTGGGCTATAAAGCAAAGCAGGGCTTTATTATCGTAAGAGTGAGGGTAAGAAAAGGAGGGAGAAGAAAAGAGCGCCCAAATAAAGGAAGAAAGCCATCAAAAATGGGAGTAAATAAGTATACCCCAAAAAAATCAATACAATGGATTGCTGAAGAGAGGGCAGCAAGAAAATATCCAAATATGGAAGTTTTAAATTCATATTGGGTTGGGAAAGACGGAAAATACCATTACTATGAAGTTATATTGGTTGACAGGAACCATCCAGCAATTATAAATGATAAGGATATAAATTGGATTTGTAAAGAAAAAGGGAGGGTATTTAGAGGAAAAACATCTGCTGGAAGGAAAGCGAGGGGATTAAGAAATAAAGGAAAGGGAGCAGAAAAGGTTAGACCTAGTGTTAGAGCTAACGAAGGAAAAACTAAATAGTTTTTGATTATTTATTATCATGTTGGTTGTTTGTCCCAACTGCAAAAAAGAGTTTATTATAGGAGAAGAAGTAATAGGGAATTGTCCATCCTGTGGTATAAAATTAATATTTAGAAAAGAAGGAGAAGTAGTTGAAAAAGTAAACATTTCAGAAATCGAAAAAAGAGTTGATGAATTAACAGAAGAAGGAGAGATTACAGATATTGATAGAACTATTTTAGATTTGATAAATGCGGAGGAAATATTAATTGAGGAGATAGAGAGGAAAATTGATGATTTATAAGTATAGATAATTTATAAGCTAAATACCCATATTTCTTTTTCCTTGGGCAAATCCTCGATATCTATTTCTATTTCATTTGCAACGTGTCTTATTTCATATTCTGCCTTTTCTAAAAAAGAATCGATGCTGTTTATTGGTAATGAAAGACCTTCTATTTTGTAATGCATAGGTATAATTACCTTAACATTCATCTTTCTACATAGTTCTATGGCTTCATTGGCATCTATTGTGAAAACTCCTCCTACCGGTATAAAGAGCAAATCAATTTCTCCCAATTTCTCAATTGTTTCATCATCTAGCACATGCCCCAAATCTCCAAGATGGCAGAATCTTATACCATTATATTCAATTTTAAATATTCTTACTTCTCCTCTTTTACTGCCCATTTCCCTATCATGATATGCTTTAAACACCCTTATTTTTATGCCTTCTATTTCTTTATCTTCCTTTACTATTATGCTTCCCTCTTTTTCAACAATTCTTGACTGATTATGGTCAAAATGGTCGTGTGTTATTAATATAATATCTGCTTTTGTTTTTGGAGGGGGAATTCCTATAGAAACTCCATCATGAGGGTCTATAACGATAACTTTTTCATTTGATATTTCAAAACAAGCATGACCATGCCATCTTATTTTTAACATTTTTTCACCTTTTTTATATCCTTTCCTCATTTATTTACTTAACCATTCCTTTATTTTTTCCAGAAAGCCTTTCTTTTTTCTTTCTTTTGATACTGGTATATTCTCATACCATTTTCCATTAAACCATAGCATTGTTTTATTTCCTGAATAAACAGCGATTTCCTCTTTTTCGATTTTTCCTTTTACTTCATCAAAATTTCCAATATAAAGAGGCACATTTTCATGCCATACATTCTTTATTTTTACTCTTACTCTCTCCCCTTTTATTTCAATAAATGCTTCTTTTGAAATATCTTCCGCCACCTCCGCCTTTTTATATCCTATTTTTTTCCTTGCCTCCTCCCGCCATTTTTCTAGCCTCGAGATGCTGATGCCCGTTTTTTCAGAAATTTCTTTTAAATCTTTCATAATGAGGTCTTCTGCTTTCTCTATACCTGCTTCCCTTAATTTACTTTCATAAACACTCCCAATTCCCCTTATGTCCCTGAGTTCCATTATTGTGTAATATGGTTATCTATAAAAATATGTTGCCAAAGTTTTTATTATAAAAACAAATTTACAAAAAGTGCAGGAATTTCCGCTAATAAAAGTAAGAAAAGGAAAAATTAAGAGAAAGGAACAAATATGGAAAAAAAAGGAAGCCATCAAAATTATAGAGGAACTTAATAAACAATATGGGGGAGTTTATTTAATTGATTTAGATGGTTATAGAAAAAATTCAGCAAATATTGACTTATATAAGAAAATAAGAGCCAATATATGGGTAGATGCCTATCCAAGATATGTTGAAGATGTTATGGATTTAATAGTAATAGGGGCTAATAGAATAACAATTAGGAACATGGAGGAAGATTATTTAAGGGAAATAAGCGAGATGTGTGAGAAAGAGATTTTTATTGCTGAGGAAGATGAAAAAGAAGCAATTAAAAAGGTTAGAAGATATGGATTTACTGGTATTATTTTAGATGAAACACAAAATCTTAAAGGAGATGTGGAAATTTGGAAAATATATTTAAATGAAGAAGTAGTTAGGAGGATAAGATAATGGAGGACTTAAAAAAATTAATAGCATTTATCTTCCAAAGGAGTGGAAAAGAAAAGATGAAAGAAAAGGATATTTATATGAGTTTGTCCTTTGAGCTTGGCTGGATGACGCCTGGGCAAGGAAAAAAAGTTGTAGAAAAGGCTTTAGAATTAAATCTTGTTAGAAGGGAAGGAGAAGAAATAATACCTAATTTTGATTATAGGGAAATTGAAATACCTTTGGGCTTTAAATTTGACGAAGAAAAACTTGAAGAGATGGAAAAGGATTTGTTATCAAAAATTATTAGTAAAATTGTTAGAAATACAAAAATTGGAGAGAAAAAAATTAGAGAGGAAATAAGAAATATTTCAGAAAATCTGGAAATATATCCAGAAATTGCTGCCTTGGTTGTTGCAAAAAGAAAAGGAATAGATATAAAAGAATTCATTGAGGAGGCTAAAAATTTGTTTTTATAAAAGTTAAAATTATAGATATGACATGATTAAAGGAACTAAAAGAACACCCATACAAATACTCCTTCTAACTTTCATTTTCAAACATAAGATGCCAATTAATGAAGAAATTAATAGAATGAACAGTCCTATTGGGCCATTAAATAAGAAAACCATAAATATTATGATGCCCAACGATATTCTAAGTAAAACAGGATAAGATATTGTTGATATATTTTTTGCAATAAATTTTCCCAAAAATTTTGTTGAATAATACGCAATAATGGATGATATTATTATGGATATTAAGAAATAATTCAATAAGGAAGGCATTAGTAAATGTTCCCATTCTTCAATTCTAACAAAATCCCTTATTACTATTGCATATCCACTCCTTGCTTTGAAAATTATAAAGAGCATTGATATAACAAAAAAAGAAGTGGCGGTATTAGTTGCAGATAAAGTTGCAACAACATCTTCTTTCTCACCTTTTTTAAAGGATAATGCTAATAAAGATGCAATGGCGGAGCTTACGCCGGGCAATATAGAAACAATGCCACCCGCAAAAATTCCAGCTAAGATATTGTCTTTCCCTATTCTTTTATGCTCAACTATTTCTTGCTTAGGAATGAATTTTTTGTAGGAATAAGTTAAGGCAGGCACACCAAAAAGCCCAGCCAATGCTGGAAAAATAGAAGAAGATTTTAAAAGAAAAGAAGAATCTAAATCAATTATTGCTATACCTAATAAGCCAGCTAGAAAGAAAATGATTATGGAATTTTTAACATTTGGACTTGTAAATATAACGATTGATGATATGCAAATTAAAATCCAGAGCATGTTTTCCTCTATTATGCCATATAAATCAAAGTCTTTTAAAGTGATTTTAACTGGTAAAAGAAAAAGAAAAGAAAAAGCAATAGCAAGTAGACTTGATATAGCAGATATACTAACAGCTTGATATCCCTTTCCTTCCAAAAGCATTGAATGAGCTGGTAAAACAAGTAGTGCTGTTTCATCTTCAGGAGCACCAACAAAAGTTGATGGTATTATGTTAGAAAATGTATGAGCTATGGAGGCAGATACAATTAATATTGCAAAATTTATGCTCTGACTCTGAGAAAATAGAAGCAAAAATAAAGCTATATTATTGGTGTGCAAACCAGGAATCAATCCAGTTAATATACCAATTAATGCTCCCAATATCGAAAACAAAAACAGTTCAATCATATTTTCCCACCTTATGAAAGTCTTGGCATAATTTTAAACAAAAATTAAAGCTCTTTGGATTATAAAAAAACAAAGCTTTTACATACACCCTTTCACCTTTTTCAAACTGTTTGCTTTCATTTGTATATACCTTTATTTTATATTCTATATATTCATCGGTAAGATAGAAATAGTTAGTATATGCAGAATAAATATAACCAGTTACGTTAACGTTCGTATTAACAAATTCTTGATAATTTTCAGCCAAATAAGCCACTGATATGCTATCATTATCCCACTTTTTTATTGTATCTACTTCTTCAGCATAAATAACAAAATCATTTCCATATTCACCTATTTTCCCTACTATTTTTATTTCGTCTCCATATTCCAGCTCCTTATTTCCATCATAATATATTTTTGCTCTAGCTTTTCCATCGCTTATTTCCAGTAAATTTCCTATTTTATTTTTTATAATGCCACAAACAATAACTTTTCTGCCGTTATACTTATGTAACTCCTGTAAATTGATTTTCTGTGGTTGTTGTAAACAGGATAAAAAATATAAGATAAAAATACCTGTTATTGCCAATAAAAAATATAGCTTATTGCTCATGTAATTTTAAGACATAACAATACTTAATTTTTTATATTCTGCCTTCTTTTATCCTCATGAAAATTTTGTTCATCCATGCTGATTACATTGAATATGAAGTAAAAGAAAAAGCAATTGAAAATGCCGAAGAGGCGGAGATCAAAAAAGATAAAATGGAAGAAGCTTTAGTCGCTTTTATTTCCGTTGAAAAAGATGATGAAAGCTGTTTTAATGCTGTAGAAGAAATAAAAAGAGTTGCAGAAATGGTGAAAACAAATAACATAATGCTTTATCCGTATGCCCATCTCTCAAATGAATTAGCTCCTCCAGATAAAGCAGTGAGAATATTGAAAGAAATAGAGGAAAATTTAAAGGAATATAATGTTAAAAGAGCCCCGTTTGGATGGTATAAGTCCTTTAAAATAAGCTGTAAAGGTCATCCTATAGCAGAATTATCACGGCACCTAGAATGTAAGAAAAAAGAGGAAGAGGAAGAAATAAAGTCAGAATGGTATATTTTAACTCCAGAAGGTGAATTAATACCAGCTGAAAAATTCGATTTTAAGGGCTATGAAGAACTTAAAAAATTCTATGAATACGAAGCATTTGGAAGCAGAAAGGCGGATGTTGAGCCTGCCCATATCAAATTAATGCTTGAGCATGATTTAGTTAGCTATGAGCCCGGCTCTGATTATGGAAATATGAGATGGTATCCAAAAGGATATTTAATTAAGAGACTGTTAGAAGAAAAAGTCGAAGAAATTTGTTTAAATTTAGGAGCAATGGAAGTTGAAACGCCAATAATGTATGATATAAATCATCCCGCATTATGCAAATATGTAAAGAAATTCCCTGCTCGTCAATATAGAGTGAAGGCAGATAAAGGGAAAGAAATGTTCTTGAGATTCGCTGCATGCTTTGGCCAGTACTTGATGGCAAAGGATATGATAATTTCCTATAAAAATTTGCCTCTCCGTTTATTTGAATTGGCAAAATCTTTTAGGAAAGAGCAACATGGAGAGTTAGCGGGAATAAAAAGATTGAGAAGTTTTACAATGCCAGATATGCATACAATATGTAAGGATGAGAAACAAGCATTGGAAGAATTTAAGAAACAATATATGCTCTGCTTAGAATGGATGAAGATCTTGGGAATAGACGGACAGATAGCAATAAGGTTTGTAAGAGAATTTTTTGAAAGAAATAAGGAATTTGCTATAGAACTCGTTAAAATATTTGGAAAGCCTGTTCTGGTGGAGATGTGGGATAAAAGATATTTCTATTTCGTTATGAAATTTGAAATAAATATGAATGATTCGGTAGGAAAAGCATTTGCTTTATCAACCGTCCAAATAGATGTTGAAAATCCAAAGGCATTTAATATTACATATATTGATGAAGATGGAAAAGAAAAATATCCTTATTTACTACATGCATCAATATCTGGAGGGATAGATAGGTGTGTATGTGCTTTACTAGAAAAAGAAGCAATGAAGATAAAGACAGGAAAAAAAGGTTCATATCCATTTTGGTTAGCTCCTACCCAAGTTAGATTAATTCCAGTAAATCAAGAATTTGTGAAAGAATGTATAGAAATTGCAAAGAAAATAAAAGCAAGAGTAGACATTGATGATAGAGATGCAAGTGTTGCCAAAAAAATAAGAGATGCTGAGAGAGAGTGGATTCCGATAATAATAGTTTATGGAGAAAAAGAAAAACAAGGTATTTTTAAACCAAGATATAGATTCGATTGCAAGGAAAAAGAAGTGAATATAGAAAAATTAAATGAAATAATAGATGAAAAAATGGGAAATTTACCATTTAAAAAGCTCCCTTTGCCCATGTTATTGAGTAAGCGCCCTAAATTTAAATAAGTGGCTACTTTCTCATCCATATTGCTACCATAATCAAACCAACTATTGCAAGGAAAGATGGTATAATTATTTGCATGAACATTATAAGGAAAATGGCTTTCCTAGCTTTATCAACCATTTCTATAACAGATTTTTCGCTCATCCAATATTTTAAATCCAGAACCTTTACTTTTTTTCCAGATAAATTTTCAATCTGCTTTTTCTGTTGCTTTGCTTTTTCAATATTCTGTAATAAATCTTGACTTTTTAGGTTAATTTCCAAAGCTTTTACTTTTTTATTAGAAAGCTTTATAAGCTTTGCCATTTTAATGGCTTCTTCCCTCATTTTTTCTTTGGTGTGTTCAGAAAAATCTAAAGTAAGTTTATAGGCATCTATCCAGAATAAACCCTTTATTCCAAAAATTGCACTTAATAAATTAATTTTCTTTGTCGATTCCTTATGCATATCAATTACTATGCCAGTATTCGGCTCCACCCAGTATTTTGTTTTTGTAATATATCTTACATCAAATCCGAGCATTTCGTCTCTAACAATTCTATCCTCTACAGTTTCAAATAAATACGTATGTATGCCATTGTGGTCTTCCTCCCTTACAAAATTAACAGGAGAAGGAGCGTTTATTTCAGGATTCCACATTATATAATCCCTTTTTCCCACTCCGGGAGGGAAAGTATAGATACCCTCTCTTTCTCTATCACCATAATTTTTTGCCTCTTCCGCCGTATCAGCATATACCCCATGATACTCAACCATAGATGCCATATCTATTTTTTCTCCAGTTTTTGCATCATATGTATTTGTTTCATCCTTTATCAGTAAAATTTTGTTTCCATCTTCCCAATATACATTTTCCACTTTTACTTCTCTCTCCATTTTGATTTTTTTCTTGGCTTGTGTTGCAATATACAACTCACCTTCCATTTCTATTCTTCCTTCAAAATTTTCTGGTATAGTATGTAAATCTGGGAAAAGAGCATTTACACTTCCTTCTTTTTCAACATATACAATGTAGCCAGAAGAGGGTTCAACAAAATAAGTTGTATTTCCAGTATAATATAATTTGATAGTTCTATCGCTTAGCCCTTCAATATGCTCTTCCCCTATATAATAATCTTTTAAATTTGTCTCATATTTATAAACCTGAAGACCCAACAAATTCTCCTCCCCAACATATTTTGCAAGAGAAACATTACCAATATCTGGATTCCATAACATATAATCCTCTCTTTCCACACCAATAGGGAAAGAAAATAATCCTTTTTTATTGCTAAGCATTTTTACAAATTCCATTGTATAAGGATTTATGGCATCAGTAGAGGAGGAACAGAGTTCATCAATTCTTCTTCCATTTTCATCTTCTGCTTTAATTTCGTTTTTTATTATGTAATAATCTGCTGTTGTATTTATTACTTTAACATGATTACATAGCGTTATATTATGGCTTTCATATTCAGCATTTGTTGTATTTAGAGCTGTTAAATTTCCCACCAAATAGACACTTATATTTAAATTACTGGGCAATTTATGCAAATCGGGAAAATCCGCATATTGCCATATATGTTTTTGCAAATCAACAATCGTTCCAGTAGTTGGTTCTACCCATGCGGTAATTTCCCCACCATAATAAAGTTTTGCTTCAGGCAATAAAGGTAGGTATCCAGTGAAAATGTTATCCTGCCATCCATAGAATTTATAAGTTTTAATACCACCTCTCATCTCCTCTCCCATATATACGCCCCACGCAGCCGCCTCTTCCGCATCAATATATCCTTTTTTGCAAGCATCATCCAAATCAGAATTCCAAACCAAATAATTCTTTTTTTCGACACCAACTGGGAAAATCCATTGTCCTATCCTGTTCAAATCGCCATACCCCTCTATATTTTCTGATGTGTATGGGTCTACTCCATAAATTTTCGTCATACAAAGGTCATCTATTTCCTCATTTGTGTGTTTATCTATTGTTTTTATATCTTCTCTTATTATCAGAACTTTTCCCTCCTCCCTCAAAGCCTTTATCTGCCTAATAATTTCAACATTTCTATATTCTAATTCAGTAGTTTTTTCATTCATTATGCCGAGTTTTCCTTCATAGTATATTGTTTCGTTAAGATTTGCTGGCAATCTTTTCATTGATGGGACAATATAAAATGCTAAAGATGGAGATATAATGAAAAATATGGATGCTATCACAAGCAGTATATTCCTTTTATTCATAAAACAGTATGCTAAAACAATTTATGAAAGTTTTGAAATTGAAAACTATATAAAGTTAAGAATTTCTTCAGATTATGGAAAAAGAAAAAAAATGGATTATTGTATCTAGAATTTTAGAAATAATTCTTTTTACAATGGGTATATGGAGTTTATACAAGTCGGATTGGCTTTGGGCTTTTGCCTGCTTTTTTGGTTTCCTTTTGGCAATTTCGCCAATCATTTTAAAAAGAAATTTGAAATTCAGCGTGCATTGGCTAATAGAATTTCTATTGGTTTTCGCAATCTCATTGCATATATGGGGAGGAGTCCTAAAATTGTATTCATTGCCTTTTTATGATAAAATAGCACATTTTCTTGCATCAGCAATTGTTGCCTTCTTTGCCTTAATAGTCATTTATATATTGGATGTGTTTTCCCCTCGTATCCATATGGATATAATAACGCTTGCCTTCTTTATAACGATTTTTACGATTGCAATGGGAGCAATTTGGGAAATTGCAGAATTTGCTACAGACCAAATTTTTTCAAATGGTAAGCCATTAGCACAAATTAGCTTGCAGAATACAATGTGGGATTTAATAGCAGATAGTATAGCTGGTATACTCGTTGGTATATTTGGGGCAATTGGAATAAGAAAAGGAGAATTTAAAGAAATATTAATTCATTTTGGAAAAGAAGCAAAAAAGCTCAATACAAGATTTATAAATGCTAGAAACAAGGCAATTGAATCATTAATAAGGGCAATTGAAAAGGAGAAAGTTGATAAAAAAGCTTTGCCAATAGTAAGAAAATTGAATAAATTAGCGGATTTTTTTACAACAAGTAGTTGCTCAGGAAGAATCGTAATATTTGAAACACCTTCATTTGGTAAAAAGAGAAAAATTAGATTTTTAGGCAAATGGCATAGGAAAGTTAATATTGAAGAAGTTAAAAAAGCAATAGAAAAAGCAAAAAGAGGAGAGATATGGTTCCTTGTCCAATCTCCAATATTTCATGTTTCAACTATTTCAATGGGGAATGTTAAAAAATTATTAACGATAGCTAATCAAAGCGGTTTTAAATATTCCTCAATAAAATCATTTAATGGAAAAATTGTCGTTGAAATACTGGGTACAGAAAGAATCGATGCTCCTTTAGGCTTGGATGGTAAAGTATATGTAAACGAAGAATACCTTAAAATTTTAACAGATATAGCAAATAAAATGGTGGAAAGAATGGATAAAAATTTAAAAAGGTTGGAAAAGAATTTAGATATGCTACAATGAAATTATAGTATGAAGGCTGACACAACAATCATATCTGTTGCTGTATTCTCCGCATGGTCATATGCAATTACTTCTATTATTGTTGGTCCGATAGCAGGCCCAGTCCAGAACCATTCGTATGGTTCAATATAGTCTTCATCCATTAACATGCCATTTATGTAAAATTCTACTCTTTGTATTCCAGATACACCATTTATTGCATATGCTTCTATTTCAACAGCTCCAATAATGACGGTTCTACCAGTAATAGATGGGAATATTGCTCTATTCATAATATAAATAAATCCTTGGATTGGTCTAATAATTTCAACATATGGTGTATGCTTATCTATTTTTATCTCCTTTTCCTTTATCTCTTCAACATTTCCTGCCAAATCTATTGAATAATATCTTATAATATGTTCTCCATCCTCGGTTACAACAAATTCTCCAGTATATTCCTTCCAATTGCCATCATCAACTTTATACATTATTTTGTCTACTCCAGCTAGGTTATCCGTTGCTTCCAACGTCACGTAAACATCAGTTCTATACCAATCATCGCTCTTAGTGCCATCTAAATGGCAGGTGGTTTGTGGGGGCGTATAATCTATTTTTATTGTTTTGCTATGGGTGCTTTCATGATTTCCAACTTTATCGATACTATAATAGTATAAAGTATGAATTCCTTGCTCGCTTATTTCAAATGGCCCAGTATATATATACCATGGAGAATCATCAATTTTATAATATGTTTTATCAACTCCGCTTCCTGTATCGGTAGCGTGTAATTCTATTTCAACACTGCTCTTGTACCATCCGTTGTTACCCTCCTCCCCATATATATGCACATGAGTAGATGGAGGAACGGTATCTTGTAAAATTGTAAAGGTATATGTGGAGCTTTTATTTCCATTTCCGTTTATATCTCTAGCCCATATGTAATAGGAATAAGTGCCCGGTTCCGTATAAACTGCTGAATATCTGTATTTGCCTCCACTTTTTGTCATTGTTGCATTTATTGTTGATGAATCAGGATAAGTTATATGCACTTTAACTAAATCTACGCCTTCATTGTCTGTTACAACGCATGATATCTCAACACTCCCATATTGCCATTGCGGGTCCGGATAATCAACAACATTTTTTATTTCTGGTGGTTCTACATCACCTTCTATTTCAAATGTATAAACAGAAGAAGTGGTTGTATTGCCAGCGGTATCATTTGCCCATATGTAAAAATGATATGTACCAATCATTGAATATGTTGCATTATAATAGTAATTATATGGGGGTGGTGTACATTCATTCATTGAAACATTATGGACGGAATAATCTGGATATATTATTATAACTTTCACAAGATTTAAATCGCCATCTGGATCATATACATAACAAGTTATATTTACATATCCTCCTGGAATTTGAACCGATGGATTTGCATTTACATTATCTATTCTTGGTGGCTCAGCCAATATAAAAGGCACAATAATTAATAGAGGTAGTATAATAACTAGAAATTTCCCTTTCATGAAATTCTAACATACAAACATTTATAATACTTTCGCTATACAAATTGTGGATGAATTAGAAAAATTGAAAAAAAGAAGAAATGCAATTATACTTGCTCATAATTATCAGCGCCCAGAAATACAAGATGTTGCAGATTTTGTGGGTGATTCTTTAGCATTGGCAATGAAAGCCAGACAAACCGATGCAGATGTTATTGTTTTTTGTGGTGTTGATTTTATGGCTCAATCTGCAAAAATAATAAATCCTGACAAAATCGTTTTATTTCCCGATGAAACAGCAAAATGCCCCATGGCGGCGATGGTGGATGTTGATGCTTTGTTATATTGGAAAAAGAAATATGGTTATGATATAGTTTCATATATTAATACTACTGCGGAAGTAAAAGCGATAAGCGATATATGTTGCACTTCCGCTAATGCTGTTAAAGTGGTTAAAAGCATGCCAAATGGCGTTATTTTTGTTCCAGATGAAAATCTAGGAAAATATGTAAAAAGATTTGTCGATAAAGACATGATTTTATGGCCAGGTTTTTGCCCAACCCATTTGGGCATAACCAAAAAAGATATTATAAAGCTAAAGGAAAAGCATCCAAATGCGGAAATATTAGCTCATCCAGAATGTACAGAAGAAATTATAGATATAGCAAATGAAGTTGCATCAACAGAAGGAATGGTTAAATATGCTATGAAATCTTCATCAGAAGAATTTATTGTTGCGAGTGAGAAAGATTTATGTTATAGAATGAAAAAGGAAATGCCTCAGAAGAAATTTTATGCAATTGAAAATGCGGTTTGTCCAACAATGAAAAAAATCACTTTGGAAAAGGTTATTAAAAGTTTAGAAAAAATGAAACCAGAAATTAAAATAAGCAAAGAAATTATAGAAAAAGCGAGCATTCCTTTAGAAAAAATGCTTAAAATTGGAAGAGAATCTTAATTCTCTACAAATTTCACATATTTTTCCTTCAATATCCCTTCCATTCACAAGCAATTTCGTTATTTCATCAATTTTTTTCTTTATGTCAGGGTTTTTTTCGATAACTTCTCTTTCCTTTCCTCTAAATGAAGTTATATAATGGCTCACAGCACCTTGTGTTATCCCTAAAATTTTTGAGATTTCCACCTGTTTCATTCCATAGTCTTTTGCTAACCTAACTGCAATTTCTGCTCTAATGGCGGGAATTATTTTATTGGCAATTTCCTCGCACGGAAATTTCATAAATAGAAAATCTTTTATGTTTATAACTATTACGGTGTAATATGAAAGTATATTTAGACCATGCTGCTACAACTCCCGTAGATAAGGAAGTATTAGATGCAATGATAGATTTTTTTAATAAAAAATTTGGTAATGCATCCAGCTTACATTCTTGGGGAAGAGAGGCAAAAGAAGCATTAGAAAAAAGCAGGGAAAAAGTTGCTGCATTAATAAATGCTGATGCAGATGAAATAGTTTTTACTGGTGGGGGAACAGAAAGCGATAATATGGCGATAAAAGGAATCGCTTTTATGCACGGGAAAGGACATATTATAACGAGTAAAATTGAACATCCGGCGGTTTTGGAAACTTGTAAATATTTAGAAAAGAAAGGATTTGATGTAACTTATTTACCAGTTGATAAGTATGGAATGGTGAATCCAGAAGATGTTGAAAAAGAAATAAGAGATGATACAATTTTAATTACAATAATGCATGCAAATAATGAAATTGGAACAATTGAGCCAATAGAAGAGATAGGGAAAATTGCCAAAAAAAATAATATAGTTTTCCATACTGATGCAGTCCAAACAGTTGGCAAGATAAGTATCGATGTTAAAAAAATGAATGTTGACATGCTTTCCATATCTTCTCATAAAATATATGGACCAAAAGGAGTTGGTGCTTTATATATAAAAAGAGGAATAAAAATAGAGCCAATTTTACATGGAGGAGGACATGAAAAGGGGCTACGCTCATCAACAGAAAATATTTCAGGGATAGTTGGTTTTGCAAAAGCTTGCGAAATCGCAATGAAAAAAATGAAAGAAGATGTAGAAAGAATGAAAAAATTGAGGGATAAAATAATAAAAAATGTTTTGGAAATAGAAGAAGCTTATTTAACGGGACATCCAGAAAAGAGATTACCAAATCATGCAAGTTTTTATTTTAGAGGCATCGAAGGAGAGAGTTTAATTTTGATGTTGGATTCATATGGCATTGCCGCATCAACTGGCTCAGCTTGTTCTTCAAAAAAATTACAGCCATCACATGTTTTATTAGCTATTGGTTTAAAGCCTGAGGAAGCTCATGGCTCCTTAAGAATAACCTTAGGAAGGGAAAATAAGGAAGAAGAAATAGACTATTTTTTAGATGTTATTCCAAAAGTAATCGAGAAACTAAGAAGAATATCTCCTATGTGGAATAAGTAAAATGGAAACAAAAAATTTATTAAGAAATAGAATTATAAAAATGGGTGCAAAGGATAGAATGGCGAGGAAAATCGCCGTAATTCCTTTGCACCTATAATTTTGCAAATAGTGGGAGGAAAACTAGACTGACTATTGACATCAATTTTATAAGAATGTTCAGAGAAGGACCGGCTGTATCTTTACAAGGATCTCCAACAGTATCACCAACAACAGCTGCTTTATGGGCGAAACTTCCCTTCCCTCCAAAATTTCCAGCCTCGATAAATTTTTTCGCATTATCCCAGGCTCCTCCAGCATTTGCAAGAAATATAGCAAGCAAAAAGCCGGTTGCTGT
The DNA here is from genome assembly GCA_029259055.1 of Thermoplasmatota archaeon. GTDB lineage: Archaea > Thermoplasmatota > E2 > UBA202 > JdFR-43 > JAPDJP01. The sequence continues at coordinate 20,383 of JAPDJP010000007.1, read as the reverse complement.
TGCGCCAGCTAACAAGCCAATTAATGCCTCTATTTTCCATATACCAACAATTATTGGCACAATCACTGCCATTGAAGATGGCAAAATCATTTCTTTTAAAGCGCCTTTTGTCGCTATTCTTACGCATTTTTCATAATCTGGTTGACCCTTTCCCTCCAATATTTTATACTCTCTAAATTGTCTTCTAACTTCCTCAACCATTTTACTTGCTGCTTTTCCAACCGCTCCTATTGTCAATGCCGAAAAAATGAAAGGGAGCATCGCTCCAATAAATATTCCAGAAAGTAAGTAGGGGGAGGTTAACTTTAAATCCAAGCTAACGAATTCTTTTGCTTTTTCTGCAAATGTAAAAAGTAAAGCCAAAGCCGTTATAGCTGCGGAGCCTATTGCAAAACCTTTTCCCATCGCAGCCGTTGTATTCCCTACCGCATCTAAAGCTTCTGTTCTTTTTCTAATTTCCTCACCTAAGTTAGCCATTTCCGCTATACCAGCTGCATTGTCCGCCACAGGCCCGTAACAATCTGTTGCTAAAGATATGCCAAGTGTTGCAAGCATCCCTACCGCTGCCATAGCTACTCCATAAAATTGTGCTAACTCGTATGCCAGAATCATTGCAACGCATGTTGAAACAATTGGAATAGCTGTACTAAGCATTCCAATTGACATTCCTTGGAGTATATCTGTTGCAGCTCCTGTTTGGGCTGCTTTTGCGATGCTTTGGGCAGGTTTTTTTTGCTCTGAAGTAAAATATTCTGTAGATATTCCAATTATCAGCCCATCTATTAATCCAACTAATGTTGCAAAAAATGGTTCATATTTTCCTATAATGAAATGAGTCGTAATAAATGCTAAAATGGAAAAAATAATTGCGGAGCTAAATAGCCCATTTCTCATCGCCGAATATAAATTTTTTCCTCTAATAAATATCATAGCGGTTATAGAAGCAAATATTCCAAGGCTTGCTATAATTAATGGATATAAACTCGCATATGCATAGGCAACTAATCCAGCCAAAGTAATCGCAGATATTATTGAATCAACATAAGACTCAAACAAATCTGCTCCCATTCCAGCCACATCTCCAACATTATCGCCTACATTATCAGCTATAACTGCGGGGTTGCGAGGGTCATCCTCTGGTATGCCTTTTTCAACTTTTCCAACTAAATCCGCCCCTATATCTGCAGACTTTGTATATATTCCTCCTCCTACTCTTGCAAACAGAGCTATGCTACTTGCTCCAAAACCAAATCCAAAAAGAATGGTGGGATTTTTAAAAAAATAATAGATAGTGACACCAATTATCCCCAGACCAACAACACAGAGCCCCATTACTGCGCCAGAAGAAAAAGCAACAAGCAAACCATTTCTTATTCCTTGTTTAACAGCCTCAGCCGCTCTCGCATTTGCTTTTGTTGCTATTCTCATTCCAATATTTCCAGCCAAAGCAGAAAAAAATGCTCCCGTGAGAAAAGCCAGGGAAGTTTGCCATGGTAAATCAATATAAAAGCTTGCGGTAAGCAAAATTATGAATACTATTGCAACAAATATTACAATGACTTTGTATTCCTCCTTTAAAAAAGCAATTGCCCCTTTTTGTATAACACCAGAAATTTCTCTCATTTTTTCATTGCCTGCTGGCTTTTTTATGATATAAATTGCCAGAGCAATTGCGGATAAGATTGCAGATATCCCTGCAATTACTGGGAATATATGAAGCATAAAAGAAAAGATAATTTGTTATTTAAAATTATTTGAATTTTGGTGTCTACAATAAACATAAAACATTATGGAATCAAAGACCAACAAAGCAAAAAAATTATATAAACAATATATATACAGTGGAAGCATGGTAGAGGAAAGCCTTTGTAGAATAGAAATATTGAGAGAGGGGAGCGAGTTCATAGCGAGAATGCAGACGCAGGGAGGGACAAGAGAATATAGAAATATGGTATTTGAAGATTTGTTGAGAGAACTTTTTATTGATTTACAAGAAGAATTTGGCGAAATATAATAATGGTTGTTAAGGAAAAAATCGGAAGACAAAGATATATACTGTTTATAGTAAATGGAATAAAAAAGGAAAGATTGTATGATATATTAAAAGAGCGAAAGTTAAAATTATCCTTTTATGACGGGAAATATGGAATAGTAAAATGCAAACACATCGAAAAAGAAGAAACAATTGATTTTTTAAATAAGAAAGGTCTAAAAACGATAAAAACATCAGGGACTATAAAAAAACTGAAAAAGCTAGTAAGTTCTAGCCAATCTTAGCCATGTAGTAGCTTTATCGGAACATATTGCACATTTTTCATTACATTCTTTTTCTGGTAAAGGAATCCCTAGGCTTTTCATATCCATTCTTTCCTCCATTTCTTTTCCGCATTCCTCCTTTCCACACCATGGTAATTCAACAATGCCTTCAGCGTCTTTGCATATTTCTTTTAGAACATGTATATTTTTATGGAGAAATTCTTCCGCTTTTTTATATATCCTTTCATCATATTCTTTTAATTCATCTTTAAGTTTTTCAATTTCGTCTCTTTTTATCTTCTTTTTTATTCCATCTCTTAGTGATATGGTAATCATCTTGTTTTCCAAATCTTTTGGCCCGACTTCAACTCTTAATGGAACTCCTTTAAGTTCCCAGTCATAAAATTTGCTACCTGGAGTTTTATCTCTTGCATCTAAAAAACAAGTTAAACCAATTTCTTCTATTTCTTTCTTCAACTTTTTACATTCTTCCAATATTTTCTCTTCCCATCCTTTAAAAATTATAGGAATAATGACAACTTTTATTGGAGCTATTGAGGAAGGAATTTTTAAACCTCTTTCATCTCCATGGATTCCGATAATTGCTCCTAAAACTCTTTCAGACATTCCATAAGTTGTTTGATGACAGTAGTAATGCTTTCCATCTTTACCTTCAAATTTTATTTCAAAAGGTATTGAGAAATTTTGTTTATATTGATGAATTGAACCGACTTGCAGAGTTTTCATAGATGGCATTAAAACATCTAATCCAATTGAATAAAAAGCGCCTGCAAATTTATCCCAATCGGGTCTTTTACTAATAATAAATGGGATGCAAAGCTTTCTAAAAAATCTTTTGGCAATTTCCAAATCCTCCCTTATTTGTTTTTCAGCATCCTCAAAACTTTCATGACAAGTATGGGCTTCAAAAAAATGAATCTCCCTTACCCTAATAAACGCCTTTGTCATTTTTGTTTCATATCTAAATGTATTAACAATTTGGAAAGTTTTTAATGGCAAATCAGCATGGGAGCGAATCCACAATGAAAACAGAGGGTATAAGGCGGTTTCCGACGTAGGGCGCAGGAGCAACCTTTCTTCCAATTCATTTTTCCCAGCATGGGTAACCCAATAAACTTCAGAAGAAAATCCCTTTATATGCTCCTCCTCTTTTTTAAAAAAACTTTCTGGAATGAGCAAAGGGAAACAAACTTCCTGGTGATTTGTTCTTTCCATTTCTTCTCTTATAAGCTTATCAATGTTTTGCATTAATTTCCAACCATATGGTTTCCATACATTCATTCCTTTTATTGGATATCTTTTGTCACATAAATCAGCCTTCTCAACAATTTCATTATACCATTCATCAAATTTTTCTTTGGTAGGTTTAAGAACTTCTTCACCCATTGCTTGTAATTTCCTTCTTCTTTATATTATTTTTTACCTCACTTTATCCTTCCATTCTTTCATCTGCCTCTCTGTAACACATTCTTTACAAATCCCTAACATTGTCCAAAAACAAGCGGAACAAGCTAGTTTACCACATTCTATGCATTTATATTTTGCATCCCTAACTTCGCATATTTCACATTTACCTTCTATTTTTTCCTCTTCTTCTTTCTTTTCTTCTATTTCAATACCATGTTCTTTTGCCCATTCAATTAATTCCTTATTCATTTCTTCAAGTTTTCTTTTCTTTATCTTTTCCTTAACAAATTCAATTAATTCATCATCCATTTGAATCACCATGGAACTTTTTTTAATTTTAATGCATAGGCTATTATATTTGTTGCTAAATGAATCAATGGAGTTATAATTAAAAGAAAGATGATATAACTTAATTTAAAATTTAAAACAAACCAATCTCTATTTAAAATAAAAGAAAATAAAAAAGCACCAAGTAAAAAATCGATTTGGTCAATTACTATCCATTTTTCCCCTCTTTTTTTCCCAAGCCTCCTTTTAAAAAAGCTTTTTATTAAATCTCCAGTCAAAGCACCAAAAGAGAGAGAAGAAATTACATAAAAAGATTCTATACCCTTTCCAAAGGTTTGATAGATGCTATTCATTATTAAGCCCACAATTATCCCTGCTATTCCTCCTCCTATAAAACCCCGCCATGTTTTCCCCTCGCCAAAAATTGGTTTTCCCCACAGTTTTTTCCCAAAATCAATTGGCACCTTTCCTTTTAGCACAACAGCAGAAGCATTTGCTACATATGCTGGAAAAATTAACCAGATTGCTTTTAATAAATCAAACATTATACCACCCTTACAACTAAACTATCTGCAATCATATCGCCTATTCTTTGCTTTTTTGGTGTTGCCATTATTAGAGCAATACTAATAAGATAAAAAAACATGAAAAATTCCAGAAGCCTTATTATATTTCTAGTAAAAGCACTCATAAAATCAATGGGCTTATTCTCCACATTTCTTACTTCAATATCCATAATTGCTTTTCCAACTGTATAACCAAAAATTGTTTCCAATACCGTAAAATATACAATTTTAAGGGAAAGCAATATTGAAATAAAAAAATAAAAAGATAGGGAAAAATAAATGTAAATTAAAATAGAAATAACAAAAATTATGAGAAAATCTATAGCAAAAGCTACGCTTCTGCTTACAGGGTCGGCAAATAACCAAATTTTCCTGTTTATATCATTTATGATTCTATATACCTCTTTTTTTATTTCCCTATATGTTTTACCTTCCAGTTTATAATATAATTTTTCTCCAGTCAATCTTTCCGCAAAATACAATTCTCTCCTAAATTTTTTAGTTAATCTGTCAATCTTATTTTCCCTCCTTTTCTTAACAAAAGGAAAAGCAAGACAAAAAGAAATTAAGCCAGCCAAGTACACCATATCATATAATCCCGCACCCCCCATAGAACCCATAAAAGGTTTTTCAAAAAGTTCTGGAAGATGCGATAAATCCCCTCCTATTATTACTCCAAGCGTAGATATAGAATATGAGTAGATAGGAGCCACGGGAGAGCGAAAGAAAAACAGCAGAGACAATAATAAAGATAGAATGGGAGGAAGAAAATAAAATGGAAAATATGATATTACCCCTTCTTCCGTAACAGTTGTAACCATATAAGTTGAAAATGATATAAGCAAAATACCCGTAATTATTTTTAAAGGAGAAATGGAATTTTGTTTAATGAAATAAAATGAAAGTATAATCGGAATTAAAGCTCCCCCAATATTTAGAGCTAAAAAATAATCTTTGTAAATAAATAATGGCAAATCAAAGAACATCGTTGATGCGGAGCCAACGATCAACAAGCCTGTTTCCCTTTTTCCAAAGCCCACTTTATTCAGAGTTTCTGGATATAAAAAGAAAAATAAAGAAATCGCCAAAATAAGGATGATTGGAAACAATATAAATAATATGATTTGCAAGAGCACAATGCACATATTAAAGCCATTAAAAAACCTTTGGAAATTTACTTATATTTTGTCAATATTAGATTCAATGCGAGGTAAGACAAAATGTCCATATTGTAATAAAAATGTTGTAGTCGAAGTACCAGATGGAGCAAAAGGATTGCAATTGACTAAATGCCCAAACTGTGGGATGGATATAAAGGTTGATGTTTCTACTGGAGAAAAGAAGGAGAAAGAATGGGAAAGTCCAATACATCCTCTCGTTAAATATAGGCCATCCTCAAAGCCCTTAATAGCTGGCTCCTTATTAATAATTGTTTTTATACTTGGAATAGCTATGGGAACATCCATATTTTTTGCAGAGAAAGCATTTAAAGGAGAAGGATTTTATCAGGGAGAAGTTTATGATGAGGAAGAAAACCCGATCGAGAATGTATCAGTATATTTAATTGATAATACTACAAAATTGGTTGCTAAAACAGATGCAAAAGGTTACTTTTCTCTAACTAATATATCTGCTGGAAAACATGTAATTAGGCTGGAAAAGGAAGGATATAAAACCGTAGTAGCGGAAATTTTTGTTATGCCGGCAAATTTACCCGCATTAAAAGATAAGTTTATAATGAAAAAAGGAGAGGGGGAAGTGAAAGAAAAAACAGCATTTGCGATAATTATCAAGTTTTTTCCTTATCTGGCAATACTATTTGTAATGGTATCAATTCCAGCACTAATAGGAGGTATATTTTGTTTTCTCAAAAAATATTTTGTTATAGCAATTGTTGGAGCAATATTTGGTATAATATCTATTGGTTTTTTCATCGGCTCAATACTCAGCATTGTTGCATTGGTTTTAATCTTACTATCAAAAGATGAATTTAAATGATGATTTAAATAAAATGAAAGTAAAGTATTAATAACAAGCCTAATATTTTGGACAATGAGGAAAATATGGCTTTATACACGCCTCCTGCTGGCCATTGCTTTATTATTTGCGATAATTTATGGTTTGCTTGTTTTGATTGCATACTTTTTGGGATATGCCCAACCAATTTTTCTTGCAATTATTGCCGTGTTTATTGTTATTTTACAATATGCGGTTAGTCCAAAAATTGTTGAGGCATCAATGAGAGTTAGGTATATTAGGAGAGAGGATAATCCTGAATTATATGGAATGGTTGAGAGGCTTGCTAAGGAAGCCAATGTTCCAATGCCAAAAGTAGGGATAGCAAATATTGATTTACCCAATGCTTTTGCTTTCGGAAGAAGTTTAAAAGATGGGAGAGTTTGTGTAACGAGAGGATTACTTAAAATATTGAATAAAGAAGAATTGGAAGCTGTTTTGGGACATGAAATTTCACATTTAAAACATAGAGACATGGTTGTGATAACTACCTTGTCAGTGATTCCTCTAATATGCTATTTAGCCTTTTGGAGTTTTTTATGGGGAAGGAGGAGGAGCGAGGGCTCAATGTTGATTGCCTTTGTTGCTTTTGCTGTATATTTGATAACGAATTTAATTGTTTTATATGTTAGTAGGATAAGAGAATATTATGCGGATTACGGTTCAGCTATGATTACAAAAAAACCACATGCTCTTGCATCAGCATTATATAGGATAACAACAGCTACAACTTTTATAAGACCAGAAAAAATAAAGGAGGCGGAAGGGATGAAAGCATTTTTCGCAACAGACCCATCAAGAGCGAGGAAAGATATAATTGATTTGAAACAAGCTGATTTAAATCTGGATGGCCATTTAGATGAATATGAAGTAAAAGTTTTTGCATCTAAAGCAAAAGTAACAACAACTGATAAATTGTTGGAATTATTTTCATCTCATCCCAATGTTGTTGAAAGAATAAAGAAACTTGCGGAATTGGAGGAATAGTATGAAAGAAAAATTGATAAAAATGGATGTATACCCACATGCATATCATACTGATAGATATTCAGAAATAATATTGGTAAATGAGGAAATGGCTCTACCAATCTATGTAAGCTATGTTCAGGCAGAAAGTATAATGAATGGGTTGCATGGAAAAAGATTCCATCGCCCCCTTACACATGATTTGTTTATACAAGTAATAAATTCTTTGGGAGCATCCATTAAAAAAGTAGTAATTGATGATTTAATAGAAGGAGTATTTATGGCAAAATTATATTTGGAACATACAAAAGGAGAAATTGTTGTAGATGCACGCCCCAGCGATTGTATTGCGCTGGCTGTAAGAGAAGGGTGTGATATATTTGTTGCGGAAAAAGTTCTTAGGGAGGCAGGGAGAAGCAGAGAAGAAATGGGAATCGAATTATAACTTTTATAAATTTCTCCTTGATTAGAAATATGCTTTCATTGGAGGATGGTAAAAAACTAGTAAAATATGCAAGAAGCGTCATAGAGAAACATGTTAAGGGGGAGAAAATAGAAGATTTGGAAAATTTTGAAGAAAAAGCAGGAGTTTTTGTAACAATAAATCTTTATCCAAGCCATGATTTGAGAGGATGCATTGGTATACCTGAGCCAGTTTATCCTCTGAGAAAAGCAATTAAAGAATCCGCCGTATCTGCCTGTCATGACCCAAGGTTTCCTGATTTAAGAGAAGAGGAACTTGATGGGATAGTTATTGAAGTGACGGTTCTTACTCCGCCAGAATTAATGAAATGCGAGCCTACAGAATATCCGAAAAAAATTAAAATAGGGAGAGACGGATTAATGGTTGAAAAAGGAATTTATAAAGGTCTTTTATTACCTCAAGTGCCTGTTGAATATAAATGGAATGAAGAAGAATTTTTAAGTCAGACTTGTATTAAGGCTGGTTTACCACCAGATGCGTGGTTTGACAAAGATACGAAAGTTTATAAATTTCAAGGAGAAATTTTTGCAGAAAAGGAGCCCAGGGGAGAGATTATTAAGATAGAATATGCTTGAAAAATACTATGAAATTTTGGAAGGAAAAAGGAAAAGCAAATATTTAGTAAATAAAAATAGAATGGAAAAACTCATTGAAAAAGCCGAGGAAATTTATAGAAATTGCCATTTCTGTGAGCACAGATGCCACATAAATAGATATGAGAAAGTTGGTAAATGTAGAGTAAAAGAAACGAGCATTGCATCTCATTTTTATCATTATGGCGAGGAGCCAATGCTAATTCCATCATATACAATTTTCTTCTCCGGTTGTACTTTTTATTGTGTGTATTGTCAAAATTGGGATATCTCGCAATATGAAGCGGGAATATATATTGAGCCGGAAAAAATGGCTTTTTTAATAGAAAAAGCAGAGGGAAAAGCAAGAAATGTGAACTGGGTTGGTGGGGAGCCGACGCCCCATCTTCTATATATATTGAAAGTGTTAAAAGAATGTAATGCAAATTTACCCCAAATTTGGAATTCGAACATGTATTGTAGTAATGAAACAATGGATATTCTTAATTATATTATTGATGTTTATTTAACGGATTTTAAGTATGGAAATGATAAATGTGCCTATAGGTTATCAAAAATAAAAAATTACTGGGAGATAGTAACTAGGAATCATGAAATTGCATATAGGCAGGGGGAAATGATAATAAGACATCTTGTTCTTCCCAACCATATTGAATGCTGTTCTAAACCAATTATCGAATGGATAGCGGAAAATGTTCCAGAGGCGATTGTCAATGTAATGGATCAATATTATCCAACTTATAAAGCCTTTGAATATGAGGAAATAAATAGGAGACTAAGCTTGGAGGAATATAATAAAGCGTATAATTATGCTAAAAAATTGGGATTGCAAGTAATATAAAAGAAAAAGTAATAGTAATATAAAAATAATATAAGGCTGTAACAATGAGCCACACCACTATAAATATATATATCATAAAGAATCAAAATTATGAAAATCCTTGTTCATGTTTGCTGTACAATCTGTTTCATATACCCGTATGAAAGATTAAAAGAAGAGGGTTATGAAGTTGTTGGGTATTGGTATAATCCAAATATTCATCCTTATATGGAATATAAGGCAAGAAAAGAAGCATTAGAAAAATATGCAGAAATTGAAAAAATAAAAATCATTTATGATGAGTATGACTATATAAATTTTTTAAAATCACAATTAAAAAATATTAATAGACCAGCGCGCTGTATAAACTGTTATAAATATAGGCTTGAAAAAACCGCAAGATATGCAAAGGAAAATGGTTTCCCATTTTTTACTACAACTCTTCTTTCATCCCATCAGCAGTATCATGATGAAATTAAAAAGTTAGGTGAAATATTGGCAAAAGAATACGAAATAGAATTTTATTATGAAGATTTTAGGAAAGGATGGCAAAGAAATAAAGCAATAGCAAAAGTTTATGGTTTATATAGTCAGAAATATTGTGGCTGTTTGATAAGCGAGTGGGAAAGATTTGGCGGAAAAAACGAAACTAAAAATTAAATATTCCAATTTTTTAGCAAAATATGAATCCACTCCTTAATCCAATCTTTACAGCAAAAATAATTAAACATTATCTTACTGATGTAAATAGAGCTTGGAAATTAAAGCCAGAAGAAATAAAAAGATACCAGGATAAAGCATTAAGAAAAGCTTTAAAATATGCATATAGGGTTCCCTTATACCATAAAAAATATAAGGAGGCTGGTGTGCATTTAGACGATATTAGAGGGATAGATGATTTACACAAATTACCATTAATTACAAAGGAGGATTTAATAAAAGCTTTTCCAGATAATATTGTCCCCCCAAAATATAAAAAAGATAAAGCCTACTTGGTTGGGACCTCAGGCTCTTCTGGACGCCCTGTAATGATGTATAAGGATGCTGAATACATATTTATTGAGGCATTGGGAGGGGTGAGACAGCTAAAAGCATATGGAATGAGTTGGAGGAAAACAAGAATAACAAATATTGGGGACTTTTCTATACCAAAAACTACTGACGAAGAATGTTTAAAAAAGGGTTTACTAAAAAATTTATCAGCTTTCTTTTCATTAGATAATTATCAGAATTTATATACGGGGGAGGAAGCAAAAAATCTTTTGAAAAAAATGGAGGAGTTTCAGCCTGAATTGTTAATTGGTTATACAAGTGTTTTAATGGGAATTGCTACTTTAAAAAGAAAAGGAATGGGTGAAAAAGTTAATCCAAAATATATAATATCAAGCGGGGAGGTCTTAGATAGTTATTCAAGAAATTATATAGAAGAAGCTTTTAATGCAAAAGTATTAAATTTGTATGCAACAACTGAAGGTGGAACAATAGCTTTTGAATGTTTAGAGGGAGGTTTTCATATAAATAATGATTTTGTTCATGTAGAAATTCTTGATAAAAATGAAGAGCCAGTTAGTTATGGTGAATTTGGAAGCATAGTTATAACAAGACTTTATCCGGGAGGGACGCCAATAATAAGATATACTGGATTAAATGATTTAGCATCATTTGCATCTAATGGTTGTAATTGCGGAATGAACACCCCTTTACTCAAGAATTTGGAAGGAAGGAAAAAAGATGCCATTATTTTACCATCTGGCAAGATATTTCCTCCAGCAACCTTCCCTATGCCTCTTGCAGAAACTGCAAATAAATACAATACTCATCAAATTAAACGCTTCCAATTTGTTCAGAAAGCTTTAGATGATATAGAAATAAGAGTTGAAATTGATGAGGAAGAGAGAAATAAAAAAGTAAGTGTTGAAAAATTGCTTGAAGAGATTAAGAAAAATTATGAAAAAATGCTGGGTGAAGAAGTAAGAATAGAAGTAAAAGAAGTAAAAGAAGTTGAAAAACCAGCAGGAGAAACATCTCCTCCTCTAATCATATCAAAACTCGATAGAAAAATAATTGAAGAAGCCTTGTTATAAATACCGCTATAAATCAAACAAAAGATAATATATAGATGCCTTTATATACAACAATGCATCCTAAACTGGAAAAAACATTACAACTTAATTTCTTCAAGGAAGAAGGCTTTATTAGGAAAAAGTGTGAGAAATGTGGAGCTTATTTTTGGACGAAGGATGAGAAGCAAAAGTTATGTGGGGATGCTCCCTGTGTTAGCTATTCTTTCATTGGAAATCCAGTAGGCAAGAAAATGGATTTGCATGAAATGAGGGAGGCATTTCTTTCTTTTTTTGAAAAGCATAATCATACACGCTTAAAAAGATATCCTGTTGTTGCAAGATGGAGAGATGATATTTATTTAACTATAGCTTCCATAGCCGATTTTCAACCTCATGTTACAAGTGGAGAAGTTCCTCCCCCAGCAAATCCTTTGGTTATATCACAGCCAAGCATAAGGCTAAATGATTTAGAAGAAGTGGGAAAAAGCGGAAGACACCTTACTCTTTTTGAAATGATGGGACACCATGCCTTTAACAACAAAGAATATATTTACTGGACAGAAGAAACAGCAAAATATTGCCACGAATTTTTAAATCAAATCGGCATAGAAAATGTTTCCTATAAGGAGGCGGAGTGGGCAGGCGGAGGCAATGCGGGAGCATGCTTGGAAGTGTTGAGTCATGGATTAGAAATAGCTACGCTAGTTTTTATGAATCTAGAATTAAATGATAATGGGGAGTATATAGTAAAAGGGGAAAATTATTCAGAAATGCCTTTGAAAATCGTCGACACTGGCTATGGTTTGGAAAGACTTGTATGGCTTGTTAATGGCAATACAACTGTTTACGATGCAATTTTTCCATATGCCATAGAAAAATTAAAGGATGGAGCAAAGAAAAAGGATATGAAAAGTATTTATGCAATTGCTGACCATGCAAGATGTCTTCTTTTTATGCTTGGAGATGGAATAGTTCCTTCTAACTCAGGAGCTGGTTATTTAGCCCGCTTAATTATAAGAAGAGCTTTACGTTTTATAAAGAAAATAGAATATGATGAAGGTTTATATTCTGTGATTGAAGAGCATTTGAAATATCTTGCTAAAGATTTTCCTGAATTTAAAAAAGAAGCAAAAAGAATAAAAGAAATAATCGAAATTGAAACGGAAAAATTTTTGAATGCTTTAGAAAAAGGAAAGGCAATGGTTAAAAAATACGCAAGTAAAGGAAAAATAACGGAGGAAAAACTTATCGAGCTATATGATTCACATGGCATTCATCCAGAAATTGTAAAAGAAATTATTGATATAGAGATCCCTCATGATTTTGAATCAAAAGTGGCGGAAAGGCATTTAAAAGCGGAAAGAAGAGAGTTAAAAGAGGAAAAGAAATTTGATTATAAAACAAGGCCTGTATATTATGAAGACGAATATAAAAAGGAAATTGATGCAGAAATTATTCATAAGGAAGGAAATATAGTAATTTTAGATAAAACCGTTTTTTATCCAGAAGGAGGAGGCCAAAAATACGATACTGGCTATTTCATTCAAAATGGAAAGAGAATCAAAGTTAAAAAAGTGGAAAAAGCTGGAAATGCAATTCTTCATTATGTGGAAAATGGAATAGAAAAGGGAAGTGTTCGTGGCATAATAGATTGGCAACGTCGCTATGCAATGATGCGCCATCACACAGCGACGCATATTATAAATTACTCAGCCCGCGAGGTTTTAGGAAGCCATATATGGCAGGCTGGTAGCTATTTAGATGAAAATGAGGCTAGACTTGATATAACCCATTATAAGAGAATAACGGAAGAAGAAATTAGGCAAATTGAAAGAACTGCTAATGAAATGGTAAGAAGAGCTTTGCCGGTTAAAAAGGAATTTATGGAAAGAAACGAGGCTGAAAAGAAATATGGATTTAGACTTTATCAGGGAGGAGCTCCTAAAGGAAAAATGATTAGAGTTGTAAATATTGCTGATATGGAAGTGGAAGCATGTGGAGGGACACATGTTAATAACACATCCGAGATAGGATTTATTAAGATTGTTGGAGTGGAAAGAATTCAGGATGGGGTGGAGAGAATAAGATTCTGTGCCGGAGAAAAAGCTTTAGAATATGTGCAAAAACAAGATAAATTGCTTAAAGAAGCAACGAGTTTACTGGCGGCGCCACCAGAAAGATTAATAGAAGCAATTAAAAAGCTTATGGAAGAGAGAAAGAGATTAAGAAAAGAAATAGAAAAATTGCAGAAAAAATTAGGAAAAGAAAAAGCTGAAGAATATAAAGGAATAAAAATTGTTGTTGAAGACGAGCTAACAATGCAAGCGATAAGAGAGCTAACAAAAGAAAAAACAATTGTAATTTCTTCCAGCAAAAAAGGCGAAAACATTTTATTAACTATTGCTAGCTCTGATGATTTGCCATTAGATTGCTCAGAGATTGCGAAGGAAATAGGAAATAAATTTGGTAAGGGGGGCGGGGGAAGAAGAACAATAGGGCAGGCTGGTATAGATGCTAACAAAATTAAAGAGGCAAAAAAGAAGGCAAAAGAAATGATAAAGGAGGAGATAGACAAGCATTATCACAACCTATAAAAATAAAAATTCTTATTCATGTAATGTTGGCTAAAAAAGAAAAGATTGCAATTGGATTAATAATTGTTGTTATCCTTATTTTTGCAACTTTATTGCAAATGCAGAAAGCACCTATAGAAAAGAAAAAAGAAAAAGTTATTGATGATAGAATTAGCCCATTAGAAAATCAGGCATTATTTGTTGAAATTTTAAGAATAAGAAATAGAAGCCTAATGAATAAAATGTTAAGTTATGGGCTGGATTGGAGAAAACCACCATCTTTTTATTACGTAATTGAAGTTGATGGCAAAAAAGGGAGTTCTAAGGGAAATGTTGGAGAAACAGGCGTATATACGACATGGGATACAATTGGCTATGAAAGTTCAATGGTGTTTGATGTTGAGGAAGAAAAAGAATATTCAAATGTTGTCATATCCATAATCGAGTTAGTGCCTACTGGATTATTTGGAAGAAATGTAAAAGAAGTAGAGAAGGAGAGAATTTCATTAAAATATGATTATAGAACTGGTAGATGGACAGGGGATGACTATTTTATGGATAAAGATGGAATGGGACACTATTTAGGTAAAAATTATGAAATTTGGTTTAATCTTTATCAAGCTGATTATGACCATGATGGAATACCATATTGGGTGGAAGTGAATATTTTAGGAACAGACCCTACAATAGATGATAGTAAACTCGATCCAGATAATGATGGAATCCCAACTGATTGGGAATGGAAATATGGTTATGACCCATTTACCTATAATGAACATAGCAAGCTCGACCCAGATATAGATGGTATTGAAAATATTGAAGAATATAAACTAAGGGAATATTTTGCCAATCCCTTCCAACCAGATATATATATTGAAACAGACGGGATGGAAAAGAAAGGTTTCTTTGACTTGCCCCATATATTTTACAAAGAGAGCCAACAGATGATTATTGAAAGATTTGCAAGACATGGAATAAATGTTTATATTGATGATGGATGGGGTGTATATCCAAATGGGGGAGGCGAATTATTGCCTTATCAGGCAAATTTAGATGATATACTTGGAAAACAATTACTTGCTTTTTACAAGCATCATTTTCCTGATGAAAGAAAAGGAATATTTCGATATGTTGTTGTTGGCGTTAGGCAGGATGGAGGTGGTTTCATAACGCCCGTTAAATACAACAAATTTGATGCAATTTATGTAAGTAATGATTTCAATTCAATGATAACGAGAATTGCCTTCACTCCTAGAGAAATAAGGGTTATGCTTGCAAAAGCGATTTTGCATGAATTGGGACATTCTCTTGGCTTAATGCCAGGCTTATTTCCGGGTATAGATATTGTTAGCAGAAGAGTTTATGATAGATATCCAAGCATGCCAGATGATGAGTATAATGGTTATTTAGAAAAATATTATAGTGTAATGAACTATCAATATATTTACAATAAACCTTGGTTTTACTCAGAGAATGGAAGCTATTTATTTGATTATTCTGATGGAAGTAACGGAGCGCCATATGATTGGAATGATTGGGAGCATATTTATTTGCCCACTTTTCAAATTGATGTACCAGCTTATGAAGATCCGTCTATAGAAACATTTGAGGATTTTAAGCCTGTAAGGGATTATCCAGAATTGATAGCAAAAGGATGGAAATATGATGAAAACTTAACTAAAAAATATGCAAAGGATTTCACAAAATTCGTTTTCATTAAAAATACAGATGTTGAAATAAAGGTTCTTATAAAAAATGCAAGCAATAATGAATATAACTTACGAGTATATGCAAAGCCAAATGTAGAGCCAGTTTTTGCGGTTTATTCTCTTGTTGCTGAAGGAAAATTGATTGGCAACAAAATAGAATTTTATTCCCAGAAAGCTCTAATTGATGAAGTAATGAAAAGAATCGAAACCGGATAACAAAAAGCTTTATGAATAAATAGATATACATATTAGGGCCGGTAGATCAGCGGAAGATCGCCACCTTGGCATGGTGGAGGTCACGGGTTCAAATCCCGTCCGGTCCATAAATTTTTCACCACAAATTTTTTATTTTTCTTTTCATATCCATTTCGAATTTTTACATGAGGGCTTTGGTTAACAAAGTCCTTGAGATATGTGAGGAAATAAATAGATTAATAGGAGCTTGTAATAGATGTAGCAAATGCTGTCATTACCGCATTCCCTTACTGGAAGAAGATAAACAAAGAATAGAAAATTATATAGGTGATACTCTTAAAGAACTTAATGGATATATCGAACCACCTTGCCCATTTTTAGAGAAAAATGCCTGTAAAATTTATCCAGCTCGTCCTCTTGTATGCAGAATCTATCCTTTTTTGTTGTTAAATGAAGGCCTGTTTTTAGTCAATATAAATGAATGTCAATTAGCTCAAAAAATATATAAAATGCTTGGGGGAAGAGAGAAGGCAAATATAGTAAAAATCTCGTTATCTCAACTCGAAGATTTGTTAGAAAAGTTAACGCTAAAATTTTACTAAATTTTTCTTTAATTTTCTTTAACTATGATTTATAAAATTCATATTTTTAAAAATCATGAAAGTTGCCATAACAGGGGCAGCAGGATATTTCGGAAGAAAAATAATAGAAAGATTGGAAAAAAACGAGGAGTGTGAGGAAATTATTGGCATATCAAGAAGAAATTTTAAACACAATTTTAAGAAATTGAAATATTATAGGATGGATGTAAGGGATAGAAATATCAAAAATATATTTAAGAAAGCAGATATTGTTATTCATTTAGCTTTCGTTTTAAAACCAATTCATAACAGAGAGGAAATGCGCGATATAAATGTAAATGGAACTAAAAATGTATTAAGAGCTTGTAAGGAAACAAATGTTAAAAAAATAATTATAACAAGTAGTACAATGGTATATGGGGCTTGGCCAGATAATCCTGAATATTTAACGGAAGATAGTCCATTGAGGGGACATCCAACATACTATTACAACCAAGACAAAATAGAAATGGAAAAATTATGCAAGCAATTTCGAAATGATAAAGCAATACTAACGATTCTCCGCCCCTGCCTAGTTTTAGGCCCCACCGTAAATCATTTTTATTCCCGTTTAATAAATTGGCCTTTCCTACCTTTAGTAGATGGAAAAAACCCAGACATGCAGTTTTTACATGAAGATGATTTAGCAAGAGCCTACGAAATTTTTATAATGAAAGATTTGCCGGGAGCATATAATGTTGTTGGAAAAGGAACAATGAAATGGAAAGAAGTAATTGAAACAGCTGGAAGAAAGGCTATTAAAATACCAAGCTTAATTTTATATCCATTAGCCAATTTTTTATGGAAAATCAGAATATTGGAAGCACCTGCAGATATTTTTGATTTTATAAAATATAGATGGGTGGCAAGTGGTGAGAAAGCTAAAAAAGAGGCAGGGTTTATTCCAAAATACACTACAAGAGAAACACTTTTAGACTTTCTATCACACTTGTAGAAAGTTTTATATTTTCTTTTAATGTATTTCAACAGGGCCCGTGGGGTAGCTTGGTATCCTTCCAGCTTGGGGTGCTGGTAACCCGAGTTCAAATCTCGGCGGGCCCATCTTAGCTATGGATGAAGTAGTCATAATGTGGCTATGCCACGAATAGGTGTATATCATAAAAGATAAAAATTAAAATTGCATATAAAAACAGGGGGCTTTACACAGGTAATGAAGAATACAGGAAATGTTCAAATCATAATTTATCAATCCATGAGATGTCTATTTTTCTAAATTCTTCCTCAATAATTTTCAATTTTTTCTCTTCTTTTGTACTTATCCATGGCTTTATTCTCTCTACTCTCTTAGCAGTAGTATATGTGTCCCAAGGCACAAGTAAAAGAGGAATTTTATTTTCATCAGCTTTCTCTATTATTCTGCTTGGCGGAACAATATTGTTTGTTAATACTATGCAGGAAGTATTATTTTCAATTGAAGCTATAATCATATCTATTCTATCTCCACTTGTTATTATTAGTTTTTTAGGCTTGCCGAAAAGAGGATTCTTTATAGCATCGGATACGCTCATTGCTCCTATGAATATGTTTTCTATCTCATTTTCTATGCCATCCTCTCCGGCAATTATTTTTGCAAATAATTGCTCGGCAACAAGTTTAGCTGTAAATGTTGCTAATTCTTTCATATAAGGAATGATTCCCAGAATTCTTATTCCTTCATCCTCAAGCTTTTTTGAATTTATTTCCTCCCAATCTTCTTTATTCTTTACTTTATTCAATATGACCCCTATTATCCTGATATCTTTTGCCTCAGCTATTTCCTTGCATCTTATTGCATCATCAAATATGTTTTCATCTGTTCCAGAAAGAATCAGAAGCATTGGTGCATCAAGATATTTTGATATTGAAAAACTGTCTAGTCCAACAGAGGCTCCATATACAATGTCTTTGCAACCTTCTATAAAAACGATATCTTTTCCCTTGCTGATATTTTCGAAGCTCTCCCTAACTTTTTCCACTATGCTTTTTTTATCATACATGTACATTAGTTTAGAATGTTCAAATCCGATGCTCATATCTTCTGGCTCCTCCTCCAAATTGAATATTCTTGCTATGGAAACAGAGTCATAATCCCACAGCCTTTTCTTTTTATAGTATAGTCTATCCCCGAAAGGCTTCATATAACCCATTTTCCCGTCCATCCTTTTCCCAAGCCCGATTATGGATGTTGTTTTTCCCGCATCCTCTCTTGCAGATGCAACAACTAATTTTTTCATTTTAATCCCTCAATAATATTCTAACATCAACCGCTTTTACTCCTTTTCCATATTCATATACCACCAAAGGATTTATTTCTATATCTTTTATTTCTTTTACTTTGGTTACCAGTTTACCAATATTCACTATTGATTGAGATATTTTTTCTATATCTTTTCTTGCCTCGCCCCTAACTCCATAAAGGATTTTGGATGATGAAATTTCATTTACCATTCTTTTTGCCTCCTTTATGCTGACTGGGGCAGCCCTGAATGAAACATCTCCTATCGCCTCCACATATATGCCACCGAGCCCAAACATTACAATTGGACCAAATGCTGGGTCCTGTGTCCCACCTACTATTGTTTCTACACCTTTTGGAACCATTTTTGATATTTCCACTCCTCTGATTTTGGCATTTGGAAAATGTGTTTTCGCATTCCTCATTATAACCTGATATGCATTTATAATTTCTTCTCTATTTTCTAAATCCAAAGCAACTCCTCCCGCCTCTGTTTTATGCACTATATCCTCTGATACAATTTTCATTACAACAGGATAGCCAATTTCTTCTGAATATCTAATAGCTTCATCCAGATTTTTGGCAATTCTATACTCAGGCACATCTATGCCTATCAATTTTGCTATCTCTTTTGCTTCATAAGGAAGAAGAACCTTTCTTCCTTCTTTTTTAGCCAACTCTATTATTTCTCTTATCTTTTCCTCTTTTTCAATGTAGATCTCTGGCTCTTTCTCTCTCTCCCTAATATATCTATACTTTCTATACAAAGCAGCCATTGCTGAGACAGCATCATAAACTTCATCAAAAACTTTTATGCCATTCTCGCTTAGTTTTCTTATAGCTTCATCTATTTTTTCTCCTCCGAACAATGAGAAAACGATTGGTTTTCTATTTTTATATTTTGCATCTATTTTCTTTATCAATTCAACTATATCTCTTTGGCTAAATAAAGCTGTCTCGCAGTAAAGAGCTATAACCGCATGAATACTTTCATTGAGTAAAGCCCTTTCCAGAGCTTTTTCGTAGTCGGCAGCGGTAGCTTGCCCTGTCAAATCAATAGGATTTTTCCAAGAGCCAAAAGGAGGGATAACTTCTTCAAAGGTTTCTCTTAGGTTTTTATAATCATCAAAAATTTTTAAGCCATATTCCTCACAGGCATCAGCGGTCATCACACCCATGCCTCCTCCATTTGTAATAATCACAACATTTTCTCCTTTTGGCATCTCTGCTTGAGATAAAAACATTGCAAAGTTAAAAGCCTCCCTTACATTTTTTGCCCTTATTATGCCCAGTTGCTTAGCAATGCCGTTAAAAACATTATCGGAGCCAGCGAGCGAGCCAGTATGGCTTGCCGCCGCAATTGCTCCATGTTTTGATTTGCCCGCTTTTATTGTAACAATGTATTTTTGTGGTGATAGCTTTTTCAAAGCATTTATAAATTTCCTACCGTTTCTAAAACCCTCTATATACATTAATATTACTTTCGTCTCCTCATCTTTTCCAAGATATTCAAGTAAATCCGCTTCATCAATATCAGCTTTGTTTCCCACAGAAATAACTGCTGATAAGC
>JAPDJP010000016.1 GCA_029259055.1 Thermoplasmatota archaeon | reverse complement strand
CAACGAATCAAAAGGTTATATCTTTTATAGGAGATTCAACATTTTATCATGCTGGGCTGCCTGCTCTGGTTAATGCAGTGCATCATAATCACAACTTCGTTGTTGCAATATTGGATAACTCCACAACTGCTATGACTGGCCATCAGCCACATCCTGGAAATGCCATAGATGGGATGGGAAACGAAGCAATAGCAATGGATATGGAAAAGGTTGTTAAGGGCTTAGGAGTAAAGCATGTTGAGGTTATAGATCCTAGAAATTTAAATGAAGCTAAAGAAGCGTTTAAGAGAGCACTGGAATATGAAGGACTCTCTGTTATAATTTCGAAGGCGCCATGTATTCTGCTTGAAAGAAAAATGAAGAAGGAAAGGAAATTATATCAAATTAACCAAGACAATTGCAAAAAATGCAAGATATGCATAACAAAATTTGCCTGTCCCGCATTCTATTTTGATGATGATGCCATAAAGATAAATGCTGCATTATGCACTGGCTGTGGAGTATGCCCACAGGTATGCCCATTCAATGCGATAGAGGTGATGGAATGAAGATAAGCATCGTTATAGCAGGCGTAGGAGGGCAAGGTGTGATAACAGCAGCAAACATTATTGCAAAAGCCGCATTGAAAGAAGACTATAATGTTATAACTTCCGAGTTGCATGGAATGGCTCAGCGTGGCGGCAATGTTGAATGCAGCGTGAGAATAGGCAATGTATTTTCACCAATAATAGCAAATGAGACAGCAGATGCAATTATTGCTTTTGAGCCTCTGGAAGCATTAAGAAATTTAAGCAAAGTGAAGAAGGATGGTGTTGTTCTTACAGATATAAACCCCATAATTCCTCCTTTGGTTTCAATAGGTATTGGAAACTACCCTCCGGTGGAGGAAATTTTTGAAAAGATAGAGAAGCATTGTCAGCTAATCAAAATAAACGCAGATGAAATTGCAAGGAAAGCAGGAAGCATTTTAACAAAGAATGTTGTCATGCTTGGGGCACTCGCTGCCTTAAATATCCTTCCAATAAGTGAGGAGAGCATTCTGGAGACAATAAAAGAAACTGTCCCAGAGAAATACATGGAAATGAACATGAAGGCGTTTGAAATGGGTAAGGAAGAGATGAAGAGGTTTTCCAGCCAAAATGAATGATGAATGCATAATCTATAGAAAATAAAAAAAGAGGGTAGGTATTCAGCAATCTGCCCATTCATCTCATCAATCGTAGTATCTCGATTCATTTTGAGAATGGAAAAGGAATGTTGTTGTATGGTTGCTTATCTTTGAGGCATTTGGCAATTCTTTTCCCAGATATGCTTTTCTATCATTCTACGATTCATTGCAAAACAATTCAGGATATCGCATTAATAACAATAATTAAATATAATTTCAATATTTAATATTTTAATGCAGAGGAATATAGTCGGAAAAAAATTGATAGGGACGTGTTTTGTTATCATTCTACTTAGTATTATTTTGCCATCGACAAATCATGTAGATGGGGGATTTACTGAAGGTAAACACAGCGCAATCTGTTATAGTGAAACATACCATAATGCCACTATTTTTGTAATCACCAATCTGTATCGTATAACTTATTATGATGAAGAATTGATAAAGCTGGGCAACCACAGATATCCCCATTTGCCGGGCATCTTCATCATAGTAGATGAAAATGGAATGCAAAAGTTCAATATGAATGGAGGATGGATGGGTGCAAGGATTGAAATATATGGTTTTGATGGAATTTTCAGAGATGGCTATTTATATGTGATATTAGTAGGAAATTGTGAGAAGATGAACATTATATCGATAAGATAAAAAATAAGTGCTCCCGTCGGGATTTGAACCCGAGTCTTCGGCTTTCTTCAGAGCCCCTTCGGAAAAGGTGCTTCACCCCAAGGAGCTCTTCGAAAGGCCGAAATGATTGGCCGGGCTACACCACGGGAGCACATAGCCCCGGGCAGATTCGAACTGCCGTCGGCGGATTTCATCTGGGTGGCTTCTTGCCAGCCCATCCAAAGTCCGCCATGCTTGACCACTACACCACGGGGCTATCAGCATTGCTTATATACAAACCATATATATAATTTTTAATGAAAGTGGGTGACCTCATAGAAATAAAAAAAGACGGAAAAGTATATAGAGGAGTCTTAATGCCTCATCATGCTTTTAGTGGAAGAAATATAATTGTTATAAAACTTGAAAATGGATATAATATTGGAATAAAGGTGGATAAGAATTGCAAAATAAAGGTTATAAAAAGTTTTGAAAGAAGATCAGCCAAAAAACCCAAAATTCCATTTGATGAAAATAAAAAAACGGTTGCATTGATTGGCACCGGCGGGACAATAGCAAGTTATGTGGATTATGAGACGGGGGCGGTGCACCCAGCGGCAACAGCAGAAGAACTTGCTTTGGCTGTGCCAGAAATTTTTGATTTGTGCAATATAGATGCTAAAATTCTTTTTCAAAAATTTAGCGAAAATCTATCGCCTAAAGATTGGCAAAAAATGGCAAGAGAAGTTGCAAGACAGTTAAACAATAAAAAGAATGGTGTTGTAATAGCTCATGGAACAGATACAATGGCTTTTTCATCTGCTGCATTATCTTTTATGCTTAAAAATTTAAATGGGCCAGTAGTTTTTACTGGTTCTCAGCGTTCTTCTGATAGGCCCAGTAGCGATGCATTCCTTAATTTAATGAATTCTGTTAGAGTTGCATTAAGCAACATAGGAGAAGTGGTTGTTGTTATGCATAATAGCATATCTTCAACTGGTTGTTATATACATAGGGCAACGAAAGTTAGGAAAATGCATTCTTCTAGGAGAGATGCTTTTGTTTCAATAAATTCTAATCCTATAGGTTTTGTAAATGAAAATGGTATAGAATTCTTTGGAGGATATAGAAAAAAGACGGATGGCAAAGTAAAAGTAATGCCAAAATTGAATGAGAACGTTTCCTTAGTTTATTTTTATCCTGGGATGACAAGGGAAGAATTTGAAAGAATTGTTGAGTGGAAGGATGGTGTTGTTATAGCTGGCACAGGATTGGGACATGTAAATGAAGATTGGATTCCTTCCATAAAAAGGTTAACAAGGCAAGGAATTCCAGTTGTTATGACTACCCAGTGTTTATATGGAAGGGTTAATTTAAATGTATATTCAACAGGAAGAAAATTGCTTAAGGCAGGCGTTATAGGAGGAGAAGATATGCTTCCAGAAGTCGCTTGGATAAAATTAATGTGGGTCTTAGCAAATGAAAAAAATGTTGAGGAAGCAATGAAAAAAAATATCGCTGGAGAAATTTCTGAAAGGAGGGAAATTCGAAGTTTGCACGCAAAAAATTTTATATGAGATTGGAATAAAGCAATATGAAATTTAAATTTAAATTGGGATATATAGTCTGTTTCCTCATATTATTAATGCCTTTAACATGTGCAGATTTGGAAAAGCCGAATTGGAGCGTTGGCGATTATTGGACTTATTCTGGAAATTTTAAGTATTCTGAGAAAATGGAATTTGAAAATATTTCTTTTAGCTTACAAATAGAAACTGATAAATTGGATGTAAAATTGAAAGTTGTTGGTATAGAAGCAAAAGAAATAGGAAATGAATTGAAGGGATGTTATGTTGCAGAAATAAATTCTAATATTTCTGGTAATTTAGTTGTTGAAGGAACACTGTTTGGAGAAAAATCACAGAGAATAGAAGGAGTATTTAATATAAAAACGGATGGAAAAATATACTTTACGACAGATGAACTTGCTGTTGCTGGGAATGAAATGGACATATACATAGATATAAATGTGACTCCAAACATACCTTTATATGGAATTATTCCATCAAGTCCGCTTCATGTAGTAACAGAATATAACCCTCCAGTTGACTTCATGGATTTCCCTGTTAAGGAAGGAGAAAAATGGGTAGCCACAACAAATGTAACGGTATATGGAATAGAAACAGAAGAGGGGCCAGTAACTCAAGAAATGTCCTTCTCCTTTAAATGTGTCAAAAAATTAGGAGACAATGTATACCAGATTGAATCAACCTATAATCCTTTTGGAGGAATAACGCCTTTTGAAAACATTTCTTCAGCAACTACATTAATATGGAATGGAGGAAAAGGAATGATTGAAAGAGTAATGAATATGGAGGAAGGCGTGAATCTACAGTTAATGTTGAATGATTATAAACATGTTGAAAAGGAAAATAAGCCTCCAATTGCAAAGATAAGATATTCTCCAGAAAATCCAAAGGTTGGAACAAAAATTTTATTTGAGAGCCTTAGCAAGGACGAGGATGGAGAAATTGTATATTATTTCTGGGATTTTGGTGATGGAAAAAATAGTACCCAGCAAAATCCAACCCACATATATACGGAGGAAGGAGAATACACTGTTACCCTAATTGTCATGGATAACTATGGAGAAGAATCAAAATATACAACAACAATCGTTGTCGGCGAGAGCGGGGGCGACACCCCTGGCTTTGGCTTCCTATCAATCATTGCATTATTTATTATTACTGCCATATGGAAAAGATTTAGGTAATTTTAAATATAGAAAAAAATTAAGAAAAATACAGGGGAAAGATTATGCAATATGACTTATTGCTTAAAAAACCCAAGCTCACTATTTTCATTTTTACAATTATAACTTTTTTCATTTCTATTCAAGCAGTTAATATGAGGATAACATCTGATATAGAAGTATATATGCCAGCAACTCAACCAAGTGTAATGCTTCTCAATAAAATAAGACAGGAATGGCCAATTGATTCACTTATGATTTACATTGAATCAAACAATGTTACAAGTATTGCTTCTCTCAAGGAAATGGATGGAATTGAAAATGCCTTAAATCCCTATGAAGGAATGGAAGATGAAGTTATGTATACCGCAAGCATCGCCTCGCTCATTAAAGATACAAATGCTAATCTTCCTTTTGGGAAGGATGAGATACCAAATAATCAATTTTATATTGATGCCCTTTTAAAGTTTATTCCAGATGAAATTAAATACAAATTGATTTCTAAAGATAATAAGAACGGTGTTATAATTTTAACAACAAGCAAGGATGCAGATGTTGATTCATTATTAAATGAAAAGGTTTATCCAATCATTGAAACAACGAAAAAAGTAAAGGCATTTCCAACCGGGATGCTAACTTTATATAAAGAAACAATTGATTGGATAATGGAAAGAATAAGTAGTGTTGCTTTGCTTTCCTTAATGTTGATTCTACTAATTCTATTTGCTTTCCATAAGGACATGAAAACAGTAATAATTGCCATAGCTCCTGTATTATATTCTATTGCCTTAACTTTTGGGACAATGGGCATGATGAATATAGAATTTGCTCCAACAGTAATTGCTGTTCTTCCATTGCTTGGAGCATTAGGAGTTGCTTATTCCCTTCACATGATTAATTATTTTATGGAATTGAGTAATAATGAACCAAGAAATGCTATAAAAAAAGTAATCAATACAACAGGGAAAGCAGTTTTTCTCTCAGCAATTACAACAATTGTTGGCTTTGCTTCTTTACTTACTTCTGATATGCCTCCCATCGAAAATATGGGATTAGCTTTTTTTATTGGTGTCCTCTATTGTTTCATCTCTACAATGGTGCTAATTCCATGCTTGCTTTTGGCATTTCCTCCAAGAAAAAAAGTTGCCATAAAATGGGATTCATTGGCAAATTTAACGAGATATAGGAAACATATTTCTTTGATTCTTATAATGGTTTGTTTAATCTCAATTGCCTCTATTCCACAAGTATCAACAAGAACATCTGTATGGGAGATGATGCCATTAAAAATGAAAAGTAATGTAATAATGCATGAATATTCGGAAAAGTTTAATGCTGGTCAGTCTGGAGTAATTTTAGTTGAAACAAATAGAAAGGAAGGAATGCTTGAACCAAAACTTTTGGAAAAATTGGATGGAATGGAAAAGATAATAAATACTGGTGTTGAAAATGCTTCTGTATATTCAATAGTAGATGCAATAAAAAGAATGAATTTCGGGAAACTTCCTAAAACAAAAGAAGATGTAAAGAGAGTAGTAGAAATTTTGCCCGAGAAATACAAAATAATGATGCTTGATAAGGATTTGAGTAAAACATTAATTTATGTTGAAATGCCGATTATGCCATTAAAAGAGACGAGACGAAGCGTTTCATCTATAAATCAAATCATTGAGCAATATAATAATGAAATAAAAGGATATGGGGAAATTTCTAAATTAACTGGATTAGCTGCTATAACAGTTGAGTTAAATGCAATGTTAATGGACCAGCAATTTAAATTCATGTTTATTTCATTAATTTTAGTTTTTATCTGCCTACTGCTTGTCTTTCGCTCTTTTAAATACGCTATGTTCACAATAATTCCCATCATATTGCTTTTGATTTTAGAGCCAAGTATTCTGGTTTTATTAAGAATTCCACTAAATGTTTCAACTATTACTGTTTCATCTATTGCTATTGGTGTCGGTATAGATTTTGCAGTTCATATTACTGAAAGAGTTAGAGAAGAAATTAAGGAAAA
Source organism: Thermoplasmatota archaeon (assembly GCA_029259055.1). Classification (GTDB taxonomy): domain Archaea; phylum Thermoplasmatota; class E2; order UBA202; family JdFR-43; genus JAPDJP01. The sequence goes on along the minus strand of JAPDJP010000016.1, from coordinate 73,400 downwards.
AAGCGGGCTAAAAGCTATAAAAATAGCATTGAGTAGAAAAAGCCCTTCTTTGGCGGAGGCGACAATTGCATTGATTGGCGGAGGAATTCCTATTTTCCTTATGGAGTATGAAATGATTAGCCAATTTATATTGCTCGTTTTATTTATGCTTGCTTTCGCATGCATCATTTCTATTTTGAGTCTTGCATCAATATATTCCGCAAAGAATGGTAAATTATTGGAAAAATGGAGATGATTAGCTATTCTAAAAAGATTGGTAAAACAAAAACACATAAAAGAAAGCTATATGATATAGCTATTGCTATAGATATACCAAAAATTTTTAAAGGAGGTAAAAAAGAAAATGATAATAAAGAAAATGATGCTATTGTTGTTAAAGCAGAACCAAATAAAGCAATGCTTGTTGAAGATATACATTTAATCATATCCTTTTCTCTTATGAAACTATATGTCATATGAATAGAATAATCTATCCCTAAACCAACAGCTAAAGAAGCAACCGTTATAGTTGTTATTGTAAGAGGTATATTAAGAAGGGACATTGTCCCAATAATCCATATGGCAGATATTATAACTGGAGATAGTGAAATTATACCAATAAGTTTTTTCTTTCTTATAAAAATACTTTCTAAAATTATAAAGGAAATCAGTATTGTTATCATTAAGGAATTTATTTGGCTTCTTCTCAATTCTTTTAGTAGAATATAACTTGTTATTATACCTCCAGTTATTAATCCATCATTGCAATCTTCTTTTAATTCTTTATATAAAATTTTTATATTTTTCTCTTCCTTTTGCGTATTTGTTGGAATCCTTATTATGCATTCGTCATATCCCTCATGTAGTATTCTTTTGACATCATATGGATTTATCCTGTATAGCAAATCATATAGTTCTCTAATATTCTCTCTTGTTGTATTTTCTTTTGGCAAGCCATTCTCAAAATATTTTTTATATAGTAAGGAAAAGCTTTTATTATATCTAATACCATAAACATCTGCATAATCTTCCATCAATGAAGATATTGATAAAATTCCCTCTTTAACAACATATTTATCGTCTCCTAAATTTTCTTCTATATTATGTATTTTTTTAAAAATAGATGGCTCTAAAACATCTCCCTTTATTACAATTATTGCTTCCTCCCCCTCCGCCGCCTTGAAATTTTCTAACAAATATTCTATATCATGGGTAACTTTCATTTCTTTTGGCAAGAAATCCAGCATATCAAATTCTGCTTTTATGGAAAGAGCAAAAAATGAAAATATTAAGGTCAGAATGAAAGTTAAGGTAGCGATAATTTTTTTATTTCTCTTGATAAAATGGGCTATTTTTATTTCTAATTCCTTTTTCCTTTTTTTCTTTTTTTCTTTTTCAGTTGTCATAAAAAAAAGCATTATAAACAGGCAAGAAAAAATTCCAAAAGAAGAAAGGATTCCAAATTGTTTTAAACTTTGAATGGTCGAGGAAGTGTTTGATAAGAAAGCTATAGAAGTTGTAAATGCGGATAAAAATAAAGCCATTGCAACTTTATCAACGCCATCGATTCCGCTTTCTTCAATTTTCTTCTTAATATGGATTCCATAATCAATACCTAAACCAACAAGTAGTACTGGTATTGAGGTAAGAAGAGGATTAAAAGTAAAATCTAGTAAGCATCCAAATCCGATCATCCATATAATTGCTAGGGCTAGCGCCAATAAACTAATTATAACATCCTTAAAATTTCCAAAGACAAAAATTAGAATTATAACAACAAGTATAAATGACAATGGCAATAAAATTATCAATGACTTATTGTTTGCATCCATTATTTGTTTAGCAATACTTCTTAGCCCTAAAACGCTCACTTCTATGTATTTATAATTATCTCCTATTATAGCAGAAATTTTACTTTCATTTTCTAATGCATATTTCCTATTCTTTATTAATGAACCATTTAAACCAAATTTTATTATTGTTGCCTTCGCTTCTTTTCCATTAAAATCTTTTGAGAGAAAAAGAGAGGCATATTTTTTAAAAAATGGCAAACTTATTATTTGTGTAATGTTTTTATCACTTAATTTTTTTATTATTTTGATTTTTTCTTCATAAGTTGCATTCGTTATAATAATATCTGCAATACTAATTGGCATTACACTAAAATTTTCATACAATTTTTTCTCTATAATTAATATTTCAATTAAATTGCTCTTATTTAATACATTCCCGCTTTTTGATTTTATTAGTATCGGAACTATATATTCCTTTGTATATTCCTTTAGTATTCTTTCATTTGCTTTCACAACTTCATTTTCTGGCAAAAAGCTTTCCTCTTCAAATTCATATTTAATTCCTTTTGATAATATACTTATGAAGAATATTGTTATGCAAATAATTAAAATTAAAAACTTCTTTCTATTTTTAATAATAAAATCCCCAATGCTCACAATTAGAAAAGTGTATGAATATATAATTTTTCATCATAATATAAGAAAGTTAGTTCATCTTATATTTGGCTGCTTATTTGCAATTCTTTTTTATTTATATCCTTTCTATTTAACAATTTTTTTCATTGTATCATGTATTTTCTCTTCCTTTCTAACTATATATTTAAAAGAAGTGGAAAGGGTCTTTTTGTATTTTTTAGCAATGAGTGTAATAAGCATAATTAGTATAAGCATTGTTTCCTTAACAGGAAAAGAAATTGTAACTGCTTCTATGCTCATCTTTTCTATAGGAGATACCTTTTCAAGTATAATTGGTATGAGATACGGAAAAAGAAAATTTCCATATTCTCAAAAAACATATATTGGGACTTTCTCTGCTATATTAATTTCTTTTCCTTTCGTATATATTGTTTTACAAGATTTGTATTTGACGATTGTTGGAACAATTGCAGGGATGCTGGCAGAAGCATACTCTAAAAAAGATAATTTTTTTGTTCCGATAACTTCTTTTCTATCAATGCTTTTGTATAATCTGCTTTTGTATAATCTTATAATGTTATAATCTTATTGACTTTTTTAAATAAAAATAGCGCCCCGGCCGAGATTTGAACTCGGGTCGTGGGCTCGACAGGCCCACATGATAACCGCTACACCACCGGGGCTTAAAATGAAATATTAATTTTTATTAAAATATTTTCCTAACGCATCATAATCAAAAAAATTGATGTCGCTATCAATGCCGATAAAGCAGAGGGCGAGAAGGGAATAAAAAAGGATGCGATCAATCCAAAAAATCCAGCAAGTAGTGCAAACAATGCTGATAAAACAAAAACTTGCATAACGCTATTTGCTCTTTTATTTGCTGCCCCCGCAGGCGCTATTAACATCGCATATACCAAAATTGCTCCAACCGCTTTCATAATAATAACTGTCGCTACAGATATTGTTGCCAAAAGTAAATAATTATATAGCTTAACTTTTATTCCCAGCGACATCGCCCCCTCCATATCAAAAGATATAAAGAGAAATTCTCTATGAAAAAGTAAGTATATTATGATTAGAATTGTTGTCATAATAGCCATTAATATTATATCTCTATTCGTGAGTAATAGCAAATCGCCAAAAAGAAGACCCCATACTCTAGCTGCCTGCTCTCTTATTAATGAAATGAACATTACAGCCAAAGACATTGAAAAAGCAAAGGAAATTCCAATTGCAACATTAGCTTGCTTGGCTTTTGATGCAAAAAGGGCGACAAAAATGGCAAAAAATATTGCTCCAACCATTGGATAAAAATTTAAAGCAATAAAAAGGGCTGCTCCCGCCAGAGCGGCGTGGGCAGCGCCAGCAACAAGAAAAGGGATATCTTTGAAAATGGTAAATGTTCCCGCCAAGGAAGCATTTATTGAGAGCAGGAATATGGCAATAATAGCCCTTATAATATATTCATCAAGCATGTGTATCCCCTACTAATGGATGACAATATCCTTCTTCGCAAATAATAATTTGAACATCTATTCCATAAGTTCTCCTTAAATTTTCTTGATTTAAAACTTCTTTTGGCTTTCCAAATGCTATCTTAATTTTATTTAAAAGCAATACTTTATCAATTTCATGTAAAATTGGATTTACATTATGAACAACAACTATTATTTCTTTCCCTTTTTGCCTTTTTTCCTTTAGCACTTCGATCATTTTTTCTCTACTTGGCAAATCAACAGCATTGAAAGGCTCATCTAATATGATTAATTTTGGGTTTTTTACCAAAGCTCTTGCAAATAAAACTCTTTGTTGCTGTCCTTGGCTCAGTGCATTAAATTTATTGTCCCAAAAATCCAACATATCTACTTCTTCTAAAGCTTTTTTTGCCATTTCTATATCATCTTTTGTATAAAATCTCTTTTTTATCCCCATCAAAACAATATCTTTTACTCTAATGGGAAAATGTCTCGCTATTGCTTCTCTTTGTGGCATATAGCCTATAAATTCTCTTGATTCTTCGGGTGTTTTTCCAAAAATTCTAATACTTCCTTTAAGCGGCTTTAAAAAGCCCATAATCAGTTTTATTAATGTGGTTTTTCCTGAACCATTTGGACCCATGATTGCGAGAAATTCCTTTGATAATGTAAAAGAAATGTCCTTAAGTACTTCTTTGCTATTATATGAAAAACTTATGTTTTTAACTTCTATCATTTTACCACCTCCTATATAATTTGTAGATTATACAACCCTCTACAATAACCAAAATTACTAGTAATAATAACAATACGTATACGAGACTCCCCTCTTCATTCCTATTCTTTTCTTCAACCAAAAATTGATATAAATTGTAATAGAAAATGTTTATCAAATCCCCTCCTTCAGCAAATTTAACAAATATTAGGGAAGAATTTGTATCTTCTGCAATTTGTTGGATAACTTCCCCAACTTTAGAATATTTTAAAAATTCTGGAGCAACGATACCTATATATTCTCCACTTTTCAGCTTTTCTTTTATTGCTTCCATTTCTTTTATGTTTAGAAGAGATGTTCCTTCAGAAAACAATATTTTATCCGCATCCATTCCAACATTTTTTACAATATAACAAACTCCTGGCACCGCCGCAACAACTTTTTTTCCATATATACCTCTATCCTTAGAAATCTCTATAACCAATTTTTCAAATTCTTTCAGCCTCTTTTCCAGCATTTCATAATTTTTTATGTAATATTCTTCTTTTTCTGGCTCAATTTGAGAAAGTTTTTTTGCAATGGCAAAAGCAATTGCTATTGTATTATTTATATAAAGCCAATATCCGTGAGGATTTTTCTTAAAGTCATCAAAATCTAACAAGCTTATATTATAATCTTCTATATCTAAATATTCTTTTTCTTTCCAATTTTCTTTAATATTTTTCTCAAAAGAAAATAAATTCGAATTTGCTAAAATTATTAAATCTGCTCCTTTTATTTCATCAATAACTTCTTTTGTTATAGAAAAACTATGAGGATCTGTTCCTTTTGGCAAAATAACCGTTATATTTTCATCTGGCGCAATTTCTTTTAAAATGGATTCAAAATCTGGTATAGAAACAACTATATTCATCGCATTAGCCATCGGGAGCAGTATAACCAATACAATGATGATTAATTTCATGGAATTTTGTTGCCACAAGGACATTCTGTAAATTTATATTTCTCTTCTATTAAATTTATTAAATTTTCACTAGCAAAAGCATCTATTTTGCTCGCTTCCCTACAAGCCTCCTCCGCGTCTAAACAAAATATTTCAACAAGAAAAGCTTCGAGCAATCTGTGCTTTCTTATCAATTTTTTCGCTTCATCTATTCCTTTTGAATTTATAATGAATCCCTTTCTTTCAATATATTTTCCGTATCCCTTTTTTGCTAAATTTTTTAAAGCTTGTTGAGCGGTTGTTTTACTTACTTCCAAAACCTTTGAAATATACGTTGGCCCAACTAATGGTATGCCCTCTTCATAGGCTCTATAAATCTCTTTTATATATCTATGCATGTTCTATTAACCTATCTTTGTTAGGTATATAAAACTTTTTATGAAAGAATTTATAAAACTTTTTTATATTCTAAAAGGGGGCCCGTAGCTTAGCCTGGTTGGAGCGCTCGGCTGATAACCGAGAGGTCCGGAGTTCAAATCTCCGCGGGCCCATAACTATATGGAATTAAGCGAGGAAGAAAATCAAAGTTTAATAAAGGATATAAAATACCGTCCCATCTTGACATTACTCCAAAAATTGGCTTTGGGAAAATAGAAGGCCAATTCCACCAATAATTACGTAACCACTTATTATCAAATTTTGGTTTCTTTTGATATGGTCCCCAGTATCCTTCAAGACAGGCATTTATAATATTTACAAGGTTGTTATTTAAAATTGTATTATCATGGGATCCAAAATCATTACCAAATAAAAAAATTCCTATACCATTTAAAACAATGCTATTTTCTAAAATTTTACATTCTGTGTCATCTTCGAAATAAATAGCAATTCGAGAAAGACGGATAACATTATTTGATATAGTATTATTTAAGCAATTTGAAGATTCAATTCCTATTATACTAAAAAGAATGGCATTATTTGATATAGTATTATTATTTGAATTGTATATTGATAGCCCGCTTTCAATCCCTCTTAACAAATTATTTTGGACCATGTTATGGGAAGAGCTGCAGAGATTAATGCCTGCATAATTATTGCTACTAATGGAATTATTATATATTTTGATAGAGGATGAATTTATTGTTATCACGCCGCCTCCGTCACTATTATTTACCATATTTCCGGAGATAACACTATTTGTGGAATTTTTAAGTTGTATAAAGAAGAATGGATATTCGCCACTTAACCTGTTACTATCTATTGTACTATAACTTATATTCTCCAAAATTATACAGCTATTTAGAAATAAATTTTTTATGATAGAACAATTTTGAGATTTAAAGACAAATAATCCCTCTCCCCACCAATTGGGTTCCGTTATTATATTATTTTTGATAACTACTCCATCTCCAGAAACTTTAATACCTGTTGCATTTATAATTTCCCAATTTCTTATTTTAAAATTTTTAATAAGTACCCTATCAGAAACAACATTAATGACAATTCCTTCAATATTTCCATCTATTATTGTTTCATTTTTATTCTCTCCTATTAACTTTATGCTCTTATTTATGTATAAATTTTCGTAATATACGCCACTATATACAAAAATTGTATCACCATCATTCGCATCATTTATTGCATCTTGTATTTTGCTGTAATTTCCTGGACCATCCCCACCCACATACAATGTTCCTCCATTATGAATGGATATTTCTTTTTCAATTGTAATATTAAATGAACAGACTAATATTAAGATGCATACGTAAATTATCTTTTTCTTCATAATATTTTATAAAATTGGTTATTTAATTTTCTTGGTTTTTTTGGCTATTCTTCTTTTCTTTTTATTTTCAAGGAGAAACGGTAATTTTTATCAATATTTCAAAATACTGGTTAGGAGATTGAAGTGCTATTTGATATCATCCGCTTGCCCATTAGCAATAAGTATCCAACTCATAACTCCATGAATTTTTGCCATCAGCAAGCATCCAATCCTCGTCATCAATTTTTATTTCTACCTTCTGAATGCTTTCATATGCATCTTATCCTAAGTCTATTTTTGCTATATTAATAACCATCATAACATGGACTCTTTCAATACTCTAAAGAAGCATATGAACTTACTGAAAAATCGTCGGCATACAACTCCATAATCCAACGCTACTTTCCATTGCTTCCTGTTGCAAAGTTAAATAATAGTTTTCCTTAGAGAACTCTCCCTCTACATAAACTCTTGCATATCCTTTCTTTATCAATTCAGCATTAAAATCTGTTCCATTTTCCAAATAAACATAACAAAGCCATCTTCCATAATATCCTTTAAATCCAGCAGCGGTATCAAATTCAATATAAACATCTTTTCCCTCGATCCATTTTTCAGCAAATTTTTTTGCTTTTATTCCCCAATAAGCAAGGCAATCTAAATCTGTTATTCCATCATATTCATTTGGCTTGTTATTTTCTGCACTTTTTTCTGGCGCATCCACACCCAGCAATCTAACTCTCTCTACATTTCCATCTGGAAAGATGGCATCAAAAGTATCTCCATCTATAACGTTAACAACATATACTTTATACTTGACTTCATATTCAGGTTGCCATTCAAATGTGAGGCATCCTGAGACACAAATAAGCAATATTAATGTTATTTTTAATTTCATCATATTTCCTCCTTCACTACACTAAAGCACGTGCATGTAACTGTTTTGCCAACACCTTTCATGCTCCTTAATTTATCCAATATGAGATGGCCAATCTCCTCCATATCTTTTCCCCTCACTTTTAACAATAAATCCCATTCCCCAGATATTATATAAACCTCATGCACATTTTCTATTCTAGCAATTTCCCTAGCCAGCTCTCGTTGTGAAACATTTGGATGAGGAACAAACGAAACTAGAACAAAAGCTGTTATTGGTTTTCTATTTTTTCATAATTTAGAATGGCGGTGAATTTTTTTATTATTCCCTTTTTAACTAGCTTTTTTATTCTTTCTCCAACCGTTGTTCTTGGCAACCTAACTTCCTTCGCTATCTCATTTACGGTTTTTCTTGACATAGATGAAAAAATGTTTTATCCTTATCTATCAATGGTTAAAAGAGGTATATATCCTTCCGCTGGCTTTGGAATCGGCATAGAAAGACTTACGAGATATATATGTGGAATAGATGATATAAAATATACTCATTTATTTCCAAAAATTCTTGGAAATTACTGTATATAGTGGGCTCGCCCGGATTCGAACCGGGGACCTTCGCCTCGTAAGGGCGACGTCATAACCACTAGACCACGAGCCCCAGTTTATATTAAAATCGCGTATTTTTTATTTACGCTTGTTTGCTGCATTTATTTGAAATATTTTGTTTGAAATTTATTACAAATAGTATGCATCACAAATAATAAATAATAAAATTTAGATAAGGAAAGATGAAGAGGCTTTTGATTCTTTTAATTCTCTTACTACCATTTTGCCAATCTGGTGAGGAAAAGAAGGATATAGAAGTAATAAAGATACCATTACATATTATCGAAATAAAAAATGATATGGTCACGGAAAAAATAATTTTTGAAAATATAGCCAATCACCCTTATAACAATACTTTGAATATATGGTTAAATACGGAGGAAGCAAAAATAAAAATGGATGGAGTGACTGATAATTTCTTTCTGGAAAATAACACAATTTTACTAAATTTAAGTGTGTATGACTTCGCCATTCCTCCAAAGGGGAACATTTCTATGGATATAGAATATGAAATAAAAAATAAGTTTGAGAGAAAAATCATATATGATACTGATAAAATAGAAATTAAAATCCAAACAAACAAGTTTGTAAGAGGGAATATACCTTTAAAATATGAAAATGGCATTTATTTTTCCTCATTTGATCCAAAAATTGGAGAAAAAATCATAATAGAATTTGAAGAAAAGGAAGGACAAAATATCTTGGTTTTTTTAATGGGAATTATTTCCATAATCTTAGGAATTTTTATTATACTGCTGGCTATTAGAAAAAGAAGTTAAAACCATTTTATAAAAGTTGGTTTTCTTATAGTTGCCTTTGGTACTTTTGCTGGATAACCAAAAACAATGCAAGCTGAAATATGGTGTCCTTCTGGAATTTCTAACCTTTCCATCACTTCTTCATTTGCTTCCAAAAACTTTGCAAATCCTATCCAACAGCTTCCAATCCCCATGCTCCAAGCGGAAAGCATCATATTTTGGGCACAGCAGGCGCATGATTCGTCATTAAAAATTTCATCCTCACAAATTATAAAAATCACAAGAGGAGCATTATAAAATATAACATCTTCTTTAGAATTTGCTATTGCTTTCAAAAATAAAACCAGGCGCTCATCTTCTAATTCCTTAAATTTCTTTTTCCATTTCCTTTTCTTATCTAAAATTCTTTTGATTTGTTTCTTAATTTCATTAGATAGTTCTTGTATCAATTCTTTTTTTGTAACAACAATAAATTTCCAAGGCTGTCTGTCTTCCGCAGATGGAGCATATTTTCCAGCCTCTATTATTTCTTCTATAATTTCCTTTGGTATCTTCTTATCTAAAAAATTCCTTATACTTCTCCTTTCTTTAATACATTTTATAACTTCATTCATATAACCATTTTTCATCATCCATTTTATAATCTATTATTTCATCCTTATTGAACCATAAATTTATCTCTTTTTCGGCAGTTTCTTTTGCATCACTAGCATGAATAATATTTCTTCCTATATGCTGGCAAAAATCGCCTCTTATAGTGCCTGGCATTGCTTTTTGCGGGTCTGTTGCGCCCACCATTTTTCTTATTCTTTCTATTGCATTTTGTCCTTCTATAACCATTGCTAAAACCGGGCCTGATGTGATATATTTTATCAAGCTTTCATAAAATGGTTTTCCTTTATGAATTTCATAATGTTTTTCTGCCAGTTCTTGAGTAACTTTCAAAAATTTCATTGCAACAATTTTTAAACCAGCTTCTTCAAATCTCTGTAGAATTTTACCAATTAGGCGACGTTGCACACCATCTGGCTTGATCATAACAAAGGTTCTTTCCATTTATGTCCCCTTCCTATAGAATTTTGTCCATTTGAATTTTTTTGGGTCTCTTCCTAATTTAAGCATATTTTTTCTGCATTTTCCTGAACAGAAATAAAAGATTGTCCCATCTTTCTTAACATACATCAATCCTGTGCCAGGTTCAATCTCATTTCCACAAAAAGTGCATTTTTTTGCCATTTTTACACCTACTTAACGCTCAATTTCTTTGCTTCTCTTTCTGCTTCTCTTAGCATTAAAACATCTCCTTTCCTGACGGGACCCATTACATTTCTCGTTATAACTCTATTTTTATCTTTTCCCTCCAAAATTTTAACCCTAACTTGTATTACTTCTCCACACATTCCTGTTCTTCCTATTATTTCTACAACTTCCGCTGGGATGCCTTCATCTGTCATCTTATCCCTTTATTTCATTCACCTTTTTAATAATTTCTTCAACAAGTTCTTTTGCATCTCCTTCTTCAATAATTGCAACAGATGCAGCAGCCACTTCTAATCCAGCAGCTCTTCCTAGCTCCTCTTTTGATGGTACATAAGCATAGGCAACCCCTTTTTCCTCACATAGATAAGGCATGTGAGCTAATATTTCTTCTGGAGATACATCCATTGCCATAATAACAAGTTTTGCTTCTCCTCTTTCAACGGCTTTTGTTGTTTCGTTTGTTCCCTTCTTTATTTTACCGCTTTCCCTCGCTTTTTCTACAGCTTCATATACCTTGCCAACCAAATCCTCTGGCATTTCAAATCTTACGTATATTGGCATTTTTATCGCCTCCTATCATAGGCAAATTGAATATAGTAGTAATATATAAGCATGGTGGTTAATGCAGTATCTCCGCAAGTAAAAATAGAAGGAAATAAGCCTTGGGGTTGTCCCAATTTTATGGGAGAGGACAAACAACCAAGGGCCAATAATAAATTTTTCAGGAAGTTAAATAGATTTTCCTTTAACCTTGGGGGAATTAGTGGAAGATCGAAGAAATTGAAGAGAGAAAAGAAATAATTGCAAACATATCTGGATATAGGGTAGTCATTTTTTGATACTTTATTTTCTTATTCTATTGCATTGACAGTTGCCACATCCTCATCACTCACAACAATGCTTGGATCACAAGTACAATGAGCAGATACATATAACAAATTCGTAAATTCCCCTGGATATTCTACAATGGCACTAAATATTATTGTTACATATTCTTCGGGAGAAATCTCACCAATTTCATCGAGATTCCATGTTAATTTGAGAGAATCTGGTCCCTCAACAATATCATCTGGTTCTCTGGGACCCATTTCCTGACCATTGATGTATAAAATTGCCTCATCCCCATACTGTAAACCATAGGGCAACCAATCAATCATTAAAATATCTGTAACATTTCTGCATTCCCCATCATTTACAATTTGACAAGCAAACCAAATAGGTTGTCCTAGATATGCATATATTTCATCTACCCATTCTCCAGATTCTTCATCCCAAACCCATTTATCACCATCTACACTGGGTTCGCATGGACATTTACAATCGCATTCTTGCGATTCCTTCCATGGTTTTTGGTTTTTGCCACATTTCTTATTAAATTTTTCCACATCATCCTTTGCAGCTTCATCGGCTTCATCAGCATCCACTTTTCCATCCCCATTTTTATCTGCGTTTTTATCCCTCCTTGCATCTATAAAACCATTTGTATAAACTCCTCCTCTACAATTTGCATGCGAAGGAGAATCATCTGAAGTACCTATAACAGTCATTCCTTGACTACATGCACCTTTAAAATTGCCCGCATGGCATGATTCTATTATGATTTTAATGTGGCAACATGTTCCTTCCTCATCACAATTTCCAAGAGGTCCCCCTTCTTCAGTACATGGAGGAATTGTTGATTTTATCATTCCCATTAAGTCATTTTTTGTTATTACTGCGCCTTTACCATTTTCAGTTATTTTGCCTCCATTATTGTTATACAACTGTATACCACCATTTGGATAATTTTTACTCTTTTCATGCCCATGACCACAAATATAAATTATAATTTCATCACAACATTTCACCTTATCCTTTAATTTATTAAGTAATTTCTGAATCGCATTTATAAAATCTTTTTTAGTTTGACCCGACTTTAATGGTTCAACAGAGCTAGCATCCACATAACGCGGATCATCATCACAAAGTTTTTTCATTCTATCCACAGACGATTTGACAATTTGTTTTCCCTGAGCAATATGCTTCTTTTTGTCCCCACAATTAATTCTAATTTGATAGTAGTTCTTTGTAATTCCACATGGACAGTCGTCTCCGCCTGGAGGCTGAGGTGCTGGAGGATTAGGGCCTGGGGGCTGGCCACCTGGCGGGTTGTTAGGCCAAGGAGGCCACCAGCCTGCAAAATGTGGCAAGGGCGGATTGCCCATTAGAAAAACTAAATGATCCTCAATTTCTCCATACTCAAATTCTCCGCTTCCGTCCCATCCATCCTCACCAAATAGTGTTTCATTTATTCTTTCCCGTGTTAATGCAATTCTCATCCATACTGGAGAAGTAAGAACATTTCCCCAGCTGAAAGGTATTATAATTGTTTTACTTGTTCCGGGGCTAACATTTATTTCCTCATTTATTATTACCCACTCCTTACCGTTACTACCTTTTTCCCATTTTCCATTTTGATCTAAATCAATTAGCACATTCACATAACGAGTAATATCTGGAGCATTTTCACTGACTGAAACTGAAAAAGCAATTTTTGCATTTTTATTTTCCAGAATTATAAACAATCTATCATCTTTGTCTGAATCAACTAAATTTGGAATCCCATCAACATCGTTCATATCATTTGCTCCTCTTTCAACACTTACTGTACTCCCAATAATTTCGTAACCAGTATGGAGAGCATGTGCACCAGTGCGGTTGAATTTACTATTTTTTGTATTGTATAATGTTGGAAATTCTCCATCTATACCATAATAAGCAAGCTGCCCATCAGGAGCATCTCCATAATCGCCGTAAGGGGCTACTGTATAGTTTTCAGATAAAGGTAAGGAGCTATTTAAAACGCAATATATTTCAATAAGGTTATCCATATCCCACATTGAAAGATTATTTATTGTAGGTGGCCATACTTCATTTATAATGTTATATGAGGCGGTTTTGGCATCTATTAAAACAAATCTTGTAGAATGAGCAAAAAAAGCTTGCGGATCATCATCTATAAAAACAAACCATGTTGTTTTATTAATTTCATAATTTTCCCCACTTTCCACAGTAATAACATCTCCTTTTTGTAATGGTTTAGACAACATAAATGCTGATAATCTATCATCTGAAGAGGCTGGCTTTATTATTCTCCCCATTAATATTTCCATAGCATCGTCCTTAGTTATTTCCTTAGGCAAGGTTCCCTTATTAAAAATATATACAGATATAGAATCATATGCTGTATTTCCTTCAATATCGTATGCAATAACTTTTATTTCGTGTCTTAAATGAGCAGACTCAACCCATTCCCATGAATAATATGCTTCATAATCTACATAATTTAGCTCATTATCAATATAAAATTCTACCTTATCTATCTCATTATCACTTTCTACATTTGCTTCAACAGTTACGGAGCCAATAATAACTGTCATAAAAATTAAAGGGAAAACCTCTTTATCGTAAATGTAAAGATAGCCGCTTTTTGGTTTAATTATTTCTATTGCTATATTGCTAAAAGCTGTTGTTGGATTATTTTCTACTGTAATATCTGTTGAAGCACCCATTTTATTTATTGCAACTCCAACAGCAGTGCTAACAAATAGCATTACTACTACTAAACATAATCCTTTTTTCCACATTTACTCTCCTCCATTATTTTGAGAAAAGAAGCCCTGTTTGGCGCAAGACAACTCTTCTCAATATATATTATGCAAACGTTGTATTTATAACTTTGTTAAGTTTGGTTAGGCAGATACAGATTTACCGTTTTTAAATCTGTATTTTGTTGTTATTGCTGATTGTAATAACAATTTTGAATAAAAAAACTGCATTTTTCTGAATCCTAAAATAAAAAAGTTGCATCAAATTGCAAGGTAAAATAAATTATCTTTTCTCCATTCTAATTAATTCATGAATTTTAACCTATAATTGTGAAAAATTAGGTTAAATATGCGACACTAACAAGATTTTCAGTTATACCATTTTGTAATCTCGTTAATGCAACCATGTTTAACGAAAAAAGACCTAAAGTTGTATGGAAGAACGTGATTTTCATTCCTTTTCTTGGTAAATTTGATTCAAACCTGCATGTTGTTTTAAACATGAATTAAATCCTTCATTTATATTTCTCATTTTCCCAATATACCTTTCTTTATTTTCCTCCTATTCTTTCATTCTTTTATTCCTGTAATATGCTCCCACAATTTCATATTCCTGCCTATTATACAGGAATTTGAGTTTGTAATCAATGGACGGTCGATTCAGCTTTTTCAAATGATATTCCATATAATGTCCTTCATCATCATTTATTTCTT
This sequence comes from Thermoplasmatota archaeon, assembly GCA_029259055.1. Classification (GTDB taxonomy): domain Archaea; phylum Thermoplasmatota; class E2; order UBA202; family JdFR-43; genus JAPDJP01. The sequence goes on along the minus strand of JAPDJP010000016.1, from coordinate 58,290 downwards.
CTATAAATAGATTTTCTTCCGATTTCTTTATCCAAAAAATTCCGATTACTTTTTATTGTCTTTTCTATTTCTATTTCATCCCATGACGTGATATCCCCTCCAAATTTTGGAAGGGATACCATATATCCATTTTTGATATTTTTAATAACGAGTTATGCCAAAAATGGTTAGCTTTTATATAAAAGGCTAATTGTATTAACCCCAAATAACAAACTAAAAATTTAAAATTCAATAGGAACATTAGGAATATGGAAATATTGTCGAAAAAATTTGTTATTCTTTTGGAAATCGCCACTGGAGATTATTATAGTATAACGCAGATAGCAGAAAAAGTTGGCATAACAAAACAAGGTGTATCAGAATATTTAAAGAAAATGAAAGAAGAAAATCTAATCGAAATTGTTGGGGGAAAATATAAAGCTACCATGAAAGGTATAGATAAAATTTTTTCTTACATAAATCAAATTGATAAATATTTGGAAGAAAAAAAGAAGAAACTCAATATGATAAAGTATTGCTCAGCAATTGCCGACGATGATATAAAAAAAGGAGAGAGAGTTTATCTATTTATGAAAAATGGTTATTTATATGCATGCAAAAAAAGGGAGTCAACAGCTTTTGCAACAGCAATAGAAAATGCAAAAAAGGGGGAAGATATCGCAATAACAAATATAAGGGGAATCATACCATTAAATTTAGGGAAAATCTATATTTTTTCTCTTCCCTCCGTCTTGGAGGGGGGGAGTAAGGCAATAAATATTAAAAATTTGAAACAGGAAATGGACAAAAAAATAAAAAAAATTGATAAAATCGGTATTCTTGATATCATAGGAAAAATTTCTTTAGAAAAATTGGGAGTAAAATATGATATTGAATACGATGTAATAAATGCTTCTATAGAGGCTTCTCAAAAAGGTCTAAATATTTTGCTTATTGGAAGCAAAGATGAAGCAAGAATGGCAATTAAAAAAATCGAGGAATACAATGAAAATGCTATCAAGGAAATAGAATATGATGTTATCTCTTTATAGGTAAATAATTAAATAACTTTTTTATTTATAACGTGCATCCGAGCCATCTTATTAAAGAAACCAAATCTAAAAAATTAAGAAATAAAAAAATTGTTTTAGCTCTAACAGGAGGAATTGCCTGTGTCGAATGTGTTAAACTCGCGAGAGAATTAATAAGGCACGGCGCCAGCGTCACGGCAATAATGAGCAAGGAAGCCTGCAGAATATTAAATCCAATGGCAATGGAATTTGCAACTGGAAATGAAGTCATTACGGAATTATCTGGAAAGGTGGAACATGTACATGAATATGATCTGCTTTTAATCGCCCCCTGTACAGCAAATACCATATCTAAAATTTCGATGGGGATAGCAGATAATGTTGTTACAACTTTTGCTCTTACCGCTAAAAAAATCGCAATCGCCCCCTCTATGCATTTATCAATGTATAAAAATAAGATTATTCAGGAAAATTTAGAAAAATGCAAAAGGCATGGAATAAAAATTATTGAACCAAAAATAGAAGAAAACAAAGCAAAAATGGCTAGCATTCAAAAAATAGTCAAAGAGGTAATAAGAATTTGGGGAGATAAAAAAGGGAAGAAAGTTTTAATAATAGGGGGAAGCACTTTTGAGGCAATAGATGATGTGAGAGGAATAACAAATCTTTCATCAGGAAAAATGGCTAAAGCATTAGTAAATGAGGCATATGAAAGAGGAATGGATGTAACTTTATGGGCATCATTTCCATATGAAAATTCTGTAAAATTTGTTGGAATAAAGGATTTAATAAATTTAATTAAAAATTGTTCAACAAAATATGATGCTGTCATTAATTGTGCTGCTATTTCTGATTTTATAGTGGAAAAAAAAGAGGGGAAAATAAAATCTGGGAAAGAAATTTCTTTAGCATTGAGACCCGCTCCAAGAATAAATCCTTTATTAAAAAAATTAGGAAAAATCGTTATAGGCTTTAAATTGGAAGAAAAAGAGGAGGATGTTATTGAAAAATCTATGAAAAGATTAAAAGAAGACGGTATAGATTTTATAATAGGGAATACTATCGAAAGCATTGGAAAGGATGTTGCTAAGGCATGGATTATAAATAAGGATGGCTTGATTAAGAAAATCGAGGGAAGGAAAAAGGAGATAGCTAAAGAAATTATTGATTTAATATGAAGGTAATTGCTTTTTCTCCATGCCATATTACTGCTTTTTTTGAAGTTTGTTTTTCCGATGATGTATATAAAACTGGTTCGAGGGGGGCGGGATTGTGTATATCTTTGGGAAGTTATGCAACGGTTTCTTTTGGCAATGGAAAAAAATTGGGAAAAGTAACTGAAGATGCTATTAAAAATTTGGTAAGGGATGAAATAAATTTTGATATAAGAATAAAAAATGATTTGCCATCCTCTCAAGGATTTGGAATAAGTGCATCTTCTTCACTTGCTTCAACAATGGCGATAGCTCATTTATTAAAAATTCCTTATGAAGAAGCTTTAAAAGCTGTTCATTTAGCTGAGATAAAAAACAAAACTGGATTGGGAGATGCAATCGCTTCTTTCTATGGCGGAATGGAAATGAGAATAGAACCAGGTATCACGGGAAGAATTAAGAAAATAGATTGTAAGGAAAAACTGATCGTTGCAATAATTGGAGAGAAAATCGAAACAAAAAAGGTATTGAAAAATGATAAATTAATAAATAAAATAAATGAAATTGGCAACGAATGTTTAAAAGATTTTATTAAAAAGCCTTCCATTGACAATCTTTTCGATTTATCATTAAAATTTGCTATTGAAACGGGAATAGCAAATGAAAAAATGAAAAAAATTTTAAAGGAAGCAAATAAAATAGGAAAAGCTTCTATGGTGATGCTTGGAAATTCTATTTTTGCTTTATATAGCAAGGAAATGAAAAAATTTCTATCAAAATATAAACATTATGAATGCTTCATAGATAATGAAGGAAGTAGAGTTTTATTATCTATTATCTAATTCAATTATTTAACAACCTTTCTTTCTAAGCCATTTTTTAAAACATTCTCTGTGCCAATATTTTCCATTCTTATATATTTCATCTTCTTTTATTTCCTTATTACAGTATGCACATTTCATATATAGTATATTGGAAACTATTTAACAACTTCTCTTGTTTTTACAGCAATACCTCTTTCAAAATCTAGCATTTCTTTCTTATTCATTATGCACTGACCAACCGCAATAAGCTCATCATTTTCATCAACAATAAGAACCTCGTCATAGGGGCGGAGTTGTCCGCAAGCATTTACAACAAATTTTGCAAAAACATTTTTTCCCTGTTTTATAAATGGAATAGCATCATTTTCAACTATAACTCTTAACTTAGGTGGAGAAAAATGTTCATGCAATCTTTTTCCTCCCTCGATTTTTAGAGTAAAAAAGCCATCTGATGCACGCATTGAAACTATATGCTTTCCATCGCAATATACATTTCTTATTTTTCCTGTTACCTTTGATTTAACAATTTTTATTTTTCCTTTAAATAAAGCTTCTCCTGCTCCTTTTCCAAATTGGTAATTTGCCACGCTTTTTATTTTTCTTATATCATAATCTTTACTACCTCTCTCTACCTCCCTTATATCTACTATATTAAAATTTTTGTAAAATTTATCATATCTTCCTCTCATCTCTATATTTAATGGAAAGAGAGATTGAGCAACAGGATAGATTTCATCTAATTCTAAGGGAATTGGTCCAAAATATGATTCAATTATACAATTTGCTTTCAATTCCTTCATCCATTCATTTTTGCTATAGGGTTTTTCTATTTCAGCAAATACAACACTTTTATCAAAAAATGGTTCATATCTTTCCATTATTCTTTTTTGCAGTCTATAAACAATGGGGCGATGCATCGAATATTTATTTACATAAATAAAAGCTTTCTTTTTGGATATATTTTCCCACTTCTCAAGCCATCTTTTTTCTTTAGATATTATTTCCATAGCTTCTTGCAATGATGGATGGGCTGTTGCCCTCTGCTCTACAAGTTCCCATAAATTTCCAAATCTAATGGCCTGCTTTATTCTTTTTATTTCCACAACCATCTGCCACAAATTGTGAAAGGCAATATTTTTTATTCTTTCTTCTTCATCCATTTCTTTTAATTCATCAATGCTATATTTACTACAAACTGGACAACAACAGGGGAGCTCGTCAATTTCATCGAGTTTTAAAGTTTTATCTGGAAATATGAGGCGATCATCTTTCGCATATTTTATATAGGATGCTGAATCGAACAAATCGCACCCCAGCGCCACCGCCATCGGGAAAATAATTGGATGCCCCGCTCCAAATAAATGGATTGGTTTAGAAGGGGGCAATTCTTTTTTTGATGATATTATAATTTCAGCAATTTCAGCATATCTTTGATTTTCCATTAGTGGAACCACGCCTCCAATTGGATACACATCTGCTCGCAATTTTGCAAGTTCTTTGGCACAATATCTTCTCAAATCTTTATATACGCCTCCCTGCACAGTACAAGCCAAAAGCATGTCTCCCTTATATTCCATGCTTTTCTTTGCCCTCTTAATTGTTTCTTCTACTTCTTCTTTTACTTTCTCATATTCCTTATATTCAGAAAAAATGTCTAAGATTGTTCCTATATCAGCCTTTATTTCTCTTTGAAAATTTATTATTTCAAAAGCATCTATTTCAATTCCATACATATACATTTGGAATGAGCCAGAATCTGTCATAATGGGCTTATTAAAATTTAGTAAGGAATGCAACCCCTTTTCTAATGCTTTTTTCTTCAATTCTTCATCATTATATATGATATATGAATTTGTTATTATGGCCTCGATTCCCATAGCAAGCATTTCTGTCGGATGAATTGGCATAAAATGAGGATTTATTACTGGTAGGAGAGCGGGAGTATTTATTTTTCCATGTTTAGTATGTAGAATACCAATTCTTGCTAATCCATCTCTTGCTTTTATTTCAAACATTGTGAAAAGATTATCTTTCTATTTTTAAATTCTTTTTATTTAATTTGGGAATTTAAAAGAATTTTAAAAAAGCAAGACAAAATAAAAAAATAAAAAATAAAACAAAACATAACATAAAACAAAATAAAAACACCACCCCCCATAAAAAATAAAAAATACTGTTGTAATAAAAATGTGAAACTTACTTATCATAAAGGAACAATTCTCATATATGGAAAATATAATGTCCCGTATTCAAAGTGGGATTATAGGAGTAAATGCTATAGAGCTTTAGCTTTATATTATAGGGAAATAATTGAGTATTTAGAGAATTCAAAAATTCCATATGAAGACGAGGTTTTAAATTTGATTCCATGTCCCCGCTTAATTACACATATCAATCTTAGAGAATATCAAAGGGAGGCAATGGAAAGATGGCTTAAATTTAAAAAAGGTGTTATAGTTATGCCAACCGGTTCTGGAAAAACATTTCTTGCCATTAAGATAATAGAGAAAATAAATTCACCAACATTTATTGTCGTTCCAACTCTTGATTTAGTAAAACAGTGGAAGGAAAAACTTGCAGAATCCTTTGGAATCGAAATAGGGGAATATACAGGGGAAAGAAAAAATTTGCAAGCAATTACTGTATCAACATATGATTCAGCATATATAAATGCAGAGAATTTGGGCAATAGATTTAAATTGTTGATTTTCGATGAGGTGCATCATCTACCAGCAGAAGCTTATCGCCAAATTGCGGAAATGTTCGCTTCTCCATATCGGCTAGGATTAACAGCTACTTATGAAAGGGAAGATGGATTACATGAAGACCTGCCCCGCCTAATAGGAGGAAAAGTCTATGAAATAAAAGCGGATGAACTCGCTGGTAAATATTTGGCAGAATATGAAATAATAAAAATAGGCGTAGAATTAACCGAAGAAGAAAAAAAGGAATATGAAAAACATTACAAAATTTTCAGGAATTATATTATATCAAGAGGAATCGAAATGAAGGGCCCTCAAGATTTCGAGAAGGTTGTAATGAGAGCTGGATACGATAAAGAAGCAAGGGAAGCCATTTTAGCTAGAAATAAAGCTGAAAAAATTGCATATAATTCGAAAGGTAAGTTAGAAATGCTGAGAAAAATATTAAGGGAAAATAAAAAAAGCCGAATAATAATTTTTACCAGATATAATGACATGGTTTATGAAATATCCAAAAAGTTCTTTATTCCTTGTATAACATACAGAACAGATGATAAGGAAAGGGAAGAAATATTAAAAAAGTTTAAGGAAGGAAAATATTCCGCAATAGTCTCTTCTCAAGTATTGGATGAAGGAATTGATGTTCCTGAAGCAAATGTTGGAATTATTGTGAGTGGAACTGGAAGCGGAAGAGAATACATACAAAGATTGGGCAGATTGTTAAGGCCGAGGGAGGGAAAAAAAGCAGTATTATATGAGTTGGTAACAAAAGGAACAAAGGAAGTAAGAACTTCATATAGAAGGAAAATTAGATAATATGTTACCAAAAGATTTGCTTGTTACTATTAAAAGAAAAGGTTTCATAAAGCCTAAATATTTACAGGATACAAAATTAGCCGAGGAACTAATAGAGATTTTTAAGAAATATGAAGGAAGAAAATATAAGGAATTACAGGAAGAACTTGAAAATATCGAAAATAATTATAATTATAAGATAGTGAGAGGATTAGCAATTTTATTAGAAAGGAGATGCGAATTCGAGAAAAAGACGAATTTAAACGGAAAAGAAATTAGAAAATTTTTATTTGATAGAGGATTTGTCGTTGATGATTATGAAAGGGAGAAAATTTTAGAAGAAGCAGAAAGATTTTTTAAAGTTAGTAAAAAAGAAATTGAAGAAGCAATTTTTTCTGATTTAAGGGAAGAGCAAATAATAAAGAAATTTTATCCTTTTCCTCCAATAAATTTAATCAAAAATTATAATTTATCCATAACACAAACATTATTATTTGATGCCTTGGAATTGAATTTTACTGTAGAAGGAAATTATCAACAAATATTCAGGAGAATAAAATATCTTGGTTTAATGTATGAAATTGAAGATAATGAGATAAAAGTTACCGGACCAGCTTCTCTTTTCAAAAAGACAAGAAAATATGGCACGTCTATTGCAAAATTAATTCCTTCTATAATAAATGCTAATAAGTGGAAGATTAGGGCAAAAATTGAGACGAGAGGAAAGGAACCAAGAATATATGACTTCGAGATAACTTCCCATGATAATATTTTATTGCCTGCTCACGTTGAACCAATTATTCATTTTGATAGTCAAGTAGAAGAAAAATTTTATAATGATTTTAAATCAGCCAACACTGGTTGGGAAATTAGAAGGGAGCCGACAATAATAAAAGCGGGAAATTATGTTATCATTCCTGATTTTGGTTTTTATAAAAATGGTATGGAACATTATTTGGAGATCGTTGGTTTCTGGACCCCCGAATATTTGAAGAAAAAGATATCGAAATTAAAAAAAGCTAAAGCCAACATAAGTATAGTAGTTAATCAAAATTTAAGCTGTCAAAAAGAAGATTTTGAAGCAGAAGTTATTTTTTACAATAATAGAATCCCTATTAAACCTATAATAAAAATTTTGAGGGAAATCGAGGAAAAACATATTGAGGAAGAAATGAAAAAGATAGGAAAAATTGAATTAAAGGAAGATATTATTTCAATAGATAAAAAGGCAAAGGAATTGGGAATCTCAATAGAAACAGTAAAGAGATTGAAAATACCAAATTATTTTGTTATTGGTGATAAAATTGTATCAAAAAAATTTTTAGAAAACATTGAAAAAGAAATTGGAATAGAAAGAGAGTACGGAGATGTAGAAAAAATTTTGAGGAAGTATGGTTTAACAAGTAAGGCTCTTGATTATATGGGTTATAAGATTGAATGGAAAGGACTGAAGCCAGTTAGGGTTATAAAAAATCTTTAAATTCTCTTGCCACTTCCTCTGGTTTCTTTTCTAAAATGATTTCATTATGCAGTCTTTCGAAAAACATTGCATCATTTCTATAATACTTTACCATGTTCTGCCTAGTTATGCATCTAAAATGTAATGGATTGGTATAGATACTTATATTAAAAGAATTTCTTCCAATACTTGCATAAAATGCTATTATTTTTTCTAATGCTTCCGCTATGCTCCTATATTCTTTAAAAATATTACCTTTAGCTACGCCAACAATTTCATTAAAACCAAAAGGAACAAATGGGGTAAAGATTTCAATATTTCCTATTCTCCCAACATATCTCTCACTCTCGATTTCTTTTTTAACATATTCTTCAAACCTTATATTCTCAATTTTTTCCATATATGTTGTGGGATAATTGCTTCCTACAACTTGTAGGTGGGGATGCAAAATGCTGGCGCCAGCGGGCATCAAATAATTCCAGTTTATTGAAATATATTCTGCCTCTATTTTCTTTATATATTCAATGCATAATTCGAGATTTTTTTGTATTAGTAAAGCTGTAAATTCATTTGGCTTAATAAAATGTTTTTTAAATGCACACACGCTACTATATTCAGCATATGGATTAATATTTGGAAATAAGAAAGCAACCTCATTTTCAAGCATTCCGAAATCGAATTTTGCCAACTTTTCTGGTTGACAGAATATGCATTCTTTATTTATTAAATCTGAAAAATCTTCTTCCTTTGTTAATTCCAAGCCAGCTCTTTGAATTATTCTACACCTTCTTTGCCAATATCCATCTTTTCTTATCTCTATTTCTTTTTCTATTCCATTTACAATTACCTTTTCCTTCCATTTTTGGAACATGCTGGTAATTTATTTTCTATTTATTTTTATTTTGTTGTAATAATTGATTGTAGTAATATAATAGTGGATATAAAGACTGAATTTACGCAACAAATTTATAAATAAAGCTGTTATAACAGCATGGCAAGATTTCCAGAAGCAGAAGCAAGATTATTGAACAAATTGATTTGCATGAATTGTAATGCTCGCAATCCTATTGGGGCAGATAAGTGTAGGAGATGCGGTTCTAAAAGACTTAGACCGAAATCAAGGGAAAGGAAAGCTTAACCACAATTCATATTAACACATTTTTTCCATTTTTTTCCCTTATAAATAATAGTTATTACTGGCGCACCACATTTTTTACAATAATCTCCCTCAAAAACAACATTTCCTTTTTGGGGTAAGGGATAGCTATTCTGACATTTTGGAAAATTTGAACAGCCAATAAATCTCTTTCCCTTAGAAGATTTTAATAAAACTAAATCACTTCCACATCTATTACATTTCCCAAAATAATTTTGCTTGTTCATTGCTTCTTTAATTTCTGCTCCTATTTTCTCTTCATTTTTTTCTAAAATTTCAAAAGCTTTCTTCAAAATTTCTTTCGATTCCTCCACAACTTCTTCAAATTCCTTTTTTCCTTCAGCAATTCTATCCATTTCTTTTTCAAGCAATGAAGTCATATCCGGCTTTGTTATTATTTCGGCGCCCCTCCTTAACGCATTAACAACGGCAAAGGCGGAAGGCGTAGCAACTATTTTTTTTCCTCTTATATAATTTCTTTGATATAGTTTCCCTATTATTTCATGCCTTGTCGATTTTGTTCCTAATCCGAGTTTCTCCATCTCTACAATTAAACTACCTTGTGTATATCTTTTTGGTGGTTTTGTTTCCCCTCTTATTTTTTTAATTTCAACAATATTAATTTCTTCTTTTTCCTTTAAATCTGGCAAGAATTTTTCCTCAACTTTAGATGGATACACTTTCCTCCAATTTTTTTCTTTTATAACTATACCATTTGCAACCAATTTTATTCCATTAACATTTATTTCTGCTTTTTTTATCTCTAATACATCATTCTTGCATAATGTTGCCATAAATCTTCTTGCTATTAACTCGTAAATTTTCAAATGGGCTCCATTAATCTCTCTTGCATCAACTGGATGGATGGGAGGATGGTCTTTGCTAAATTTCTTCCCTCTCACTGGTTTCTCCCTTAACATTTTGAAAACTTCTTTTACTTCTTTAGGAAAAATTTTTTCAATTTTTTTGAGAATGTTTTTGAAGGGGAGGGAGGGATATACAGTATTATCTGTTCTAGGATATGAAATCAATCCATTCATATAAAGTTCCTCCGCAATTTTCATTGCTTGAGGAGCTGAAAATCCTATAGATGATGCTTCTTTCAAAAACGTTGTTGTATCAAATGGATGTGGAGGTAAATCCTCTTTTAATTTTTTATCAAAATTTTCAACAATTCCTTTATTTCTTTCCTTTAATTTTTCATATATTTCTTTTGCCTTATTTTCTTCCCATATTTTATCTGGATATTCTGCAAAAAATTCTTTACCGTCCTTTTCAAACTTTACTTTTATTTTCCAAAAAGGCTTAGGAACAAATTCCTTTATTTCTTTCTCCCTCTCAACAATCAATGCCAATGTTGGTGATTGCACCCTTCCAACAGATAAAAAATCCTTTCCTAATTGTTCTGATGCAAGAGAAATAAATCTTGTTAGGCTGGCACCCCAGATTAAATCTATATATTGTCTTGCTTCTGCCGATTTAGCCAAATTATAATCAACCTCCTCCAAATTTTCGAATGCTTTTTTTATTTCTATAGGAGTTATTGAGCTAAACTTTGCTCTTTTTATTTCAATATTTTTTGGCAATAGGTCTAAAATTTCCACCCCAATTAACTCTCCTTCCCTATCATAATCTGTTGCAATAATTACTCGAGTAGCATCTTTGGCCAAATTTTTTACCGCCATTGCTATTTTTCTATCTATTAATTTTTTAATAGGCTTTACATCAATAAGTTCTTTTGGTGTTATATCTGTCCATCTCGAATATTCTTTCGGAAAATCCAATTTTTTAATATGTCCTTTTAATCCAATAACAACAGAATCATTAAAATAATAGTATGGTATACCATATATCCTACCTTGTTTTAATTTTCCATTTGAAAGTATATATGCAATTCTTCTAGCTGCAATGTTCTTCTCACATATTATTAATTCCTTCATTTTAGCAACTTATCCACTTCTTCTAAAAACTCCTCTTCCTTATCTTTCCTTATTTTAGCTCCCGCTGCAACTGGGTGTCCCCCTCCTATTCCCCCAACTTTTTCTGCTGCCAGCTTCAAAGCTTCTCCAAGATTAACCCCATTTTCTACCATTTTATCATCTGCTCTTGCCGAAACATCGATAAATTCATTATATGAAAGAGCCAAAATTGGCTTATCTTTCTTAAAATTTGGCAAATACTTTAAAGCAAGTCCAGCAAGCACACCCGCTAATGGAGCCTTATCAGTATAAAAATAGATGAAATTGTTTTTTTCATATGGTTCTTTTTTTTCCATTTCTCTCATTTCCTTCCTTATCTCATCCCTATACTTTTCCTGTATGACATGAGCTACATCAATAGCTTTTTTATCTCCTAAACATATTGCTATTCCAACACCAGCTTCATTTAATCTTGCACAAGCATTAAGTTTTGATGAAATATCATATAAATTTCCATAATTTTTCCCATAGTATATTCTTTTCCTCCAAGCAATTTCATCTACATCTTGTTCCAATAACTTTAAAGTTAAGGCGGATAATAATTTTCTTCTGTCTTCATCTTCCAATTCTTCAAATTTTTTTTGGGGCTGTATACCTAATTTATCTAAGAATGAGGCGGATGATTTATAAAAGCCAGTAAAATAAGGTTCTAAGGAATTTTCTAATGCTTCCTTTAAGCTTTTTCCAACCAAAATATATTCATCTCTTTCTTCAATAAATCCACTCCCTATCCCATCTTCTACAATTTTCTTATTATATCCAATGAACTGTTGTTTATCTCCTATTATTCCAACAATAGCTAGCTGGGACAAATCTACATTTTCTTCATCTAAGGCTAAAGCAAAAGCATATGCAACGCTTGCACCACAAGCTTCTTTACTTCCATCTAATCCAAAAAATCTTGCATTTAAATACATAACATTGGATGGTGCTTCCTCTTTCCCAAGATGGTGCTCTAAAACTATCACATTTTTTAATTCCCTCATTTCCTCTAAATAACTGCTTCCTATATCAACAAATATTACTAAATCATTATCCTCCTTTTTTATCTCCTTAATAAGGTCTGGCTCCGTTTTCTTTATTGAGATGTGAAACCTATAACCAGCCCTTGCCAAAGCTATCGCAACAATTGATGCTGATGCAATTCCATCTGCATCTATATGTCCTATTATCCTGATTTTTGTTTTCTTTGGCAAGCTAAGTAGCAAATCTGTAGCATATTTAACTGCTTCTTCTAGCTTCATTTATTATCACCTTTATAATTATTAAAAATAATGATGTTAATGCCAAATAAAAGCCTATCCCAAAGTTCATACCACCACCGGTTATGCTTGTAAATTTCTTTAATGAAATAACATAAGTTATTAATGATAATAATAGGGGGAGAAAAGAGAATTTAAAAAGTTTTTGGTTAATTGTTAATATAATTGAAAAAATAAGGAAAAGTAAAGAAATATATAAAGCAAATCTGAACATAGAAGGCAATGAAACAATATTTCCATATGAAGAATGGAACTGGATCATTGTTGGTGGTAGCATATATAAGTTAACTTGTGATTTTTCATTGTTATAGTATTCTGTTGTGTGCCACCATGAGAATACTAAGGAGGTAGATAGTAATGTAATTATTATAGTTTTTTTAATCCATTTCTTTTTTCCTTTATTATTATTTCCTTTATTTCTCAGATTCATAATTATAAAATGAGAAGATAAAACAGCAATAGGAAGGAGATAAGGATAAGGGGAAAATTTTTTGGTAACGATTTCATATCTTTCGTTTTCTAATACAAAAATTTTCTTTGTGGCTATAAGTTGCTTATCATATATCTTAACTAAATACTCAGCTGGAGGAAGAATATTTTTTTCAAATTCCATGCCATTTCTCTCAAAGAGGCATTTTGCTTTTATGGGAAACCCTCTCGAATCGTATGTTTTAATTTCAATATTATATTCTGCTGGAAATAAAATTTTTATAAACTTATCATCATAAACTTCTATCTCCCTCTCAATTTTATATCCTTTATATGAAATAATTAACTTATAAATTCCTTTAGGCAAATCTTTAAAATGAAATCCATACATTTTATAATCCTCAACCGCATCCTTTCCAAACAAAATAGGCGTTATATTTATTCCTATAGGTAATCCTAATTTATCAACTACATCTACTTTTAAATCATATGTATTAAATTTGTATTCCTTATCAACTTTAAAAAATAAGAATATTTTTTCTTCATGAACAAGAATTCCTTTATAAATCAATTTCAACTCATATTCTTTAAAGCATGGAACTTTAATAATCGCTTCTCCATTAGAAATATTTTCTTCTATAAGGGCATTTGAATGAAAAATTCTTATTTTTGTTCCATTTTTTACCTTAATTTTTATTTCTCCCTCAAAAGTACAACTGATTCTTATTTTTTTATCTTCATCAAGAACCACATATTTAAAACCGATAAATTTTCTGCTGAATATTCCATTATAATAAATTTTTACTATATATTCTCCTTCTGGCAAACGGAATTTCGCCTTTCTAAAATTTATAATCGTCTTTGCAATCATTTTATCTTTCCATATTTCTGCCTCCAAATGAGGAATATTTATTCCAAAAAATGCAGATAAGTGAGAAGAGAATGGTATAGAAAATTTATTTACAAACACGCTCAAATTATATTCTTTCCTTTCTTCTTTTTCCTCTTTCTCTTCTTTTCCTTCATAATAAAAATTTCTATAGTCATAAAAATCGAAAAATGCATTAGCTTCTTTACTCACTTTTGCATAGCTTCCATAAAAAAATTCTATTTCTCCTTCAAAAATTCTGTTATTGCCTCCAACGCTTACGCCTCCCCCGTCTATTTCTAAGCCCGGGATATTTACCTCCTCTCTAACCGCCGCTCTAACTTGTAAGCCGCTTTTCGAAAAAATCAGTGCATATGCTTTATTTTTATTATCTATACATACCCATCCTCTTTCACCAAGAACAACATTATCCTTTGAAGAAATTAACCATTTATTTTCTTTATTTTCTGGATTTGTATCCATTCTATACTCCTCTATTCCGTTTCTTCCATTTAGATGTATATACGGGAGGATTTCCCCCATATTTAGTTCTTCTATTGTTTTGCTTCTCGATTTAACACACATCAAGTATGCATATGTGGTATTTTCTTCCGATTTTTCTGCTTCATGATATAATTTAACAAATAATCTTTTCTCTTTAGTTGGGGAATAATAGTAGGTATAAATAGCGTGTGTTCTCATTTTTTTATTTTTTGATATTGATTGAATGACTACTCTGACCATTAAATTTCCGTCAACAATGATTTTTTTGCTAACCATTTTTTCATCTGTTCCAGAATCGGATTGGAAAAGAGCAAAAGAAAACATTTGTTCCCAGTTTTGCATTTTAAACTCAGTTGAATTATCTTTCAATTTTATTACTTTGTTGGCCATCTCTATTCCTAATACATTTCCTTCTTGACATATTCCAAATACTATTCTACCATTTTCTTTTATTGAATAGTAATTCAATTTTGCAAAATATCCAGGAATAGGTTCAACATAATAAAAAGAATCTTCTATACTTACAAAATCTTTATAATCCTTTTTTTTAACATCCTCCCCATATTCAATTAAATATTCCCCCTTTCCATGATATAAAAAAACAATGTTACATTCCTTTAATAAATTATTTTCAAATTTTAAATTATAAATTTGACTATCTATTTCTTTCCCCTTATATAAAACTCTTATGGAATGCTTCTCTTCATTTATGGCATGGCAATCATTTTTAAATTTTATTTTTATATCTAAGGGTTGATATTTCATTTCTTCTGGAAAATTCAAAATTAATTTTTCATAATATTGTGCTTTTGCTTTATATGGTATAAAAATTAAGATTAAAGGTAAAAGTAATGCTATTAATTTTGCTTTCACAATTTAATATCAACAATTATAAAACTATTTTTCTCTTAATTTTATGCTAAAAATAGTTTGTAGTGGTAAGCTAAAAGAAAAGTTTTATAAAGATGCTGTGGAAGAATATAAAAAGAGGATAAATAAGTTCGTTAAAATAGAAATTTTTGAAGATAAGGTTGTAGATTGTGATTATAAAATCTATTTGGATGAAAAAGGAAAGGAAATGACTTCTTTTGAATTTGCGAGATTTTTAAAAAATCTATTATTAAATTATAAAAAAATAGGATTTTATATCGGTGGGTGGGAAGGATTTAAAGAAATGGAAGATGCAGATTTTATTTTATCTCTTTCAAAAATGACTTTTCCATATCAATTATGTAGAGTTATTTTACTCGAGCAAATTTATAGGGCTATAACAATAATTAAAGGTATTTCTTATCATAAGTAGGGTATTTTAGATCCAGCATCCAGCGAAAAATTTAAATAGAAAGTATATTTACAAAAATTCGGGGGTTGTCCACAAAGAAAAAATTTTGAAACTACAGAAACTCACCCCCAGAGGTGATAACAATGAAAGTATTAGGTAGACATATAATAGCTGAGTTATACGGCGTGTCAAAGGATTTAATTTCTAAGGAGGAACAAGTAAGGCAAATAATGGAAAAAGTAATTGAGGAGGCAAAGGTAGAGGTAGTTGGCTCTCTTTATAAGCAATTCAACCCCCATGGAGTAACTGGTATAATTTTAATCTCTGAATCACATATTTCAATACATACTTGGCCTGAGTATGAACTTGTTAATTTGGACATTTTCACTTGTGGCGACCCCCAGCAGGCGCACAAAGCTTTTGATGCGTTTATTAAATATTTAAAACCAAAAAATTATAAGCATTATATATTAGATAGGGGATAGAGTGGATAGAATAAAGAAACAAATCCTCTCTATCCTTCATGCTGGTAAAGCATCTATATGGAAAATTATTGATTTTCAGGATGCTTCATTGCCTGAATTTTTTAACAAGTTGCAAGAATTAAAGAAGGAAGGATTAATTAATATAAAAGATGGAGTCGTTGAATTAACACCAAAAGGTAAGAAATTTAAATTTGATTTTAAAGAACATAAATGTAAAATTTGTGAGGGAACAGGTTATAAAATTTTTATGAAAATAAAAAAGGATTATGAAAAAATAATAAGGAATCGCCCCAAGCCCATTGAAAAATACGACCAAGGATATATTGGAACAAACGCAATTCTTAGAAAATTATCTTTTATGGTAGAAAGGGGAGATGTTTATGGAAGCATATTTGTTGCGGGAGATGACGATTTATTCAGCATTGCTCTAGCTTTGACTGGATTTCCTAAAAATGTTGTTGCAGTTGATATAGATGAAAGATTGATAAATTTTATAAATAATATGGCAAAAAAATATGGACTTAATATCGAAGCTTATGTCCAGGATTTTCAATATGAAAATAAAAAATTTTCGAAAAAATTTGATGTTTTCGTTACAGATCCAGTTGAAACATTACCAGGCATAAAGTTATTTTTATCTAGAGCTGTTTCAACTTTAAAAGGAATTGGATGTGCTGGTTATTTTGGATTAACAACTTTAGAAGCTTCCCGTAAAAAATGGTACGAAATACAAAAAATGATTCATAAGATGGGATTTGTTATAACAGATATAAGGAGGCAATTTCAAGTTTATCCTGATGATGGTAGCAATTTTTTCCGATTTCAAGATAAATTGCCCATCGTTAAAAAATTAAAGACAAAAAGCGATTACAACTGGTATAAATCAGCCTTATATAGAATAGAAGCAATAAAAGAGCCTATGCCATTGATAAAGGGAGATGCCAAGCTAGGGGAAGCAATATATAAGGATAATGAAAGCTGGGCTACTCCTATATAGTGTTTATATCTTATCATAAATTTTCTCTATAAATAACCCCATAATAACCACAAAAATAATTGTTAAAATAAGCCTTAAAAGCATAAATTGTAATCCCATAAACTGGAATTCTACTAATTCTTGAGGCGCCTTTATACAAGCCCAAGAAGATAGAAAAATAATAACATTTGATATTTTAGCACCTTTTTTAAGTAAAGCGGTAGCCATCGGAAATGCAATATATAGTGGGCCGGTGGGTAGTGCTCCAAGCATTATTGCCAAGAAAATTCCTTTTATACCAGATGCTTTTCCAAGAAGTTTTACAACAATATCTTTAGGCACCCATATTGCAAAAAGACCCAATATTACCATTACTGCAGGAAGTATTATAACCATCTCAATAAAAAAATTCCATGATGTGTGAACAATTGCTTCTTTTTTATCTGGAAATTACAAAAATTATTACTAATAAAATCCAATCTCTAATCATGCTTTTCATAATATTGCCCCCATTATAAGAGCAATAATAATTGCAATAATGAAACTCAATCCATTTCTAAGGATTGCAATCTTTCCTCCAATTTCTTTTATTTCAATAGGTAGTGTAACTATTCCGATCATGGTTAACGTGGTAATAAAAGCGGTAACAGCACTAACTGATGCGCCTTCCTCAAGCAATGATGCTGCTATAGGAAATGATAATAAAGCTGGAATATGCGTTACCGCCCCTACTACGCCAATAAATAATATTCCTTTTATTCCAGATTGCTTTTTCCTATCCTTTACAAAAGCTATTAAAAAGGCGGTGATGGCTATAATATTTATAATTATTGCATTCATTTAATCACCTTCAATCAAATCAATTACAATTTTTTTCGTTTTTAATTTCCATACCTTTTCTGGTGCTCCTCCTCCTTCTTCTATATATCCAGCAACTTCTATTATTCCAGCATTTTTAAGTTCAGAAAGATGATAATATAATCCTGATTTTGTTATTCGCTCTCCTCTTTGAAGCAAATATTCATAAATTTCTTTTGTGCTTTTGCTTCCATCACCAATATATCTGATTATTAACCATCTCGTTGGAAAACGGAGGGCTTTAACAAAATTACGGAGTTTAAGCCATTTTTGAGGAATATTATCTGGAGGCTTACAAGGAATATCCTTACACATTAAATCACCTTAATATTATTGTGATTTACTATAATATTCTAGTGGTATATAAAATTTATTCAACATATTCTTTTATTACTTCTGGTATTTTCTCTATAATATCGCTCGCGAGCATTCCGTAACTTTTTTCTTCAAACGCGGTATTTCCTGCCATTCCATTTATTAAAGCTGCCATACAAGCTGCATGAAATGGTTCAACTTTCTTTGCTAATAAAGCAACTGTTATTCCAGCTAAAACATCTCCTGTTCCTCCTACAGTCATTCCTTCATTGTGAATTCTATTTATTTTAACTCTATTACCATCACTTATTATATCTATAAATCCTTTAAGCAAAATAACCGCATTTCTTTTCTTTGCTTCATTTTTTACAATTTCTTTCCTTTTTTCTAAATCATTTGGTAAATTTATTCCTGTTAATTTCTTAAATTCTCCAGCGTGCGGCGTAATAATAACGTTTCCTTTACAGTCAAAATTTATTGTTTCAATCGCATCAGCATCAACTACAAAATATTTTTCATCTACATATTTTTCAATCAAAATTTTACAAGCATCTTTAGTTATTTCTTTTCTTCCTAAACCTGGCCCCACTAAAATAGCATCTGCCTTACCAACAATTTCTTCAATTTCCTTAATATCTGCTGGAGTAAAAATATCGCTGTGCATTCTCCTAACAATTAGGTTTGGAGAAAAAGATGCAATAACCTGCCAAGTTGGAGATGGACAACATATATATACCAAATCGCACCCTGTCCTTAAGGCGGCTAGTCCAGCTAAAGCGGGGGCTCCTGTGTAAGGGCCTCCTCCAATTATAGCGACAATACCATTTTCTCCTTTATGGCTCTCCTTTCTTGGCTTTGGATAATATAAAAATTCACCAGGCAATACATATTCTTCGGCTTCTTTTGGTATGCCAATATCTGCTAGAATAATTTTTCCGCAATTTTCTTCATTCATTCCTTCCTTTATAAAGTGGAAAGTTACTGTCATATTCGGCTTTAAGGAAATATCACATCCAAATCCAGTTGGAACATCTATTGATAAAATAAATTTTCTGGATTTATTCAATGTTTCCACGATGCCTTTATACGGCTCCCTCAACTGTCCTTTTATTCCAACTCCAAGCATTGCATCTATAATGGCATCGCATTCATTTAATAGCTCTTCAAATTTATCTCCGCCATATATTTTTATTCCAACTGATTTTGCTCTTCTATAATTTTTCATCGCAAGCCTTGTTTTTGGTTTGGATACAGCTATAACAACACAATTTTTTAAATAGCGAGCGCAAACATACCCATCCCCCCCATTATTTCCACCGCCACATAAAATAAGCCACTTTTTATATGGCAATTTTTTAGCTTCTTCTGCAACAATTCTTCCAGCATTTTCCATTAATTGTTCTGTTTCAACGCCTAAAAATTCTGCATTTCTATCTAGCACATGCGTTTCCATATTTTTCTGAATGCTTTTTTATAAATAATCTTTATTAAACCTTGTTTATTTATTCTTATGCTTCCATTTGATGATAAACAAATCCGTCTTGCAATGAAAAAAATGGGAATAAATATAAAAGAATTAAAAGCTGAGAAGGTTATAATTGAAACTGGAGACAAACAATACATTTTTACAAATCCCATGGTAAGTATATTGGAAATGAAAGGGCAAAAAACATATCAAATTGTGGGTAAGCCTGAAATAAAAATGAAAATAAGAGAGGAAGATGTGGAGTTAGTTGCTGAAAAAACTGGGAAAAGTAAGGAAGAAGCAAGGAAAGCTTTGGAAGAAGCAAACGGAGACATTGCCCAAGCAATTATCAATCTATCTTCTTAGCCATCAAAATTGCATCTTCTCCATCAATATAATATCTCCTTAATTCTGTTTTTTCTTCGAAACCTAATTTTTTATAAAAGTTAATGGCAATTTCATTGCTTTTCCTTACTTGTAAAACAACTTCTCCTTTCATGAATCTCAAAACATGCTTCATCAGCATTTTCCCATATCCTTTTCTTCTATAATCTGGATGAATGGCTATTGAAACAATTAAATTTCTTTCTTCATCAGCTATAACATATCCAATGATTTTCCTGTTTTCCTCGATAACAAAGAACAATTTATCTAAATATTCATGAAAAACAAAAGTTGGATATGGATATTTAAAGGACATTCTTTCTATTCTATAAATTTCCTCCAAATCTTCTTTCCTGCATTTTCTGATGAGCACATTATGAAAACAAATCTCTTTTTCAATTTTTTGCTGTTCCGTGATAACATCTATTAATAAAATTTTTATAATAATATTTAATTACAAGAATATGACTGAGGAAAAGGGAAAATATACAACCGTTTCGATACCAACTCCGTTAGCGGAAAAAATTAAAAAAAGAATAGAAGGAACTGGCTTCACATCCATATCAAGCTACGTAACATATGTTCTAAGGGAATTACTAGCAAGCATGGAAGAGGAAGAAAAAGAGGAGGTATTCAGCAAGGAAGATGAAGAAAAAATAAAGGAAAGATTGAGAGCATTGGGCTATCTGGATTGATGATAAAATGAATAGGTTACCTGCTCCACATGGCGGGAAATTAATTTATAGGGTAAATGAAGAAAAAAACATTGATGGAATGGAAAGAATTGAAATAAGCAATGATTTAGCTCATGATATCGAAAATATTGCATATGGTGTTTTTTCTCCATTAGAGGGATTTCTCTGTAGAGAAGATTTTGAAAATGTCCTCTACAATATGCGCCTTTCCAATGATTTGCCATGGACTATTCCAATTGTTTTCGATTTAAAAAATATGGAGCTAAAAGAAGGAGACGAAATTGTGCTATTTGCAAAAAATGGCATGGTCGCAACTTTTGAAATTGAGGAAATATATGGCTATGACAAAAAAGAATATGCTGAAAAAGTTTTTAAAACAACAGATGTCCAGCATCCCGGCGTTAAAAAAATTATGGAAATGGGCAGCAAGCTGGCGGGAGGGAAAATCGAACTGGTTAAACGAGGCGATGAAGAGTTTGAAGAATATCATCTAATGCCACATGAAACAAGGATTCTTTTTAAAGAAAAGGGATGGAAAGAAATTGTAGCTTTTCAAACAAGAAATGTGCCTCATTTGGGACATGAATATGTTCAAAAAACAGCTTTAACATTTGTAGATGGCATATTTATAAATCCAATTATAGGGAAGAAAAAGAAAGGGGATTTTAAAGATGAAGTGATAATCAAGGCATATGATGCCTTAATTAAGCATTATTATCTTAAAGATAGAGCTGTTTTGTCTATATTGAGAACAGAAATGAGATATGCTGGACCAAGAGAAGCTATTTTCCATGCAATTATGAGAAAAAATTTTGGTTGTACACATTTTATAGTTGGTAGAGATCATGCGGGAGTTGGTAACTATTATAAACCATATGAAGCTCATGATATATTCAAAGAATTTCCAGATTTAGGAATAACGCCTATTTTCTTTAAATCCTTCTTTTATTGTAAAAAATGTGGACATGTTGTAAACGAAAAGATATGTCCTCACGAAAATGAATATCATATTTATTATAGTGGAACAGCAATAAGAAAAATGATTAGGGCTGGTGAAGTTCCTCCAGAAAACATGATGCGAAAAGAAGTTGCCGAAATAGTAATGAGTTATGATAATCCTTTTGTTGATTAGTATGTCTCTAATCATACATCATTGGGATGCAGATGGCATATGTTCTGCAGCTCTTCTTTACAATGGACATGAATTGATGACTCCAAAAATAGGAAATTATTTTTTAACAGATGATGAAATAGAAAAAATAAAGGATAAGTTTGATGAGATATATATTGTGGATTTAGCATTGCATACAGACAGCCTAAAAAAGTTAATGGAATATAAATTGAAAATAAAAGTTTTTGACCATCATTTAGTGGAGAAAGTGGAGGGCATAGAATATATAAATCCTATTATAGAAGGAGAGGATGAAGAAAAATATCCTTCTGCTTCATGGGTTGTAAATGAATATCTGGGAAATAAAGAGAACTTATTAGCTTTTTTAGGAGTAGTTGGAGATTGGGAAAGGAGAATTTTAAAAACTCGTTTTTATGAGAAACTTAAAAAATTTATAGAAAAGAACAGGATAAAATTTGAAGAAATGTTGGAGATGGTTAGTTTAATTGATTCAAATTATAAAGTAGGAGATGTTAATGAAATAAAAAATGCCGTTCGTTTTCTTTCAAGAGGAGTAAACAAGGAAGAAATACTGGAAAATAGAAAATGGATAGAAAATAAAATGAAGATAGAAAATGAAATAGAAAAAATTTTATCTGAAGAAGGAAAAAAAGTGGGTAATATACTTATAAAAGAAATGGATTGTAAATACAATATAATATCTACTATTGCCAGAAAATTGTGGGAAAAAAATGATTATGTTATTGTAGTAAATTGGGGATATTTTGATAATGATTGTCAGTTATATGTCAGAGGTAATAATGTTTCATTTTTAATTGATACTGCTAAAAAAAGAGGATATATTGCTGGTGGAAAGAAAAATGTTATGGGAGCTATTGTTCCAAAGGATGAATGCGAGGATTTCATAAAAATTATTCTAAATGAATTAGGAGGAAAAAAATGAAGGCATTAGTATTAGGTTGGGATTGTGCCACACCTGAATTGGTTTTTAATAAATTTATAGATGATTTGCCAAATTTTAGAAAATTGCTAAGGAATTCCTTATATGCGCCTATGGAAAGTTGTGACCCACCTATCACTATACCAGCATGGATGGTAATGGCAACAAGCGTAAATCCAGGAAGACATGGTATATATGGATTCAGACACAGAAAGGAAAATAGTTATAATGACATTTGGATTGCAAATTCTACAAAATTTAAGAAATATCCCAAAGTTTGGGACATATTGGCAAAACACGGTTTTAAAAGCTGTATAATTGGAATACCTCCTTCATATCCTCCCCTGCCTCTTAATGGTTGGCTGATATCATGTTTTATAACTCCAGATAAAAATAAACCATATACGTATCCAGAAGAATTAAAAAAAGAAATTGAAAAAGAAGTTGGGGAATATATTTTTGATGTTGAATTTAGAACTGATGAGAAGGAGGAATTAGTCAAAAATTTATGGGAAATGACTGAGATAAGACATGAAATCATTAAATATTTAATGCAGAATAAAGATTGGGATTTATTTTGGTTTGTGGAAATAGGACTTGATAGAGTTCAACACGCTTTTTGGAGATATTTTGATAAAAATCACCATTTATATGAAGAAAATTCTCCCTTCAAAAATGTCATAAGGGATTATTATAAATTGCTTGATAGAAATTTAGGCGAGTATTTGAAATTGATTGATGATGCTTCAATTTTCATAGTATCTGACCATGGAGCAAAAAGAATGAAAGGAGCTTTTTGTATAAATGAATGGCTCATTGAAAATGAATGGCTTGTTTTAAAAGAGAAGCCAAATGGAATAAGAAGTATAGATAGAGTTAATGTTGCTTGGGATAAAACAATCGCTTGGGGATGGGGAGGATATTATGCGAGGGTTTTTATAAACGTGAAGGATAGAGAAAAATATGGAGCGATAAAAAAAGAGGAATATGAAGAAGTTAGAAAAGAGCTTGCAAAAGAGCTTTCTAAGGTTGAGGATGATAAAGGCAATAAAATGGATAATAAGGTTTTCTTGCCAGAGAAACTATATCCAGAATGTAGAGGAGACCCTCCGGATTTAATGGTATATTTCGATGATTTGTATTGGCGGTCTGCGGGTACAATAGGACATAATAAAATACATTTAGAAAGGAATGACACGGGACCAGATGATGCGGTCCATTCAAAATATGGCATATTTGTTAAGTATCCTCATACGCCAAAAATTTTAGATAGAGTCAGCATATATGATTTCGCTCCAACTTTATTGAATGAATTTGGTATTAAAGTTCCATTACATATGGAAGGAAGGGTGATAAAATGAGGGGTGTAACTATATGGTTTACTGGTTTGCCATGCTCTGGAAAAACGACAATAGCAAAAAAATTAATGGAAATATTAAGGGAAAAAGGAAAGGATGTTGAGCTACTTGATGGCGATACTGTTAGAAATTATATTAGAAATACAGATTTTTCAAAGGAAGGAAGAAACAAGCATCTGAGATATATTGCATTAATGGCAAAATTGTTATCTGAAAGAGGAGTTATTGTTTTATGTAGTTTTGTCAGCCCGTATAGAGAGAACAGAGATTTTGCCCGTTCAATATGCAAAGATTTTATGGAAGTATATGTAAAAACTCCTCTTGAAGTATGTATAGAAAGAGATGTAAAAGGAATGTATAAAAAGGCTCTAAATGGCGAAATAAAAAATTTCACTGGGATAGATGACCCCTATGAAGAACCAGAAAATCCAGAGGTAATTGTTGAAACTGATAAAGAAAGTGTTGATGAAAGTGTTGAAAAAGTTCTGAACAAGATGAAGGAATTAGGATATATTTAATAAGTCTTCTTTCATTTTTTCAACCATTTCATATACCTTTTCCACATCTATATTTAAAAACTTTCTTTCATGCATAATTAATTTACCATTTATTATTGTATCACTTACATTATAACCAGATGCAGAATAAACTAAATGACTTATTATATCATGGCGAGGGATTAAATTTGGCATATTTTTATCTATACATATAATGTCTGCTTTTTTTCCAACTTCTATGCTTCCAGCATTCAACTTTAAAAAATTCGCTGCATCAATTGTGGCCATATCTAAAACTTCCTGCGCCTTTACAATGCTTGCATCCCATCGATGATGTTTGTGTATTAAAGCAGTAAATTTCATGGTTTCAAACATATCTAACTTATTGTTGCTTGCCGCCCCATCCGTCCCTAATGTAATTGTTGCATTCGCTTCCATCAACTCCGGCAAAGGAGTATATCCTCCCGTAGCCAATTTCATATTACTTACTGGATTGTGGATTACACATGCTTTTGCTTTGGCAATCTCTCTCACTTCCTCCTTTGTTATCCATCCACAATGAGCAAGCATTGTCTTTTCATTTAATAATCCATATTCCTTGATTTGTTCGAGAGGTCTCTTTCCATATTTTTTCAGAACATCATATACTTCATGCCTTGTTTCAGAACAATGTATATGGATAAATGCTCTGTATTTTTTTGAAAGTTCGCTCGTTTTTTCTAAAGTTTCTGGAGAGCATGCATATGTGGAATGAGGAGCGACAACAGGCTTTATTAATTCATCGTTATCCCACCTTTTTAAAAACTTTTCACATTCTGGAATCAATTTCTCTCTTTTCATTTCTGGAGTATCGAAATCTATTATGCTAAAACCTGCATAACATCTTATTCCCATTTTTTTTGCCTCATTTGCTATAACATCCTCAAAAAAATACATATCATTACAACAAGTAGTGCCGGTAGAAATCATTTCTATAAAAGCAAGTTTTGTTCCTGCTGCAATATGTTCTGCTTTTAATTTTGCTTCTATTGGCCATATTCTTGTTGTAAGCCATTCTTCCAATGGTAAATCATCTCCATATCCCCGTAATAAAGTCATGGGTAGATGAGTATGCATATTTATTAAGCCAGGTAGAACAATTTTATTTTTTATAACATAATCCGCTTCAATATTTATATTACCAATTTCAACTATTTTATCATCTTCAATATATACATCTCCCTCTATTATTCTCCTTTCTCTATCCTGAGTAACTATTATTGAATTTTTTATTAGGATGCTCATTTAATCTAATATCGTTATATTTGTAGGTTTAATAAATGGATATTCTATTACCTCTCCCTCAACTTCAACTCTCTTTCCCTCAATATCCATCCTCTCTTTCAATATAACGCCAACTATTCCTTCCTCATATGATAATCTCATTAAATAGCCATCTCTATAAGGAAATACAGCTCTTACAATTCCCCTAATTTTAACTTTGCCTTCCTTAGGGACATATGATGTTACTCTCTCTTTAACTTTATAATATCCATAAAAAATTTCCCTTAATTCCCTTAATATATCATCATCTGATGTTACAAAAGCCAGCTGTCCTTCTTTTATTTCTCCAGCAAAAATATAAGCTTTATTCAACCCTACTGCAAAATTTCCTTTTACATCTGGATTTTCCCTAGCATTTTCTAAAGAAGTTGGAGTTGCTACAACTATTTTTGCATCTGGAGGAGGAGTTATGCTTAATTTTTCAGCAACAATTAATGGATTTCTAAGCGTTGCTAAATCCCATTTTTTTAATAATTTACAAGTTTTTTCTGGCATGCTTTTTTTCCAAGCAAACTCAACTGCTATTGAAACTGCCACAATTCCTACAATTAGTCCCGCAATGAAAGCTATAATATCCATCAATAGTATATCATATCCTGTTATTAAGTTTTATTATTTCCTTTTATTTGTACAGTAAATATAATAGGCAAAAAAGTATTACATATAATGGCAAAAATTACTTTCATAGGAACTGGCGGGGGGAGATTCGCGACAATATTTCAAAAAAGGGCAACAGGCGGTATATATATTGCTGACAAAGGTCTCCTTATGCATGTGGACCCTGGACCAGGAGCATTAGTAAAAATGTATGAATTGGGTCTGGATCCTACTCAAACAGATGTTATTTTTGTTTCTCATGCTCATCCAGACCATTATACGGATGCTGAAATATTGATAGAAGCAATGACTTTAGGAGGGAAAAGCAAAAGGGGATTACTTATTGGGAGTGAGAGTGTAATAAATGGTATAGAGGGATATACCCCTATTTCTTTTTATCATAAAAAAATTGTTAGAGAAATAAAGGTTGCTAAACCAAATGATAAATTCCTCATAAAGGATTTATATGAAATTTATATTACTCCAGCTCTTCATTCAGACCCTACAACTATTGGTTTCAAATTAATGTTGGATAGCGGTGCAATATCATATACAAGTGATACCCAACTTTTTGATGGACTAATTACTGCTCATAAGGGCGCAAGATTGCTAATTATATGTTTAACTCGCCCTTTAAATGGCAAAATACCCTTTCACATGTCAACTGAGGAAGCTGCTGAACTAGTAAGAGAAATAAAGCCGGAGCTTGCAATTTTAACACATATGGGATTGAAAGTATTGAGCAATGCAACAAAACAAGCAAATTGGATTACTCAAAATGCTGGTGTTCCTACAATAGCTGCAATTGATGGAATGCGTATTTATATGGATGATAAAATAGAAATAAAGAAGGATTAAATTCTTTTTAATACCATTTCTGCAACTTTTTTTCCAGATAGTAGCATTCCTCCAAAAATTGGACCCATTCTAGGTGCTCCCATAACAGCATTAGCCGCCATTCCTGTTACATATAATCCAGGAAATATTTCTCCCGTATTTTCCAAAGTTTTTCTTTCTCCTTCATCAGCCCACATTGCCTTCTCTCCCTCAATTTTTCCTGTAGGGGTTTTTAATCCATATTTTTTCTCAACTATTTTTGCAACATTACAATCATGACCAGTTGCATCTATAACAGCTTTTGCTTCTATTGAAACTGGGTCAACATGTAATCCAGCTTCCATAATTGAAGACCAGTTTATAACGACTCCATTGACTTTTCCATCTTTTACTATAACATCTTCAACGGTCATCCCATTGAAAATTTTTGCCCCAGCGTTTATGGCAGATGATACAAGTTTTGCAACCGCTTCTATAGCATTTGCTACCCAATAGCCATCTTTTTCTTTGCATTTAACGCCTGCTTCTTCCAAAATCTCATAACCTTGCTTTAAAACAATAATCGGATATCCAATGCCTCCTCCCCACATTCCGCCTCCAGGTGATAGTTTTCTTTCAAATATTATTACTTTTTTTTCTTTTTCTGCAATATATTTTGCAGCTGTTAAGCCGGATGGTCCCGCACCAACAATCGCTACATCTATTTCTATACTTTTTAGGAAATCATTTAAAAATTCCTCTACAATTATTCTTGTAATATCTATGTCCCTAATCATGCTGTTGAAATGCTCTTCCCTTTATTATCTTTTTGGGGTCTTAAAAAGGGAGGGTAAATAAATATAGTAAGCACCTTCTTTGTAAATTATTATTGTTCCTTCCTCTATTAATCTCTTTACATTTATTTCATATTCTCCCACTTGCTTAACGCTTATACTTTCAACTTTCTTACCAAGTTTTTCTGCTTCTCTTAGGGCTTCTTCCTTTCTTTTCCTTATTTCTTCTAAAATATCTTCAATTTTTTCTTTTTTTATATCTATGTTTATAAATTCTCTATTTTCTTTATTTTCTATTTCTTTTAGAATTTCTTGTCTTTTCTTCTCATCTAAAGGTTTTTTTGTATAATAAAAACTTTTTCCTCCACAATTTGGACAACCATCTATAACATATTTTGAATCTTCATATACCTTTCCGCATTTTAAACATTGATGAGGCATCTTATCTCTTTATAATTGCTTTTATTATATTCTTATCCTTATATATAGTTTTTAATTTATTGGCTGGTGCAACAACAGTCATTCTTGCCCTATTTTTTCCTAACAATCTGTGCCAAAAACTCGGCTTTTCTTCCATATAACTTTCCATTTCTATACCAGCAAATCTTTCATTTATATTTTTCATTGTCATTTCTATTAGTTTTGTTTGTTCTTCAGGTGTCAACCCTTTTTCTAATACTAATATCTGTCCCTTTTCAACTTCTTTTAGGATAAATTTTAGCTTTTCCTCCATAGATAAACCGCTCAGCTTTTCGTATGATATGAAATTTACTCTTATTCCCTCCATTTTCTCCCCTTTATTTTTTTCTTTTTGAGAACTTTTTTACCATTGCTTCATACAATAAATTCATATTTAATCCAGTTAAAGCGGATATTGGCACGACATCATGTTGTGGAAAAGCTGATTTTAAGGTTGCTGGTGTTGAACCATTTAAATCAACTTTATTTGCAGCAATAATAAAAGGAAGCTCCCTTGCTTCCAAATTTCCCAAAATTGTTATATTAACTTGAGTAAAAGGATTTTTTGTGCTATCCAGCAATAGAATAACACCATCTAAACTATCAAGCCATTTAATAGCTTCTATTACTCCTTCTGTTGCCTCTTTTGCTCTTTTTTTTGCTTCTTCCTCGCTTAATCCATAAGCCATAAAATCATGGTAATCAATTTTTGTTGCTATTCCGGGAGTATCGATTAAATCGATTGTAAGTGATGATTTTCCATCTTTTATTACTATTCTATCTTTTTTCTGTATTTTCCTTGTTTCGTGAGGAATTTCCGATACCTCTCCCACAATCTCGCCAGCCCAATCCATTGCAATCCTATTTGCCAAAGTTGTCTTACCAGCATTTGGAGGTCCATATATACCTATTCTAACATGTCTCTTACCAAAAATAGATAGAAGCCATTGCGATAGTTTGCTAAATATTCCCATTTCGTTTAAACATTAAATGCTCTTATATAAGTTTTATCAAAAATTTCAATATGCTTTTAATAAAATGAAAACTACTTTCGCAGTGGCTTTTAATTTAAGAAAACTAAAACCGGGGAAATTAGCAAAATGTTGCAGTCTAACCACATCTTCCATTCAACATTTATTGCATCAGCATTTTTTCATTAATTGTAGAAAATAATCCTGTATGAATGAGAATCATCATAGGTATTTTATCACAACTATCTCTTTTCATCGAAATTATTAATAATGGATACACAATTCCACAAACATGGAAGATAAATACGAAGAATGGGTGAAAAATTTTAAGTGGGATGTGCCAGAATACTATTCTATAGCTGATGTAGTTGACAAGCATGCTGAAGATAGGAGTAAAGTAGCTGTGTATTGGGAAGATGCAGAAGGAAATAAGGGAAAAATGACTTACTGGGAGCTAAGAGACGAATCAAATAGATTTGGTAATTTGCTAAGAAGCTTGGGAATGAAAAAAGGAGATAGAATAATGGTTATAATGCCCAGAATTCCTGAAGTTTTTGTTAGCCAAATAGGAAGCTTCAAAATAGGAGCAATCGTCGTTCCATGTCCAGATATGCTAAGGGCAAAAGATATTGAATATAGGGCTGTTAATTGTCAAGCGAAAACAATCATTGCCTCTATGGATTCAACGGAAGAAGTAGATAAAGTTAGGAATAAAATCCCAGTTGAAAATTATATTGTTGTTGGTGGGGAAAAAGATGGATGGCTCAGCTATGAAAAAGAAATGCCAAAGCAATCTCGCCATCTTGAAAAAGAAAAAATAAAATCAACAGATATAATGACAATCAATTATACTTCTGGAACAACAGGAGATCCTAAGGGGGTAATGCATAATCATGCATGGATTTATTGTATGTCAAAAACAAACGCTGTATACTGGTGGAATGCAAAACCAAATGAATTGCTTTGGGCTACTACAAGCCCTGGATGGGCAAAGTGGTTCTGGAGTCCTATTGGTGTTGCATTAGCTATAGGAGCAAGTCAGCTCATTTACAATGGGCGCTTTAAACCAGCTAAATTTTTGGAATTAATGGAAAAGTATAGGGTAAATAGACTTTGTGCAACTCCAACGGAATACAGAATGTGGGCTCAAGAAGATTTGGAAAGTTATGACCTGTCCGATATGAAAAAATTCTTAAGTGCTGGAGAAGCTCTGAATAGAGAAGTTATAGATCGATTCTACAAAGCTTATGGTCTCCTTATTTACGATGGCTATGGACAAACAGAAACAACGGGCTTAGTATGCAACTATGATGGCATAAAAGTAAAACCAGGCTCAATGGGCAAGCCAATGCCAGGCGCCGACATAAAGCTTGTGGATGAAGAAGGAAAAGAAGTGCCAGTTGGACAAGTAGGGCAAATAGCTGTTCCAATAACGCATCCTGGCTTAATGGTTGGATACTGGAATGGAAAGAGTCTGGAAGAGCTTGCTGTAAATGGTTTGTATTTAACTGGTGATTTAGCAAGAATGGATGAAGATGGTTATATATGGTTTGAAGGAAGAGCAGATGATGTCATAAAATCCTCTGGCTACAGAATAGGACCATTTGAAGTAGAAGATGCATTAGTAAAACATCCTGCTGTTGTTGAAGCAGCTGTTGTTGCTTCGCCAGATAAAATTAGAGGTAATATAGTAAAGGCATTTGTTGTCCTTGCTAAGGGATATGAACCAAGCGAAGAGCTCATTAAAGAATTACAAAACTTTGTTAAGCAACAGACAGCACCATATAAATATCCAAGAGAAATAGAATTTGTAGACAGCCTTCCAAAAACAATAAGTGGTAAAATAAGGAGAGTTGAATTAAGGGAAAGAGAAAGGAAAAGAAAGCTTGAAATGTGGGCTAAAGAAGAGCAACAGAAATAAAAAGTAGGAAGCGACCAAAAATATTAAAAGGCATTTTTATTGCTCACATAATGGCAGAATTTAAAGTAGTGATAAGTGATGGGCCAAAGAGTTGGCAGATTATAGTAGATGGGCATCATGCAAACTCTTTGATTGGAAAAAAGATAGGAGATGAAGTAGATGGAATATTTGTTTCGTTGCCTGGCTATAAATTGCAAATAACTGGAGGGACAGATAAAGATGGCTTTATTATGAGAAAGGATATACCAGGAATTGGAAGAAGGAGAGTTCTTACAGCGGAAAGCGTTGGATTTCATCCAAAAGATAAAGGAGTAAGAAAAAGAAAAACATTTTGCGGAAATACAATAAGCTTGAATATAGCTCAAATAAATATGAAGGTTATAAAAAGAGGGGCAAAACCAATTGAGGAATTATTAAAAGCTGCTGGCAAATTGGAGGAGAAGAAAGAATGAGTAGGCAGCCAGAAATAAACATTGGGATGGTTGGACATGTAGACCACGGAAAAACAACATTAACTCAAGCATTGACTGGGAAATGGACAGATGAGCATTCTGAGGAATTAAAAAGAGGAATTTCTATAAAACTTGGATATGCTGATACCTCTTTTTATAAATGTCCGAATTGCCCAGAGCCTTTATGCTATTCAACAAAGCCAGTTTGTCCTCATTGTGGAGAGGAAACAGAGCTATTAAGAAAAGTTTCTTTTGTTGATGCTCCAGGGCACGAAACACTAATGGCTGTTGTTATATCGGGTGCCGCCATAATGGATGGGGCTTTGCTATTAATCGCTGCCAATGAACCCTGCCCCCAGCCCCAAACAGAAGAGCATTTAATGGCTTTAGATATAGTTGGAGCCAAAAATATTGTAATTGTGCAAAATAAAATAGATTTGGTTAGCCCTGAGGAGGCAAGGAAAAATTACGAACAAATTTTAGAATTTATAGAAGGCACGTGCGCAGAAAACTCTCCTATTATACCAATTTCCGCCCACCATGAAGTAAATTTAGATACTCTTATTATGGCAATAGAGGAATTTATTCCCACCCCAAAAAGGGATAAAAGCAAGCCACCCCTAATGTATACAGCAAGAAGCTTCGATGTGAATAAACCTGGAACAAAGCCAAAAGATTTAAAAGGAGGGGTAATTGGTGGTTCATTAAAACAAGGAGTTTTAAGAGTGGGAGATAAAATAGAAATAAGACCGGGAAAAAGAGTGGAAGAACATGGAAAGGTAAGATATGAACCAATTTTTACTGAAATTGCTTCCATTATAACTGGTGGGGAAATGGTAGAAGAAGCTGGACCTGGCGGGCTTTTAGGAATAGGAACATATCTTGACCCTTCTTTAACAAAGGCGGATGCATTGGCTGGAAAGGTTGTGGGAAAAGAAGGTAAACTCCCACCAGTTTTTTATGAATTGCAGATGGATATAAATCTATTAAATAGAGTAATGGGAGAAAAGGAGAAAAAAAAGATAAGTGAAATAAAAGTAAATGAAGCATTAATGCTAACTGTTGGAACAGCAACAACGGTAGGAATAGTAAAACATATAAAGCATGATTATATGGAAGTTGTCTTAAAAATACCAGTTTGCGCCGAAGAAGGGCAAAGAATAGCAATTTCAAGAAGTATAATGGGTAGGTGGAGGTTAATTGGATATGGGGAGATAAAATGAGAGCAGTGGTTTTGGATACAAATGCTCTTATGATGCCTTATCAGTTTGGTATAAATATTGAGAAAGAATTGAACAGGTTGTTGGGCATATGCAGAATAATTATTCCAAGAACGGTTGTTGAAGAAATGGAAAGACTGGCGGAAGAGGAGGGGGAGGTAGGAAGAGCTGCAAAACTTGGATTAAGTATAATAAAGAAAAAAGGGTTTAGATTAGTTGAAACAGAAAATAAAGGAGATGATGGAGTTATTGAAACAGCATTGAAAATGGATGCAGCAATAGTAACAAATGATAAGGAATTGAAAAAGAAGGCAAAAAAATATAATCTCCCAGTAATTTATCTGAGGGGAGGAAATAGGTTGGAAATAGAGGAAATTTTGTGAAATGAAATATGGGGAGAAAGCCATAAAGGAGGCCAAGCTTGAATTATGGGAAAACCCTTCCCAAGAAAAGGATTATTTAATTGAAATTTCTTTTCCAGAATTTACTTGTTTGTGTCCTCGCTCTGGCTATCCAGATTTTGCAACTATAAAAATAAGATATATCCCAGATAAATATATAATTGAATTAAGGTCATTAAAACATTATTTGAATTCTTTTAGAGATAAATATATGACGCATGAAGAAGCAACAAATAGGATATTTAATGATTTGAAAGAGAAACTTTCCCCAAGATATATAGAAGTAATAGGAGATTTTAATATAAGAGGAGGAATAAAAACCATTATTAGAATTTCTTCAGAAGGGGTATCGAAATACATAAATAACCAAAACAATTTTTGAGCTGATTTATATGAGGAAGGTGATCTTGCTACTGGGAATACTCATGTGTTTTATACCTCCAATAAATTCCAGCAATGATTTAAAAGCAGATTTTTATTGGGAGCCGTATCAACCAACAGATACAGAATTTGTAAAATTTTTTGATAATTCCACCGGAGATATTGTAGTTTGGATTTGGTATTTTGGAGATGGAAATAGCAGTACAGAAAAAAATCCAACTTATAAATATCCCGATAATGGAATATATTCAGTTAGACTGGTTATATGGGATGCAAATGGAAATATGGATTATATACAAAAAAATATAACAATACTAAACGTTCCTCCAGTTGCAGATGCTGGGGAAAATATAATACTGAATAACTATACTGTAATTTTTAATGCAAATTTAAGTTATGATGTTGACGGCTCCATAGTAAAATATGTATGGGATTTTGGAGATGGAAAAACATCTTATGGAAGTATAATTGCGCACACATATAGTAATGAAGGCTTTTATACTGTAAATTTAACAGTATATGATAATGATAATGCTTCCGCCAAAGATACTATTTTTGTTTTAATAGATGTAACCCCTCCTCAAACTACATATAATTTATCAGAGGTAAAGGAATGGTATAATAAAGAAGTTATGGTAACCTTGTCATCAAAGGATAATTTATCTGGAGTCAATGCTACTTTTTATAAAATAAATGATGGAGAATGGATTGTATATAATGGGAGCTTTAATGTGAGCAACGAAGGAATAAATAAAGTATATTTTTATAGCACGGATAATGCTGGTAATGCTGAAAAAGAGAAAAATTTCACTTTAAAAATGGATTATACCCCTCCAAAAACTAATTATACAATAAATGCAAAATATGGAAAAAATGGATGGATTGTAAGTAATGCAAAAATAAAGTTATTTGCTGCTGATGCCTTGTCTGGAGTCAATGCTACTTTTTATAAAATAAATGATGGAGAATGGAAAAAATATGAAAAAGAATTTAGTATTTCTACAAATGGTTCTCATACCATACATTTTTATAGCATAGATAAAACTGGAAATGTTGAAGAAAAGAAGAATTTTACAATAAGAATTGATAAAGAAATACCTTCCTTAGAAATAGTTTCTCCCAAGGAAGGATACATATATATAGCGAACAGAAAAATAATGTCTAGTTTATTTGGCAATACAATAATAATTGGAAAATTTGTTGTGGAGGCGGAGGCAAATGATGGTATTTCTGGTATTGATTATGTTGAATTCATATTGAATGATGAAATACTATGGAAAGATTATGTAGCTCCATATACAGCTCCTCTCCCACAAGGATTTTCATTCAATGAATTAAAAGTAATAGCATATGATAAAGCTGGAAATAGTGTAGAAAGTAGTAAAATAAGATATGTAAAGATTCTTTAGGATTTCTTATAAATTATTTCTCCCTCATATTCAATTTTTATTATTCTGTGATATGGTATGTATTTACCTTCTGTTTCTAAAAATTTTTTGCCAATTTTCTTTATTTGCTCCCCTCTTATGCAATTTACTCCATCAGGTCTATTTATATACCATATTATAACTTTATTAAAATCGTATTTTTCATGCCATTTGAGTTTATTCAAAATTTCAATTAGTGACATTTATTAATATAATAATGAAATACATTATATGGATTTGCTATCAATGATAGCAATCGCAATAGCTCTTTCAATGGATGCATTTGCTGTTTCTATGGCTATAGATAAAAGATATGTTTTTAAAGCATCCTTCTCTTTTGGAAGTTTCCAAGCAATAATGCCGATAATTGGATGGTTTATTGGTATTGAATTAAAAAAATTCATTGCTTCCATAGACCATTGGATTGCTTTTATTATTTTATCAGTTATTGGCATAAAAATGATTTATGAATCCGAAGATTTCAAATCTATAAATATTATATTGCTCTCTATAGCAACAAGTATAGATGCATTTGCTGTTGGCATAACTTTATCTTTTATCGGTATTGCGATTTTTCTCCCCGCTTTAATAATAGGCATAATAACATTTTTTATCTGTTTGCTCGGTTTTTCCATTTCAAAAAGAATTGGAATAAGTAAAATGGTGGGTGGGATTATTTTGATTGCAATTGGAATTAAAATATTGGTGGAACATCTGATAAAATTATATGGATAATAAAATGCCAGCTATTATTGCAAGAATTATTCCTATTGCATTGGGTAACGATAATTTTTCTTTTAGTATTAAAATACTCAATAAAACAGTAACAACAGGGTATAAAGCCGTAAACGAAACTATTATACTTGCTTTATACTTTTGTAAAATAAAATACCAAATTATAGTACCCGAAAAACCAACAACTGTTGCTAGAATTATTAATAGAACTCCTTTATTAATTTCGAGTTTTTTAGGAAATAGGTAGGATATTATGGCAAAACTAAAAATTATACCTGCCAAATAAGCATAGAATATGGCCTTTTTTATTCCTATTTCATCCGCTCCTAATTTAAATAAAAATGCCCATAATCCCCATAATATTATTACAATGATGCATAACAAAGCCTTCATTTTCCCATTACTTCCTTCTCCATTAATTTTTTTCTTTCCTTGGCGGTTCTGCCTGTTGCTTCAAATAAAAATTCATTCCATTTCTTTATTATTTCATAACTTGCCTCAACTTTTTCTGGAGGGATTATATCTACAATTAAATTTTTCCCTTCTTTTTTCATATAAATTTTCCCGATTCCTTCAGCATAAAATTCTACACCTTTCTCAACATCTCCTACAACACCAAAATATTTTTTAATCAATGCATCTAAATCTGGATTATGTCCCCTTTTTATGGAATATTTTCGCATGAATGGATATAAAAAATCATCTTAAAACTTTTTATTAAAAATTTTTATAACTTTTATGAAAGTGGTTATTTCATTGGGTGGCTCTTTAATTTCTTTAGAAAAGCCCGAATTTATAGAAGAGTTAGCGGGATTCATTAAAAGAGTATCGAAAAATATTGATTTATATATTGTTGTTGGGGGAGGGAAAACAGCCAGAGGATATATAAATACGGCAAGAAAATTTTGCAAGGATGAGGCATATTTAGATAAATTGGGAATAATGGCAACTCGTTTGAATGCATTGCTCCTTAACTCCTTTTTTAAAAGAAAAATTCCATGTACAATTGAAACAGCCAGCAAAATGGCCCCGCCTGTAATAATGGGCGGTACAACGCCTGGTCATTCAACCGATGCTGTTGCGGCAATGCTTGCTAAACAGGTAAAAGCTGATTTACTCATTATCGCAACAAATGTTGATGGCATTTATGATAAAGACCCAAAAAAATATAGAGATGCTAAAAAACTCGATAAAATAAAAATCGAGGATTTAAAGAAAATTGTAGGAAGAAAATGGAGGGCGGGAGAAAATGTTGTTGTTGATTCAATAGCATGTAGAATAATAGGGAAAGAAAAGATAAAAACGGTTGTTTTGAATGGGAGCAATTTGCAAGAATTAGAAAATGCTATATATGGGAAGAAGTTTAATGGCACAATAGTGATAACATGATTCCCCCTCATAGTCATTGCCAGATATGTGGAAAAGCAATAAAATATGGAGAAATAGTATGTAGCGAGAAATGCAAGAAGGAATATGAAAATTTTATTAAAAAAAGAAAAATGTACATTTATATAATGTATGCAGCTCTTTTTTTCCTAATAATTCTGATTTTAATACAACTTGGAATATAATTTTTCTTTTCTTTCTCCATTAACAACATTTATTTCTTTAATTCTTATTCCTTCATCTATTTCGATGAAATTAAAAGATGGATATGATTTTCCTTTGAGACGGCGAGAGCATGCTGTGCCAGCAGTAACAAAATATGTATTCTGTAATTTCCAAATCCATGGCAGATGTTTATGTCCAGATAAAACCAATCTTATATCTAATTTGATGCATAAATTTAATACATCGCCAGCATCTATTGGTATATTTCTTTCTCTTCCAGTTCCTGGAATAGGAATGAGATGATGGTGTAAGGCCATTAATTTTATTTTTATTTTTTCATTTTCCAGTTTCTTCTTTATCAATGGGTAATTTTCCCTTCCTATATGCCCATCATCAACATCCGGCTCACTTGAATCAATTCCCAAAATGCACAATTCATCATCTTCATAAAAGGGGTAGCGAGTGCCAAAAATTTCTTCAAAAATTTCATATCCTTTATTTCTTGCATCATGATTTCCAGGAACAATAAGCTTTTCAGCTTTTATTCTTTTTAAATAATTTCTGACTATTTCATATTCATGAATATAACCATCATCTGTTAAATCTCCTGTAATAACGACAATATCTGGCTTTATTTCATTTAAAATTTTTATTAAATTTTCTCCCCATTCCTTAACAAAATTGCTTCCTGTTATATGCAAATCTGAAATATGCGCAATCTTCATCATTGAGGAATAACTTTTACTTCATAAACTTTATCTTCCTTTATTTCAAATTCAGTATTAATAAATTTTTTAATAAGCCATATTTCCGTTTCAGCATGCTTACTTATTTGTCTGCATTTAAACACGCTTTCTTCGCTAGAAACAGCAAAATAAGGCAATAGCTGATCAACAGCTTTTTCGTCTAAATCAACATCTGCTTCTATTTCTTCTATAAGTTTTTGGGCGCATTCCTCCCCAACTTTTTCTGCTGGTTTTCCTTTTTCACCTAATGAATCTGCCCCCAAAATCTTTTCTTTTGTCCATAAAACTATACCAACACCTGGACAATCTGCCTTCGCATTTTCTATTCTTATTTCCGTCTCTTTTAATGCTGTAAGTTTATTTTCTGCACTCTTTTTTATTCTTCTTGCTATATCTATAGGCAAATTCGCTATATTAACTACCCCCTCTATTTTATTAATTTCTTCCTTAAATTCCAATTTCTTTATTTTTTTACAAGGTTTAATTTTTACTTCCACCTCACCATTCCCAACTGGATAATATCCTCTCCTTATCAAGTTTGCTTCAATCTCTATACCCATCTTTTTTAACAATGGAATAAAAACATTCTTAAAATAGTCCCAAGGAGGAGCCCATTTAACATCTGTTCCTCCCTTTATCCTCAAATTCGTTTCTTT
The DNA here is from genome assembly GCA_029259055.1 of Thermoplasmatota archaeon. GTDB lineage: Archaea > Thermoplasmatota > E2 > UBA202 > JdFR-43 > JAPDJP01. Next base: position 19,311 of record JAPDJP010000016.1, on the reverse strand, counting down.
TTCAGCAAATATGGAAGGCAATAAACAAGCCTGCAAAACAAGGGTTATACTTCCAGCTGTTCCCACATCAAATTTATATATTCCTCCCGTTAATTCTCCAGGATGAAATTCTATCACGCTTGAACCGACATGCAATCCTTTAGTCTTTGCATTACATATTTTTGCGACCGCTTCTATTGCTGTCATATGTTGTCTTCTTAATCCAGGATTGGGGCGGTTCGCCCTTATATTAAAAACTTTAACCGGCTTTTTTGTTAATGCTGCCAATGCAATACTCATCCTTAAAATTTGTCCTCCTCCTTCACCATAACTGCCATCTATTTCAATCATCTTTCAAGATATTCCAAAAGCATATTTAAAGCTGATTTAGCAAAATTTTCCTTATTTTGTAATCTATTTCCACTAAACAAAAATTTTCTTGCTTCGACTTCCTCCCCCGCCAGCCCAACATATACAAGACCCACTGGTTTTGTTGGCGTTGCTCCACCAGGCCCCGCTATGCCAGTTGTTGATATTCCTATATCAACGTCCATCAAATTTTTTATTCCTATAGCCATTTCTTTTGCTGTCTGTTCGGAGACAGCTCCATACTTTTTTAAGGTTTCTTCTTTAACTCCGAGAACTTTTATCTTTATTTCATTGCTATAAGCAACAACGCCTCCTTTATAATATTCGGAACTTCCTGGTATATTGGTAAGCATATGCCCTATCAATCCTCCTGTACAAGATTCAGCTGTTGCAATCCAAATCTTTTTTTCTTTCAATAAATTCGCAATCTTTTCTAGCATAATTTTCTTATCCATTTTGTGATTTAAAATTTTAGTAGGCAGATGTAACTATCTTAGCTGATAAGATATTTTTTAATCCTCTCAGTTTCTTAAATAATTGTCTAACCCTTTTTGCTTCTCCATTTACCGCAATTATTTCAAGACACTGTTCCTTGCTTAAATGAATGTGCATGCTTGCATTTATTATATCATTATAATCATGCTGAATTTCTGTTAAATTTTCGCTCTCTTTATGAGGATATGTAATTAATATGGCTCCAGCTATTTTACCTTCCTGTTTTGTCCATTTATTTGCTATTATAAATTCATATAAAGCTTGAGAAATTGCATTGCTTCTATTTTTATAATTTAATTCATTGCAAATCTCATCAAATTTTTTTATAATGTCTTCTGGTATAGTAGCGCTAATTCTTACTTTCATCATTTTTATATTATTCCCTTATTTTAATTTACCCACCACAAAAATCCTTGCATCTAAGTTTCCATATTTAACTGGTATCTTATAATAATCATAATAATGATTCTCTAAGAAGCTCTCAAAAATTTTGTATTCTGCGGTTATAACAACGATTTTATCAGCAAATAAATTTTCAACAAATTTGCTATATAAATCCTTCAAAATTCTTTTACTCCCGATTCTCAATCCATATGGAGGATTTGTTATAATTATATCCGCTTCCAATTTTTTGAGCGTGGCATCTCCTTGAAAAAAATTTATTGTATCTTTCACTCCCGCAGACTCAGCATTTCTAATAGCGCCATTAACATGTTTTTTAAATTTATCCATCCCATATATTTCCATGAATTCTCTATTTTCTTCTATATATGGCAAAATCTTCCCATATAACTTAAAATATGCAAATTCTCTATTTTTCCCTATTGGAATATTTCTTTCCTTTAAAGCAGCTTCAATAGGAATAGTTCCTCCACCACACATCGGGTCAAATAAACTTTTATTTTTATTCCAATTTGCCAACCTAATCATGCAGGATGCAATAGCAGAATTAAGAGGAGCTGGATGATTATAAACTCTATACCATCTCTTATGTAGCGCATCATCTCCTGTGGTATCGATACCAACATATAGCTCATTATGAATTACATCTGTCCTTATTATTACATCTGGCTCGTCTAAATTAACTTTTAACCTTATTCCTTTACTTTCTTTATAGGAATCTATAACCGCCTGCCCCGCCACTCTACCTATATCTATTGATGTAAAATCATGTTCTCCTACTCTTAATGCCCTTATTGCAAAAGATTGTTCAGGTTTTATGAAATCAAAATCTATTTGCTTTACAATTTTATATATCTCTTCTAAATTAGAAAATTTTTTACTTTCCAATAATATCATCAGCCTTTCTATAGTTCTACCGAAAAAAGTTTATTTTCGGAATAAGCTCCAACTCTCCTTCAAAAAATATTCTCCCTCTCCCTTTTCTTATTTCATATATTTTTCCTCCAAATTCTCTTATTTCTTCAGCTGCTATCTCTTCTAATCCCATTGGAACTGTTGCATAATATTGCATAGAATAAAATTATAAGGATGTTTTAAAACTTCTGATAGTAAAGTTTAAATTACAATGCCATTATAATAGCAGATAGCGGGGTGGGGTAGTCAGGAAAACCCGTCGGGCTCATAACCCGAAGATCCGTGGTTCAAATCCACGCCCCGCTATATTTTAAGAAAAATTTCAATTTCATCATAAGCGGTGTTGCCTCCTTTATCTTTTGCAATGACCCTTATCCAATACTTTTCATTGCCAATCATTTTCTCTTTCTCAATTGTATATTCCCAGCTTTCCCATTCCTGCCTTTCTTCCAATAAAATCCAATCTGTTGTTTCGTTTTTATAAACAATTTTAATTGATTCTATACCCTTTTCATCATATACAAACCATTTGAGGCAAATATCTCCATATGGATATTCACCATTTTTTGGCTCCTTTATATTTATTATTGGAGGGTTGGTATCTAAATATGGTATCGATTCGGAATTATTTGCATGTATAAGTATATATTTTTCATAATGATATTCTACCAATTCAAAAGATATTTTATATTTTCCTTTAGTTAATATTAAGCCTTCTGCGGGTTTTTTTATTATCCAGTTTCCTTCTTCGTATTTTCCCAGCCTTATTTTTATATTAAGCCAATAAAATTTTTTGCTTCCTTTCCCAATTCTATATACAATAACTTTTCCATCTTCCATTATTCCTCTCTCCAATTTACCATCATTGTCTGGATCTGGGTCTGTACCTATTCCTAAATATATAAGAGAGGATGGTAAATTAAAGGTAAATGTTCTTACCTCTCCGCTTTGTATCTTAAAATTTTCATACAAAACATCTCTTGCACTGCCACTAATCATTTCTTGAAACATTGCTACAAGTTCTCCTATTTGTTCTTGAACATTATTTTCTGCGGAGATAATCATCCAATTCTTTATTCCTGTATATAATAACATGGAAATGACAGCTATAACTACAATACTCATTAACAGGCGTATAGGAATAAATGTTGCTCCTTCTTTATTCATTTTTATAACCTAAAAACAATAAAAGCAAAATTATAAATATTGCTTCAAATCCCGGTATTTCTTTTTTCCCCTCCCATTTTTCTGGGGATATATATGCATATATTACTGTTTTATGTATAGTTTTATAATCCTCCATACTTTTAGTAAATTGGACAAAAAGATTTAAGGGCGCCGTCCCTCTTGTCCAATTTCCAGTAGGTCTTACTTTGAAATAGTATGTATTTGTCCAATTTGCTGGCAGATCTTGAGTATTATAAAAACGTTCTAATTCTCCCCCTTTTATTGCTTCATATGCTCTCGTTTTTCCTGGCTCATAAAGTTCGAAAGCAACCCAACAATCTATTTTTGTTCTTATAAATATTTTTATTTCGAAGGGTTCTTTTACTTTTAATGTAATTCCCTTTACAATTGCTTCTTTCCATTCTTTCTCTCCATATAATTTCACCCATGCTTTTGCTTCTCCATATTCACATTCCCAAGCTTTTGCCATCCCGAAATTTAACAACATTAAAATTATAATCCAAAAAAACCTCAATTTATCCTCCTCCTTGTCCCAAAGGCTCTTTTGTATAACTATAAGTATCAATATCTCCAACAAAACCGGGAGGTGTTATGCATACACTAACAGTTTTTATTTTAAATTCTAGAGGTTCACAATCCCCTATAGTTTCTCCAGAGCATATTTCATCTTCTATAGAATGCTTTCTCAATACAAAGCTTGTTTCTGCATCTCCAAATAATGCATGTGGCACCATCTCACCAATTGTATCTGTAATCTCAAATTCTTCATATTCTCCCTCTACTTCTATATACCATGCATTGATAGTAATAACCCAAGGAGTAATCGGTGTTGGAAGGAGTGGCAAGCCAGTTGGACCAAACAAACAAATATTTTTTACTTTAAAACGATATAAATCTTTTTCAGATTCTCTATAATTAAAATAATCTGGCTTTTGGTCAATAGAAAAACCAGCCCATTCCTCTATTGTTTCATTCCTTTTAAGAGGCATATTTAAACCAAATTGTAATGATGGTAGCAAATTGCTTATGTCTAAATTTAATTCCTTCGCTTCTTTTCTCTTCTCAAATAAACTCTTATCTAAATTCCTTTTTTCTAATGCTTTTGTAACATTATCTTCCACACTTTTCTTTAATTTCTCTTTTGATTCATTAAGCATCTCCCATAAAGTATTTACATACCAAGCTCTCATTTTTGCAATTACTCTTGCTCCACAGCTCTTATATTTATCTCCCAACTTATATCTCTCCTTATCAATATATCTATCTTTTTTTTCTAAAAATTTTCTTTTAAGTTGTTCAATATGATTTTCTATCGTTTCATCATAATCTTTCTTTCTATATTGGTATTCTTCGGTTATTTTTACGCTAATATTATCTTTTTTAATTTCTTCATAAATTTCTTTTAATGCTTTTGCGACTTCTCCCTCAAAACCATACAACCATTTCATAGCATATTTATTTTTACCTTTTGTAATACCTCTCCCTTTTGTAGTAATATCCCAACTTATCTCATTTTTTAATCCTTTATCTCTTATTTTTGTGACGAAATCTTTAACAAAATCTTTCGATATGTTATGAAGATTGTAATCAATAAATGTATTGGAAATATTATTTACAAATAAAGTTATGTTTGTAATATTAAATGGCTTTATCACATCTTCAGTAGTTATTACTGAAATTTTGAACTTTACTCTTTCTTCCTTCACTTCTATAAATGTTTCTCTCTCCTTAACTACCCATTTCCATCCAATAATTTTTCCATTTTCATCAACAACGGGTTCTTTTTCCTTATGCACAAATATGTGCTTCTTATGCCATATAACAACCCAAGTTTCTGTATATGGGAAGTGTAAAATAACATCTCCATTTTCAAGTACTTCTGTTTCTTTAGTAGCATTTATATACCGCCAGTCTGTTGTTGATTCTTCTTCATTCCAGTAAGGATCTTTTGTTGGATCTCCTTCTTCCCAATATGTTGATATAGTTTGGCGATTTATGGTGGTAGCAAAAGTTGCATAATAAGTTTCATTTATTATTTTACTCAACTGGGACAGAACAGTATCACTTAGCTTATTTATCTTCTCTCTTTTATACTGATTATCTGGCGGAATATAGACATAATATTTTCCATTTCTTATAATACATTTTCCTTCATAAGATGGTGATTGAAAAGTCTCTCCGGTTGATTCATTTTTATATATATAATAGGGAGGGGAAACATATGTCCAGTTTTTTTCATTTTCTTCAAAACAATAACCTCTGAATTCATGAAATGTTTTATTTTCCCATTTATCTCCGCTTTTATTTACATAATAATAAGTATAGGTTGTATTAAATAATAAATCTTCAGCTAACCTCGTTATGTTCATTCTTTCTGATTTTGGTTTACTCACTTTTTCTTTTGTTTTATTGACGACAGCTGGATCTTCATCTATTGAAAAGAAGGAATATTTATCAATGTTTCCAAATATTTCAAGCGCTTCTTCCGCTTGGTTTTTATAAATATCTTCTATATCTCCTTTAATTCCTTCTTTCTCTGGGAATCCTTGTGCAGCAAAATCTTTCATATTATGAAAGAGGCATATAATGGTAACAGGGTCTATGCTATTAAAAACTGCAAACTGCTGAATTAATAAAACAGCGTTTGCAACATATTGCAACCATCTATTATCAACGATGTTGGGTACCTTTGTTTTCATTCCTCCATATTGAGCAAGTGCTCTCATTTCTGTATACAACTCACTAAACAATGTCATTAGAATTGTGGCCCCTTCTCCCTCCAAACTTTCTTTATATTTATATGCCATTTCCATTAGCAACGGCATTCTTGATGTAACAAGAGTTGAAATATTGATTTTTCTTTTACCAATTATCTTTTTTGTTTCCAAATCTTTAATTTCTATATCCAATGGCACTCCAAACACCCAATAAACACAAACTTCGTTAACGGGTACGGAAAGTATATTTCTTATATTTTCAGATAAAATTGGCAAAGGTGTGGAGGGATTTAAATAAGTATTTTCTCTGTCTAAATGCATTTTTATTTCTTTAATAAATATATCTCGCCATTTTTCTATTGGTCCTTTTTTTGGATTTTCATATTTACTTATAACATTGATTGCATATCTTCCATTATTAAAAGCATCGTTCATGTAATTTGCAATAATATACTTATTGAAGTAAATTCTAGTAATATTTCGTGTCCAATTTTGGTTAAATCTTTTTATTTCCTCAAATGTGAATTTATCTTTACTAAAATGACTGCCAAAGTAATCAATGGCTGCTTTTTTACTACAATTCGGCTTAGTAACCGGGTTTTTTCCAACATATTCCATCGCTTTTGTCGCGGCATAATTTAAAGCGACTGCCAAATCTGCTTGCATTAATGAAATTAAGCTATCTACCTCCCATATTCCTAAACTTTCATAAGTTGTCTCAGAAAATTTATTTTCTATATTAATTATTATGGTGGAAGTAATTGAACTTCCTATCAAAAGAAAAACGCCTAACAAAGCAAATGGAACTCTTCCCTTCCTATCATTTAATATATTCATTTTATACCTCCCATAGTGCTAATCTTACCTCTGCTTTTGTTATGCTTATTCTATTGATCGTCCAATCAAAAATCTGTTCTTCAATACCATCCGCTCCTTGTTTTATTAAATCAATAATATAATCAACAAATTTTTCTATAAGTTTCTCAAAATATCCTTTAACTGGCTGTAGCAAGGATATTGTTCCCTCAATAATTCCTTTTCTGAAATAATTAACTAAACCATCTATTAATTTTTCAACATACTCTTCATCAACATTTTCATTTGCTTCCATTTCAATATCAATCTTTTCAAGTATTTTATTTACTATAGCCCGTAGTAATTCGTCAATGATTGTCATAACTGGCTTACCCACACTTTCTGTAAATTCGCTTACTATTCCTTTTACATAATTTTTAATTTCTTCAAAAAGTACATCAAGACATAGGTGAAGTAACCCTTTCATATCATTCGTTCCGTCAAAAATCAGACTAAATAATAAATCTGTAATATTCTCAGTTAAATCATTTCTTAATTTTTCCCATCCTTCCTCATTTTTTGGCAATTTATCCAATAGCCCTATTGTATTTTTATAAAACACATTGTTTTCTATTAATTTTCTTAGTTGACTTGTTGTTAAGATAATTTTATTCTCTTCGGCTCCAACTTCTACAATATAAGGTATTGTTATCCATGTTCTTGCAACATATACATTGCTGGAAGGAGGGGGTTCTCCGACACTTATTTTTCCTCCAAAAGGTATACCTAATATAGGATTCCATATAGCTGTAAAATTAAATGAGTATTTATCCCCCAATATTATTTTAAGTTGTTGAGATATATTTTCTTTAAGAGAACTTTCGAATCCTGAAACTAGAAAATTGCACTTAAATTTTTCTTCGCCAACTGGTATCATAAATTGGCATGATAAACATTCTGCAATTAATTGGCTGTATGTTTTATGATATTCTGTCCTTCCAACCAACCAATATAAAATACCCCTTCCAAATTCATTTTCTCCTAGGCCACCTAAAGCTTCTTTAATGGTTTCATCAGCAAGTATATAACTAAATTCATTTTTTGTTGTAGCCAACAAAACCAATAAAGCCTCATCGACTAACTCATCTTTTTCTCTTTCCATATATCCCTTCATTATGGTTGGGTTTGTAAAAGCGGGCATTAAAATAGCACCAGAAATTGAAACCATTAAAATAAAAAGAATCGCATCTTGCATTGCGGTAAGGCCTGCTTTATTTAACATTTCATACCCTCCATACAATTACTACAATTTCTCCACACCTAATATCTCCCTCGTCAAATTTAATAGCAATTTTTCGAGAAACCGCTACTCTATCTCCTTCTGGCTCGTTACCAATGTTCTCTGAAAATTCTTCCTTTAGATCATATATTTTAACTTGGTAATCATAACCAACAGGGCTACAAAATTCTTTCAGATTTATATTATTACTTTTAATGGATCTTTTATCAATTATGAGGGGTGTATTTTTATCTTGACTTACTAAAGGACTATTTCTATTTGTTAATTTCATTATCACATAGTGAGCTACATCATATAATTCCATGTTTTTCATTCTTTCATTATGTACATGATAAACACTTGTTATCATTGCAAAAAATAAAGCGAAACCTATCATAACTACCATTATTGCTGGAAGGGAAGTAAATTCTTCTGTTACCCCCCTTTTATCCTCAATTATTTTCATCATATCTCTCCTGATAAATGGTAATAATTTCGATTTGTCTATCCTCAAAATAAAAAATTGTTTTTTCAATAATTAATGGAATTTTTGTATTAACAACCATTGGGTTGAGTGTCAGTGTCTTAGCTATTTTTTCCATTTCTTTTTCTAATTCTTTTTTTATTTCGTTATATTTCCCTGATGGTATAGTTTCATTCTCTCTACCCGAAAAACCATAATTTTTCTTTAATAATTGGTGCAATTCTTTTCCACTTATCCCAGCATACGGTTTTATTATAAGGGGTTGGGTTACAACGATTTTCTTTTTTATTTTCCCTTCTGCTTCTACTATAACATAATCGGTAGATAAACTAACTTGGTAGTTTTTTGGCAATAAAATACTTATATTTTTTGGCATGGTTTCTAAGTCGATTGTTTCTATATACCTTGCAATCTGCAATGCAATGGCCTTTGCCTCCGCCTCTTTTTGCCAATCACTATAAAAAGTCAAGCTTGCTATCGCCGCTATTAAAATACCTGCCGATAGTAATAAAGCAATTTGACTTAATAACCATGATATAACCCCTTTATTATGCTTTATAAACTCTAACATATTTATCCCCGTTCTCTATTATTTCCAATACTACTCTTTGCCTTCCTTCATATAGAATTGCTACATTTCCATTTTTACCCTTAAACTTTGCATTTTTTGCGAAAAAACTTTTATTTGTTCCCCAATCCATGAGAATATAATAATGGTTGCTCATTCTTTCATCATTTGAACCAAAAACAATTTTTTTAATACTGCTTGGCAAATTTATTTCAATGGTTATATTTGTTTCCTTCTCTCCAGTTAAATACATTAATTCTGCCTCATTTACTAATTTTTTTACCTCCTTCATAACTTTATTTATTTCATTCTCTTTCCAAAAATTATAAGCTGCCATACTTATTAAGAAAATAGATATTCCAGCAACTATCGCCCCAATAATATATTGCATCGGCAATTCTAATATTCCTCTTCTATTCATTTTTTAATATTTATTAAATATGTTTTTAGGGCGGTTGCAGTTAATAAAACGATGCCCACAAACATAACAAATGGAGGAGAAACTATTATATCTTTGTAGCCTCCAAATAAAAGAATCGCTATAATAAATGCAATAAATCCTCCTACTATACCAGTTATTTCTAATGGAACTTCAATTTTTCCAACTTTAACTATTGCTTTCTTTTTTTCTAATCTTTCAAGCCTTCTTTCAATATTTGCTATTTCTTTTTTTACATCTCCTTTTTTAAGCGAAATTATAACTGTTTCGTCTTTTTTTAACGATTCTATCTCTTTTTTTAAATTGGCTATTTCATTTTCTATTCTAGATAAATTAGATTTCTGTTCATCTTCAATGAGTATGCTTTTGCTTCCAAATCTTACTCCCTCAAAAGGTTTATCTGACAATCTTCTTTCCACTGCATCCAGTCTTTTTTCAAGACTATCAACGTGTTGTTGCAACCTTTGCAACCAGCTATTTAAATCTCTATTTCTTTCCTCCCCTTTTTCCTTCTTTTCTTTCTTTTCCTTTATTTTCATTTTCTTTCTTATTTTCATCCCCTCACCACTTTAATCGCATTTTCCTGGCAAAATTTCTTATAACAACTTCCTGCTTTTATGTATAAGTCTAAATATCCTTCATTTCTATATTTTGGCAGAAACGCTTTTATATAGATTTTTACGCTTCCGTTAGCATCCGTTTCTCCGACTTTTGTAATATTTAACCCACTTATCATAACAGTTGCTTTTGATACGGGCATCCCTTTTTCATTTTTTACTGTTACATTTATTTCTTCTTCCCTCCCCTCATATATTACGGGTGGTTCCCAACATACCTGCAATTCTTTTGGAAATAAACACGGTTGAAAAAGAAAAGATAATACTATAACTAAAGCTGCCCCTCCCATAATTACTGTTACAACCATACGCAGTGGCAAATCAAGCACAGCTTTGTTATTCATATACTCATGTATACACTCTTTGAAGAATTAAACCCTCTTCATCAATATACTTGTGATATCCTGATGCTTTCACTTCAATTTTCATATAGGCTGTTTCTTGGTTTCTTTCCAAAATAGCATTTTTAATCCTTACCACCGTTGTCCCATTCCCTACGGTTGTATTGGCTCCTGCTGTTCCTGCTCCAGAAATAATAACTGTGGCTCCCGCAACTGGTTTTCCTTTACTATCTGTCACTTTTACTCTTACACTGAAATTAATATATTTGATTATTTCTGAACCTTCTTCCTTTGCATCAACTAAAATGACATTCCCTGAAGATTCTTTCTTTACATGTTCTCCTGCCTCTATTTTTTCACAACTTACTGAAAGAGTTCCAATTGGTTTTATTCCGCCTATAATTGCAAATAATATCGCCAAAACAGCCACAGCCACAGCAATAATTATAATCAGATGCATCGGTAGTCCTTCTATTCCTCTCTTATCTTTTAGCCATTTTTCAATAAACTTTCTCGCTCTCATCTTTTATAAATGAATTATTTATTTTTAAATCTATCCATCACTGCCAAAAGAATTCTCCAGATTGTAGTTAAGCTACTCATCAAAAAATTTTAAATTTTTATTCTTAATTTCCCAATGTGAAAAATATAACAGTTATAATAGTAATTTTAACGAATCTTTTCTTTCCATTTGTTAATACTGAAATACCAAATGAAACAATCCTTAATACAACGTTATATGTTGGAGGAGATGGCCCCAATAATTATACCTATATACAGGATGCAATCGATAATGCTTCGGATGGTGATACAATTTTTTTGTTTATAGCGGTATCTATCATGAAAATATTATTGTAGATAAAAGCATAATAATTTTAGGAGAAAATGCAGAGGAAACAATAATAGTTGGCAATGGATATGAAAATGTAGTTAATATAACCACTGATAATGCTATTATAAAAAATTTTGGAATACGTAACAGTGGCTCTCTCTATGCAGGTATAGGGATAGTGGGTTGTTACAATAAAGTTATAAATTGTAATATTTCATCTAATGCAATTGGTGTGTTGGCTCTTTCATCAAATAATGAAATTTTAAATTGTAAATTTTTTGACAACGCCCAAGCAATAGATATGCGATATTCGAACGAAAATATAGTTTTAAATTGTAGTATTTTGAAAAATGGAAATGGTGTAAGATTATATGAATCCTCTCTCAATAAAATAGAAGGGTGCTGTATCGCCTATAATACATGGGAAGGTATAGGAATTCAGAATTCTAATAAGAGCTATATATTAAACAATACTTTTATTGAAAATGGAATTACGATTTCAGGCGAAAAAGTGGAGTATTTTATCCATGAAATTTCTGGCAATGTTATCAATAATAAACCTCTTTTATACTATAAAAATAGCGCGAATATTAAATTGAATGGTATAGAAGCAGGAGAAATAATAATTGTGAATTGTAAAAATTTTGTTATAGAAAACATAAGCATAAATGGAAGCAATGTGGGAATAGAAGTGGCATATTCTTCAAACATTGCCATAAAAAATTGTTCTTTATCGAACTGTAAAAATGCCATACTTTTTTATTTTTCATCAAAGAATATTATTACTGAAAATGAAATAGAGAAAAGTTATTATGATGGCATATCCTTTTACTTTTCATCAAATAATTACATAGTGAAAAATAATGTATCGAAATGTAACGAAAGCGGTATTTTCTTATATAGTTCTTCTAATAATACAATTTCAGAAAATATAATTAGAGAAAACGGAGGGGGCGCCCTCATTTTCTTCAATTCAAATTATAATACAATCTCAAATAATAGAGTTTTATATAATGGTGGTTTCGGAATAAGTCTGCAAGGAGTATCATTTAATAAAGTTATAAATAATGAAGTCAGCTATAGTAAATATTGGTGTGGTATATCAATAGTAAAATCGTATTCACAACATAACCAAATTTATAGGAATAATATTTCCCACAATAATTGGTGCGGGATTCATATTGAAGGAATAGAGAATATAATAAGGGAAAATAACATTACATATAATGAAAAATATGGAGTATATTTAACAGCATGGTTATCTGAATGTAGAAGAAATGTTATTGCTGAAAATAATTTTATAGGCAACAAAAATAATGCGTATTTTTATGTTAATTTTCTATCATTTAATATTTGGTATAGGAATTATTGGGATGATTGGAAATTACGCTTCCCAAAACCAATTTTTGGTACTGCTTTCTTCCAGATTTACATAGTTAGATTTAATTTTCCTTGGTTAAATTTTGATGTTCATCCTAACATAGAAAAATTATAAGTAGTACTTTTTGCTTAGTTTTGATGGGCATATTTGGTAAATCTGCCGAAAAATCTTGTTTGCAAGGAGAAAAATTAATGGCAAAGGGACAATATGAAAAAGCTATAGAAAAGTTTGGTGAAGCGATTGAATTAGGAAAAGATGATTTGGTTGTTAGATGTGTTGCAGAATTAAATATGGGTGTATGTTATGCAAGATTAGACAATAAGGAAAAAGCTATGGAACATAATGAAAAAGCACTTGAGCTGGTTAGAATTCAAAAAGATTTACCAGCAGAAGAGCCCTCTGATGAAGAAGAGAAGGAAAAATATTATAAAATGCTTTTTTCCCATCATGTCGGAGTGCAGGCATATTTCAATAAAGGTATTATTATGAGAGTGATAGGTAAATTAGAAGAATCAAGAAAAATCTTCGATAATCTAATAAAATATGTTCCTTTTGCCTTTAGAATAAATGAGCTAGCTTTTAGAAGAGAAAGATTTGAAACAATAGTAGCAATGGTTGAAAAGGAAAGAGAAACTATCCCAGGATTAGTTCCGGTAGATTATATTAAAGAACATTACAGGAAATTAGGATACAGTGAGGAAGAAATGGAGCAAGATTTTAGAGTTGTACACGGTCAATGAGATTCAAGAATTTCCTTTAATTTCATGAATTTCTCTAGATATTTCTTTCTCGCTTCCTCGCTCATCCTCCATAATTCCCCTACATATATGGTGAATCCTTTGCCATTCTTTAAAATAATATCCATTGTTACCCATGTTTGTTCGCTCCCAAAAGGAAAGCCAGGTCCAACAATTTTTATTGGTAATCCTTTGGTTTTAAATTCAACTTTCTCAACCTCCTTTCTTGGAATAACAAATTCTTGAAGCTTACTAAAAAGTTTCTTATAACTTATATATACATTTTCATCAGTAACCCTAATTCTTCCTTTTCCATATCTTTTTTCACCTAATTTTCTTATCTGAAATTCTCCGGAAAAAATTTCTTTTTCCATGTTTATAAACTTGTTTATGTTATTTTTAATTAACGCTAATTTTGATTTGGGAAAAAAAATTTGAAATAATATGGTAAGAACTTTGGAAAAGATTTTATAAACTATTTAATTTGCCCCTTAATCAAATTAAGTCTTGATAATTTTTTTCTTAGCCACAATGCATGGAATGATTGCCTATGAAAAACGATATACCACATTATTAAGCATGCTAGGTATTGCGTTGCTTGCATTTCATCCCCCTAATCCTATTTATAGCGAAAGCTACCTCATATTTCCTTGGCTCTGCATAATCTCCTCTTGGTGGCAATATTGAAAGGAATTTTTTATCAAATTCATCTAATACCTCCCTTATGCATTTTTTACTAAACTTATTTACCAATCTTGCAATTATATCTCCTATTGCTTTTACTTGTCCAACTTCAACAATCTGTTCTACTTTACTCAAGTCAACAATTTTATTTCCAAGCCTCAATTTTCCAATATCTATGGCTTTTATTTTTCCTCCTATTTTAATGCTATTTGGAATGGGCTGTCTTTCTCTTATTCTTATTTCTTTGGGTATTTCTTTTATTCGATGACTCACAAAATTTTTAGCAATCTTTTTAGCATTTTTGGTAACATCATATGGCTTATAGCAATCCATCATAATAACCAAATCCGCGACATCAAAATATTCGCCTATACCACCAGCCACCATAATTATGGAAACGCCCATCTTTTTTAAAGAGGGGATCATATCAATAATAGGTGTTATAGGCTCTTTCTCTTTTTTAACTAACTCTTGCATTCTTCTATCCCTGAGCATTAAATTTGTTGCCGATGTGTCTTCATCTATAAGTAATAATCTTGAACCTATTTCCAAGGCTTCGCAGATGTTGGCGGCTTGGCTTGTGCTTCCTGAAGCATTTTCTGTGCTAAAATTTCTTGTATCTATTCCATTTGGTAAGGAAGAAATGAAAGATGAAATGTCAACATTTGCTACATATCTTCCATCTTCAGCTCTTATTTTTACTGCATCTTCTCTTGTAATAACAAATTCTCTACCATCTCCTGGCACATGATTATAAACACCTTTTTCCATCGCTTCCAATAATGTAGATTTTCCATGGTAAGCTCCGCCAACTATTAATGTTATTCCTTCTTTTATCCCCATACCCTTTATGTGCCTGTTTGGGCAATCAAATTCAATTTCTAAATTGGTTGGGGATTCAAAAGGAATTGCATTTGGCATTGCTATATCTTCAACACCGCTCTTTCTAGGAAGAATCGAACCATTTGCTATGAAAGCAACCAATTTATGGCGGGGTAAATTTTTTCTTATGTAGTTCGCATCCTCTATACATTTAACATGTTTCAATGCTTCTTTATGATTAAAAGATTTTATAGCATCAAAAATTTTTATTAAATCATTGAAAAACATCTCTTTTGCTTCTTTTCCTAAAATTTTCCTTCCTTTTGAAGGTAGACCCATATAAAATCTTATTTCAATTTCCTCATTTACAATAACGCTACTCCTTTTTAAAACGCATTGACTAGGCTTTAAAATTGTAATGATTCCGCTTTTCCCGCTTCCTCTTTTTTTACTAAATTTTTTGGCATTATAATAAAATATTCTATTCAAATAATCCTCAAAAGCTACTTTTCTTTCCTCATTATAAAAAAATTCCTCATGAAAATTGTTATCAAACAAAATTTTGCACGCGGACGGAGGAGCATATGCATCTGGTTGGACATGCACTATTTTTAAAACAAATTCAGGGAATTTATAGCTTCCTTCAATAATTTTATATGATTTGTAACCCTTCCCATCTATTTTTGAAAGCAGGGCCTTTAATTTATTCATAGGATTTATATCCAATAAAAATTTAGAATTTGTGATATTTAAGCCGATATGGTTTGACTCAATGGGAGCAAAAAGCTCGTGCGTAATGGTAAAGACAGATATAAAAATTGTAATAGATCCGGGTATAGCTATAATGCATAAATCTTTTCCAGCTAGTAAAGCAAAAAAATTGTATTGGAAAAAGATTGGTAAAAAAAGAATAAGAGAAGTATGTAAAAATGCAGATGTTATAGTTGTTTCACATTATCACCATGACCATTATATAAGAGACGATTTGAGTATATATAAGAATAAAATCTTACTTATTAAAAATCCAAATGAGTTCATAAATGATAGCCAGCGCAAGAGGGCGGAAAAATTTTTTTTGAATTTTGGGGTGAAATTTGAGGAAAAAGAACAAGAGAAAAAGACAAAAAATTATGAAAGGCTTAGTTTACAATCATATAACAAGGAATTTTTAGAAGAACGAATGAAATGGTTTTATAAAAGAGTAGATAAATGGAAGGAATATAAAAAAATCCCAGAAACAAATAACATAAGATTTCCAGAAGGAAAATCTTTTAGATTTAAAAAAACAAAAATAAAATGCACAAAGCCTTTGTTTCACGGAATAGAATTTTCAAAAGTAGGTTGGGTTTTTTCAACAATTATAGAATATGAAGGGAATAAAATCATTCATTCTAGTGATATAAACGGGCCAATTATAGAGGATTATGCGGATTGGATAATAAAAGAAAATCCAGACATTTTAATTTTAGATGGTCCCCCAACTTATATGCTGGGTTATTTGCTGAGCAGAAAGAATTTGGAAAGAGCAGTAAAAAATGTAATTAAAATAATGAAAGAAATAGATACCCTTATTCTGTATGACCACCATTTGCCAAGAGAAAGAAAATTTAGAGAACATACTAAGGAAATATGGGAATATGCAAAAAAGAAGAATAAAAGAATAATGACAGTCGCAGAATACATTGGGAAGAAGCCAGTTGTTGAGTAAATTTATTTATATTTTGTAATTTATTTAAGGATATGTACCATTTATTATATCCTTTAAGAACATATTTAATAGTTAGTGGGCATGACGAAACAAATGTTATGACTGCTGATTGGCTAACAATTTTATCATATAAGCCATTAATAATAGGTGTTGCAATTGCTCCCAAAAGATATACCCACAAGTTAATCAAAGAATGTAAAGAATTTGTTGTTAGCGTACCAACATTAGAAATGCTTAAAGATGTATGGATAGCTGGAACAAAAAGTGGGCCAGGAAAGGTAAAAGATATGGGCATAAGCTTTGTAGATTCAAAGAAAGTAAAGGTTAAAAGCATCAAGGAGGCTGTTGCAAATATAGAATGTAAGCTAATTGATGAGAGAAATTATGGGGACCATACTTTGTTTGTTGGGGAAGTGATAGCATATACATATGATAAGAAAGCTTATAGACAATATAAACCAATTATTGAGACAAATTTCTTAGCTCATTTAGCGCTGAATGAATTTGTAACATTTGATAAGCAAATTCATAGGGGGAAATAATAAAATGCCAAAAACCCAAAAAGAAAAAAGTAAAAAATATAAACAAAATTAGGCCCATGAAAATTGGTTATCCAAATAATCCGAGAAAGGATATAATAGAAGAAATAAAATGGATTGCAGAGCATTTTGATTTTATTGATTTTTTTATGGAACCGGACAAAGCATATTACGATGTAATAAACTTAAAAATAAAAAAAATAAGAGAAATAATAGAAGATTACGGAATAGGAATAGTTGGACATACCCCATATTATTTACCTTTTGCTTCTCCCATTAAATCTATAAGAGAGGCATCAATAGAAGAAGCAGAAAAATGTTTCCAAACGTTTGAAAAATTAGGCGCAGAATATGTTACAATACATGCGAGCTGGCCTCCCTCCTTGTTCAATGCTAAAGAGGGATTAGAAATGCAAATGGAAAGCTTGGCTTCATTGATTGATAAAGCAGAAAAATACGGAATAAAGTTAATGTATGAAAGTGGAATAGGGGAACTTGATAATTATACGAATGTTGCAAAAATTTTGCAAGCATTACCAAAATTATATTTCCATTTGGATGTAGGGCATGTTTCTTTATATGGAAGAGATGCTTGTAAATTTATAAGGAAGTTGCATACTAAAATAAAGCATGTACATTTACATGACAACTTTGGCAAAGATGATTTACATTTACCTATAGGAATAGGAAAAATAAAGTGGGAAGAAGTCATAAAAGAACTAAAAAAATATTATGATGGGACAATAACATTGGAAATTTTTGCTCCTAAGGAATATGTTTTATTAGCTAAGAAAAAATTTGAGGAATTATGGAAGAAGCTTTAATTTTTTCTTTCAATTTTTGCACAATCTCCTTTCTTTTATAAGGATATATATCTATTTCCTCTAAAGGTTTTAGCAATTCAACTAATTTTGTTGCTGGTACTTCTTTTGAAAAAATTGAATAGGATATTTGCATAGCCTTTTTATAATCCTTACCATCATAAACAAAGATTTTCCATGGCTTAATTGCCATGACTATATCTGCTTCAAAAGGAATGGCAATATCGGCATAACTTTCAATAACAATATGTTCATAATTTTTTATTATTTTTTTATAAGCCTTTTTAATAGATTTTTCATAATATTTTTCAATAACCTTATTTAAAGATGAGAGTTCATTAACAAAAATAATTCTTGATTTTTCATACAATTTTTCAAAATTATATTGCTTATTTGCATTTACAATTAAAATATTTTTTTCTTCATCATATATTCTGTCTACAATGAAATTTGGGAATTGAGAAATAGGATCCATAACAGGGGGTTCATCCCATAATCTATGTATAGGATTTATTATTTCTTCTTTTTGTTTAGGAAAAGAAGCATTTTTCAAAGAAAGAGCATCTTTTCCATATAATCTTCCCTCGGATAATGCTTTATGAATAATATCAAAATCATACCATATATTATTTCCCGCATATGGCTTGAATCCACAAGCATTAAAACCTTTCTCTCTCAAATACTCTAATAATGCCAATGCCAAACAGGTTTTCCCTGCATTTCTTTCCTTTAAACCAATGATTAATACTTGCATTACAATAAAACAATACAATAAAAACAATATAAAAACTTAAAAAAGAAGGGAGGAAGGTCGCTTATTGAATTTATATATTGAAGATCAATACTTTTCGTTTATCTATAGCCGTATTTCCAGAGAAGTCATATGCAACAACTTTTATCTCATGCCATCCCATTACAAATTCGTCCCAAGTCCATGAATATGGTGGTGTATAACTAGCGTTTTTGAGCTGGTTGTCTACATAAAAAGAAACATTTATGATACCCACATTATCCTCCGCCTCCGCAGTTATAGTTATTTTTCCAATAATTATTGTAAATGGGAATGGGATTATCTTCCTATCATTAATATAAATTCCCCTTTCTGGTTGTACAATTTTAATAGATGGGGGTATTGTATCTGGAAGAATTGTAAATGTCGAATCCGATATATCTTGCCCAGTATTAACGCCGTCGGATGC
>JAPDJP010000015.1 GCA_029259055.1 Thermoplasmatota archaeon | reverse complement strand
AGGAATCTTTTTTAAGATATTTTCTTATATTTTCACAAGCATTTATGATATATGATAAATCTGGATGGTAATTTTTATCAACAGGTGTTGGAACACATATTATAATACAGTCTCTATTCTCTAATGCTTCTTTTGGGTCAATAGTAGCTTGATAACCTTCCTTTACTGCCTTTCTTACTTTTTCTCGGTTTATGTCAAAACCAATTACTGGGAAATTCCTTTCAGAAATAACTTTCAACAATGGATATCCTACATATCCTAATCCTATTACACAAACTGTAATTTCCCTCCTTTTAATCTTTTCTATTATCCTTTTCATTTTTTCACCCATAGATTTTCATATAGTTGTAAAAGTTTTTTCTTTTCATTTTCCCAGTTATATTTTTCCTTTGCAGCTTTCAATGCATTTTTTCCTAGTTCCTCACACAATCTTGGGTTATCCCTAAGAGATATTATTGCCTCTCTTACCGATTCTTCGTTATATTCTACAGTTAATCCACATCTCAATTTTTCTGTTAGCCAACCTGGTGCAGTACCTTTTGTACATATGATTGGTCTTCCACACGCCATTGCTTCGAATTGCTTGTTCATTGTAACAATCTTTGCAACATGTCCTGTAGGCTTTAGTAGTGCAACCACCGCATCGCTTTTAAAAGTCAGAGGCAGCACCTTGCTTGATGGTACAGTCCCTAAAAACTCTATATTATCGTACAGTTTGCTTCTTTCTCTGACTATTTCGTAAAGACTCCTATTTTCTGGTTTTGCAGCCATCAACAATTTGACATTATCTATACTTCCAACGACATCTATCAATTCTGGAAAAAATCTGTTTCTGTGTAAATTTCCGATATAAACGAGAGTGAATGCATCATTCTTCGGAGGGACATACTCCGAACAGATCGGATCTTTACAGTTCATGACAACGGTGAGGGGTTTACTCGATATCTTCCTAAAGTAAACCCTAAAAAAATCATTTACCGTTATAATGTGATCAACAAATCTAAGTAGATGTTTTTCCATACTAAAAACGTATTTTGAAACATATCTGTGGGAACTTTCTATCATGTATCCAAAGATCTCATGAGCATCATAGATGAGTTTGATTTTGAGTTTTTTCTTTAACCATATTCCCGCCAGTAATGTGTCCAGATCGTGACAATGGACGACGTCGAATTTGTACCCCAACTCGTGTAGCCCCACCGCCTTCTTATATGCTGCTCTCCACCAAAATGGATTGCGAAATAAATTATTTGGTAATATTTTCATGAGTCCCTTATTTTGTATTCTAATAATATTTATTCCATTTACATTTTCTTTTAGTTTATTTTTCCCATATCTATCCCACATTATAACCGCAACTTCATATCCAGCATCAATTAATGCCTTAGCCTCTCTATATACTCGATCGTCTGTTAAAACCTCTTTTGAAAGAAGCATTAGCACTTTCATTCTCCCCACTTACTAATATCTAGCCCAGTAAATTTCTCTAATTCTTTATTATACTCCTCAAAATACTTTTGCAATTTTTTTCTCGTTTCTTCTTTCATGGGCGGTGTTTTTCCTTTTTTCGTATTTATTCTTTTTATGAAATCTCTTAACAACCTATATTTCTTTATATATTTGCTACCAGCTATCTTTGCTAATAATATGCTTCTTGGTACTCCTCCAACATGTTTCTCTCTTAAATCCTTAAATTCAAAATTTTCATCTACTTCTAAAAATTTAAGAATTTTTCTTAAAGTTTCTTCTCTCTTCTCTTTTAAATCTTCTGCCAGTATAAATAGCATCTGAGATTTTGGAAAATATTTTGCATATCTCTTTATTTGAATAATATACTTCCCCCTATCTTTGTAGGAATATCTTTCTTTTAATTCTGGATTTTTAATCCTTTCCTCTTCTTTTTCCAAAGCTTTTTCAAAACTCAAAGTTTCCTGCCCACTTCTAACATTGTGCCAGTAATGAGAATAAGCCCTATCAATTGGATTCCTTAAAACAAAGATAAGTTTAACATTCGGTAATGTTTCATATATTCTTTTTGGTGCATACTCATTATAAAGATAATCTGGCGTTTTTTCTCCAACCGCCTTCTCACCCTTCCATTCGTTAAAAAACTGTTCATACCAACTTATACCTTTATCAAAATTTTTATTAAAGAAATGGATTTCCTTATTAGCCATATAAATATCTGGATGTTGAGCAAGATAGATACGGAGGGCGGTTGTGCCAGATTTCATCGCTCTTGGTATTATAAAATTTGGTAACATTTCATCAACCTCTTATCTTTTTCATTGCTTTCCTTATTTTTTCCTTCTGCAACCATGTTTTTCTTTTCCTCCTCTCTTCTTCAAGCAATTTTATATGCATATTTATTATTTTCTCGAACTTTTCTCCTTCCTCCTTATATTCATTATAAACGTTTCTTTGCTCCTTTTTATCTTCTTCTAAATTATACAATTCTTTCTTTTTCCCTTTAATAAATTTCCATTTTTCATCCCTATATGCTATTGTCCTCCCCTCCTTCCATGCTTCCGCAATTACAAAATTTTCTGCTTCAAATATTGTTTTTCCTTGAAACCATTTTTCTTTTTCTATTCCCAAAAAATGAAACAATGTTGGAGCAAGATTTATTAAAGAAACCATCTTTTTTACGGTTTTTTTCTCAATTTCTTTCCCATATATTATTAAAGGCACGCGCAACAATTCATCATATAATTTTTCTTCATGCCCCAGCCCCCCATGTTCTCTGAATTCTTCCCCATGGTCAGCTGTTATAACGAAAATAGTGTCAGAAAATTTTTTTTCTATCTTATTCATAAATTCCTTTATCACCCAATCAACATATCTTATACAACCATCATATAAATTGATATAATCTGGCAATTCCTTATCTTTGATTTTTTTTCTCATTTCAACATCATCTATTTTTTTCCCCATCCATATTTTTTTTATATGACTATATTTTCTCAATCCCAACTCTTCCAAAAATTTATTAGGAGGTACATAGGGCATATGAACATCCATATAATGTAACCATAAGAAAAATGGCTCATCTATACTTTCAAGCCATTTAATAGCTTCCTCATTTATTTTTTCTCCATCTTCATGTGGCAGTTTATGCATCATTGCTTTTATTCCTTTAATGATTTCCTTTATTGCCCTACTAACTTTATTCATCTCAATCTCATCTTCTACTTGCCCCAATAAAAAATCATTAAAATAGTCAAAGCCCCTATTATACCCATAAAATTTTGATATGTATGGGTTAGAATGAATTGCTGCTGTCGCATATCCTTTTTTCTTAAGCAACTCTGCCATACTTTTCCTTCCTTCATGAAATTTCCCTCCCATTACTTCTTCCATAAAAAGCAACGGATATGTTGATGATAAAAAAGATGGCACAGAATGCCTTGTATTTGGACCATTAGAAAAAGCATTTTCAAAAAACATGGCATTTTTAGCAATCCTATCCAAAAATGGCGTTGTTTTTCTTTTATAACCATAACAACTCATATGGTCGGCTCTTAAACAATCTACCGTTATTAGAACAACGTTTTTCATAGGCTTTCCATAATTTTTTCTATTATATCAACATTCTTTGCTCCAATTATATGGCTATTAAATGGCATTTTTCTATTTTTTATTGATTCAATAAAATTTATTGCTTCTTCCTTTATCGTATTATTTGCTTCAATTTCCATATCATATTCTTTTCCATCTTCAAATATATGCATTTTTTGTTTAACGCATTCCACTTTTGCCATTCTTTCCTCCCCTACTATTTCCATTAATCTTTTTCTTTCTTTAGTTATCCAGCTCAATTCAACATTTGCTACAAAATCCTTATAATCTAAATTTATGAATGTCATTTCATTTAATTTTTCTCTCCTATAAAATTTAGCCATTACTTGCCAACTAGATGGCCATTTTCCGGTTAAAAAGTGTATAATATCTAAAGGATGAGGTAATAAATCCCATATTATGTCTACTCCCTGTATAGATGGCATGAATGTAGTCCATTTTAAGGTAAAATAATAAATTTTGCCAAAGAATTTTTTGTCTACTAATTCTTTTGCTTTTCTTATAACATTAGCAAATCTAAATATATGACCAACCTGTAAAATTAAGCCATTATGAGCAGAAAGTTCGACAAGCTCATATGCTTTTGATGCATCTGTTGTCATTGGTTTTTCTAACAATACATGCTTACCATTTTCTAGAGCATATTTTGCTACTTCATAGTGAGTTGCATTATTTGTGCAAATATGAACTGCTTCAATATTTTCATCTTTTAAAAATTCCTTATAATCTTTACTTACCTTTACAACAATATCTATATTTCTGAAATTGTTTAATACTTCTTCCCGCATATCACATACACCAACTCCGTCTATTTTCTTTTCTTTAACCAAATCAATATACTCCCTTACAACCTTACTTCCCCAATACCCTACTCCTATTACTCCAACATTCATTCAATCACCATAGAATTCTTTTATTTCATCACAAACCATTTTTAATTCCTTTTCCTTCAGTATTGGATACATAGGTAATGACAAAGCTGTTTTTGCATGTTTTTCAGCATTTGGATATTTCTTTCTCGTATATTTTCTATAGGGCTTTAATTGATGAATGGGAACTGGATAATGAATTCCGCAAAATATCCCCTTATTTTTTAGATGTTCCCTCAATCTATCTCTCTTCTCTGCCTCTATTACAAAAAGATGATATACATGTCTTTCATCTATTAGTGGGAGTTTTATTTGTTTAACCTCTTTCAGATTTTTTTCATATAATCTTGCCAACCATTTTCTCTTCTTATTCCATTCATCAAGCCTTTTTAATTGTACTCTTCCAAAAGCAGCATTTATTGTATTCATTCTTGCATTGTAACCAATATACTCACTATAATTGCTACCTCCATGCTCTCTAAGTAATTTCGCCATTTCTGCTATTTTTCTACTATTTGTTGTAATCATCCCGCCATTGCCAGCAACTGTCATATTTTTTGTGGAATAGAACGAAAAACAACCAACATCTCCGATTGAACCTACTTTTTTTCCATTATACTCAGCGCCATGTGCTTGGGCGCAGTCTTCTATTATCTTTAGTTTTTTGTCCTCTGCTATTTCCATTATTTCTTTCATCTCGCATGGCAATCCATATAAATGGACTGGCATAATCGCTTCTGTATCTCGATCAATACTCTTTCTAATTTCTTCTGGACTGATATTCCATGTATTGGCGTCTATATCAGCAAATTTCGGTTTTGCTCCAGCCAAAACAATGCTTTCTGCGGTTGCAACAAAAGTCATTGGGGTTGTAATAACTTTTCCTTTTATTCCCAAGCAACGCAATGCAATAACTAAAGCATCTGTTCCTGAGCTTACAGCAACTGCATAATCTACTCCAATATACTCGGCAAATTCCTCTTCAAATTTTTCAACACTTTTTCCTCCAACAAAAAACTCCTCCCTCAATGCCCTCAGCACTTCTTTTTCCATTTCCTCATCTACAACTGGCATCGAAGTAGGTATCACCATTCAATCTCCTCCATCATTCTACTCCCCAATATCACCACTCTACTCCCTCCTTCACTATTCGTGCGGGATTTCCTACAACGACAGCTCTTGGAGGAACATCTTTTGTAACTACGCTTCCAGCTCCAACAACTGCAAATTCTCCTATCGTTACCCCACACATTATCGTAGCTCCAGCCCCTATGGATGCTCCCTTTTTTACTAATGTTTTGATAAGTTGCCAATCTTTATCGCCTTTTAAACTTCCATCTGGATTTATGGCACGGGGATACTTATCATTAATAAAAGTTACTCCCGGCCCTACAAAAACCCCATCTTCTATTGTAACTCCCGTAGGTATAAAAACAAAAGGTCTTATTTTACAGTTATTGCCTATTTTTACTCCCTCTTCAATATAAACAAATCCCCCAATTTTGCAGTTGTCTCCTATTTCGCATTTATATAAATTTACAGGTTCCCTTATTATAGTGTTCTTACCTATTTTACAATCCTTAATTATGTTCATCACGAAACCTTATTACATCCATGTATAAAAATTTTGGCGAATGGCCAACATTTTTATTTTAATTTTTCTTTTACTACAATGCTAATTAGCATTGTTGTGCCAACAAAAAACGAGGAAAAAAATATTGGACAATTATTAGATACGCTTGTTGTTCAAGAGCAACCAATAGAAATCATAGTTGTTGATTCTGCCAGTAAAGATGCTACCCAGGAAATTGTCAAGAATTATATGAAAAAATACCCTTTTATAAAATTATATATAAAGAAGGGAAATATTGGCGAGAGCTTAAATTTTGGAATTGAGAAAGCAAAAGGAGAAGCCATCGCTTTTATAGGAGCGGATGATAGAGCAGACAAGGAATGGATAAAAAATATAAGAAAAGCTTTGCAAGATGGACATAAAATTATTGCTGGAAAATGTGTAATGAGAGGAAAAAAGAAATTTGAGCTGGATAGAGTAAAATTATATTATAAAGGTTTTGATATCTCAATACCTGGAACTAATACAACTTACAGAAAAGAAGTTTTAGAAAAAATAGGAGGATTTGACCCTCGTTTTATAACAGCGGAAGACATTGATTTGAATTTGAGGGCGGTAGATGTGGGTTATAAAATATACTTTGAGGAAAATGCCATTGTCTATAGATATGTCAGAGAAAATGCCATAGCTTTTTTAAAGCAGGCATATAGAAATGGTTATGGACGCAAACAATTGACTTTAAAGCATGGGAGATTATGGAAACAATATTCTTTTAAACAGATGTTTTCTACGCATTTAACTTTCTGGGGTTTACTACGGCTTTTTTTTGGTCTGCTGGGTTATTTGACCTGTAAAATAACAGGTGGGGGAATGAAATAATATAAATAAAAAATTCCCGCAACAGAAAAATATATATTTACAAATGTTTATCCCACTGATTAAAATGAAAAAGGTGGACGCAATACTTGTAGGAATTGCTTTTCTAATGGTATTATTTTTGAATACATATTTCAATCTTACATCAAATGTAGCAATAAATGAAGAAGCAAAAGAATTAGAAGATAAATTTTATCTAGCTGGTCCAGACCCCTACTACAATATGAGATTGTTAACAAAAACTTTAGAAACGGGGCGCTTCCCATATATGGGGGGGAAGCATGGCGGGCTTGACCCCCTGCTCAACTATCCTTTAGAGGGCTCTGGAGGCAGACCACCTCTATTTACCATGGTTACCATTGGTGTAGGGAAATTCCTCTCAATTTTTATGTCAGAAACAGATGCAATGGGTTATGCAATGCAAATATTGCCAGCAATATATGGAGCATTGCTTGTAGTTCCTGTATATTTTATTGGGAGAATGATTTTTAATAGAAAAGCTGGAATAATAGCAGCCTTTATTGTTGCTCTAATTCCTATTCATTTAAGTTCTGGACACGGCTCAGCTTATTCTTTATATGACCATGACTCTTTTATTTTGCTACTTGTCACAACTTCAATAATGTTTTTAATGATGAGCTTAAGGGAAAAAAATTCTGTTAAATCGATGGCATTTGCTTGTCTCTCTGGCGTTTTTGTTGCTTCAATAACAATGACATGGGTCTCCTCCCATTACATATATGCTCTAATTGGCTTTTATGGAATTGTACAAATGCTTATAGATATAATCACACAGCGAATCAATGTTAAGGTTGTTAGAACAGTTTTATTATCATTATTTACTGGTTATTTCCTCTCATTCCCGGTTTTATGGATTAAGTTTGGATTCTCTCCAACTTTACAACTATTTATTCCAGTAATTGTTGCTGTTTTCAGCATTATTTATTTATGGATAGGTAAAAAGAATATTCCATGGGTAATTTCATTGCCTTCTATTTTTGCTGTAGCTATAGTTTTCCTTATTTTCTTTTACCTAATAAAAGGCACAACCAACCCTTATTTAATGCCATTGGAGAAAATTTCTGAAATTATATTTGGCAAGGGAATTTATGGAAAAAAAGTTTCTTTAACGATTGCAGAAGCTTCAACTTTTGATTTCAGCAGAACTGTAATGTCGTTTGGCCCCGCATTATATTGGCTTGGATGGCTTGGTTTCTTCTTGCTTATTTATAGATATTATAAAAAGGGTTTGCCAAAAGAATATATGACCCTCATCATATGGTTCCTGGTAGAGTCATGGCTTGTTTCGGTAGCGGGAAGATTTCTTAATGATTTGGTTCCTTTGATGGCGATACTTGGAGGAGGAATCTTATGGTTTGCCATAAATAAAATAAATTTTGCTTCAATGATTAAAACCATAAAAAGTGTGGGGGGAGGCTTATATGGCTTCAAAAAAGGAGTTAAAATAAGGCATATTGCGGGAGCTTTTCTTATTGCTTTCTTTGTTATTTTGCCAAACGGATGGTTGGCATTTGATGCTTCCTTGCCAGAAGGATTTAAGGGAAAATTTAAGAGCGATAAATTGGGAGCATTTGGTCTCGGACTGCATACTGAAAAGTACTGGGCTGATGCTTTCAAATGGCTAAGGCATCAAACTCACAATCTATCTAATAAGCCAGGATTTATAGCATGGTGGGACTACGGATTCTATTGTGTTGCTATGGCGGAAAACCCCACCGTAGCAGACAACTTCCAGGAAGGAATACCTCCAGCAGCAAATTTCCATACATCTGAAAGTGAGCAGGAGGCGGTGGCTGTTCTTATAGTAAGATTGCTTGAAGGAGATTATAAGAAAAACGGCATGCTAAGTATAGAGGCAAGGCAAATTATTGCAAAATATCTGGGAAAGGATAAGGCACCAGGTTTTATAAAAATAATAGAAGAGCCAGAAAAATACGAAAATACAAGTGTTGGAAAAATAATAGGTGAGGAATATGGTGGCAGCAAATATAGGGTGAGACCTGAAAATGCACGATACCATGATGCTGTAAAAATGATAACAGAACTTGATGATGAAAACATTACAATGTTTTATAGGGAAGTACAGAACATAACTGGAAAAAGCATAAGGTATTATGGTGTAGAAGGCTATGATGTGAATATATTTAGCGTATTTACTTTTCTTGCAGATAAAGGAATATATGGATATGAAAAGCCTGAAGATGATTATTTCAAACTGATGTATGTTTCTCAAAAAACTGGAGAAAAATTCACTGTTGATGAATATGAAGATTTAATAGAAAGCATGCCTTCTGACAGGCTGAGAGAGATATATGGAGAATTTACTACATATGTGCAGAGAAAGGATAAATTTTATGATAGTATGGTATATAGAGTTTATTTGGGTGAGACCCTCTCAAAATCATTATTTGAAAATGCAACAAAATATAGATATTGGATGTTACTTCCTTTCTGGACAGACAATAGAACAGATCCTTTAGGAAAAGGAAACTACTTATATAATCCTACTGTAAATCTAAAACATTTTGTTATTAAATATCTATCACCAATAAATAAAAATCAGTCTTTATATTTCCATAGAGCATCATTATGCTATGGTATGCCAGCTGTTGTAATTGCAAAATATTATGAAGGAGCTGTAATAGAAGGCACTTTGCAAAGTGATGGAGAGCCTATTGAAAATATATGGGTAATTGTAAGAGATGATTTCAAACAAACCTTACAATTAGAATATGGAGATAGATGGCTAAACAGAACAATAGAAAAAATACCACATGATAGAGTATTAACAGATGAAAATGGTCACTTTAAAGTAATTGCTCCCGCAGGCAACATAACGCTTGCATTTTATTCTGGAAATGTGTTGCTAAAGGAAATTACATTTAATAAAACTGGAAAATTTGCTCCTATAAGCGAGGAAGAAGCAACTCGTGTTAAACACTGGAAGCGTGATATAGGAATAATAAACATTGAAAAGGGAGGAATAAAAGGAATAGTTTTCTGGGACAAAGATAGAGACGGAAAATATAATGCAAGTGTAGATGAACCATTGAAAGCAACTGTACAAATTGGAGATAAAAAGATTACAACAGGAGCGAATGGTAAATTTGAAGTAAAGAAATTGTTGCCGAAATCTTATTTACTAACTGTTAGCAAAAATGGATATGATACGAAGAGAATGAGCGTTGTCATTAGACCAAATGAAACTATATGGTATAACGTTTCATTGACTCCTTCAAGAGTTGAAATAAAAGGTAAGGTATGGTATGATGCAAATAAAAATGGAAAGTTAGATGAAAATGAAACAATGCCAAATGTTCCAATCAACTTTGAGGTAATAAACGCATTAGATAAAAATGCAAGAAATGTTTCAACTTCATCAGACGAAAATGGTAATTATTCAATGAGGCTTTATCCTTCAAAATATAGAATGGTAGTCAATTATACCACTACAGAAGACAATAAGACAGTCAGATATGTATATGAAACCATTATTAATGTGAAGATTGGAGATAAAACAATTACGAGAGACATTAAATTGAGGAGGATGGAAGTTAGCGAGCAACAATAGTTACAATATCTCCATCTTCCAACTTATGATTTAATCCTACCCTTTGTCTAGAAAAATCTGCAGATGGTCCTTCAATTATGGCAAATTTGAAATTCTTTAGGAAATCTCTATGCAACTTTATACAAACATCTTTTATTGTTGCTCCCTTTTTAAGAACCATTGGTTTTTCTTCGATTTTTCCATTTGGCTTCATATATACTCTTATCAATTCCAATTTTTCAAATATTTTCTTTTTCAGTTCTTCCAATCCATAACCTTCCTTAGCGGAAATATAAATTGCATCTTTTATTTTGCTTATCTTACTATCAACATCAATTTTATTTATTGCTACAATAGATGGCAAATACACCCTATTACCCAAAATCGCATCTATTAATTGCTCTTCATTTATATCCTCTCTTATAACAACATCTGCATTGCTCATGTATTCCATTATTATTGCCTTAGCTGTTTCGTAACTTAATTTGCATTTCTTGGAAAATTCAATATTTATCCCTCCCCTATCCTTTTTCTTTATTATAACATCTGGTGGCTTCTCATTTATCCTTATTCCAGCATTCCATAGTTCCTTTTTTATAAAATCGATCTCATTTACAGTAAAAACATCCACAACAATAAGAATTAAATCAACAACTCTTGCCATAGCAATAATTTCTCTCCCTCTTCCCTTGCCAGCCGATGCACCATATATAATGCCTGGCAAATCCAACAGCTGAATTTGGCATCCTTCATATTCCATCATTCCAGGAATAATTTTTGTTGTAGTAAAAGCATAATTCGCTACCTTACTATTTGCATTTGTCAGGGCATTTAATAAAGTAGATTTGCCCACAGAAGGCGGCCCAATAATAGCAACGCTTGCATCCCCAGCTTTTTTAATAAAAAAGCCCTGCCCCTTGGCTCTGCTTTTTCTCGCTTCCTCTTTAAGCTTTGCGAGTTTTGCTTTTAGCCTCCCAATGTGATGCTCAGTAGCTTTATTATATGGAGTATTTCTTATTTCTTCTTCAAGCCTTTTTATTTCCTCTTCTATAGACATTTTTTATAAAAATATAGCAAGGATAAATAAAATTTTGTAAAGTTACTTGCCTTTATAATATAAACATATATCTTTTAAAACGCATTCATTGCAAAGTGGTTGACGAGCTTTGCATATTTTTCTTCCATGTGCAATGAGCAAATTAGCCAAATCAAACCATTTTTCCTTGGGAAACTTCTTCATTAAATCCTGTTCAATTTTATCTCTATCTTTTTCTTTCGTTAATCCTAAACGCTGGCTAAGCCTCATTACATGAGTATCAACAACAATACCCTCATCTTTCCTAAAAGCATTTGATAAAACAACATTAGCTGTTTTCCTGCTTACTCCAGGCAATTTAAGTAATTCTTCCATCGAATCCGGAACTTGCCCATTATATTTTTCTACCAATATTTGACAGCATTGCTTTATATATTTTGCTTTGTTCCTATAAAAATTAACGCTTCTTATATCATTTTGTAATTCTTCTAAATCTGCATTAGCATAATCTTCTGCTGTTCTATACTTTTTAAATAAATCTTTTGTTATCATATTTACTCTTTCATCCGTTGTTTGGGCTGATAAAATCGTTGCAACAAGCAATTCTAAGGGGTTTGTATAATGTAAGGCTGTTCCCTTTACATCTGGATATTCTTTTCTTAACAATTCTACAATGTCCATATTTGCTATTATATGGTTCATTTATTAAATTTTATTTCTGTATTTATTATAAAAGCTTCTTTTATATCATAACATTTTATATCATCCATTATTTTTATTTTAACCCTCATTTTTCATCTCCTTCTCCTTTTCGGCAACTAAATATTTTGTTTTAATGACAGCATCTGGATTTAAAGAAATAGAATCTATCCCTTTTTCTACCAAAAATTCAGCAAATTCGGGAAAATCAGATGGTGCCTGACCACATATTCCAACTTTCCTATCATATTTTTTAGCAATATTTATTACCATCTCTATCATTTTCTTAACCGCATCATTTCTTTCATCAAATAGATGAGCAACCAAATTTGAATCCCTATCTATTCCTAAAACAAGTTGTGTCAAATCATTTGAACCAATTGAAAATCCGTCAAAGATTTTTGCAAATTTTTCCGCCAAAACAACATTAGAAGGGAGTTCACACATTACATATATCTCTATATCTTCTCTCTTCAATCCAAATTCTTCCATGGTCTTTATTACTTTTATTCCCTCTTCAGGGGTTCTACAAAAAGGAATCATAACTTTAACATTTTTTAAGCCCAATTCTTCCCTCACCTTTTTAATGGCTTTGCATTCAAGCCCAAAAGCTGGTTTAAATTTCTCATCATAGTAACGGGAGGCGCCCCTCCATCCAAGCATTGGATTATTTTCTATTGGCTCGTACAAACTTCCTCCTACCAAACTTGCATATTCATTTGTTTTAAAATCGGAGAATCTAACTATTACATCGTTTGGATAAAAAGCTGATGCTATTTTTGCAATTCCCATTGCAAGCTGTTCAATATAAAAATCTTTTTTATCCTTATATGTTGCTGTCCTTTTATCAATTTCTCTAACTATTTCCCTTATTTTTTCCTCTCTTGCCATTTTGAGTCTTTCATATTCCACCAGAGCCATTGGATGAATTCCAATATGGGAGCTTATAATAAATTCTACCCTTGCCAAACCAACTCCATCATTTGGGATTTGAGACAGTAAAAAAGCTTTCTCTGGTATGGCAACGTTCATCATTATTTTTGTTTTTGTTTTTGGAATATCATCAAAAGATATTTCCTCCTCCTCATATTTCAACAACCCCCTATATACCTTTCCGACCCCTTCGGAACAATCCACTGTTATTTCTTCTCCATCCTTTATAACTTCTGTTGCAATTTTTGTTCCTATTACAGCTGGTATACCCAACTCCCTACTTACTATAGCAGCATGGCAGGTTCTTCCTCCTCTATTTGTTACTATTGCTGATGCCATTTTCATTATTGGTTCCCAGTCTGGGTCTGTCATATCTGTAACGAGAACATCCCCTTCTTTAAATTCATCTATATCATCAATGCTCATTACAATTCTTGCAACACCTCTTCCAATCTTATTTCCTATCGCCTCTCCTTCAACAATTACCTCCCCTTTTTCTATTAACCTATATACCGAGAATGACTTTCTTCTTGAATGAACTGTTTCTGGGCGAGCTTGCAAAATAAATAGTTCATTTGTTATCCCATCTTTGGCCCATTCAATATCCATTGGCATTCCATAATGTTTCTCTATTTCTAAAGCCCATTTAGCAAGGGTTAAAATTTCCTTGTCATCTAAAATAAATTTATCTGTTAAATGCCCTGGAACATCTTTTTCCATTATTCCATCTTTTCCATAAACAAGCATTTTATTTTTGGCACCCAGCTTCTTTTCAATAATCGCCTTATAACCTTTTTCCAAAGTCGGCTTAAAAATGTAAAATGCATCTGGATTTACAGCTCCTCTAACAACAAGCTCTCCCAACCCCCACGAACCGGTAATATAGATTACATTTCTAAAACCTGTTTCTGGGTCAATGGTAAATATAACCCCTGAACATGCCAAATCTGCCCTCACCATTTTTTGTACTCCTATTGATAAATATATATCAAAATGGCTAAAACCGTGATCCTCTCTATATGATATTGCCCTATCTGTAAAAAGAGATGCGTAACATTTTTTTATGGCATCTATTAATTTCTTCTCACCCTTAATATTTAAGAAGGTTTCATATTGTCCTGCGAAGCTTGCTGTTGGTAAGTCTTCAGCGGTTGCACTGCTTCTAACAGCAACATCTACATTTTTTCCATAAATTTCTTCCAACTTTTTATATGCTTCTTTTATTTCATTAACAAGTTCCTCTGGCAATTCAGCAGACAAAATAAGTTGTCTTATCCTCCTTCCTCTTTCTTTTAATTCCCTTAAATTTCTCTTATCAAAATCTTCTAACAATTTTTTTATTTTATCTTCTAAACCCGCACATTTTAAAAAAAACTTATATGCTTCTGCAGATATGGCAAATCCATCTGGAACTTTTATTCCTTTTTCTGTCAAATTTTTATAAAGCTCCCCTAGAGATGCATTTTTACCACCAAAAAGAGCGATATCTTTCTTGCTAATTTCATTAAGCCATTTGATAAACCCCATAGTAGTATAACTATTATCTTTATAAATTTTTAAAATTAATAAATGGAAACAAAGTAATCGAATTTTTTCTCAAACACTTTCGCTTGCTCCTGTATAATACTTTCCGCTTCCATCAAATCCATATCTTTTGTTTGAATAACATAACTTAAAAATCTACCTAACCACAATGTCTTTAAAGTATCTAAAACAATATACTTATTTTCCTTGTATCTTTTATAATAGGAGGCAAAATTGTATACTATATCCGCCCATATCTCAGCATCAAATTTTTCTATCTTTCTGCTTATTTCTTCTATTTCTTCAAAAAGATTTGGTAAGATTTTCTTTATATGTTTTCTTACATTTTTATAATCTTTCTCAAAATGTTCCCTTATTCTATCAATATTTACAACTACGGGAATCGGTTTTTTACCATAAAATCCTCTTTGAATGCTTTTTCTTTTTATTCTTTTCCTATTTTTCCAGAAGTTTTCATAATATTCCGCTAAATCAAACATTGTTCCTGTTACTTGTCTGAACATTGGTATTAGTAGAGTTTCTGGTTCTAAATAGCGAGTGGTTGATTCATGTATTTTTAACGAAAAAATTCCTTCCCTTATTTCCATTTCATTGACTGCTGCTGTAGTAACAATAAAAATATCTATACCAAAATTGGTTGGGAATAATGGATGATTCAATAACAATTTGTATAAATTTTTTGATAAACCATATTCTCCCGCAATTGGCTGCCTTATATCTAATCCATATATTGCTCTCGTAAAAGGATAAACCAAGTTATTTGTTATAACTCCATCATATTTATCTCTTATATAATATGGAACTATTAAATCAGCTCTTCCATATAAAATTGGGGAGGCAAATTCATAAAGCCATTCTGGTTTTATACTTAATAAATCGCCATCTAACAAAATGACTGCTTTTGCATCCACATTCTCTGCAATTTTAAGCACCGTTTTTACTCCTGCTCCTTTCCCTCCTTCCAAAACATCTTCGGTAACAATCTTCTCTATGCCATTATATGGCTGAAAAAGATTTGCAAGTTCTGTTGTTCTATCAGATGAAAAGCCATCACTTACAACAATCATTTTATTATAATCTGAAAAATATTGGTGCAATCCTTCATTAACAACATTTAAAACATGCAATATAGTTGTTTCTACATTCTTACACAATATACCAACCACAATATCCACTTTCTCAGTCATTTTCTTCCAAAACTATTTCGAACAGCTCTTCCCTTACTTTTCTTCTTGCCGACATTGTTCTCAGCCAATCCGGCATTCTCGCTCCAGCTGGCTTTTCTAAATATTCCATTCCTGCCTCTATTAAATGCTGGCTAAATTTTTCTACAATGGTTTCTTCTAAATGGCGGTCATATTTTAGATTATTAAAAACAGCATCTGCATGATATTGCCTTATACAATCCCTAGCAACTTTTTGATAAATTACTCCTAAAGATATTAAAAAGGGTTTTGAAACTTGAACATGATCTTCCTCTGTTAAAACTCTTAGCAAGGTTTTAAAAATATCCTTAACCATTCTAACCAATCCCCCTTTTTCATCTCCAATTTCCTGATGCTTATGTTCATAAAATCCCAAATCAACTTGGCAAATTCTTTTTCTGGCCACATTTCTATATATTTCCGCAAGCACGCCAATTTCAATTCCCCAGTCACCGGGCACATCAACATCAACCGCAACATCACTTGTCATGGCAAATTCTCCTGCCAATGGATATCTAAATGCTTTTAAAAAATTCAAAAAATCTGGTTCATAGCCAATAACATCAGCTAATGCTCTCAGAAGAGGGTGTAAGAAGAGGCGAAAAACTCTTCCATAAACTATTTTATTTTTAATATCAATTCTAGCATAATAACCCTTACAAAATTTAAAATCAAGTTCCGGCTCTAATAGGGGAAAGAGAAGTTTTGCTGGTATCAAATGACTATATGTTTTTATATCTGCATCATGGAAAGCTATTGCATATGTATTTAAGCATGCTATTCCTAGAGCAATCCATACATCTCTCCCTTTCCCTTTATAATCAATAACATTTATTCCTTCCTGTTTCAATTCGTTCAGTAATTTTGTTATTTTTGGCCCATTACACCATATGATGTAGTGCTCATTTTTAAGCCTCGAAAAAATTTTCTTTACCTTTTCAAATTCTTTTTGTTCATTAGCTGAAAGAGGTATTATTATTTCCTTAACAAAATCACATCTATTTAATTCCTCAATTATATTTTCAATGGTTTCATTTTTTAATTCCTTATATAGCATGGGCATTATTATTGATACTCTTCTTTCCTCTGCTACTTCTTTAAGTTTGTTAATTACGTTATTATCCACGCATATATCATGTAATGTTGTGACTTCATCTTGCTTTATATCCATAATTATCAATCCACAACATATTTTAATATTTCCGCTAGATTTTCTATTTTAACATCTGCATTTTTTATTACTTTTTCATTTCCATTAAAAGCAATTCCCAATCCCGCTTCTTTTATCATGCATATATCTATTTCACCATCCCCAACAGCAATTGTTTCTTCCTTTCTTATCCCTAATTTTTTACACAATTCGTTTAAAATTTCTTTCTTACATATAGAATGTTGCTTGCAATTAATGAATTTTGGCTCATTATTGCATATTTTTATTTCTCCGGTTACATGCCCATCCTTCACCACCAATTCATTGGAAAATACGAAATCTATTCCCAATCTCTTTTTCAAATCTAAGGCGAAGATTTGGTAGCTATCTGTTGCAATTGCAATTTTAATTCCTTTTTCCTTAAGTTTTTTTATAACAAATTCTGCGCCTTCATTTAATGGAATTTTTCTAAAAATTTTGATTAATTCTTCAATATCCATGCATTTAAGCAATTTCGCTATCAATATTGTTTTTTCATATGGCTTAATTTTTTCTTCCATAATTGAGATAAGTTTTTCTAAAAATCCTTTCTCTTTTGCTATTCTAAATATTGTCCTCTCTTTGAGCAATGTTCCATCCATATCAAATATTATTAACCTATACATTTTATCCATATTTCTTTTCTATAGCAGATTTTATAAATCCATAAAACAGTGGAGCTGGCTTTAATGGGCGTGATTTAAATTCGGGG
The DNA here is from genome assembly GCA_029259055.1 of Thermoplasmatota archaeon. Classification (GTDB taxonomy): domain Archaea; phylum Thermoplasmatota; class E2; order UBA202; family JdFR-43; genus JAPDJP01. The sequence continues at coordinate 74,007 of JAPDJP010000015.1, read as the reverse complement.
TGAAATTGTGATGCAATAAAATATGGATGTTCTGGAAGCTCAAGTATTTCCATTCTAATTTTATCTTCTGCTATTCCTGAAAAAACTAATCCATTTTTTTCTAATAAGTCAATATATTCTGGATTTACTTCATATCTATGGCGGTGCCTTTCGTAAATTTTTTTCTTTTTGTACAAGCTGTATGCTAAAGTTCCTTCCTTAATTATGATTGGTTGCGCGCCCAGCCTCATTGTTCCTCCTAATTGCTTTATTCCATATTGTTCTGGCAAAATCGTTATTATTGGATGAGGTGTGTTAGCTTTAATTTCTGTTGAATGGCAATCCAAGCCAATAACATTTCTTCCATACTCAACTACAGAAAGCTGAAAGCCAAAGCAAATTCCTAGAAATGGTATTTTATTTTCTCTTGCATATCCTATTGCTCTTATTTTTCCTTCCACTCCTCTTTCTCCGAATCCTCCTGGAACAAGAATAGCATCTACTTTTTCCAATCTCTCTATTCCATTTGTTTCCAAATCCTCTGCTTCAATCCATACAACATTTACTTTAGCATCTAATTCCGCCGAAGCATGTCTAAATGCTTCAAGTATACTTAAATATGAATCCCCTAATGCAGTATATTTTCCAACCATTGCAATATTTATCTTTTTCCTTCCCTTCTTTATTCTTTCGACGAAATCTTCCCATTCTTTTAAATTTGCATCTTTATAGGGGAGATTTAACTTTTTGAGTATATATTTTGTTATTCCTTGTTTTTCAAGGATAAGAGGAATCTCATATATGCTTTCAACATCTGGCGAGGAAAATACTGCTTCATGTGGAACATTGCAAAATAAAGATATTTTTTCTTTAGTTTCCTTTTTCAATGGCTCGTTGCATCTTCCAACTATGATATGAGGAGTTATACCTATTGCTCTCAATTCCTTTACGCTATGCTGTGTGGGTTTCGTTTTTTGTTCACCAACAACTTTTAATATTGGAACCAATGTAGTATGAACAAAAACAACATTTCCTTCTCCCTCCTCTAAATATAATTGCCTTACCGCTTCTAAAAATGGCATTGATTCAATGTCTCCAACAGTTCCTCCTATTTCTACAATACATATATCATGTCCTTCAGCAACCCTTCTTATCCAATTTTTTATTTCGTCCGTTATATGTGGAACAATTTGAACAGTCTTCCCCAAATAATCTCCTCTTCTTTCCTTTTCAATAACATTTTTATAAACTTTGCCAGTAGTTATGTTATTTTCCCTAGTCAAATTCACATCTAAAAATCTTTCATAATTTCCCAAATCTAAATCAACTTCCCCCCCATCATCTAACACAAATACTTCTCCATGCTGGAAAGGATTCATTGTTCCAGCATCACAATTCAAGTAAGGGTCTATTTTTATTGCTGTTATATTGTAATCTCTCTTCTTCAATAAAAAACCAATCGAGGATGTTATTATTCCTTTTCCTAATCCTGACAATACTCCGCCTGTTACAATAATGTATTTTGGCATAAATATAATAAAAAAGCGATTAAAAGAATTATCGCTTGTCAGAATTATAAATAAAAATTATAAGCTATTTCTTCATTTTTATCATTGAATCCTATTAAGAAGATATTGTGGTGGCTCCTGGCGGGTACCGTGGGGGGAATTAATAGAGGTAGAATAATTGAGATTCTGGCAAATAAACCGATGAATGCAAATGAACTGGCTAAGGAGCTGGATTTGGATTATAAAACAGTAAGACATCATTTAAAAATTTTAGAAAAAAATAGCCTCGTCACATCTATGGGGGAAGGATATGCAAAAGTTTATTTTATATCAGAATTGCTTGAGCAAAATATGAAATATTTTTATGAGATTTGGGATAAAATTGGGAAAAATAAAATAAAGAAAAAGGAGATGAGATAACATGAAATGGGTAGTATTTATAGTGGTTGGGTTACTTCTTTCATCCTTTATTTCGGCAAATGCTGAAGGATTAGCGAGATTTAATAGACCAGCTTTTAAACTTCTATATGTCATTTCCATCATATTAAATATTGCGCTTTTGCTCACCTTACTCATTATCTATTTAAACAGCTATCTAAAAACAAAATCATCTTTCACTTTAGGCTTGGTTTTCTTCATAGGTGTTTTATTTGTGCAAAAGATAATGATTTTCTTCTATCCTTTTGTTCCCCATTTATTTGAAACGCTTGCTTTAGCAATATTGTTGGTTCTTAGCGTCAAATAAAAATAGCATCAAATAAAAATAACAAAAGAGAATATATGAGTGTGATTAGATTAGGGAAACTTGTATTACATCATTGCGATGCATGTAATTTGCCTTTACTTAAAAATAGATGTAAATGCGGAAATGTTGCTAGGAAAGTTAATATAACTCCTCCAGGAGATATAAGACCAGCTTTTAAATACGATATAAATTTACTCAAAAAAGTTATAGAAAAACAATTTGGTTCTTCTTATTTACCAAATGTTATTTTATTAAATAATTTGCCAGCAATAGATAAAAATGATGAGGTAATCATAGATGGAAAAGTTGCTGGCAATCTATTTTATGATATATGGACTAAAACTTATAAATTCCAGCCTCGTCCTTGGTATGCATCTTTACTTAACATAAAAAGAGGATATGTTGTTGCTGATAAAGGAGCAATTCCTTCCATCCTAAAAAGCTCAAATCTGATGGCACCCGGCGTAAAGGAGGCGAGCGAGGAGATAAAAGCTGGCGATGAAGTAATAGTTTTGGATGAAGATGGAAGAGTTGTAGCAACAGGAAAAGCAAAGATGGATGGCAATGAAATGAAAAATAGAGGTGTTGCTGTAAAAATAAGGTGGAGGGGGTATGAAGATGCAGAAAAGAATAAAGGAATAAGTTGGAAGGATGTTATTGATGCAAATAAAGATGTTATTTTAAGTATGGTGGGTAAGGAGATAAAATTTATAGATGAAGTAATGAGTAAATACAACTTAAAGCCTGCCATTTCATTTAGTGGAGGGAAAGATAGCTTAGCCACCCTTCTTTTACTTTTAGATGCTGGTTATGAATTACCCATGATTTTTGCGGATACTGGCCTTGAATTTGAAGAAACCATTGAGCATGTATATGAAGTTGCTGGAAAATATAACTTAAATCTATTAGAAGAAAAAGCTGGTGATATATTTTGGAGGAGCATAGATTTTTTTGGTCCGCCAGCCAAAGATTATAGGTGGTGTTGTAAAACTTGTAAACTAGGGGTTATAGCAAAATTAATAAAGAGAGAGTTTCCAAACGGAATTTTATCTTTTATTGGTCAAAGGAGATATGAATCTGAAAAGAGAGCGGAACATGGCAAAATATGGAAAAATCCATGGGTTCATGGACAGATTGCTGTCTCTCCTATTCAGAATTGGACTGCCTTACATGTATGGTTATACCTTTTTTTAAAGAAGGCAAAATGGAATAAATTATATGAAGAAGGATTTTACAGAATAGGTTGCTGGCTCTGTCCAGCCTGTAACATGGCTGAATTTGAATTAAAGAGACATAAGGATTGGGAAAAATTTGAAGGAAAACTTAGAGAATTTTCTATTAAACATAATTTGCCGAAAGAATGGATTGATTTGGGGTTATGGAGATGGAGGAACCCGCCAAAATGGAGTAATATAAAATACGAAATAAAGGAGGAAAGAGAATATATAACTAAAGGAAATGAACACAGGATAGAGAACTTTTTAAAAATATTGGGTAAAGTGAGAAAAGTCAATACGGGAAAATATGAAGTTAATGGTATAAAAATTGAAATTTTAAAGGAAATAAAAGCCAGTGATAAGGAAGAAATTGTAAAAGATCTTGTATATAGAGCAATAAATTGTGTTGGATGTGGGGTATGCGTTACCAAATGCGATGCAATCTATATAAAAAATGGAAAAGCGTTTATTAGCGATAAATGTAAACATTGTCTGGAATGTATGTATGAATGTCCTGTAATTGTTTTTAAATGATTATATTTCTTCCGCCACATATATATTATGTTTGTTCCTTATTATTTTTACATTCACTATATCCCCTACTTTTTTATTTGTATCTGTAATTTGTATGATTCTATCTCTAGCTATAGCAAGCATCTCATTTTTTAGCCTACCATGCATCTCAATTTTCAGCTTCAATTTCTCGCCCACCCTAAATTTTTTTGGCAAAGATTTACATTTTATTATCCCAAAATCTTTTGGATATAACCTTAACTCCTCATTATATTCCTCGCCAATCTCATACAACTTCCTATAAAATGCTTTGAAATTCATTACCCTAACATTTTTTGGCTTCCTCCCAAATTTATACTTTACATACTTTTGAATACCAAATCCTTTCCATTTTTTACCAGCTCCAATTTTTTTCCCAAATTCAACTATTTTTCTGATATCCTCGTCATTATAACCAGGCACCCAAACGGGCGCAAGCAACAAATCTATTTGGCTTACGGCAATTTCTTCTGCAACATCTAAAACATGCTTCAAATCATATGTATTAACGCCTGCTAACAATTTAGCCATATTTTCATCCATACTATTTATTGATAAATTTATTCTATCCAGATATCCTTCCAATCTTCTAACCATATCTTTTGTGAGTAATGTTCCGTTCGTTTGTACTGAAACGATATCCGCTTTATCATGCAATTTTTTTATCAATTTTTCTATGTATGGATATATAAAGGGTTCTCCCTGTCCATCTATGTGGGCTTCTATTGTTACATCTTTACAATGTTTTCTTTTAAAATCCGCAACTTTTTCAAATTCATTTACCAGATATTCTAAATCAACCATATAATCTGTTACTCTTGTTTTGCTTTTCCCTTCGTCAACTGAGCAAAAAATACAGTTTAAATTGCAACCTGTACAAGGACGAACTTGTATTAAATTTGTTCCTCTATCTATTATTCCAAAAGCTGTATGTCCAATTAGAGGTATCTGACTTTCTTCCGTTATGTAATACAATCTTCTTTTTGTTATAGCATTATATATATTTTTGTATGGACAAAATGTTATTATTTCCTCATCAGTTTGTTTTAACGAGTTATAAATCTTTTTAGGAATCCTTACTTCAATAACATTGTACAGAATGAAGATTACTTCTTTATCATTTATAATTTTCTTATATTTCATGGTTGGGGCAATCTGGATTTATAGGCAGTTCGAAAATATCTGCAAAATTTCTTGCTCCATCATAATAAAAAATGTTTTTTATATAATTGTCCATTCCATGTGTTATTTTTAATGCTTCTTGCACTTGTATAGCAGCTATTATACTCGTTGTATTAACGTCTGCTGCAATTTTTGGTTCAAAAAATTTTACATCTTTTCCAGTGCAACTAAAACGCAATTGCAAAATTTTTGAATGCGTAGAATTCATTCCACATTCTAAACAACTTGTAAATGGGGGCAGAATAACCTGAACTTTTCCTATTTGTCCGTGTGTAGCACCATCTATATAAGGGATTTTGTTATAATAGCAGTGAGCATTTATGTGGAGGCGGGCTTTAACGTTATCAACGCATCCCAAAACAATGTCATTTTTTTCGATTACTTCCAATTTCTCTATTTCCTCGATATAATATTCTATATTCAGCTTTTTATCAAACATTTTTAACTTTTCTGCTATAGCTTCTGCTTTATATCGCTTTTTTTCAGCATCTTCATCACTAAAGAAAATGCATCTGTTCAAATTGGATTTTACAATTATATCCATATCAACAATTGTTATATTTTTATAGCCACTTAAAACCAAATTTTTGCAAACTTCGTTTCCTAAAGCTCCAGCTCCTACAACCAAAATCTTTGTTTTTCTTACTTTCTCTAAATCTAAATCAAACCATTTATATAACTTAAGCCTGCTATATTTATCTTTATCTATGTCCCCAACTTTTATTTGCACAATGTAAATCTTGCATCAGATGAAAAACTTTCTGCTTATCTTGATAAAATGACTTGATCTTTTTATGACTTTTTATTTCTTTTCTCCGAATATGCTATTGCATACCTCATAAATTTTTAATTTGCACAATAAATACATAATTATACATAATGCAGGGAAGGAGGTAAAAACATGAAAAGGGCAACATCTCTTTTCATACTGGCAATTTTGATTGGAAATATTTTTGTTGGAATGATAGGAAATGAAAATGAATGGAAGGCAGAAGCGGAAGAAGAAAAAGGAAATGAAGTAGAAGAAGGAAAAATAAATGAAGGATTAGCATCATTCACAAGTCTTCCTCCATTATCCTCATCATCCCCATCAGGCAAAATTCTATATGTTGGCGGAACAGGACCAAATAACTACAGCAAAATCCAAGATGCAATAGATGCTGCCAATGACGGAGATACAATTTTTGTTTATAGTGGGACATATTATGAAAACATTGTAATAGACAAAAGCATAACCCTTGTGGGAGAAAATAAAGAAACGACATCAATAGATGGAGGGAATAAAAGAGATGTTATAAGCATAACAAAAAATGAAACGACAATAAAGATAGAAAACTTTAGAATAACGCGAGGATACTATTCTGGTATTTACGTAAGTTGGGATACCTGCAACAGCAACATCACAATCACCAACTGCAATATCCAAAACTGCAGCTATGATGGAATCGATGTTGGTGGTGATTATAGCAACATCACAATCACCAACTGCAATATCCAAAACTGCAGCTATGATGGAATCTATGCGTGGCACTCCGATTATAGCAACATCACAATCACCAACTGCAATATCCAAAACTGCAGCTATGATGGAATCGATGTTTCTTCTCCCGATTACAACAACATCCTATTCCACTGTAAACGCCTCATATAACTGGTGGGGAGATGCAAGCGGACCATATCATCCTACATTGAATCCAGATGGAAAGGGAGATAATGTAAGCGATAATGTTATTTTTGAGCCATGGCTTACAGAGCCAAATCCAGATGCAGGATGGCATGGAGGAAATATCCCTCCTCTCTGTTCCTTATCAGCATCTCCAACATCTGGTAATATTCCTCTTACTGTTACATTTTACATGTCAGCAAGTGATAGTGATGGAAGCATAGCATCGTGGGAATTAGATGTGGATAATGATGGTGTGGCTGAATATAACGGAGATGGAAACCCACCTAACACTTTGGAGCATGCATACAATAATGCTGGAACATATACTGCAAAGCTTACTGTATATGACAATGATGGAGCAAGTGCAAGTGATGAAGTAGTCATATATGCTGGTTTATCAGGCAAAATTTTATATGTTGGTGGAACAGGACCCAATAATTATAGCAAAATCCAAGATGCAATAGATGCTGCAAGTGATGGAGATACAATTTTCGTTTATAGTGGAACATATTATGAAAACATTGTAATAGACAAAAGCATAACCCTTGTGGGAGAAAATAAAGAAACGACATTAATAGATGGAGGGAATAAAGGAGATGGTATCCTCATAGAAACAAGTAATGTAAAAATAACCAATTTCAAAATAATAAATTCATATCCTCAATATTCATCTATTAAAATAAACGGAGCAAATAATATCTCAATTTCAGATTGTAACATTTTATCATCATTTAATGGAATTACGGTATTCTATTCTTATTATATTACTATCTTAAATTGTAACATTCATAATAATAAAAATGGGATATGGTTCTGGGAATCTGAAAATATACAAGTGATGCATTGTAATATTTATGAAAGTAATGAAAATGGTATTTGGGCGCGATCATTGAGAGAAGCTTCTATAAATTACTGTAACTTATATAAAAATAAAAATGCTACATGGTTCTGGGAATCTGAAAATATACAAGTGATGCATTGTAATATTTATTTCAACTCATTATATGGGTGCTATAATTATAACATAGAACCACAGTATGTTATCAATGCGAGTTATAATTATTGGGGATCAGATGATGGTCCCTCAGGTTATGGATCGGGCAAAGGGGATGCTGTTTCCCAAAATGTAAAATATGCGCCCTATTATACCACTCCGTATGGTATGCTCTATCAACCCATACTTTCTATCCCGCCTAATGCTCCTGTTGAGATAGCTTCTACAGATCAGGTTAATTTAACTTATGCAGTCGAGATAAAGAATGGAGGTAATGTAGAGGATACAATCTTATTAAATGTTAGTGCGCCTGCCAATCTAGAGGTATTTTTATCAGAAACCGAAGTAACTTTAGATCCCAATGAAAGCAAAAAAATTTTTGTATATGTAAAAGTGAATGAATTGACAGATCCTTCGGATGATATTCAAGTAACAGCTATTTCTCAAAATGATAAAACCAAATCTGATACAGTTATACTTTATCATTCAAATTCTGATAATCCACTTTGTTTTGGTTACGGGTTTACAGATAATGAACAAATAGTGATTGAAGCACCTTCTTATACAAAAATAGATACAGTTTCTTATTGGGGGGGCGATAATAGTGGGATGCTTATAGGATTATTTTTTGATTTAAAACCTACTCAATCGTCGATTAGGGAGTTCTATATAAATATAACAGATAAATTAACGGGAGATAAAATAATGTTGCCAATTAAATTAATTGGTGATTGGGAAATTATATCAACGGATTTTGACATCAGCAAGGATGGATATAGTTTTTCAAATAGTGAAGCTACCGAGTTGGCTAAAAACTTGGGTTTGGTTTTTTCAATGGAAATTTTAAAAAGAATATTTTCTCCTTCGTCTATGCCTTTAACTCAAATTATGGGAAATTGTTATGGGATGAGTAGCACAGCTATACTATATTATAACTATCTAAAAGATCAGATACCTTTCGAAAAACCTCCTCAACCATTTAACAATACTTACTCTTTATCAATTTCTAGAAAGGACGTTCTTGAGAGAATTTTTCTACATCAATCTAGGATCGATAATACGGCTGCGGGAATATTATCAACTCTTTCAAATGAAGATGATGAGTTGATGAAATTGAAACAGTACCTTTCTAAAAATATACCATCTATTCTTTCCCTGAGATTGGGTTGGGTGGGTCATGCTGTTGTAGTTTATAAAGTCGTTAAAAAAGGAGATGTGTACTATTTATTGTGCTATGATAATAATTATCCATATTCCCCAAATGATTCAATCAAAACATTTATATCCTCGATAACGAAGGGAGTGATTTGGTATAACGCTACATCAAAAGAGATTTACTCTCCCCACTATGATGTTAACAGCTTTGGAGTATCATTACCTGTGCCTTTGACTATGACTGAGAGAATAATTTTATCAATATTATGTCCTGTAAATGCAACCATTAGAGACGAATACGGTAGAATAATCACAGATGGAGGAATTAATGAGATCCCTTATGCAGAATGTTTCAGAATAAACGATACTAAAATATTTTTACTACCAGAAAATCTTACATATTCTGTAGATATAGAGAGTTATGATTTTGGCAATCTTTCAATTCGGGTTATTTCTCAAGAGGATGGCGGATATGTAAATATGGCATCTTTTGAGAATATAACAGTTTTGGCCAGAAACCAAAATCCAAGCTAGCCTGAACAGTAAGGAGATAGAGAGTCTTTTATTATCAGCAGATTATGATGGAGATAATAATATTGATGAAATTATCGAACCATCTAATTTTTCAAATGTATCAGTTATTCTCCCACCCATAATAGAGGATTATACCAGCAATGAAGCCTTACTTGGAGAGCAATTTACCTTTAATGCCACTATTTTGAGTATATGGAATGTAACTGCTTATGTAGAGTATTGGTATAATCAAACCGAACATTTTAATAAGAGCATGAATAAAATAGGAGAAAATTGGTATTGCACTATCCAAATTAACCGTAGCGAACCTTTGCATTACATAATCCATGCTATAGATGAATATGGGAGAGTAAATTCTACTAAAGAAAAAATCGTAGTTGCGAAAATCTCTCCACCACATCCACAACCAGAAAATCATCCTCCAGTTGTTACAATACAATATCCAAGTGAAGAAATAACAGTTTCAGGAACATTAACCATACAAGGAGAAGCTTGGGATGAAGATGGAAATGATACTATTGTGAGCGTGGAGGTTAAAATTGATAATGGAGAGTGGATAACTGCAGAAGGAATAACAACATGGCAATATGTGTGGAATACAACGAACGTTATAAATGGAAATCATACCATTTATGTGCGGGCATACGATGGCGAGTTATATTCTGAAATTGTTTCAGTTACAGTAAATGTTTTCAATAATCATAAACCCTCTATAGAAATTCTGGAACCAAAAGGTGGTAGCAAAGTAAAGGGAATAATAACAATAAAAGGAAAGGCTTGGGATGAAGATGGGAATGAAACAATATCTAAAATAGCAATTAAAATAGATGATGGGGAATGGATATTCATAAATATTTCCACATTATGGAATCATACTTTAGATACAAAGCAATTGAAAGATGGGGAACACACTATATATGCTTGCTGTTGGGATAACAATAATGAATCATCGATAGCGGAAATTACAATAAAAGTAGGAAATAAAAAGAAAACACCTGGATTTGAATTTATATTGGCGATGGTAGCTATTGCATCAATTGCATTATATCTTAAAAGGAAGAGATAATTTCCTCCCAAAATAATAAAATCATGCAATACATATCTTTTTATGTTTGAAAGAGAGCATGGAGTCATTGTGGCATGTGATGTAGATGATTTGGAAAAGCTAAAGGAACTCGTTGAAAAAACTTATGGGATAGAAGGTATAGTTGGATATAAAATAGGAGCTAATCTTGCTTTGCAATATGGATTGAAAAATATTATGGAAGAAATAGATTTTCAATTGCCTGTAATATATGACCATCAAAAAGCTGGAACAGATATACCATATATAGCTGAAAAATTTGCTATGGCTTGTAAAAAAGCAAATATAAAAGGTGTAATAATTTTTCCAATGGCTGGAAGAAAAAGCGAGGAAGCATTTATTGAAGCTATCTTTAAATATGAAATGATTCCAATGGTTGGTGGAGAAATGACACATGAAGCTTATTTGGCAGAAGATGGTGGTTTTTTGTTGGATGATGCTCCTGGCAGAATTTATGAAATTGCCGCTAAAAAAGGAGTAGAATATTTTATTTTGCCGGGAAACAAAGAAGAAGCTTTAAAGAAATATCATCTTTTGCTTACAAGCTTGATAAATGAGCCAAAATACTGCATGCCGGGCATAGGGAGGCAGGGAGGGGAGATAAGGAAAGCATTTGCTGTATTGCGAGGCTATCCATGCTACGCTATCATAGGCTCAGCCATATATAAAAGCGAGAATATGGAAGAAGCTGCAAAAAGATTTGCAAAGGAGGCGATGGAATTTGAATGAAAAAGAAATTTTTGCTGAATTGTATAGGAGAGGATTAATAAAAACAATAAAGCATAAGCCTGAAGGATGGAAACTTGTATCTGGTATATGGAGTCCTTTTTATATCCAGCTTCGCCTCCTCCCATCTCATCCAGATTTGTTGAATGAAATAGGGATTTTGCTTGGTAAGAAAATAAAAAAATTTGGAAATAAACTACTTGGTATAGCAATGGCTGGCATACCAATAGCTACTTCTATTTCATTGCACTATAGCATTCCTTTATGTTATACAAGAAAATTGGCTGGAGTAAAAAGCATAGAAGATTTGGAAAAGTATAGCCAGCAATATGGAGAGCATTCTTTGGTGGAAGGAGAAATTGAAGAAGGAGATGAATTTATTGCTATAGATGATATTGTAACAAAATTTGATAGCAAGCTCTTAGCAATAAAACAGCTTGAAATTGAAGCAGAAAAAAGGAAATGCAATGTAAAATGCAAACATGTTGCAGTTGTTATAGATAGACAACAAGGAGCGGAAAAAATAGCAAAGCGACACGGAATAAAGCTTCATTCATTAATAAAATTCAGGGAGGCAATAGAATGGATAAAAAACATAATGGAGGAAAAAGAATATGAAACAATTGTGGATTATTTAAAATCCAAAGAATACGAAAAAATGGAATAAGTGTTAATTTTTATAAATTCCTTTTCATTAAAATTATATGAGAAAGGTCGTTATAGCTTTCCTTATTTTGCAATTATTTGTTTTTAGCTGCGATGCACCACTATTTTTCCAAATTAAATATTCTTTTAAAGAAATTAATTACAATGTTTCAACACATAATGAAAATCTTATAGAAGAATATACATGGGCAGTAATAAGATATGATAATCCGTTTCAACCATCAATAAATTTTGGTTTGATAAAATGGCCTAAACCAAGTATAGGCACGATTTTGGTTGTTGCTAATATGCTGTCAGAAAAACTTTGCGAAATTGCAGCACAGATTTATAATGAGAATAAGTATGAAACGTTGAAAGCTTTGGTAGAATTTGACATAAAAAATATGAAACATTCTAAGCCAGCAATGATTCCAAAATATGATGAATGGAGTTCTCCAGGCTTAAAAAATGCGAATAGAAAAGTTGCAGCACATGAAATGTTTTGTTTAGGCGAAAAATGCATTTCTCCATATGCAAATATTATTGGAGATTGTTATTCTTTAGCTTCTTTTAATACAGCTCTTCTTCGACTGTGTGGATTTAAAGCAGAAGAAGTATTTACTCTTCTAATTCCTCCGCATGCTGTAAATGCAGTAAGAATTGACAAAAAATGGTATATAATTGACCCAACTTTGGCGAGTAATGTAAGATTAGGAAAATTAAACACCATCTTATTTGAAAATTATAATTTTAGCAAGATATATGGATATAAATGCATTTTTTTAGGGTTAGAAAATGACCGTTATATGGTTCATTTCGGATTTTATGATTATATAGAACCTTCTTCAAACATGAATCAAAGCTTATTAAAGGAAATTATAGAAAGTCTTTTACCAGTAATTAATAATCCTCCCTTAGGAACGGAAAATTGGTTGTTAGAGGACTTTATTAAGATAGCAAAGCCCCATCCAGAAATGTTAAACATTTCTATGCCATATAGCATAAAGGATTTTACTGACAATAATCCAGAAAAACTTGCCAAAATGAATCTCGATTTTATATATAATATAACTAATGAGAGTATTCCAAACCAATATAGTAAAGCATTATACGCTTACAATCTAATTGATGTTAAATATCCAGAAGTTTATGCAAATGCTGCCAAATATGCTGCATGGACAAGTTGGTTAGGAGTAAAATTGGACGGGGATACCGCCTATAAAGATGCTATTCGGACAATAAGATGGATTGGTTTTGTTATTAAATCTGGGAAAATTTTAAATGAAAATCAAATTGCTTTTTCCGATTTTACATATTTGATGCGAGAAGGCTCAACAATTGATAAAGCAATCGTTGCATATGGAATGCTTAGGAATATGAGGAAAGAAAATAATATGTTTTGGGATGCGAAGGATTTGTATGTAATAATAACCGAAAATAACAGAGGATATCTAGCCGTTAACATATCTGGAACTTGGTATTATTTAGATTTTTATGAAAAGGAAATAGACAATGAAATTCATGATGTAAAAATGGCTTTTAATGAAGAAAAAGTATTATATGAATGGCCCTAACATATCCTTGGGATTGGGTCCCCAATAGGAGCATCTAAAATACGTCTTCCTCCCACGCTTGTCTCCAGAATAACATAATTTCCTTCTATAACTTCTCCTATAATTTCTGCTTTTTTTCCATATTTATGCTTCCTTATTGCTTTTAAAACATCCTCAGCCTTTTCTTTTGTTACACCAAACAGCATTTTTCCTTCATTCCCTATTGAATATGGGTCTAAGCCCAGCATTTCACAGGCTGCAAGAGTAGCATCATTTATTGGTATGCTATCTTCATAAATTATAATTCCAACTTTTGATTTCTCCGCCATCTCATTCAAAGCGTTTGCTATTCCTCCTCGAGTAGCATCTTTTGCCGCCACAACCCCTCCTTCCTTCAAAGCTTCTTCCATTAAGCCATTCAAAGGTGCAACATCTGAAACAACGCTTCCTTCAAATCCATATCCTTCTCTTTTAGAAATTATCGCTATTCCATGGTCTGCTATGCAACCATTTATTATTATTTTATCTCCCGGTCTAAGCATCGAATCGAGAAGCCATTTTCCTTTTCTCCCAGCTATTTTCCAATTGCTTTTTAGCCACCTGCTTTCTTTACCTATAGCAGTAGTAGTTACAACAATATCTTTTATTCCTCCCCTTTCAACAACTTTTGTATCTCCTGTAATAATTTCAACGCCTGCTTCCTCAGCAGCCATAGCCATGCTTTTTAAAATTTCTTCAAATTTTTCCATAGGGAATCCTTCTTCTATTACCATTGCGGTTGCCATCGCCACTGGAGTAGCACCCAAGCAAGCAATATCATTTACTGTGCCACATACAGCAAGTTTTCCTATATCTCCGCCTGGAAAAAAAACCGGTTGAACAGTATGACTATCTGTAGTAAAAACTATACCATCTAAAACAGCTGAATCATCTAAAGCTTCCAAAGGCACCTCCGCCTTATTATTTTTAAAATTTTTGACTATATATTCTTTTATAAGTTTGCCCATTTCTTTTCCGCCCGCTCCATGCGATAATTGTATTCTTTTCATTCTAATCTCTAATTCCTTCTTCCCTTACAGTAAAAACTGCCTCTCCTTCTGGCAAATGTGGTGAGTCAATAAGCCTAGCTATTCTTTTTCCTCCTTTTGATTTTCTTAAATATACTCTAAACATAGCTGTATGTCCAACTATATGCCCTCCTATTGGTTGTGTTGGATCTCCAAAGAAAACATCTGGACGAGCGGCAACTTGATTAGTAACGCATATTACAGCATTATATATGCGAGCAAATCTTAACAAAGTATGCATATGTTTATTCAACTTTTGCTGTCTTTCCGCCAATGCTCCTCTTCCAACATATTCTGCTCTAAAATGCCCGGTTAATGAATCTACAACTAATAACTTTATTGGATATTCCTTGGCAAGTTCCATCGCCTTTTCAGCGAGCATCATTTGATGATTTGAATTAAAGGCACTTGCAACATGTATTTTTTTCAAAACTTCTTTTCCATCTAAACCCAATCCCTCCGCCATCTGTAGAATTCTTTCAGGCCTAAAGGTGTTTTCAGTATCGATAAATATTGCTTCTCCTTCCAATCCTCCTTGGTCTTCGGGCAACTGAACATTTACACATAATTGGTGGGCAATTTGCGTCTTTCCAGAGCCAAATTCTCCAAATAATTCAGTTATTGCCTGCGTTTCAAATCCTCCCCCTAACAATTCATCCAATGCTTTTGAGCCAGTTGTTAAATGCTTTCTCTCTTGCAATTTTTCCAATAAAACATCGCCAGTTTCAAAATCTCCAACATCAGCTTTTTCACGAGCAGCTTGAATTATTTTTGCAGCTGTGCCCTCACCAATATCCGCTATTTCCGCCAGTTCAGCAGGGGATGCGACAGCAATAGCCATTAAATCTGTATAGCCTGCTTCTTCCAACTTTTTTGCAATTGCAGGCCCAACACCAGGCAAATCCTCAAGTTCAAACATTCTATCATTTTTCAATACATGCAATATTTATAAAAGTAATGGCCTGTAAAGAAACTTATAAGCCTTTCTCATAATAACAAAATCTTTATACCTTCTAAATTTTTTAAAAACGTGTTTTCTGTAAAAATTCAATAAATCCATTTCTACTGTTCATTAAAATGAGGTATCCAATCAATTTCTTTTCCCAATTATATACCAAAGCTACTGTTCCTATCAATTCATTTTTTCCTTTGGTAGATTCCTAAATGCTGTATACAAATTCTACAAGCTTGTTTATATCATAACTTTCCTTTTTCGAAAGCATTTTTACAATCGCATTCTCTCTTTTTTGGTATTCTCTTTATGCTTTCATTTATGATAGAGATTATAATATCTTTATTTTTTTTGTACATCTCTTTTATTTCTTCAATGCTTAACTCCCTTTGCAATCCAGCAGCATAATTTGAAACTAAACAAATAGAAGCATAACATATTCCTATCTCTCTGGCCAAAATTGCCTCTGGTACCAAAGTCATTCCAACAACATGAGCAAAATTTTTAAACATTGTAATCTCCGCTTTTGTTTCAAGTCTTGGCCCTTCTGTGGCAACATATATTCCTTCATATACATTTCCTTTCTTTTTTGCTTCTTCCACTAAAATTTTCCTTATTACTGGACAAAAAGGTTGGCTCATATCGATATGCACCGCAATATCATCGTAAAAAGTTGTTTTTCTTTTTGTAAAATCAATAAAATCGTTTGGAATAAAAATTGAGCCCGGCTTTATATTTTTCTTCATTGAACCAACAGTATTTATTGCTATAATTCTTTCTATGCCTAATTTTTCCATTGCTTTTATATTTCCCTTGTAATTTACTACATGAGCTGGTTTATGTTTCTTGCCATGGCGGGGGAGAAAAAATATATTGTCTTTTAGTTTGTAAACCAAAATTTTTCCATATTCTGTTTCTATTTCTAATTCATTCCCTTCCATTTCATAAAAGCCAGTTCCTCCAATTATTCCTATTTTCATATTTCCTCCCATTCTTTTAATATAGATTGCCATTCAAAACTTTCTATTCCTTTTACTTTTTCTAATGCTCTTATTATCCTCTCATATCCTTTACCCAAGGTTCTTATTCTTGCTTTTGCAATAATATCATATCTTCCAGCTACAGCAGCGACACTTGTTATACCCTTAATTTTCCATATTTTATCTATTATTTGGCTTGCTGCATATCCTGTCTTTGCCTTTATAAAGATATATGCCTTAACTTCTGTTAAAGCAAATGATATTACTCCCAAGACAACTAAAATGATTCCAATCATTTTTATTATTGCATGCGTTATAGATTCAAATACTATAACTGGAGTGATTTTTGCAAGTATAAATGTGAGGGGAATAGAAAAGATTATGGTGAGGGATTTAACAGCTTGCGTAACGCTCGCCTTTCCCAATCCCAATGCTCTTATATAGAGTATATATGAAAAGAAAGTCACCCCCATAGATATAAAAAAGAAATACCAGTACTTTAACACATCAAAAGCTAAATAGAAAGCATCTCTTCTTATAAAATAAACAAATATTGTCGTAAAAATTGTTGTAAAGAATAGATTCCAAAATCTAATATTTATTGAATCATTATAACAGCTATCTATCTTCATTATTTTGAGCTTTCTCTGATAAATCGAAAATACAACCCAAGAAGGATTAAGAATAAGGAATACAACTAAAAGTCCAAAAAAATTTATCTCTCCTTTTAAAGAAAAAGATGATAGTATCGCCCCAAATGTAACAACAATAGATGATTGAACCTCCGCCAGCGTGGGCGCATTTTTTTCTGCTATTGATTCTATTAGCAATAAATATAGTATCACTATTTGAAAGAAAGAAAGAACAGCTGAAGGGTCTTTATATAGGGAGATTATCATAAAATATGCGATTGTTGCTGTTGCATTTCCTATGCCAGCAGCTAAATGATATTTTAACTCTTTTTTTCTTAATAATCTCAGCTTCCTAAAAGATGGGTCAATTCTTGCTCCTATACTTTTTCCTTTTATTGGAATGGAAAGAATAAGGCATAATATAAAAGTAATTATTATGCCTGCTAAGAATATGGCTAAGCACAAAGCCCATGGGTCTTTTACGTAAATTACTGAAATATATGTATCAATAATTGTGACTATCGCTCCTATTGCTGAAGAAAGTATGCCCAGCACATAAAATAAATATTTCTTTCTTATCCTCATGCTACAATCTCTTTTTCAATAACTTGTGTATTTGTTCTTTTAACACCCTTTATTGAATGAATTTTATCTGTTAATTCCATCAACTCTTCTAAACTATTTACTTTAGCTTTAACAATTATATCATAATCTCCAGCTACGACAGCAATACTTTCTATATTTTCAAGCTTTCTCATTTCTTCCAATACCACTTTTAGATTGCCAACGTACGTTAATATTAGAATATAAGCTTTTATCATGAAATAAGAAATCGCATGATAAATTATAAATTTTAGCCATATATTACCAACATGCTTATTGCCATAATCATAATTGCTATTTTTTCTGGTTTATATATGGCTTGGAATATTGGCTCTAATGATGTGGCAAACTCGATGTCCACCGCAGTTGGAGCAAAAGCAATTTCGTTGAGACAGGCCCTAATAATTGCTTCTATATTAAACTTTTTAGGAGCTGTTTTAGTGGGAAAGCATGTGACAGATACTGTTAAAGGGGGAATTGTGGATGTTTCTTCAATTGCAAAAACGGATGTTATGCTTGGATTTTTAGCAGCTTTGCTTTCTGCATCCATTTTTGTTACGCTCTCTACATGGAAAGAATTGCCGGTTTCAACAACGCATGCAATAGTTGGTGGAGTAACAGGATTTGGATTAATACAAGGAGGCTTATCCGCAATAAAATGGGATACATTGGGAAAAGTTGTAATATCTTGGGCTCTTTCGCCTCTGGCGGGGGCATTGCTTGCGTTTTTGGTGTTTGGTATAATTCGCTTCTTTATATTTGCTAAAAAGGAGCCTGTTAGATATGCAAAAAAACTTAGTCCTATTTTTATTGCTTTAACGATTTTCATAATTTTCCTTTCAATTTTTATGAAAACAAGAGCTGGAGAAATACTTGGATTTGAAACTACAGAATATGTTCTTATTTCCGCATTAATTGCATTAATTGCTGGAATAATAGGAGGGTTTCTTGCGAAAAGATTTAGTGGAAAAGGATACGAAATCGTGGAAAGAATGTTTAGGCGCCTCCAGATAATGACTTCTTGTTATGTTGCCTTCTCACATGGAGCAAATGATGTTGCAAATGCTATTGCGCCGGTTGCGGTTGTTCTTGCTATTGCATGGAAAGAAATTGACACTGCCTATTTACTTGCTTTTGGTGGATTTGGCATAGCATTGGGGATTCTAACATGGGGATATAAAGTAATAAGAACTGTTGGAGGGAAAATAACTTCTTTAACAAATACTAGAGGATTTAGCGTTGATTTCTCAGCTGCTACCGTCGTTTTAGCGGCTTCAAAATTGGGCTTACCCATTTCTACAACACATGTTGTTGTTGGTGCTGTTGTAGGCGTTGGTTTAGCAAGAGGATTGGCAGCTATTGATTTAAGCATAATAAAGAGGATTGTTTTATCATGGTTATTAACGCTTCCCGCTACAATAATAACATCGATATTAATTTATATAGGATTATCAATAATATTTTAATGCCTTATAGAGTGCCGGTTGAGGGAATATATCGGAAAAAGTCACCATTTGCTGGTTTACTAGAGCATATGAGTAAGGTAAGAGAGTGTATAACAATTTTAAAGGAAGGAGTGTTAAAATATATTGATGGAAATTATGAAAGTTTTCATGAAGTTGCGGAAAAAGTTTCAAGATTGGAGCATGAGGCGGATTTAATTAAAGGAAATATAAGAGCTCATTTACCTCGTTCTGTTTTTATGCCTGTGGATAAAAAATATTTTTTATGGTTACTTAGAGAGCAGGATGCAATTCTTGACCATGCGGAAAATTTGGCTCAATTGTTGGATTTAAGGCATACTAAAATTCCAGATGAATTAAAGGATGATTTTAAGAAGCATATGGAATTAGTGGCTGAAACTGTTGAGGAAATGGAAAAAGCGGTTGGAAATGTTAGGGATCTAATCGAAACTGGATTTGTTGATAAGGAAAGAAAGGAAACAAAAGAATTTATTCACAGAGTTCATAGGAAGGAATGGGAAGCAGATAGAATTAGATATGAAATAACAAAAAAAATCTATGAAATTGAAGATAAGCTTAATCCAATGGATGAATATCATCTGCTGAAGATAGTTGACTGGATTGATGACATTGCTGACCATGCGGAAAACGTTGCTGATTGGCTGAGGGCGATGATTGCCAAATGAAGGAGCTAGAAAAATTTGCTAAGGAAAAAAAGGAATACAGAAAAAAAGTTAAAAAGCCAAGAATATGGAGAGAAAAGGATCTTTTAGATGGTAAGGTTGTTAACGCTTTTGTTTTGATTTTGAGGACAAAAGGTTGCTATTGGGCAAAAAAATCTGGCTGTTTAATGTGTGGATATTATAAAGAAACATATGATGCGGAATATGAAGATATAAAGAGACAAATTGATATGGCTTATAAAGAATATAAAAATGAGGAAATAGTTAAAATATTTACTTCTGGTAGTTTTTTGGATGAGCAAGAAATACCAAAGGATTTACAATTATATTTATTTAAAAAATTTAAGGCAAAAAAATTTATAATAGAAAGTAGGCCTGAATTTATTGACAATTTAGAAAATTTTAAAGATTATAGAATTGAGGTGGCAATGGGCTTGGAATCGGCAAATGATGTGGTTTTGGAATACTGCATAAACAAGGGATTTAAATTTAATGATTGGAAGAAAGGAGCGGAAAAGGTAATTTCTTTTGGAAAGGAATTAAAAGTATATTTACTAATCAAGCCCCCATTTTTAACGGAAAAGCAAGCTATTATGGATGCGTTATATAGTGTCGAAAAAATAAAAGATCTGGCAAATACGATATCATTTAATCCAGTTTCTATTCACTCAAAAACAGTTGTTGAAATGATGTGGAGAAAAAAATTATATCGTCCTCCTTGGCTTTGGACTGTTATTGATATTTTAAAGAAAACTAAAGAAATTTATAATGGAGTAATAAAATGTGATGTTGTAGCTGGCGGAAAAGAAAGAGGCAGTCATAATTGTGGAAAATGCGATAAGAAAGTATTGAATGCAATCAAAGAATTTTCTCTTACTCAGGACGAAAAAAAATTGGAAAAAGTTGATTGCGAATGTAAAGAAGAGTGGTTAGATATATTGGAAATAGAGAGATTTTTAAAGGGTTAGTCAGAATTTTCTTAATTTTCTCCTGTCTATTTTTACTCCAGTGGGAGTTACTATGAAATGATTTCTATCTAAACCAGCAATATCTCCATTTATATCTTTAACTATCCTTTTTAATTCATTCATTATTCTTTCTAATTCAATATCATCAACTGAAACTGGAGTTATATCAAGTATAAGTAAATTTCCTTCATAAACATATTTTGCAAAATCTTTCAAATCATCGTATCTTTGAATTTCTGCAACTTTTACATACATCTTTGCTTCCTCTTCCTTTGTTATACCTATATCATATTCCTCCAAATCAATATATTCCTCTTTCTTTTTCCCGAAGATCATCTTTATCATTTTTGAAATAATATTTGTTTTTAAAACTTTTCAAAACTTTCACATTTTATAAAAAGAGAGGAAAAAAAGAAGGCACATTAAGAACCATGTTATACTGCCCACATATAGCCACACGTTGTATACATTGGCGATCAATCCAGATATTATTAGTAGCCATGGAAGTACAAATGCAAGGAATATGTATAATAGGCTTTTCATTTTCATTGTGGAGGAATACAAATTCTAAATAAAAAATTTTATCTTTATTGTGTGCTTATCGCCAAATCATCTTAAAACATTTATAACTTAAAGCATTTATTTCTCATGATTTCAAAACCAAGGGGGACAAGAGATTTTACTCCCCAAGAAATGCAGAAAAGGAGGTGGCTTGAGACAAAAATGAGAGAAATTTTTGAAAAATATGGATATGAAGAAATTTCTACACCAACTATTGAGCATCTGGAACTTTTTACTTTAAAATCAGGTGAGGGAATTATAGAAGAAACATATGCATTTGAGGATAAGGCTGGCAGAAAATTAGCTTTGCGTCCTGAATTGACGGCGCCTGTTATGCGTTTTTATGTAGAAAAATTTCAAATGGAGCCTAAGCCACTGAAATTTTATTACTTTGGTAATTGTTTTAGATATGATAGACCCCAGAAAGGAAGGTATAGGGAATTTTGGCAATTCGGTTGCGAACTTATAGGAAGTAATAAGCCTGAGGCAATAGCAGAGCTTATTACAATGGCATATGATATATTAAAAGAAATAGGACTAAAAAATATTGTTCTTAGAATAGGAAATCTTGATATTCTTAGAAAATTTTTAGATAGTATTGGCGCAAATGATGCAGAAATCATGAGATTAATCGATAAAAAAGATTTTGATGAATTGAAGAAAAAAATAAGAAATTTTGAGGAATTTGAAAAATTCATTAATATAAAAGATTTGGATGAGCTTAAACAAGATTATAAGGAAATAGACAAAATGAAAGAAGTTATTGAATTTCTGGAAGAGTTTTCTGTTCCATATAATATAGATTTATCAATTGCAAGAGGATTGGAATATTATATCGGCATAGTTTTTGAAATCGATGCTCCTAAGCTGGGGGCGGAGAAACAAATATGCGGAGGGGGAGAATATAGTTTGGTTCCTTTACTTGGTGGAAAATCAACGCCTACAGCAGGATTTGCCATAGGTTTTGATAGAACCTTGCTGGCTTTAGAAATGGAAGGATTTAAATTTGTAGAGGTAGAAAAACCAATCTATATTGCGTATATGCATGGCATGCTAAAGGAAGCAATAAAAATAGCTAAAATGCTCAGAAAAGAAGGAATGAAAGTTGAAATGGATTTGATGAGAAGGAGTATTTCAAAATCTCTGGATTACGCAAACAGGAAGGGAATAAAAAAAGTTGTTATAGTCGCTCCTGAAGAATGGGAAAAGGGAAAGGTTTTAATAAAAGATATGGTAAGCGGAAAACAAGAAGAAATAGATATAGAATCACTAAAAAATCAGAAGATGTGAGTACCTGCTCTTCCTTCTATAGCTTCCCATGCTTTATCAATAGAAGTAATTATTGCTTCTTTGCCTCCATTCTTGATAAAATTTATTGCAGCTTCTATTTTCGGACCCATTGAACCCGGCGGAAAATGACCCTCCCTATAATATTTTTCTATTTCCTCGACTTTTGCCTCCCTAATTTCAATTTCATTCTCCTTTCCATAATTTAAATAAACATAATCCACATCTGTTAAAATAAGAAGAATATCCGCCCCAATTTCATTAGCCAATTTTTGAGACGCTAAATCTTTGTCTATAACAGCATCTTTCCCTTCTAAGATTCCATTTTTTCTTACCACCGGGATTCCCCCGCCTCCCGCAGCAATGACGATAACATTTTCTTCAATTAATTTTTTGATTATTTTTGATTCAACTATTGATATTGGCTTTGGAGAGGGAACAAGAATTCTCCAGCCATTCTCGACTCTTCCCATAACATAGCTTTTCTTCATTTCATTTGCTTCCTTATCATTATAAACTGGCCCAATTGGTTTTGTTGGCTTTTTGAAAGCTGGGTCCTTCTCATCAACTATAACTTGCGTTATTATCGTTACAACTTCTCTTTTTATTCCTTGCTTTTTAAATTCATTTAATAAACATTGCTGAATTATGTAACCAATCTGTCCTTGGGTTAAAGCTCCTAAAACATGGAGAGGCATTGAAGGAATTTCGTGCATAGCTTTCTTTTGTTGTAAAAGGAGAGAGCCAATTTGTGGGCCATTCCCATGAGTTATTACAATATGCCATCCATTCTTTATCATTTTAGCAATTGACTTCGCAGTATTTCTTGTTGTTTCAAACTGCAATTTTATGTCTGTTTTCCTGTCTTTACCAGTTAATGCATTTCCTCCTAATGCAATTACAGCTTTCATATTGGATATTGCTATAAACATATAAAATGTTTGCAAAATTATTTAAAGATGGGTGAATATAAAAATAAGAAATGAAGAAAGAACTAAAAAAACTTGAAGATTTAGGAAGAAAAACAATAGAAACAGATTTTGCAAAACACGTAATAAGAAGGATAAAGCAAAATAAGTTATTTAAGCTTATTTACAGAGAAACAGAAAAGTTAATGGAAAAAAAATTGATGGAAGAAATAAAAAGGAAACCAATTCCTCAACATATTGCAATAATAATGGATGGAAACAGAAGATATGCTTTAAAAGAAGGATTCCCTCCTTATAAGGGACATGAACTGGGGAAAGATAAGCTTGAAGATGTCATAGAATGGTGTCATGAAATCGGTGTAAAAATATTAACTGTTTTTGCTTTTTCAACGGATAACTTTAAAAGGGATAAAAGAGAAGTTGAGCATTTAATGAATTTATTTGAAAAAGATTTAAGAAGATTGGCAAATGATGAAAGAACACATAAAAATAGGGTTAGAGTAAAAGTAATAGGGCAAATAGAACTTCTGCCAGAAAATGTTAGAAAAGCTGCTGAAGAAGTTATGGAAAAAACGAAAAATTATGATAGATATTATTTCAACATTGCAATTGGTTACGGAGGGAGGGAGGAAATAGTGGAAGCTATGAAAAAAATCGCATATGATGTTAAAAATGGAAAAATAAAGCCTGAAGATATAAATAAAGAATTACTTTCTTCATATCTTTATACATCTCATCTACCAATTCCTGATCCAGATTTAGTTTTAAGAACTTCTGGAGAGGAAAGAATTTCAAACTTTTTATTATGGCAACTTGCCTATTCTGAATTATATTTTACCGATGTTTACTGGCCAGCCTTAAAGAAACTTGACTTTTTAAAAGCAATACAATCCTATCAAAGGAGGCAGAGAAGATATGGAAAATAGAAATTTGCCTTTAATTTTATTTATATTGGGAATCATACTCATAATCTTAGATTTTATAAGAGGAGAGGCAAAAGCTGGAATCATAATTATATTTCCTTTTATATTTTCAACAGGTATATTTTCTTTGATAGGTATTTTCCTTATATTTATTTCCATCATATTATCATTTTTTGATTTCTCTTCCTCTTTTTCTTCATTACAACCACAAACTGAAAAAAAAGGAATAATATTTATTGGTCCCATTCCTATAATAATATCAAATGATCATAGCATATGGCTTTTAATCTTTCTCTTTATCATTTCCATTTTTATTATTTTCATCGCTTTTTATTTTCTAACTATTGCAAAATGATTATCTGCATATTTTTTTGATACCTTCTTAACACTCCATATTCTATCTATTTTAAGTCCCGCTTTCTCAATATCTCTTTTAAATTCTCTTTTACTATATAAATGATAAAATCTCATAACATTCAATCCATCCTTCCTCCAAGGAATGTATATATCTCCATGCTCTTTCCAAAATTTGAATAATTCTTTTATAAAATGTTTCCTCCATTTATCTTGCCATTTTGCCCATACCGATATCAATGCTTTACCATTCTTTTTTAAAACTCTTTTTAATTCTTTTAACGCCTTTATTCTATTTTCCCTCCCTTTTATATTATGCAAAGTAGCAATAAACAAGGCAAAATCAAAGGTATTATCCTTAAAAGGCAAATGACAGGCGTCACCGCAAACCAGCAAGGCATCTTTGATTTTTTCCTTACAAATTTCAAGCATCCTATAAGATTTATCTATTCCCACAGCCATTTCGCTTTTTTTGACAATATGGATTAAATGGCGAGCATTTCCACATCCAATGTCAATTACATTGCCATATACTTCCTCTATAAACTTTAAGCACTCCTCCCATGCATGTTTTCTTGTTGCATCAAAACTTCTTGCTATAATGTCCCATTCCATATTAATATACCATCTATATTTTCCTCCCAATTATTAGTATAAACTCTATCTGCCATTTCCGCAATAGCTGCTATACCAACTAATCTTCTTATCGATGGCAAAGTAGCATTATATGCCCATTTACTAATATTAAGCCAGTTTTGTGGTTCATGATTTGCAGGATTATCAGGAGTAGATATTTTTGCAATATGCATCGTATATGATGCATCTGGATTTAACCTTACCCATATTCCTCTTTTTCTAAAACCATTGTATGCCTGATGAATATGGGGCTTATCTTTGCTTGGCTGGGCGTGGTCTGGCTCTCCAAATACAAGCATAACCTTTACATCGCCTTTGATAAGCTTGTAATATCTTGTTGATTCTCTCTCAGACCATATTCTTTTACATTCCTCTACTGTTGCAATATCTGGAGGCCATTTTGATATGCTTTTGTTTAATGCTTCTGTCAATGCTATTGAATAAAACCTTTTTCCAAAAAATGTTGGAACATTTTCTTTGAAGGGGAAATCTCCCTTATCTAAAATTTTGTTTCCATTTAAATCTAAATATGGGATATTTTTAACATAATCAAAAGCAACTTTACTATAATCTGGATATACATTTTCATCAGAATAATCATCTGGATAATCATATGTTGGATTAACTACTGCTTTCATATTTTCATAATATCCTAAATCAAAAGCGGTAATTGCGCTACATGTAGGGTTTTCGTGTCCAACAAAATATTTCAATTTTGTATCATATAATGCAATTACTTTTGTGGCTATTATTCCTGGATGAGAAAAAGTATATAAACCAACATTGTCAACCATTGCATATGGTATAATATCACTTATTTTATTACCATGCATATCTTCAATTTCTCCAGTAGCATATCTAATTACTTGATATAATGCATATGTACAATTATCTCCTCCATAATCAAAATTTCCGCCACTTTTATAACCATCATCAGAACAACCAGGATATAAAAATGAAATGTGGATAAATCCATAATCTACGATATCTTTCATACTTTCGGAAAAGCCCGTTTTTGAAACAAACCCTCCAACCTCTATGATGATAGGAGCTTTAAATATATATCTTGGTTTCTTGGGCTCTATTATTTTAACAATTATTTTTCCCGGTATTTCTATAATTCTTTCATAATTGGTTTGAAAAGGCCCAAATGAATGAATAAGTAAGATAAATAATATTATTAAGGCAAGCCATTTCATAAAGCTATAGTGTCAGAACTAAAAAATTATTCGAAAAATTTTTATAATCAGATTGTTATTAAATTGTTAGCAAAAAATTAGCAAGGTGATTTAAAATGTTAAGATTAGGAAATAAAGGAATATCAGAAGTAGTCGGGACAGTCATTTTGTTAGCTATTGCTATAATTGCTTTTTCAGCTTTCGCAATATATGTTTTATCAACTGGTAACCCTTCATCTTCTCCTGATTTAAATTTGGTTGGATATATTGAAGAAGAAAAAATTGTTATACAGCATAAAGGAGGGGAGGCGATAAAGCTTTCTGAAATTAGAATAATAGTTCATAAGGGAGAGATGGAAAGTTTTTGCTGTAATTTTGATAAAAATGGGATACCAAAGGAAGATAACGTTCATTTTAGTGGAGATGATAATGGAAGGTGGGAGTTAGGAGAGTATGTTGAAATATATGCAGACCAAATATTTGGAAATATAACAAACTGGCAGATAAGCGTCGTTGTTGTTGACAAAGCCAGCAACTCCATTATTATGTCTGGTATTTTACAGGAGGGCTTAGTCAGAATATCTCCTCCAATGGCATTATTCACTTATACACCTCTTGATCCAAAATTTATTAATAGCACAGGAAAATCAGAAATCATTATATTTGATGCTTCCTCAAGCTACGATCCTGACGGAGGGAGAATTGTATTATATAAATGGGATTTTGAAAGTGATGGAATTACAGATGCCTATGGAGTAAATGTTCTACATAGATATTTATCGACGGGCATATATTATGTCACCTTAACAGTTGTTGATGATGAAGGGCAGACAGCATCATCAACAACAGGAATAGGAGTAAATGTCCCTCCACCAGTTAATGTTACATATAATAAGCCACCTGTAGGAGATTTTGAATGGTATGTCGATCCTAATATAGATGGTACAATTAATTTCTATGCAAATGTCACCGACCCAGATGGTGAAATCGTCTCATATTTCTGGAATTTCGGAGACGGCAGTACCTCTTCTGTTCCAAATCCAAGCCATACCTATCAATATAGCGGAAGTTATACTGTAACATTAATTGTAACAGACGATAATGGGGAGCAGGCATATTTCGAAAAAACCATAGTTGTTCCAAACATATTGCCAATCGCCGGTTTTTCCTATTCTCCAAGGAATATAACCACAGTAATTACCGTAAATTTTGATGGAGGAGAACCATATTCATTTGATAAAGATGGATATATTGTTGAATGGTATTGGGATTTTGGAGACGGATTTACTGCAAATGGTTCAACGGTAAGTCATAAATTTACGGAGCCAGGCAACTATACAGTAACTTTAACAGTAGTCGATAATGAAGGAGGACAAAATAGTACAAGCAAAATAATTAGAGTATATCCAAAGCCCGCTGTCTCGCCTCCCACCTTCCTAATTGTTGATAATACCCCAATTGGTTGGGAAAGTGGAATAGATAATATTATTCAAGCGTGTCAGAATATTATGCCGGAGTCCCAATTCTTATATGCAAAGGCAATTGATGACTGGTATTTTACAAATGACTCCTATACTTCTGAAGAACTTAGAGGACAAAGAATAGATGATGCCTTAATTAATCAATTCGATATAGTAATATGGAGTTGTGGTGATTTTCCAGGGGATGGAGGATATGCAAACTATGAGCCATGGCTATCTCATCCAAACTACTGGAGTACGCCAATGACGGAAGGAGAATATTGGAATGATAGCAGTGGAGGAGATGACAATGCAAACCATGTATATGAATTAGCTCAGCATCTAACTGGAAATGTAACAGCAGGAACATTGTTGTTATGTGGAACATATGTTGTTAGAGATTTGCAAAATTATCCAGGGAATGGCGTAACATCGAGTGAGATATGGCTTGGTGATGTTTTAGGGCTTATAGAACCATCTGGAGGTATTGATTACAATCCAGCATACGAACCATTTTCAGGAAGATTAGGCTATACTTACTTTAGAGGTAAACCATATTATGCAGCAGGTATATTGTATGGAATAGAAAATACTTCTTCAGGACAAATTGGTGTTTCTTATTTGGAAATAAAATCTCCAATAAAATTGTATGCTTTACATAAGAAATCAGATGATTTATTTAAATATTCCTTAATGTCAAATGGGAGTAGTTGGACAATTGTATTAGATGAGGATTTTGAAACAAATCCTGGCTGGACACATGGAGGAGCAAAGGATGAGTGGGAGTGGGGCGTTCCTACTTTTGGGCCTCCGGGAGCACATAGTGGGAGCAAGGTATATGGTACTGATTTGGACAGCTGGTATCAAAACAATGCAAATTGCTGGTTAAAAACAGGTAGTATAGATTTGAGCAATTTTACAACAGCTGTACTGGAATTTTATGATTGGTATTATATAGTATATGGCTACCATAACACCTACGACTATGTATATCTGGAAATATCTGATGACGGAGGAAGCACTTGGCAAACGATAGCTGTATTTTATGGTGACCAAAGAAGCTGGACACATCACACTATAGATATATCAGCTTTTGCTGGAAAAGTTATTCAGATAAGGTGGCGCTTGGTCAGCGATTGGCGCTGGCGCTCCTATGGATATTATTTGGATGATGTCGTGGTAAAGGGTAGTAAATCTTCAATTCCAGTTGGATACTATGCGATAGATGCCGAGAGAGGGAGAAATAGAAGCATAATATTGGGCTTCGATTTAAACGCTGACGAAATAACACAGGAAAGCAGAGAGAATTATCTTAGAAATGTTTTGGCTTGGCTAGCAGAGGGCGCAGGATATGCAACAGAAGTATGGGTGAATAATGATGCAACGGAAGAATGGCTAAATCAACCAAATCATTTTGCTACTATCCAAGAAGGAATAAATGCTGTTACGCCAGGAGGGAAAGTTTATGTAATTGGAAGCAGTGGGCAGATATATTATGAAGACGTCGTTCTGAATAAATCAATAGACCTAATTGGCATAGATAATCCAACAATTTTTGCTTCACAAACAGGAATCGAAGTAACAATTGATTGGGCTAAAATAGAAGGTTTTGTTATTAAGGGAGATTTACAAACAGGAATTCTTGTTAGTAATTCAGCAAGGGTAAAGATTATTAATTGTACAATCAGCGGAGCAAATAATGGAATATACTTGTTGAGCTCCCATAATAATACAATACAAGGAAACATAATAAAAAATTGTACAAATGGCATTTTTGGTAGCAACAGCTTAGGTAACAAAATCCTAAATAATGATATTAAAAATAATGGATATGGACTTTATTTATATAGAGCAAGCTTAAACACAATAGATAAAAATAATATATCTCAAAATGGAATTGGTTTATTTATTGACTCAGCTGAAAGCAATATAATATCAAACAATGCTTTCATCGGTAATGCTCAAGAGGGAATTTATTTGATGTCTTCAACAAATAGAAATGAAATTATAAACAATAAAATCATTAATAATGATAGAGGTATAAGGCTTGAAATATCAAATACAAATTCTTTAATAAATAACACAATAGCAAAAAATGATTTGGAAGCGATACTTATAGAAAAATTCTCCCATACAAATACAC
This sequence comes from Thermoplasmatota archaeon, assembly GCA_029259055.1. Lineage (GTDB taxonomy): Archaea > Thermoplasmatota > E2 > UBA202 > JdFR-43 > JAPDJP01. Next base: position 43,648 of record JAPDJP010000015.1, on the reverse strand, counting down.
TAAGAGAGAATAAAATCTATAATAACAGCATTGCAATATCTCTCCAAAATTCTAGTAACAATGACCTAATTTTAAATGACATATATCTGAATAGCAAAGGAATAAGTGCTTATTATTCTGCTTCCAATATTATCGTATCAAATACAATAATGAATAACACCTATGCCATTAATCTCTCTACATCATCAAATAATAATACAATAGTTTCAAATGTAATAAGTGGTAACTTGCAAGCTATTTATATCTATCAGGGTAATAAAAATAATATATCATCAAATGAAATTCTGTATAATGGGAATGGAATCTATCTTGCATTTTCTATGCTGACTACAAATGGGGAAAATATCATTGCAAATAACAATATATCATTTAATAATGGTACCGCCATCTGTTTATACCGCTCTGTTGGAAATTATATCAAAAACAATACCATATTGTCAAATACAAAAGAAGGAATAAAACTTTCTTATCTCTCCAGTGATAACTATATTATAAAAAACATTATAAGGAATAATTTGAAGGGAGTTTGCATAGAAAAGGGAAATTACAATATCATTAAAGAAAACGCCATATCACAAAACGATTATGGTATTGTCTTGTCTTCATATTCTTCGGAAAATACAATACTTAACAATACTATAGAAAACAATGGTTATGGTATGCAATTTTTATCTGCAAGTACAAATAGTATAATAAACAATACTATTAAATCAAATTTTCAAGGAATTTGGTTATCAGATAGTCACAACAATAAAATCATGAATAATACAATATCCAACAATACTCAAAATGGCATTTACATTTCCTCTTCAGATGATAATGATATTATGAATAATACTATTTATAGCAATAGCTATGATGGAATATACTTATTGCTGTCTGGTGGTTCTGGAAACACAATTTTGAACAATACAATATTTTGGAATAAAAATGGAATTTATTTGGACAGGTCAAGGTCCGCAACAGCAGGCAACAACGAAATTATAGGAAATAGAATTTATGAAAACAGGGAAAATGGTATATACCTATATTCCTCAAGTATTAATTCGATACAAAATAATCAGATTTATAATAATTCTGGAAATGGTATATTTTTAAATAAATCTCATAGTAATACTATACAACTGAACGAAATTCGTGAAAACAATTTACACGGCTTATATTTATATTCTTCAAACAATAATGATATACAGAAGAACAATATATCTTTCAATTTAAATGGAATTTATATATTACTTTCCTCTCAAGGAGATTCTTTACCAATTACAGATAATCTTATATGGAATAATAGCAATGCAGGTATCCTGATAAATTCTTCAAATAGTAATTACATAATGCATAACATCATATGGAATAACTCTTATGGAATCTTTGTAATTTCTTCCTCAACTAACAATGAAGTTTATGAAAATAACATAACAACAAATGATTATGGAATATATGTAGCTTCTCAAGATTGTACTGCAAATAAATTCTATTATAATAACTTCATAAACAATACACTTCATAACGATAGCCAAGCATATGATGCTGGAAATAATTCATGGTATATAAGCACATCTGGAAATTATTGGAATGAACATATCTCAACCGATCCTTACATAATTCCTCCTGGTATTAATCAAGATAAGTACCCATTATTAAGTCCGAGAAAATGGTGGCTATAAAAAGGGTTGTTTGGATTATAACAATTCTTCTATTGATTTCGTTATTTAATATAAGATTTGCAAAGCCAGCAATAATTTATGTTGATGATGATGGCACAGCAGATTTTAATAACATTCAGGAAGCCATAGATTTTGCTTTACCTGGAGATACAATATATGTTTATGCTGGTGTTTACCATGAAAATATAGTAATTGATAAAAATTTAGTTTTAAAAGGAGAAAATAAAAAAGCGATTATTGAATGTGGAGAAGGAAAACATGGAATAACAATTACTGCAAATAATGTTGAAATAGAGGGATTTACCATAAAAAATTCAAGCGAAGGATATTATGGTATAAAACTTGATAACGTTGAAAATTGCTCAATCAGGAATTGCAATTTTTCTCATAACTATGGAGGAATATATTCATATGGGGGAATAAACAATCTAATATCAACTAACATTTTTTATATGAATTCATATGGTATATCTGCGGTCGGGCTACAAAATTCCACCATTAAAGAAAATTTATTTATTTCAAATGCCTATGGTATAGATTTTGGTTCAAATACAAGATACAATATATTTTATTATAATAATTTCATAAATAATGGAATAGATGCATATGACGAAAGCACTTTTAATCAATGGTTCTATTTAAATGTTGGAAATTATTGGGATAAGTACACAGGGACAGATGATGACGGAGATGGGGTAGGAGATATACCTTACCAGATAGAGCCTTTTGAAAAAGGAAATTTTGATTACTACCCCCTGATGGAAATCTATTTTGGTGAGGATATATACCCTCCAGATATTAATGATTTAAAAGCAAATCCTCAAATCCAGATTCCAAATTCATGGGTTAATATTAGTTGTAAAATAGTTGATAATGTGGAGGTATTATTTGCATATATAAATATTTCCTTTCCTAATGGCACATTTATAAATGAGAGTATGAATAATATTGGTGATATATATTACTTCAACAATACATATTCCATAAAAGGAATATATTACTATTATGTCTGGGCAATGGACGTAAATAATAATTCTGAAAAATCTTCGCTACAAAAATTTGTCATAGCATACAAGCCGGTAGCAAATTTCACATATATGCCAACCAATCCAACAGATTTAGATGATATTGTATTCAATGCTTCATCAAGTTATGATTTAGATGGCTACATTGTAAATTATACATGGGATTTTGGAGATGGAAGCGTTGGACATGGAAAAGTTGTTACCCATAGATATACACAGAATAGTCCTCCATCATATGTTGTAAGATTAACTGTATATGATAATGATGGTGCTTGGGATGTTATGGAAAAGGAAATATTTGTAGAGAATATTCCACCAGTTGCGGATTTTAATTTTATTCCGGAGAATCCTCAGGTGGGAGAGGAAGTTTTATTTACGGATTTATCAATAGACCCTGATGGAGACATATACATATGGAGATGGGATTTTGGGGATGGAACAATCTTAGAAGGTAATTATAAAAATCCATTGCATACATATTATAGGGATGGAATATACAATGTTACTCTTACTGTTACCGATGATGACTATGCAACAAGTAGCATAACAAAGAGTATAGTTGTTTTGGATTTGATTCCTCCAGAAATTAAAAATCTATCCGCCTGTCCAAATCCACAAGAAATCGATGAATACGTCAATATATCGTGCATAATTATAGATAATGTTGAAGTAAGTATTGCTAAAATAAATATTACAACGCCTTCTGGCAACTTTACAAATATAAGTATGAATAAAGCGGGAAATTTATATTATTATAAAATCTTGGGTAATGAGGAAGGAACATATTATTACTATATCTGGACAAAGGATAAAAGCGGGAACACGAATACAACTAATCTACTGAACTTTACCATAATAGTTCCGCCGATGCCGCCCTCCATAAAGAATATAAGCTATCAGAATGTACAACAATATGGATATCCTGTTAATATTTCATGCTACGTCTATGATAATGTGGGTGTTGAAAGCGTTATAATTGTAATAGATGATGAAAATATAAGCATGAGCAAAATAGCGGATGAAAAGGGAAATGGCATATACTATATAAATTCAACTTTTGATATTGGGCTGCATGAATTTTATATTTATGCAACTGATGTAAATGGATATTTAAATGCCACCAAAAATTATACCTTCAAAATTATTGATAGCCTGCCACCCATTATTAGCAATATATCGTATAATAGATTTATAGAGCCTGGCATCACAAATATATCTTGTATGGTAAGAGATAATAGAGGACTGGATAAGGTGTATTTAAATGTAACAAAGCCCACTGGTAAAATAAATGTGAGCATGTTTGGATACGGAAATAACTTCTCTGCATCTATAATATGTAATGATCTAGGAACATATTATTTTTATGTATGGGCAAGAGATTTAAGCAACAATTCCATTTCTTCTCCTATTTATAATTTTACAGTTACGTATTTTCCTATTGCTAATTTCTCATATGAAATTGTGAACAATACCGTTATATTCAATGCTTCTTCAAGTTATGATTTAGATGGCTACATTGTAAACTATACATGGAATTTTGGAGATGGAAACGTTGCATATGGAAGCGTTGTTACTCATTCTTATAGTAATACAGGAAATTATACTGTTGTTCTTACAGTTGTTGATAATGATGGATGCGTTGGTAACGTAAGTAAAATTGTTATGTATATTTCATATAATCATCCTCCAATTATTCATTTATTAGAGCCAGAAAATAATTCCATTGTTTCAAAAAATGTTAGCTTAATAGCATGTATATATGATGTGGATAATGATTCATTGCATGTTTATTTCTATTTGAATGATGAATTGGTAGCGGAATTTGAAAATGTTTCTGGAAATGTTGAATGCCAGCTTTATTTAGAATATAATAAAACATATTACTGGTATGTTGTTGTAAATGATGGCAAAATTGAAAATATGAGTTGTATATGGTATTTTAAAACTGTATCGGATAATCTGCCACCAAAAATTTTAGATATTAATATAAATCCATCGATTCAATATAAAGGTAAATACGTTAACATATCCTGCAATGTTACAGATAATGCAGGTATAAAGGAAACATGGATTAATATAACCTATCCAGACGGTAGCATGCAAAAAATCTCTAATCGCTATATAAACCAAACATATTCCATGGTAGGAACATATTATTTCTTTATATGTGCCATTGACATTAATGGAAATGTTAATGTTTCTTCTACATATTCCTTTAAAATAATTAAAGAGCCTTTCTGTAATTTATCTGTAAATATAAATCAGGGATGCGCCCCCCTTACAGTTACATTCTACATTAATATAGACGGAGAAATTTCTATATGGAAACTGGACATAAATAACGACGGAATAGCTGAATATGTTGGGAATTTATCTGGTAATTTTTCCATAACATGTACTTATAATATTTCTTCTGTTGCTAATTTAACAGTAATTGATATTTTAGGAACAAAATTATATGATACTGTATCAATAAATGTTCTACAAAAACCTATTGCTAATTTCTCATATGAAATTGTGAACAATACTGTTATATTCAATGCTTCTTCAAGTTATGATTTAGATGGCTACATTGTAAATTATACATGGGATTTTGGAGATGGAAGCGTTGGACATGGAAAAGTTGTTACTCATTCTTATAGTAATACAGGAAATTATACTGTTGTTCTTACAGTTGTTGATAATGATGGATGCGTTGGTAACGTAAGTAAAATTGTTATGTATAATCATCCTCCAATTATTCATTTATTAGAGCCAGAAAATAATTCCATTGTTTCAAAAAATGTTAGCTTAATAGCATATATATATGATGTGGATAATGATTCATTGCATGTTTATTTCTATTTGAATGATGAATTGGTAGCGGAATTTGAAAATGTTTCTGGAAATGTTGAATGCCAGCTTAATTTAGAATATAATAAAACATATTACTGGTATGTTGTTGTAAATGATGGCAAAATTGAAAATATGAGTTGTATATGGCATTTTAAAACAAAAGCTTTTAAGCTAAATATAAGCATATTTCCTCCAAATGCTGGATATACTGTTCCATCTAGCGGTTTATATGGATATGGTTACATAACCATAACTGCATATGCATATGATGGCTATGAATTTGCTTATTGGAGCGGGGATGTAAGCAGTGTGAATGAAACTATTCAAATTTTGTTAGATTCAAATAAAAGCTTGGTTGCAAATTTCATAGATATTGAAAAGCCAACAATAAAGGATTTAACTTCCATACCGACAACTGGTGATTCTTTTATTTTTAATGCAAGTATAAGCGATAAAAGTAATGTAACAGCATTTGTTGAATACTGGTATAATGGAAGCCATTATAATGAAAGTATGGAAAAATCTGGAGATTATTGGATTAAAGAGATTATTGTTGCTAATGAAACTATTTTGCATTATATGATTGTAGCAAAAGATGAATTCGGGAATTGGAATAGTACGGGGGAGAAAATTGTTAATATAATTGATAATGACCCACCTGAAATAAGAAATGTGAGCATTCTTATTAATGAATATGTAAATATTTCCTGCATTGTTATAGATAATATTGAAGTAAAGGAAGTGTGGATTAATTTTTCTAATTTTTCTGCAAAAATGACTAAAGGATTAAACGATACTTATTATTACAATTCAAGTTTTGAATATGGAAAATATGAATTTTACATTTTTGCAAAAGATGAATTAAATGGCATTAAATCAAATATCTATTCTTTCAATTTAACTTCCCCTCCTATTGCCAATTTTTCCTTTATGCCTTTAAATCCATATACTTTTGAGTCCGTTATTTTCAATGGCTCATTAAGTTATGATTTAGATGGCTCTATTGTATCATATGAATGGGATTGGAATGGTGATGGTATATTTGATGAAAGTGGTGATGTAGTTGAGCATTCATGGAATGATGATGGTATATACAATGTTACTTTGAGAGTTGTTGATAATGATGGATTGATTGGCAACATAACAAAAAAAATTGTTGTAATGAATAGAAAACCTTTTGCTAATTTCTCATATGAAATTGTGAACAATACCGTTATATTCAATGCTTCTTCAAGTTATGATTTAGATGGCTACATTGTAAATTATACATGGAACTTTGGAGATGGAAGCGTTGCATATGGAAGCGTTGTTACCCATTCCTATTCTGATGATGGAATATACAATGTTACTCTTACTATAACAGATGATGATGGATGCATTGGCAACATAAGCAAAAATTTGGAAATAATAATCCTAATAGCTAATTTTACATATATACCTGAGAATCCGGTATCTAAACAAAAAATAGATTTTATTGATTTATCAAAAGGTGCTTCTGCCTGGCTTTGGGATTTTGGGGATGGTAAGAAATGCATGGATAGAAATACAAGCCATACTTATCCATTAGGAAATTATTACAATGTTACTCTTACGATTTTTAATGGTGAGTATAACGATAGCATTTCAAAAATTGTAAGGGTTGATACTAAAATCTCTTTAGTTAAAAATCAAAAAAATGTTGTCAATTATATTCCATGGCTGAGCCAATCAATAAAGGCTTCTCAGCTTGCTGAATTAATAGGAAGTGATATTATGCCAGAAGGGAGTGTAATAAGTAAATGGAATGTTAATAAAGGGGGGTTTGATGATTATATAGTTGGTGTTTCTCCTTCCTCTTATGATTTTGTTATTGAACCGGGGGATTGTGTCGTTTTGAGGGTTGCAAATTCTGGTAGCTTTTTAATGGAGGTGATAGGATGAATAAAAAAATAAAAAGTTTGTTTGTTGGTTTGTTAATACTCTTTACAACCATAGAAGTAATTGATAGAGGAAAAGCGCTGGACCAGCCATTTCCAGTATATGGATACATAAAAAATAGCGATGGGGAGCCTTTGCCAGCTGGCGTATCTGTTATAATAAAAGATGTTGATAAATCAACGCAAATTTCGGTTTCAACTCAACAAAATGGTTATTATCAAGCCAATTTATATAATCTGCCAAATTGTGAAGATGGGGACACAATCACGGTATATTGTAGTTATAATGGGGAAGAAAATAGCAAATCTTTTATTTTAGATGTTAGTCAACCTTCAAAAAATATAAGTTTTTCATTGATTGGGAGTCCAAGCATTATAACATTAGATGCTGAAAATGTTACAAGTTATTCAGCTGTATTAAGGGGAGAGCTAACTGATTTGGGAGGGGATGACAGCTGTAAGGTATGGTTTAAATATGGGGAAACAGCATCTTATGGTTATACAACACAAAAATTAACACTATATGAAGAAGGAATCTTTAGTATTGCTATTACTAATTTAAAACCAGATACAACATACCATTTTAAAGCTGTTGCTAGGAATAGCAAAAAAACAAGTTATGGAAATGATTTAACTTTTCATACTCCAGCAGAAATTCCAGAAGTTATTACACAGCAGGCAACAAATATTGGATATAATGAAGCAACATTAAATGGGTATTTAAATAGGGTAGGAGCTCAGAATTGCCAAGTCTGGTTTGTTTATGATACAACATTTCATGAAAACTGGCAGGATTATGCATATTCTACCCCGGTTATCCAAAAAACTTCGCCATCCCAGTTCTATTACACTATATCTGGGTTAACAGTTAATACAACATATCATTTTAGGGCTATTGCAAGTAATATTGCTGGAACATCTGTGGGAGAGGATTTAACATTTACAACCCATATTATTTATCCATCTGTTATAACATTAGATGCTGAAAATGTTACAAGTTATTCAGCTGTATTAAGGGGAGAGCTAACTGATTTGGGAGGGGATGATGGCTGTGAAGCATGGTTTGAGTATGGAGAGACAACATCTTATGGTTATACAACACAAAAACTAAATATTTATTCTGTTGGTGAATTTTCAATAGAAATCGATAATTTGGAGCCAGGAAAAGTTTATCATTTTAGGGCAATTGCCAAAAATTATAAAGGTATAACCTATGGAAATGACCATACATTCTATACTCAACCAATAAAAGCAAGCGTGGAAACGAGGGCAATAGAATATGCCATTATTCTAAAGGGAAATTTAACAGATATGGGAGGTGATGACAGCTGTAAGGTATGGTTTGAATATTGGGAGGAGGGAGGAGAAAAAAATCAAACACAAAAAAAGATAATGGATTCAACTGGAGAATTTTACGAAGTATTAACCAATTTAAAGGAAAATACTTTGTATTACTATAGGGCTGTTGTTGAAAATAGTAAGGGGATATCTTATGGAGTAAATCTTACTTTTAAAACTTTGGCGCTTCCTGCTCCTCCCTCCATTGCTACTTGGGATGCAATGGCATCATATCATAATGCTACTTTATACGCAAACTTAACTTCATTGGGAGGGAGTGATTTTTGTTACATTTGGTTTGAATACTGGGATGGTAAAAGCAAGAAAACAACATCTGTCAAAACAGTAAATACTACGGGTTTATTCAATGTCAATATTACTGGATTGAAAGATGGAAAATGCTATAGTTATAGAGCTGTTGCTGTTGGTTCAAATGGTAGAATAGCATATGGAGAAGTAAAGAACTTTTCTACATTGTTAAAAGAAAATCATCCTCCAAATATAACAATTTTATATCCAGAAAATGACACTGTAGTGGGAATAAATATTTCTCTCCAAATTTATGTGTATGATGAGGATTACGATATATTAAATGTTACATTCTATTGGCATAATGGAAGTAAAATTTCTTCTATTGAAACATACAATGGATATGCATGTGTAGCTTTGAATTTAAAACATGGAAAAACATATAGATGGTATGTTGTTGTAAATGATGGTAAAAATATCTCTACAACAGGTATTTTTGTTTTCCATACAATACAAAATGTATCAATAAACTTTTCATATTCTTTCTTATTTGAAAATGAAACAGGCTATTTCTATGACAATTCGAGCGGAAACATTATTTCATGGAAATGGGATTTTGGGGACGGGAGCATTGCATATGGGAAGAATGTTACGCACGTTTATAGAAGAGCTGGTAAATATACCGTTATTTTGTTAGCAACAGATGAATATGGAGGAGTTTATTCAAAAGAAATAGAAGTAACTGTATATAAAAGAGGGGATGCCAATTTAGATGGAAAGCTAAATGCAATGGACATTACTAAAATGGAGAGAATTTTGGCGGGAATCGATACCCCCACCCCACCAGCAGATGTAGATAAAAATGGGAATGTTAATCAGGAAGATATGGAAATGCTTATAAATAAAATATTAGGGAAAGCATGAAATTATTAGTAGTAATATTGGCACTTAATGCATTTGCAGTAACTTCAATAGCTGCAACTATACAGCTTTCCTGTCCATCTATAGTACTAACTGGAAATGAAATCAATTTATATATTATGGCTTATAACCTAAGTAATTTTTCTGCCGCAGATTATATTATTGTTTATAATTCATCTATTTTGCAATTGATAGGAGTATATAATGGAAGCATAGAAAATTATAGTATAGGAGTTAACTATAATTCATATGATGGAATCTGCAAAATAGTTCAAGATGCCGGTCTTACTGGAATTAGTGGCGATGGATATCTTTCTATAGTTAAATTTAAGAGTATTGGAAAAGGAGTCGCTGATTTTAAAATATATGGAAATTTAAGTGATGTGCATGGAAATAAAATAAATGTAAGCTGGCTTAATAAAAGCGTTATTTTAACACCAACGCTTTTAAAAGTTTCTTCCCCGGATGTTGTTAAAAAGAATTTTTATGCTGACATAATGATATACAATGTTAGCAATTTTAGTAGCATGAACTTTGATTTATTATATAACAAGAGCTATTTATGCATAGAAGAAATTGAAAATGGAGAGATAGGGAATGAATCTGTAAATGTATATTGGAATAATATTTCTAATGGAGTAAGAATCGTTGCAATCTCAAATGTTACAAATGGGAGCGGATATGTTGCAAGAATCAATTTTAAACCATTATCATATGGAAAAACGGAAATTTGTTTATCCAATGTTACCATAAGTGACTGGTATAACAACATTATATATGCATATGTAGAAAACAAGAGTATAACAATAATGGAATTAATTCCCCCTATTGCAAATTTTTCTTTTGTGCCTTTAAACCCGTATATTAATCAAAGTATTTTATTCAATGCTTCATCAAGTTATGATTTAGATGGCTACATTGTAAATTATACATGGGATTTTGGGGATGGGTATGTTGGACATGGAGGAGTTGTCACCCATTCCTATAATAACCCAGGAAATTATACTGTTATTCTAACAGTTGTTGATAATGATGGATGCGTTGGTAACATAAGCAAAAAAATTGATGTTAGAAATTCCATACCTTTTGCAAATGCAGGAGGAGCTTACTATGCAATTGTAAATCAAAGCATTTTATTCAATGCTTCTTCAAGTTATGATTTAGATGGCTACATTGTAAATTATACATGGAATTTTGGGGATGGAAGCGTTGGATATGGAAAAGTTGTTACTCACTCCTATAGCAGTCCAGGAAATTATACTGTTGTTCTTACAGTTGTTGATAATTATGGAGGCATTGCTGTAGATACAACATACGCTCTTATATTATCTCCTCCTATTGCCAATTTTTCCTTTATGCCTTTAAATCCATATACTTTTGAGTCCGTTATTTTCAATGGCTCATTAAGTTATGATTTAGATGGCTCTATTGTATCATATGAATGGGATTGGAATGGTGATGGTATATTTGATGAAAGTGGTGATGTAGTTGAGCATTCATGGAATGATGATGGTATATACAATGTTACTTTGAGAGTTGTTGATAATGATGGATTGATTGGCAACATAACAAAAAAAATTGTTGTAATGAATAGAAAACCTTTTGCTAATTTCTCATATGAAATTGTGAACAATACCGTTATATTCAATGCTTCTTCAAGTTATGATTTAGATGGCTACATTGTAAACTATACATGGGACTTTGGAGATGGATATGTTGCATATGGAAGCGTTGTCACTCATTCCTATTCTGATGATGGAATATACAATGTTACTCTTACTATAACAGATGATGATGGATGCATTGGCAACATAAGCAAAATTGTTATATTGAAATATAAAAAATACGAGCTATCTGTTATAATAAATCCTCCAAATTCTGGATATGTCCATATTAATCCATTGAAAAAAAATTATGAATATGGGACGAAAGTAACATTGATAGCATATGCATATTCAAATTATAGATTTGCTGGATGGGGCGGGGATGCTGTGGGTTATGAAAATGTTATACAAGTTGTAATGAATGAGAATAAGACAATTATTGCAAATTTTGTAACAAGTTCTGTGGTTCAAAATACTCCTCCTGAAATTCATATTTTATATCCAGAAAATGGAAGTTACGTTAATAATTCTATTATGATTAGAGGTATTGCCAACGATGAGGATGGAGACGTTTTAAAAATTGAAATAAGGATAGATAATGGTAGCTGGATTTTGGTAGAAAATTTGAGCTGGTATTATGAAATAGATACAACAGAATTAAAAAATGGAATGCATATTATAGAGGCGAGGGCATATGATGGTAAAGATTATGCAACTGATTCAATATGTATTTATGTAAATAATAATCATAAACCGTATATTTCCATATATGAATGTAAAAATGGTGTTATAAGAGGAATAGTAAAGGATGAAGATGGAGATGTTTTAAAAATTGAAATAAGGATAGATAATGGTAGCTGGATCGATATAGGGGAATGGGAGCAAGGAAATTGGAGTTATGAAATCAAATTAAAGGGTAAGCATATTGTGGAGGCAAGAGCATATGATGGAAAAGAATTTTCTAATATAGCAAAATTTGAAATTAAAAGTAGCAAAGATAACACAATTTTAATTATAATAATAATTGCCTTAGTAGCCATTATTTTTGCAAATATCGTAAAGTTATTTAAAAAGAGGGGATTTAATAGCATGAATAGGAAGGGGCAGGTTGGCGTCATCGTCGCAATTCTCATTGTCACTTTATTTGCCATCATGCTAATAACTATTCAAACATATTATATTCCGAGATGGATGAAGGAAAGGGAAGCGGAACACATGGATTTGGTTGCAAATCAATTTGCTAGCTTAAAATATTCCGTCGATTTACAGGCGATAGAAAGGAGTGAGTCGCCCTTGATAAATTCTATTACTTTAGGTAGTAAAGAATTGCCTTACTTTGTCACCTCTAGAGCTTTTGGTTCTTTGCAAATACTATCAAGCAATTCGAGCAATTTTAGCATATCAATAAATGGCGATGGGATGAAGGCGGTATTATATTCCTTTGAAAATAATATAGGGGAAATAACAAATATACTAAAAGTAAATGAGCTTGAATTGTATATAGAGAATTTGCAAAAGGGAGATACTTATAATTTATCTGTTCTTAGTGCAAATATTTCTGTAGAGGTTGGCACTGTAAATAATTTTGTACAGATTAATCTTACTGTAATAAACAATACTCAAATAATTTTTAGCCAACCAATAGCTGTTGCATTAAAGGATGGAATAAGTTACAGAATTAATTTACTGAATGAGGATTATAAATTTAAAGATATATTACAAAACTTTCCTACCCCATATAATATTTCAATAAATGGCTCATCAAATGGCACTTTTATAATAAATTGTCTTAGATTTCAAAATGTACAAATTAGCCAAACAAACAAGTTGGGTACAATAAAATATTCCTCTCAAAATGCCTATTTTGTTGACCAAGATTATATCTATGAGGGAGGAGCTGTTATTTTAAGTCAGGCGGGAGGAAATACAATGTTATTCCCTCCCATGCTAATAGCTAATAATCAAACTTTTAATCTTACTTTAATTAATATAGTTGGTGTTGCTGGCAAAACAGGAGCAGCAGGTTATGGAACATTTTCTATAAGAACGAATTTTTCAAGCTGGACCAGCTATATTTATTATGCAACAAATGTAACAATAAATATTACTACTCTCTATCCTTCTGCTTGGAAGGATTTCCTTAAAGAAGAGCTCAATGGAAGAGTAACGGAAGGAGAAAATTTTGTTTTGCTCAATTTGCAAAATATTATAGTTAGAATAAATATTGCAAGAATATACGCCCAGGTTGGGCCTGGATGGGTTGTTACCTAATTTGTTACTAATCTGTAGGATTATTTTCTGTATAATCACCTTCTAATTTCTTTATTAATTTTTCTTTTCCATCGCCCACTAAAGCATGTTCTAAAACTTCTTTTAATGTTGATACGGGAACTATTTCAATGCTATTTTTTAAATCCTCGTCAATAAGAACATCCTGTATATTGGCTTTAGGTATCAAAACCTTTTTTATTCCTGCCTTTGCTGCTGCTTCGATTTTTGCGGTTATGCCTCCTACTGGCAAAACAGTGCCATGAATACTTAGTGAGCCAGTCATTGCAACATCCTGCCTAACCGGAATCTTTTCCATAGCGGAAATTACCGCGGTGGCTACAGAAATTGATGCTGAGTCACCTTCGACGCCTTCATATGTTCCTATAAACTGAATATGTATATCTTTCCTTGATATGTCTTCTCCCATATATTTTTTTATTATTGCTGAGACGTTTTGAACAGCTTCTCTTGCTATAATTCCAAGTTTTCCTGTTGCTATTACCTTACCTTCCGCTCTTGAACCCGCAGGTGTTACTTCTGCCACTATTGGCAAGATCAAACCAGAATATTCTGATAAGGAAGGGTCTGCAGACATTACAGCTAAACCATTTACAGTGCCAATTTTAACACCTTCTGTTTCAAAATACTTGTAAACTTTCTTTCTTTCAATATATCGATCAGCTACTTGTTGTTCCAAACTTCTTGCAATTTTCTTCGCTTTTATAACATGCTCCGCGGTGACAACATCTTTCCCTTCATTTTTTGCAATGTCTCCAGCTACTCTTATTAGCCCTCCTAATTCACGGAGTCTTAAAGACAGTTTCCCTTTTTGTCCTGCCCTTCTCTGAGCTTCTCTTATTATTTCTGCAACAGCTTTTTTATCAAAATGTGGTATTCTTCCATCTTTTACAACTTCCTGAGCAACAAATCTTACCAGTTTTTTCCTATTTTCTTCCGTATCATCCATCACGCTATTCATATATACTTCATAACCATACCCTCTTATTCTACTCCTTAATGCGGGATGCATTCCAGCAACAGCATCTAAATTTCCAGCACACACCAAAATAAAATCGCAGGGTACTGGCTCCGTTTTAACCATGGCTCCCGCGCTTCTTTCGGATTGCCCTGTTATAGAAAACTTCTTTTCCTGTATAGCAGTTAACAAATGCTGTTGAGATGGCAGGCTCAGAGTATTTATTTCGTCAATATATAACACTCCTTTATGTGCTCTATGAATGGCACCAGCCTCCACTCTTAAATGAGGAGGAGTTTCCAATCCACCAGCTTGAAATGGGTCGTGGCGCACATCGCCAAGCAAAGCACCGGAATGGGCGGCAGTGGCATCAATAAAGGGTGGAGGGTCATTTTTATCATGGGCTACGAGCAATTTTGGAATATTCGCCTCTTCTTTCCTTTGGATTATGCTTCCTCTCCCAGCAATCAAGTAAATCATTGCTCCTGCTATTAATCCAAATAAAGCAAGCATTAAGTCTCCAGTAAAAATTGAGCCAATTAATGAAATCATTATTATGAAAAAAACAATTGTTGTAACAATTTGACTCTGTTGCTGTTCTCTTTTTCTTGCCTCAATTTTCATCCTTTCAACAATTTCTTTTCCCTTGCCAGCAGGAACAACTCTAATGCGAGGTGTATTAGGGTCATCTGGGTTTGGATAAACAAGAATATCTTCCAGTTCTTCTTTTGGCAAAAATTCTGTCATTGCCCTCGCCAGCATTGATTTTCCTGTTCCTGGCTCACCAATTAGCATTACATGTCTTTTTTGTTTTGCAGCTTGTCTAACTACTTCCACAGCATGATCTTGTCCTATTACTTGGTCTATGAGCAACTTTGGAATTTCTATATCTGCGGTTGTTTTGAATTCTTGTTTTTCAATCCATTCATCTATGCTTTCCATTTTCGTTATAACAATGAGCATAGTATAAAAACATTGTTATAGGTTTTCTTCATGATTATCCTCTTTATTTTTCTTTTCCAGCAAATCAACAATTTTTCTCTGTAATTCTACTTGCTCTCTTTCATATGATAAACTTTCTTGAATTAGTTCTTCAATTAGTTTTTTTATTTCCTTATATGGATATACTCCATATAATTGGTAATAGCTTCTTGCTCTTGGCGTTGAAACTTCTTTTCCTCCTCCAAAAAATCCAAAAAATCTTTTATGTTGCATGCCACCACCAGCAAAAGCTTCGTCGCTTCCCAATCCAAAACCAGATTGAGTTATCGGTATAATGTTTCCAAATGAAAAAATCTTTCCAAATATACCTTGTTCCCCACTTATATCAGTAATTTTTTCATATCTTAAACTTCTTTCTTTTCTTCTTAATATTCCTCCCCTTAATATTATTCTAAAATTGGTTATTATATACTTATGACTTCTCCTAAAAATTTCTATTACTGGAGCTCCAAATATAAAAATAAGCATTGTATAAAGGGGGATGAAAATTCTGTAATCCATGTTATACTCCCATATAAAAAATAAACCAATACCAATCACAGCGATATAAACTATGAAAATGCTCCATCTTATTAACAAAATAGATGCTACTATACCAATAATTGCTAAACCAGCTACCCATAAAACAGCTCCAAATATTGACAACTTATCATAAAACCATAATAGAAATAATCCCCATAAAAATGGAATTAGCCATAAAAAATGAAATTTTATGAATGATATAGGATGAGGACTTAATTCTTTCAATATACTCTCGTTTTTGAGCACATCTTTAATTTATGAGCATATAAAATATTTATCTTTTTATCTTTACTTTATATTCCTCACCAATCTTTTTATACACCTTTTTTAATAAGGGTAATGAAAAAGGCGATATTGTTAGCTCTGCTTTTAATTTTTGTCGCTAATTTTTCAAAATCTGAGGAAATAGCGGAGAGATTTGCTCCTATCTTATATTTTGAAAAAGGGGAGGAGCTTTACCCAGTTTCGATCGAATATCATTTATTAAATTCAAATCTTAATAGGAGTATTGACAATGAAAGCATATTTATAAAAGCAAGTCCTTCTCCAGAAGAAATAGGTGAATATAAAGATGCAGACTATTATTTGGACAATGTAAAGGGAACAATATATGATGATAGAATAATAGAGGATTATAAAAATAGCAAGCTTAATTATACTGTATATTGTCATGTATTCAGCAAAAACAATCTTTATTTTGTGCAATATTGGTTCTTTTATGCATTTAATAAAGGTTATTTAAATACTCATGAAGGAGACTGGGAAATGGTGCAAATTGTTTTGAACGAAAATAAGGAACCAATAGAAGTAATGTATAGCCAGCATATAAGCGGGCAAAGAGCAAGTTGGAAACTTGTAGAAAAAGAAGGGGAACATATAAAAGTATATGTTGCAAGGGGAAGTCATGCAAATTATTTTAGGTATTACCAAGGAAAAATAGGATTGGCAAATGATATAGTTGGTAAAAACGGAAAGATTCTATATCCAAATGAGTATAAACTTGTTGTCTTAAAAAATGAAAGCTGGTTATATTATGGAGGAAGATGGGGTGAGTTTGGAGGAGCAGAGGATGACATAAGAGGAAAAAGAGGTCCTTTTGGCCCTCTTTACAGGGAAGAAGGAAGAATGTGGAATGGAGAATGGGGTTTTGATTTACCCGCTTTAAATAAGAATATTTTATATTTTGAATGGTTTTTGTATCATTTTACAAAAATTTATATAATAGCGGTTGCGATAGGATTGGCAATAATTTTATTTTCTATCTATG
The DNA here is from genome assembly GCA_029259055.1 of Thermoplasmatota archaeon. Lineage (GTDB taxonomy): Archaea > Thermoplasmatota > E2 > UBA202 > JdFR-43 > JAPDJP01. Next base: position 26,055 of record JAPDJP010000015.1, on the reverse strand, counting down.
GGAAATCGAGGAAAAGAGGATTTAAGTTTATACCCTTTGTCTTTAACATAAAGGAAAATAAAGGAAACATACTTGCTATTTCTGGAATAATATTTGCTATATTATCTCTTTTTTATCCTTGGTATAATGTTTTTGTAAATATACCAACAGGAGATTACCAAACTCCTGGATTTGTTAAAATTGTTTCTATTGATGGCTTAAATGGATTGCAGGTTAATCTTTTTGAAAAAAATAGTGGAATGATTCAAATTGGTGCATTACCTATTCCATTTTCTGTAATAATTGGCTCTGCTATTCTATTTTTCATATTAGGAACGATAGGAATAAAAGGTAAAAAAGCGGGAATAAAATATATTTGGAGAGGTATTAAATTTTTGCTTCCTGTTATTTTAATAATTATTGCAATTTCTTTTATTAAATTCTTTACTTATCAGATAAAGGAATTATCAATAAAAGGAGAGGCGGAGGAAATAATAAATGCTATTTCTACAAATCCATTGATGGGGGAAAAGATTTTATATTTGGAAAAATTGGGGGAAGTTCATTTAAAATGGGGAATTGGGCTGGGAAGCCTGTTTTTATTACTTTCATCTATTTTATTAATAATTTCAGGTATTTTGGCGATAGGGCAACGTAAGAATCAAAAATAAATCAAAAATAAAATCATTAATCTTATATACTAAACATCATTAAATTTAAGGGATGGGATGTATTTAAAAGAAATTGTACTTGAAAACTTTAAATCATTTGGAAACAGGATAAGGATACCCTTTCTTCCTGGCTTTACCGTCATTACGGGGCCAAATGGCTCCGGCAAATCAAATATTATCGATGCTATTCTCTTTATTCTTGGAGTAAGAAGTCCAAAAATGATGAGGGCTGGAAAATTAACAGATTTAATCTATAAAGGAGCTAAGGAAGCAAATTATTGCAAGGTTTCCTTAATTTTTGATAATTCTTCAAGAGAAATACCAATAAATAGCGATGAAATAATACTTACGAGAAAAATAAGGATGGCGCCTCTGCCGAATAACCCAGATAACTATTATAGCTATTTTTATATAAACGGGAAATCGGCTTCTTTAAATGAATTTGTTGAATTGCTATCCTCCGCTAACATTTCTCCAAATTGTATTGTTCAACAGGGTGATGTAACAGCCATTGTTGAGATGGGGGATGTGCAAAGAAGAAAGATAATAGATGAAATTGCTGGTATAGCAGACTTTGATAAGGATATAGAAAAGGCTAAAAGGGAAAGAGAAGAAGTGGAAAGAAATATGGACTATATAAAAATAATTCTTGATGAAATAAAGAGGCAGTTGAGACAGCTAAAAAAAGAGAGGGACGAAGCAATCAAATATAGGAAGTTGTTGGAGGAATTGGAAAGAAAAAAAGATATGCTCTCTTTTAAAAAGAAATTAGAAATAGAGAAGGAAATAGCTGAGGTTCAAAAGCAAATAGAGAGTTATGAAAGAGAAAAAGAACAACAGGAAAGAAGAATAAATGAGCTAAGAGAATTGTACAAACAAAAACAAATAAAGTTTCAAGAGATTGAAGATAAATTAACTGAGCTGGGAGGAGAAGAAATTTTTGAATTAAAAGAAAAAATTGATTTTTATAAAGAAGAGATTGTTAAATCAAAAGAAAAAATAAATTATTATAAGAAAGAAATTGCAGAAAAGCAAGGAGAAATAACAGAATTGGAGAGTTTATTAAATAAAATTTCAAAAGAAAAAAGACAATATGCAAAGAAACTCAAGAATATCGATAAAGATCTTGAAAATTTAAAGAAAATAAGGATAGCAAAAGAAAAGGAATTAATAAAAAGGAAGGAGGAGGCAGAAAAATCTGATGAAAAATCTATTGAATTGAGTAGGGAAATTGCTAAAATTAAGAAAGAACAGGAAGAAATTTTGGAAGAAATTCATAAATTTGGCTTGGAAAAAGATCGAATAATGCAACAAAAAGAGAATTTATTGCTCCAAATAAATGAAATTTTGGAAAATAAAAAATCCTATGAATTTGAAATAAAAGAAATCAAATGGGAAATAAACGAATTAGCAAGGGAAGAGAAAAAAAGGAAGGAAAGGAAGGAAAAGCTTGAAAAAGAACTTTTTGAAAAAAAGAAGGAAGAAGCAGAAATTTCTGAGAGATTAAGGGAAATAGAAAAAGAAATTATTTCTTTGCAAAGAGAGTTGTCCCAGCTTAGAGCTAAGGAAGAAGCTGTTCTATTCTCTCCAGCAACGCGCGAAATTTTAAGGCTTAGAGATGAAGGAATAATAAAGGGAATACATGGAACGCTTGCAGAATTAGGAGAGGTAGATGAAAAATATCAGAAGGCGTTAGAGGTGGCGGGCGGTAAAAGGCTTGAGGCGATTGTTGTTGATGATGATGAGATTGCTGCTAAGTGCATTGAATATTTGAAAAAGAATGGATATGGGAGGGCAACTTTTTTACCTTTAAATAAGCTTGTTATGGGTAAGCCGAGGGGAAAAGCTTTACTTGTCGCCAGAGACGCAATCGGCTTTGCCATAGACTTAATTAAATTTGATAAAAGATATAGGGCTGCATTTTGGTATGCCTTTGGTGATACATTAGTTGTTGAAAATTTAACAAAAGCTAGAAATTTAATGGGGGGTGTTAGATTAGTTACTTTGGAAGGAGAGTTAATTGAAGCATCTGGTGCAATAACTGGAGGTAGCTTGCCCGAGAAAACAATTTTTGGAGTAAGAGATGCAAATAGAATATTAGAAATAAACGAAATGATAAGAAAATTGAGTAATGAACAGGAAATTCTTTCAAGAAGATTAATTGAAATGAAAGATGCTCTCGGGAAGATAGAAGAAGAATTGCAGAATCTACCTTTTATTGATTTGGAAAAAATAGAAAAGCTCGAAATAAGAAAAAGAGAAATTGAAAAGAAATTGAAAGCAGTAAATAAGGAAATAACAAAAAAACAGGGTGAAATTGAAGAAATTGAAAAATCTTTAGAAGAAATTGAAGGGAAAATAAATATGGGAAATAAGAAGCTTGAAGAATTGAGTAAACAAAGGAAAATAAAGGAAGAAGAACTATATAGAATTGTTAAAAAAGAAATAGTTAGAGAAATAGAAGAATTAAAGAAAGAAATAGAGGAATTAAGAAAAGAGGAAATAGAAAAAGAAGGGGAAAGAAAAGCAATACAAAAAGAATATGAAATTGTGGTGGCAAGAGAAGAAGAAATTAAGGGGAAAATTGAGAACAATAGAAGGAAAATCGAGGAAATAAAGGAGGAGATTAGAAAGGAGGATGAAAATTATAAAGAGAATTTATCCCAGCTAAAAACGTATGAAGAAATAGAAAAGAAATTATTGGCAAAAACCAAGGATTTATCAACAGAAAGGGATGAATTGTTTAAGGAAATAACACAACTTGAAAAAGAAATCGATGCTATTGCAACAAAAATTGAAACAGCTATTCATTTAATATCTAGAGCAAAAGCAAGGTTACCAACATTAGAAAGTTCTTTGGCTGAACTCATGGATATAAAGCATGAATTTAAGGAAGAAGAATTATTGCCTATAGAAGATATAAAGAGGGAAATTAAAGAAATTGAGGAAGAAATTAAGAGGATAGAACCAGTAAATATGAGAGCTTTAGAAGAATATGAAAAACAAGATGAAAGAAAGAGGAAGTTTGAAGAGGAATATAATAAGCTAAAGGAACAAAGGAAAAATTTAATTAAGCTTGAAGAAGAAATAAAGAAGAAGAAAATAGAAACATTTTATAGGGTATTTGAAAGTATAAACGAGAATTTCAAAAAAATATATAAGGAGCTTGCGGATGGAGAGGGCGAGCTTATTTTGGAAAATCCAGAAAATCCTTTTGAAGGGGGTTTAATGATTAAGGTAAGACCTAGTGGAAAAAGGGCTTTGCATTTAAATGCTTTATCTGGTGGAGAAAAAAGTTTAGCATCATTAGCCTTTATTTTTGCATTACAAGCATATGAGCCTTCTCCATTTTACGTATTAGATGAAATAGACATGTTCTTGGATGAAAAGAATGCGGAAAAAGTTGCAAAAGTAATTTCTGAAAAGGCGAAAGAAGCTCAGTTTATTGTGGTTTCATTAAGAAGAATTACCTTAAAACATGCTCATCATATTTATGGGGTGACTATTAATAAAGGTATATCAACATTAATTGGAAATGTTAATTTACAAGAGGTTGAAAAAATTGTTGATAAAATAAGATGAAAGAGGTAAAAAGGTAAAAAGGTAAAAAGGTAAAAAATGAAAATGAAGGAAGAAATAATAAGCTATATAATAAAAAGCAAAGATTTGCTTTATAGAGAGGAAAATATACAAAAATATATCGATATAATACAAAATAAAGTTTACATAAAAAATCCATTTGATAGAGCTATTGCAGCAATTTTTGAATTGGTTATAGAAAGGGAAATAGATCCTTGTCAGATAGATTTAATTAAATTTTCAAAACTTTATTTTGAAAAAATAAAGGAAGATATTAACTTATTTGTTGCTGGTAAAATATTATTTATGGCATGGAAAATTTTAAGATTACAAAGCGAGGAAATATTAAGAAATATGGAAAGAAAAGAAGAAATGGAAGAGATAGAAATTCCAGAATGGTATGGAGAGGATGAAGCTTTTGATTATACAATAAAAGTTATGGGCAATGAATTACCATTTGAAAAGAAAATAAGAAGGATGCCCTCCAGAAAAATAACTTTGGTTGAATTAATTAATGCTTTTGAAGAAGCTAAGGAAAAACTCAAAAAGAAAAAGAAAGTTAAAGCAAGTTGGACAGGAAATATTGTTGAACATACCCATAAGGAAGATATTGAAAATGATATAAAGAGAGTAATGGAAAAACTGAGTAAATTAAATGGTGAGGCAATTCCTCTTAAAAAACTATATAATGGTAAGGATGAAATGCTATCTATATTACTTCCATTGCTTTTCCTTGCAAAAGAAGGTAAAATTGCTATATGGCAGGATAATTTTCCTTTTGGAGAAATATATGTTAAGTTGAACCATGATTAAGAAAATTATTGAAGCAATATTATTCACAGCTGGCAAGCCCGTGAGCAAGGAAGAAATTAAAAAAGATTTAAAAGTTAAGGATGAAGATATTGAAAAAGCTATTAAGGAATTAATGAAGGATTATGAAAATTCGGCAATTGAAATTGTCGAAGTAAATGGAAAATATGTTATGCAAATAAGAAATGAATACGTTGAATATGTTAAAAAATTCGCACCAATGGAAATTTCTAAATCTTTATTAAGAACACTTGCTATAATAGCTTACCATCAGCCAATAAAACAATCTGATTTAAAACAAATGATTGGTAGCCAAGTATATAATCACATTAAGGAATTAAGAAAAAAAGGATTTTTGAAAGTGAAAAGAGAAGGTAGAACAAAACTGATAGAACTAACAAATTATTTTTATGAATATTTTGGTTTTGAAGATAAAAATAGAGAAAAAATAAGAGAAATTTTGTATAAAAAGATAAAGGGATGAGGCTTAGCCGAATAGGGCTCCGAGTCCCGCTGCTATTTCTTCCTCGCTCACTTCTTCTTTTTCTTCTTTCTCTTTCTTCTCTTCTTTCTTTTCTTCCTTCTTTTCTTCTGCCTTTGCTTCCGCTGCTGGCGCTACCGCTACAGGCATTGCGGTTGCTTTTGAAATCACTTCATCAATGTTTATTTCTTCCAAGGAGCTTGTTAATGCTTTTATTTTTGCTTCATCTACTTCTATTCCTGCAGCTTCCAATACTTTCTTTAAATTTTCTTCGTTAATTTCCTTGCCTGCTGCATGCAATAACATGGCTCCATACACATATTCCATTTTTTCACCCTCCTATTATTACTTTCCCAATTTTTCCTCCAATGCTTTAGCCTGTAAATAGGCTTTCCTTATAAATTCTTCTATTGTTTCTTTTGTGTATATATTACATTCTACTGCTAACATATAAGCATTTCTATGTGCTTTCTGCAAAATCATTTCTATTGTTTCTTTAGTTGGATATGCAATTTCTACAGCAAGCGTAAATGCTCTGCTGAAAGCATTCTTTATATCTTCCTTTATTTTTTCAACATTAACAGCAAGAACATCAGGAGTATAAACAATGCCATCTTCAAAAAGTGCATGAACTTTTAATCCAATTTCAATTGGTTTTATATCAAGTCTGCTTAATATTTTTGCAACATCAGGTGGTATTTTCTCTCCTTTTTTAACTATCGTAACATCTTTTTCAATAACTACTTTTCCCTCTCTGATAGCAGCTGGTATACCAGCTTTTTGCAACTCTCCAACAATTGGACCAGGTTTAAAAGGAGTTGCTCCTTTCTTAACAACTATATCTTCTGGTGCAATTTCTCCTCCTTTAGCTGGGGCTTTTGTGCGAAGTTTCTCTAATTCTTTATAAAGCTTAAAAGGATTTGTTTTTGTTGCTATTATTCCTACTTCTCCCTCAATGTATTCTTTTAATTTTGAAGTGCCATTTTCTAAAGCTCTTTCTATTAATGAATTCTTAGAAACTCTTAGCACCGCTTTTCCTCTCAATTTTGCTCTCATTTCTTGCATTTGAGCAGCTGGTATTCCTCTTATTCCAACTATCCCTATTACAGGATAAGAAGCAATGAGTTTTTTTAATTCCTCCACTTCTTTTAATTTCCACTGAGCTGGCATTAAATCACCTTCAAATAACTCTTACAGCTGAGCCCATTGTTGTTTTAACATATACTGATTTTATATTCATTCTGCCTCTTTCAAGTTTACTTTCTATTCTTTCTAAAATTGCTTCAATATTTTCAGCAATATCTTCTGGAGGCATATCCTCTCTCCCTACCAAACAATGGAATGTGGGCTTATCTTTTGACCTAACCCTTATACTCTTTTTTAATTTATTGACTATGGCTTCAATATCTGCATCTGGTGGGATGGGCTTAGGCATTTTGCCACGAGGAGCAAAAATCCTACCTAAATTTCTTCCTATTACTGGCATTAGAGGAGCTTCCGCAACAAAGAAATCGCATTTTTCAGCCAACTTTTTTGCTTTTTTCTTGTCTTCAGCCAGCTCTTTTATTTGTTCTGGCGTTATCACAACATCAGCAACATTTTTCGCTTTAAAAGCCAATTCCCCGCTTGCAAAAACTCCTATTTTTGCTTCTTTTCCTCTTCCTTTAGGCAATTCAATTTCTTCATCAATTCTATTTTCTGGCTTATTCAAATCAACATCTTTTAGATTTATGACTAGGTCAACAGATTGAACGAACTTCCTCTTTTTATTATTCTTTTCGTCAAGTGCCTTTTTTACAGCCTCAATTATTTCATTGGATGCCATTGCTAAATGGCAATAAAGATGCATTATATAAAGGTTATTTTCTACTTTATCAAGGCCAAAAAATTTAAAAAAATTCTTTTATATTCATATTGTCCCGGCGTAGCTCAGACTGGTAGAGCGGCGGACTGTAGTTGCTTTTAAATTGGGAAGAAACCCACCGCCGCAGATATCCGCATGTCCCCGGTTCAAATCCGGGCGCCGGGACTATGGTCTTATTCTTTTTCTATCCCTCGGAAATAGAATGCACTCTCTTATATTTTTCAAATTTAAGAAGCGCATTAAAAATCGTTCTATTCCATATCCAAATCCTCCATGAGGGGGCATTCCGTATTTAAATGCCTTTAAATAATCCTCAAAATTTTTAACATTCATTCCCAAGCTTTCCATTCTATTTACTAGCATTTCATAATCATGGATACGCTGTGCTCCTGAAGCGATCTCCATTCCCTTATATTCTAAATCAAAAGCTCTTGCATATTTGCCATTGGGCATAGCATAAAATGGTTTGGTTTCCAAAGGAAATTTTGTTATAAAATAAAGCTCATATTCTAAATGCTTCGCCAGCAAATTTTCCTCATCTGTTCCTAAATCATCTCCCCACTTAAAATCAATTTCCCTTTGCAAAATTTCAACAACCTCATCATATTTAATGCGGGGATATGGTAATGATGGTAAATCAATATCTACATTCAATATTTCTAATTCTTTGCTATTTTCATCCAAAATTTTCTGGATAGTATAATTTGTCATTTCCTCAGCTATTTTCATAACATCTTCTTCATTGCTTATAAAAGCCATTTCTATATCAATAGCTGTGGATTCGTTTAAATGGCGGGAAGTATCATGTTCTTCAGCCCTAAAATACCATGCTATTTCATATACCCTATCAAATCCAGTTGCCATCAAAATTTGTTTATAAAGTTGGGGGGATTGCACTAAATAGGCATCTTTCCCAAAGTAATCTAATTTAAATACTTCCGTTCCTCCTTCTGAGGAAGAAGCTGTTATTTTAGGAGTATGAACTTCTATAAACCCTCTTTTTCTTAAAAAATCTGATGCATGTTTAATGAAAGAATGTCTTATCATAAATATTGCTTTTGTCTCTTCTCTTCTCAAATCAATAAATCTATTATCTAATCTTGTATCAAAATCAACATTAACTTTATCTATAACTCCCATTGGAAGTGGGGTAGAAGCTTTTGATAATATTTCCATATCCTCCAGCAAAAGCTCCCATCCATTCATTACTTTTTCATTTTTTTGGCATAGCCCATAGGCAGATATTACACTTTCTCTTGGTAAGGAAACAATTTCTTTAAATAATTCTGGGTTCATCCTTTTAATTATTGTAATTTGTGCTCTCCCCATCCTATCTCTCAAAATTATAAAAGCTATCCCTCCTAAATTACGAATATCTTCAATCCATCCAGCAATTCTTATTTTCTTTCCATAATCATTTTCGCTAACTTCTTTGCTGAAATGGCTACGGAGCATAATTATGATATTCTTTGCTAATTTATTTTTTATTATGTTATGTTATCTTTTACAATTTCTTCCTTATTTCTATTATTTTTTCAGTTATTTTCCTATTGCTGCTAAAAAAGCCAATAGCGCTTCAAGCTGGATTCTCTCATTGCTTCCTTCTACAATTCTAAATTCTACTTCTCCCATCTTATCAATGATTTCCGCCTTCTTTTCTTCTGGTAGAGAAACATCAAAAATGGCCGAGTGCAATCCCTTAATTATATCTTCTCCAGATAAACCATCTTCAATAAACATTCTATCAAGTATTTCCCTCGCTTTAAGGAAATCTCCTTTTAATGCTGTTTCTAATAATTCCTTTGCCACTTCCGGCCTAGCAACAGCTGTCATTTTATATACTGTTTCTGCATCGATTTTTTTTGATAAACTTGCAGCTACTTGTAAAGCATTTATTGCTCTCCTCATATCTCCATTTGCCACATATAATAAGGATTTAATGCCATCTTCTGTTATTTCCAGCCCTTCTTTTTCTGCAATCATAAGCAAGTATTTTTTCATATCTTCCTCATTTATGGGTGAGAAGCGAAAAACAACGCATCTTGATTGTATTGGCTCAATTATTTTGCTACTATAATTGCATGATAAAATAAACCTACAAGTCCCGGAATATCTTTCCATCGTTCTCCTCAAAGCTGCCTGCGCGTCTGGAGTTAGTGCATCCGCCTCATCAAGAAAAATTATTTTGAATGGTGCTCCTCCTATAGGGGCTGTTCTTGCAAAATTTTTTATTCTTCCTCTTACCACATCCAATCCTCTTTCATCACTCGCATTTAGCTCTTCAAAATTTTCTCTCCATCTATCTCCATAAAATTCTTTTGCCAAAGCTATAGCGCAAGTTGTTTTTCCAGTACCAGCAGGCCCAGCAAACAACATATGAGGAATGCTTCCAGATTTTACATATGCTTTTAAACTTTTAACAATATGGTCTTGTCCAACTACTTCATCTAATTTTGATGGCCTATATTTTTCAGTCCATATTTCCATCATTGTACCGCCCTCTTTTTAGATTCTATTGTAGCATCTTTATCAAGGCGGTGATCTACGCGCAAATCAATATGAATACGCCTTGCTCCCATTTCAACAATTGCGTTATATGCTCTTTTTACAGCTTCAAATAATTCATCTAAATTTTTTGCTTCTATAGTTGTTGACATTGCTCCCGTTTCATGCTTTAAACCAAGCTTTTCAATTTCTTCTATTGCTTTTTTAACATATTTACTTACAGACACCCCCTCAGATGTTGGAAATATTGCAAATTCCGCAATAATCATTATCTCCTTAATATTGTATAGTTTAAAAACTTTTGAGTCTGGCATTAAATCGAAATTTATCCATGGAAGGAAAAATACAAATCCAAAAATTGGTTTCGGCAATCTCGTTTTCCAATTATCCCAGTAATTATTTAACCATATATTAAGGAAAGCGTTTCGGAAAAATGCATGAAAATATATGCCCTTTTCTTTCTTTATAAACTTATTATCCTTTATTATGTTGAAAAAACAATGGGTTAAATACAAACCAATCTTTCCATTATTTTTCAAAGTATTGTTAATTATTTTATTTCTATAGCTTCTGAATATTTTGATTCCACATCCCATTTTTATAACTATAATATTGTCCGCAGATATCTTTCCTTCTACATTAGATATAATATTATCTTCTAATCTGTTATTTTTACAACGTAGTAAATAAATGCCGTAAAAACTTACATTTGTTATATTATTTCCAACAATCTCATTGTTAATTGAAGATGCAATTTCCATGCCTACCCCAATTGTTACACTTGCATTATATTCAACAAAATTTCCTGTTATATGCGATACGCTATTATTTTTTATCTTATTATTGTAAGAACATGTAGCCAATATTCCGCAAAAATTTGTATTATTAATGCTATTTCTAATAATCTCATTACCCATTGAAAATCCCACAGCTATTCCGCATCCCATTGGCATATTAATAAGGTTTTCCATATTCATATTCCCTATCATATGTGTTATTTCATTATCTTTTATTTTATTCTCTTTAGCATATTCCAAAATTATGCCATAAATTGTATTTGAGATGATATTCCCAATAACTTCATTATTTGATGAATAAAGAGATGTTATACCATATCCAAATGGTATCGTCAAATTATATTGAGATGCTCCTCCTATTACATAAGATATTACATTATTTTTGATGCAATTATTATTAGCATATCCTAAAATAATACCACAGGAATTTATTTTTGATATATTGTTTCCAACAATTTCATTATTGTTGGTTTGTATAAATGCTATTCCAACTCCTATTGATTGTTTTATTTCTTCTTCACTGATATTCCCTACTACATGGGATATTTTATTATTGTCTACTTTTATGTTTTCTGAATATATAGCAACTATACCACTATTATTAGCAGATATTACTCTATTTTTGTTTATATAACAATATTTGGAATGTGCAACCATTATGCCGGTGCCCGTGGGTGATTTCCTCCCCTTATATATTATAAAACCGCTCATATTCTGGATTGTATTATTTGTTACGCTTACATTATAAGAAAATGCAACTGTTATTCCGCATTGGCCATTCAAAATAAAATTATCTGATATGTAACCTGATGATTGTAAATATGCTATTGAGTAATTCGCATTTTTAACTAAATTTTTATGGATTTTATTTCCTATCGTTGCATAACAGTATATTCCATCTGCATTTTTGCTATCAATGAGATTTTCAGAAATTTCATTATAGTAAGAATGTTTTAGAAATATACCTTTTTCTTGAATATTCTTAATTATATTCCTTTTGAAAACGTTATAATCTGATGTTTCGAGCAATATGCCATTTTTGCATTCTTCTATTATACAATTAAAAATGCTGTTGTTGTTCGCTTTAATATAAATTCCGTTAGAGGAATTTCTTATTGTGAAATTTCTCAATAATATATTATTTGCCACAAATTTTATGGTGAATTGTTTGCCACAGCCATCTATTATGGTATTATTTTTATCTTCTCCTATTAAATTTATTGACTTATTTATTACAACATTCTCATAATATATGCCTGAATAGACAAATATTGTATATCCATCGCTTGCGTTGTCTATGGCATCTTGGATTTTGCTAAAATTTCCTTCTCCTTTTCCTCCAACATATAAAGTTGTTGTTGATTTTGCTGTTGAGTCATTAAATTCAAACGATGGTATAATGAAAAACAATAATATATAAATCGTAACCAGTTTCTTTACATTCATATTATTATAAAAACAAATATTTAATAAATTTGTTAGCAATTGACAAAAAGAATATAAAAAATAAATATGAAATGATTTTAATTTCATGAAAAAATTGGTATCGATTCTGCTTCTAATTTTTCTTCTATTTAATTTACCATTGAGCCTGCAAGATAAAATAATTGTGGAAGAAGGAGAGAGCATACAAGATGCAATTGATAAAGCTAAGGATGGAGACGTTATTATAATAAAAGAGGGAGTTTATAGGGAAAATTTAGTAATAAACAAAAGTATAATTCTGATTGGTAAAGGGAAAGTAATTGTAGATGGATGCGGTGAAACAGCAATAAAAGTTATCTCTGATAATGTAGCAATTTATAACATATGGTTTATAAATTCTAATGACGCCATTGTCGAACTAATGGGAAAAACACTCTTACAAAACTGCAGTATTTATAACGGAAAGTTTGGCATAATTGCCTATAAGCCGTCTACAATTGAAAAATGCATTATATGGAAATGCGGGGGAGGCGTTATTTTATATAATGGCAGTTTTATAAAAAATGGCACATTATATAAATGCGGATTATGTATAGAAATAAGAGGAAGGAAGAATTTAATTGAAAATTGCACAAGTTATTATTCCGGTATATCAATTTATTTAGAAAATGCCTCAGAAAATAAAATATTGAAAGGAAATTTTTACAAAAATAACAATAATCAGGGTGAAATTTTTCTTATTAATTCAGAAAGAAATGAAATAGTCGATTGTAACATTAGTTATGGAAGTTTCGCAATCAGAATGATTAATAGCAATGAGAATAAGATATTGAATAGCAGTATATACAAAAGTAGATACGGAATAAAAATGGAAAATTGCTATGGAAATGAAATTAAGGAATGCAGGATATTAAGGAATAGATTTGGAATATGGTTGGAAGAATGTAAAAATATAATGATTAATTATAACGATATCATACACAATTACATGTATTCATTATATGCAAAATTTTCAACCTGTGATGCCTCTCACAACTACTGGGGAGCAATCATACCAAAAAAGATTCATATCATCCTAAGTAGGGTGAAAATAATACCCTACTATTTAACCCCTTTACATGATTTCCAAATCCATGAAAAGGAAATAAAGAAAAGCATTATAAAAGAACAAAAAAGAATTGAAAACAAAAGAGTAGATGTAAATATGGATGATTTTGACCCTCTTGTTGATATAAAAGTATGCGTTGAAATAAAAAGAGCAAGGAGTCTTAACATGAATTATCCTTTTGAATTGAAAATTTTTATTGATGGAAAAGAAAATAATACATTGATAAAAGGAGATGAAATGCTCAATTATAAAATTTGGCAGGATGTTGATGATGGGAAACAAAATGTGATAATTGAATTTGTAGCGGGAGAAAAAAAGAGGATAATTTATGATTTGGCAACAGGCAACTGGTATGGAGATGATTTTTTAGGAGATGGGGACGGGTATGGACATATTAAATTTGAGGAGGCAGAGATTTGGTTTGATATAAGATATAATGATTATGATAATGATGGATTAACTTATTGGGAAGAAGTAAATAAATATGGAACAAACCCAAAAATAAGCGATTATGGAAAGGATTATGATAATGATGGATTACCAATACAATGGGAGGATAAATATGGATTTAGTGATTTTATTGTAGAAAATCATTCTATTGACTATGATAATGACGGATTAAATGATTACGAAGAATATTATACTTCAAATTTATTATCTGATCCTTTTGCAAAGGATATTTTCATTGAAGTTGATTACATGGAAGGATATAAAATGTATGATGAAAGTATACAAATGCTTTATTCTGCTTTTACAAAGCATAATATAAATCTGCATATTTTTATAGATGAAGAGATTCCTTATAAGGAGATTGTTTATTACAAAGATGTAAGAGATATTTACTGGCAATATTTTTTACACAATAATATAAGTAATCCAAAGCATGGTATTTTTCATTACGCTTTAATTGCTTCTCTATCATCTTCAAAAAGGGGAGGACATGCCTTTATAGGTTGGGATAATCTAGATGCCTTTATGCTTGCAGCAGAATATATAAATAAATGGAGAGTAGGCAGGGAAAGGAAAGTAGCATATGCAAGCCTATTTATGCATGAGCTCGGTCATACTCTTGGCTTATTTGATGATACATTTGGTGGTATAGATAATGAAAGCTGTAATGTGCCATGGCATAAAGGATATTGGATTTATAGAAATTATAAAAGCTGTATGAACTATAGATATGCCTTTAATCTTGTTGATTACTCAGATGGTAATCATGGAGAAAATGATTTTAATGACTGGGCCCACCTTAATTTAACATTCTTTAAGAACAGCGCATTTTATATCTAAATCGTTTCATTATCTAATATCCTCCAATAAAACTTTTTTAAGTTTATAGCCTAATGGACATTTAACGTCTTCTTTTACTTCCAATATTTTATATTCTTTTGGTTTTAAAGGTGTAACACAGTTTTCATATTCTCGGCAGGATATATTATCGCAATTAATAGCTTTATATTCTACGGCAGTTCCCTCAGCTTCTTCTTTTCTAATATTAACTAAAGCTGGCTGTTTTTCTACTTCTACAGCAACCACCCCACCATCATGTAACCCGCATTCGTGGAATTTATTCCTTATTTTAACGATTTTGTATGTTCTTCCTTCCTGTAAATTTGAACAAACAGTTTTCAATTTACAATTTCTACATTTTTGGGTTATTCCCATATAAACAAACTCATTTCCTACTTTTGCCAATTTTTTTCCTACAAGCGTTATTAAAGCCATTTTATCACCTCCTTATGCCACACCAGTTACCTTAACCAACTTTTCAGCTGCCTCCCTCGTTATTCCATCTGTTCCTAAAATTGTATATCTATCTGGTCTCATTTTATGTGCCATTGTTAAAGCTTTTATAATATATTTCTTTGCTATCCCCAGTTCTTTAGCCGTTGTAGGAGCACCTATTTCTCTTAAAGCATCTCTTATAGCTTCCCAATCCCCCCCATGTAAATACATCATCATGATAGCACCAACGCCACACTGCTCTCCATGCATTGCCTTGCCAGGCGCTATCCTATCTAAGGCATGAGAAAACATATGTTCCGCCCCGCTGGCCGGGCGGGAGGAATTTGCAACGCTCATAGCCACGCCAGACACAATCATTGATTTTACAGCAATCCAAACAGCTTCTTCTATGCCTGGCTTTATATATTTTGCGTTTTCTATGAGCAATTCAGCAGCAGTTTTTGCCAATGCAGCAGCGAAGGAACTATAATATTCGCCTTTCAAACGGTAAGCAAGTTGCCAATCAAGTATGGCTGTTAAATTTGATATTACATCGGCACATCCTGAAGCAAGCATCCTATATGGAGCCTTTGAAATTATTGCTGTATCCGCTAATATTGCTAAAGGAGAACGAGCTTCTTTTGAAATTGACATTCCATTATCTTTAATCGAAGCTCTAGGAGAAGCTATACCATCATGGGAGGCAGCTGTAGGCACGCTTATAAAGGGAACCTTACACTTATAAGAAGCAAGTTTTGCAATATCAATAACGCTTCCCCCTCCTACAGCAACTAAAAAATCCGCATTTATCTTCTTTGCAAATCTCTGCACTCTCTCTACTTCCTTAATTGTGGCTTTTTCTACAACAATATCATGTATTTTATAACTTTCGTTAAGGTGCTGGATAACCCTCTCTCCAGCAATTTTTTTTGTTGTTTCATCATGAACGATCAAGCCCACGCCTTCTAAATTTACTCTATGGCATAAATCACCAATATCATCTATTACTCCATGTCCAACTATGACATCTCTTGGGAATTCCATTAACTTTGACTTATTGAAAGGCATTTAATTATGTATTTTACACCATCATATAGTTTTTTTGCTTTTTGATGATTTGATTTTATCCATTCCTATTTATTCTATTCTCGCCTTTCTCAAAATCCCCTTTGGGTCTTTAATTAAAAGAACTATTTCCCATATTAGTATGGCGACAATCACTAAAATTATTGAAAGAACTGTTGCATCAGGTGTCATTTCGATGAATTCTCCGCCTTCCATTAAATAACCTATAACATGGTCTACAAATACCATTATTGCTGTTCCCCAGAAAATAAGGTTCAAAAAGCCTATTTTATAAATTTCTCTCGCCTTATCATTTATATACCAGATTGCCGTTGTAATTACAGCTGCTAAAGTTGTTGCTACAAGCCACATATTTATCCTTCTACAACTACTGTTTTTCTTTGCAAAATTGGAATCAATGCAACTAACATTATCCATGCCAATGTTATAACGATGCTCATCGTCCCTCCCACTATCGCCATCTCGTGAAGCATGGCAGGCACATCAGCCGGATTTTTCATCGCGGTCAAAAAAGGAGGCCATGGAACAACTTCTCCGTGCCATATATGTTCTATTGCTAAGAGAATCACACCTCCCCAAAGCATTGTATTAAGCCATCCTAACTTCAATTTCTTGGCTCTTTCTTTTCCAACCGCTTTTTGCACAATAGTTGTAACAACCGCCTCTGCTCCTGGAACAAGAAAACACGCCATTTTTTCACCTCATATTACTTTTATGCAATTTTGTAATACAAAATTTATATATAAAATTTTTGACCTATTTCAATCAAGAAACTTCTTAATTCCTTATTTACGTCACCATATTTTTTAATGAGATGCATATTCGCATTAATAGTTTCTTCTATATCTTTCATTCTAATTAATTTTTCTTTTTCTGCCTTCCAGAATAATAATCTTTCAATCAGAGAAAATGCTATAATATCTCTTAGGTTATTAACACCTTTATTCATAAAAAATATTATGCCTACTTTATCCGATTCTCTATATACCATTTTTGTAGCAACCCCGTATAAACCGCCAGTATGTCCTATATATTTTTCTCCTCCAATCTTCCATATTTGAAAACCAAGTCCATATTCAAAACCATATTTTTTGCTTGGATATTGCACTCTATGCATTTCATTAATGCTATCCTCTCCCAATATACTCACATTTTTATATTTTCCTTTATTCATATGGGCTATCAGAAAATGGGATAAATCTATAACATTTGTTCTTAAACCACCTGCGGGATAATCTAAAATACTATAATGTAAGAGAGGTTGCCCATGCTCATAAGGAACGGCAATTTGGCTTATATTCAAGTCATTTAATTTAAAGCTTGTATTCTCCATTTCAAGCGGTTTAAATATGTATCTATTGCAATATTCATAAAATGTCATATTTGTAACTAATTCAACAATATATCCTAATATGGAATAACCTATATTTGCATAGCTCATTTCCTCTCCAGGTGGATAATCAGCCCATATTTGCGGTTTATAATGGATTCCCTGAGGCAGTAAATATTCTTTAAGCCATGGATATGGATATCCCTTTATTTCTAAATCGCCGGGGAAATAACAATAAAATGCTAAGGGGTCTTCTGCCAAGCTTGATTGATGAGCCAATAACATTCTTATTGTTATAGGCTTGCCTGGATAATTTGGATTTCTTAAGGGGAAGGGTAAATATTTATTGACATCATCATCAATATCTAGCAATCCTTTCTCATGCAACTGCATTATAGCTGTGGCGGTAAAAGGTTTTGTTATTGATGCAATAAGATATATTGTTTTATTGCTGGCAAGTTTATTTCTTTCAATATCATATAAACCAAAACCTTTTGCCCATACTACCCTATTATTTTTTACGATTGCTGCAGATATAGAAGGAATGTTATCAATTTCCATTATCTTATGTAATAATCTTTCAAATATTCTGTCATCATCATTATTTCTGTTTTTGAAATATGTTTTACTTATTGATAGATTTGCAACAAGAATAATAAAAACAATTAGTGCTTTTAATTTCATATTGCTTTATTATATCTGCTTTTTTATTCTTTTGTATTTATATTATTGCTCATAAAAGGTTATTACCAAAAGTAAAAGGCAAAAGTGATGCCTATAAAAGCACCTATTAACAAAATCAGGATAAATGCAACTATATATGCAATGAGTATACTTAAAAGCCAAGCTACTATTGCAAGAAGCCATCCAACACCATAAATTTTCTTTATTATATACCATGCCACTATTAAGCCAACTATTTCATAAATTATTACGGATATATGAAAATATGATAATAGAATTTTGATAGTAACTAATATAACTGTTGTTATTATTGTAAGAAAAGCTAATCCCAAGCCTTTTCTTTGAAATTTAAGCATTTTTGTCGCTAAATGCAAAAGAAAGGATGCGATAACAATATATATGAGGAGACTAACAAGAATAACTATACTACTATTATTATGTAGCATCATGCTACAAAATATAAAAAACAACAAACAATATAAAAATAAGCCGCCTCCGGGGTTCGAACCCGGGATCTCTTCCTTACCAAGGAAGCGCTCTAACCACTAAGCTAAGGCGGCACAATTTGTATTTAATAACGATTTAATAATTTTTTCTTAAAAAAGATTTATATGGCTGAAATTTTTCATATCATGAAAAAAATACTTTATATCATGGGACTGGTGGGCATTGGGATTTTTTTAATAAAAATTGCATCGGCAGAATATCATGCAAATAATACTTATCTTGATGTGTATTTTCATGAACGATATAGCGATACATG
Organism: Thermoplasmatota archaeon; assembly: GCA_029259055.1. Taxonomy (GTDB): domain Archaea; phylum Thermoplasmatota; class E2; order UBA202; family JdFR-43; genus JAPDJP01. The sequence continues at coordinate 7,248 of JAPDJP010000015.1, read as the reverse complement.
GAATTTTAGATATGCTCCAAATGAAACTGGAGATGCATGCTACATGGAACATTATGCAATATATTCCTCAGAATGGGGAACTGTAACATCTGAAGAATTTACTATTGATACATATTTCGAAGATAGCCCAGATGGTAGAACAGCAATACTTCATTATGAAAATTTGCAAATTACTCGCCAAATATACGTTCCTGCTGGTGATAAAAAATATTTTGAAATTCGATATGCCCTCAAAAATAATGGAAATGAAGAAATAAACGACTTAAAATTTTTCGAAGTAGTTGACTATGATATAGTTGATAGCAGTAATGATTACGGCTGGTATACAGAAAGCACCGATTCAATATGGCAAAATGATGATAACTATTTCAAGAATGGGTTTAAAGGAGATAAGCTATCAAGCAACCATGGAATAGACTACTGGAGTATTGAATTATATGATGATTGGAATGATGGCGAATTAAATGGACTCGATAAGTATCCGGAAAATGGTACTTCAGACGTTGCGGTTGGTATGCAATGGAATATAGGAAATTTAGGTGTTGGAGAAAGCTGGAATATCACAATAACATTTTATTTTGGGGAGGCAGCAGGCATATATGCGGATGCTGGAAATAATCAAGTTGTTAAAGTTGGTGAGTCCGTTATTCTAAATGCTTCTTCTTCAACATCTGTCGGAACAATAATTTCATATGAATGGGATTTTAATAATGATGGCATATATGATGTTTCAACAGATTCTCCAATATATTTATATGAAGGATGGAATCAACCCGGAGAATATATTGTATGGCTTAGGGTAACAGATGATAAAGGAAGAACTGATACAGATTTTGTTATAATAAAAGTTGTTGCAAATGTTGATTTAATTGTTTCAAATATTACAATACCATCTGCAAGTGATGGTGATTTAGCCACGATTAACGCAACAATTGAAAATATTGGTAATGAAAGCATTCCAGACATATTTTATGTATGTTTCAAAATAGATGGGATACCGGTTGGCTATAAAACCATTTACGGATTGGATGCCAAAAAATCAGAGGAAATATATGAGGAATGGGAAGTTACAGCCGGCGTGCATGTGGTTGAAGTAGTTGTTGACTATTATAATGATATAATAGAAGAAAATGAGGAGAATAATAATTTGTCAGAAATCTTGGAAATTCCTTATCCTGATTTAACTATTATAAATATATCATATCCAAAAAATATGAGGAGCGGAAAAGTTGCTATTATTAATGCTACCATAAAAAATGTCGGAGCCAATACTTCAAACATTTTTTATATAGGCTTTAAAATAGATGATGAGTATGTAGATATAGTAGGTATTGATGGATTATCTTCTGGTAATACATATACAGCGGGCATTGAATGGGTTGCGACCCCCGGTATTCATGATATAAATGTCACCGTCGATATATATGATTGTGTTGTTGAAAATAATGAAAATAATAACAGCATGTCAAAAGTGTTGCCAGCAATACCTCCGCCTCCTTTTGTAAATTTAACATATCCAAATGGAGGGGAAATTCTTTATGGAATATGCAACATAACATGGAATGCAAGTGGTTTAAATGTTTCAATAAAAATCGATTTGTATGATGGATATTCATATTTAACTATAGCAGAAAATCTGTCAAATACTGGTTTTTATCTGTTTAATACAACTTTATTCCCTGATGGAACATATTACAAAATAAAAATAACAGCATGCGATGGAAATGGGAGCATTTCATATGATTTTTCAGATAATTGGTTCACGATTTGGAACCATCCAGATGTTAAAATTTCTGGATATTTGAGCAAAAGAACGGTAGAAAACGTTAGCACAACATATACAATTGTAATAACAAATGAGCAACCATTTCCAGATACTTTTAATTTATCCATAGATGGCGATATTGAAATGGCGGTATTGAATGTAAGTAAAATTTCTCTTCAGCCATGGGAAAGTAAAAGCGTTATGCTTATAGTTAAGGATAAAAGGTTGGGAGTTCATGAATTAACGCTAAGGGTTGAATCTGATGAAATTGTAAAAGAAGAAAAAATTGTTGTTTATGTAGAAGAAGCTTTTAATGTATCTATAGAAGCTGAAAAAAGAGAGACGAGTATTGGCGGTAATATTACTTATTATATATCCATAAAAAATAATCAAAATATAGCTGATAACTTTTCAATATCTTTAGAAGGATTGGACATAAATTGGTCTGGATATTACAATCTGCTTTCTGGAGAGAAAAAAATCATACCTCTAAAATTGCAAGCTAAACAGGAAGGTAATTTCTCTTTCACAATAAAAGTATGTTCATCAAACTTAGGAATAGAAAAGCATGTTCAATCTTTTTTGAACGTGTCAGCCAATCCCATTATTTATGACCTAAAGCCCTCTAATAATACAATAACTGGTAGCAACAAAATAGTTTTCACTTGGATAACTTCAACAAATTCTTCAACGCTTTTATTTATCAAAAAAGAAGGGGATGAGAATTTTTCAATAATAGAGGGAGAAGCTGGAATTTATCATTCTATTATAGTAGAAAATTTAAGCAGGAATAATTGGTACGAATTTTATGTTGTTAGTGCAAACGCATATGGAAGTGGACAAAGTGAAATCAGGAGAATTTTCATAGACAATGGTATATCATTTAGTCAGAAAAATTATGAATTTTATATTGAAAGAGATTATAATCAGGAATGCTTTATTACAATAATAAATACTGATGATGAAGCACATGAAGTTTGGCTAAATATTTCAAACTCTCCTAATGATTTGATTTTAGATTTTGTAGGAGAGGGAAAAGATGAGAATTTGCTTTTATTACCTAATGAATCAAAAAAAGTTAAGTTAGTAATACATGCACAAGATGCCCAAAATGAGGAATATAATATTTTGCTCACTTTAAAAAATTTGGAAGAAAATATAACAGATTCTGCCAATCTTCTAATCCATGTCCATATACCTAATATTAACTTTACGATCGAAGAAATATCTTTTGATAATATTACTCTAACAAGAAAATATAGGATAGAAAATTATGGAGATGCATTGACAGATTTAATGGTAGAAGCAAGTGACGAGCTTTCTCCTTTTGTTATTTTCAAGCCTTCAATAAATCATTTTTATCTTGGGGAGTATGAAAGCATAGAATTTGAAGTTTTTCCAATCTTATCAGAAAATTATAGTGGTAGCAGTGGATATATAATTGTAACTGCTGGTGGAGTAGAAAAAAGAATATTTGCGAATTTTTCTGTTCCAGATGGTAAAAAAGTATATGTGGGTCAAGTTCCTAATGTTGAAATTATTTTTGATGCTGAATTTGATAATGATGGCCTATTAAATACAAATCCAAATGGAACAGTAACTTCTTATCTAATAGGTTATGAAAATGCAACAACAATTATGTATATAGCACAAATCATGGTAAAAGTTCTTCAAGACGGCGCCCCCGCCTACAATTCGGAAGTTATGCTGGAAGTAAAAGGAAATGGAATGCCAAAAAACTACACCGGATATACGGATATATGGGGAAAATGCATTTTTACAATAGTTGGTCCAGTCGGAAATTATAGATATAGAGCAAAAGTTGTTGGATATCCAGCACACACTCCATGGCGCAATTTCTCAGTTTCTACCCAACCAAATTTAAGCATATATCCAAAAAGCATATTATGGCTAAGCGCACAAGATGCCTACAGAGTATATAACATATCAAATAATGTCTCAGAAATATATCTTGATGGTTCTCCATATATAATAAAGGGAAGAATTGATAGATATTTATTCAATGCCACTCCTGTTCTATTCTTATTTAAAGAAGCTGGGTATATGGAAGGAGAAGTTATTGGGAAAGTTGAAGGTAAAACAATTGTATTTGAAATTGGCGAGGAGATAGACCCTGGAAAATATAGATGTATAATGGCTTTGCAGGCTCCAGGTTTTATAGCAACTTCAGAAGAAAAATATTTTATTTTTGGAGACAATGAAACAAGTTCTTTAGAAAATATGAATTTTAGCTATTTAATGCCATATCCAATAAATGAAAGTAAAGTTGGAATAATTGAAATGAAAAATGAGTTAAATGGAAAAGGGAAAATAATAAGACTTGTATGGTTTGAAAGAGAAAACAATTCCTTTATCTTTACATATATGCTGGTTTCAAATAAAACAGCTAATGATACAATATGGATTGAAGTAAGAAATGAAAGCTCAATTATATACAACTATACAAGAAATGTTAGTTTCAGTGAATACAAGCCCATCTTTATAGATGTAAAAGTTCCTATAATGAACGAATTTAAAATAGAGATAAAAGCAAATGACCCTTCTCGTTTCATAAGTTGGATTAAATCATGGACAACCGATCCTGGAGGAATATTTGATAAGGAAACATGGAAAATATTCTGGAAAGATGGTATTCTAACGCCTCATAATAGAATTGGAGTGATCTTTAAATGTGTGGGTTCTTTCCTACCTGGCTTAGGAGATGTTATAACAGCTGTAGATACTGTAAATAAATTGACAACTGGGGATTGGATTGGAGGTATGGGGGGCGTTGGACAGCTTGCCATCGATCCTCTCAAAAAGATTGGATTGCAAAAGTATGAGATGACGGCCAGCTATATATGGAAACTCATGACGAAAAATCCTGAGATGGCTGATGAAATTGCAAAAATAACAAAGCCAGCAATGAGAAAAATAGGAGCAGAGGCAAGGAGAATCAAAAATCTTGCTAAAATAGGAAAATGGATAGGATGGTTGGGAAATATTTATTCAAATTATGATGATTGGGTAAGAGTTACAAGAGAAATGGAGGAAAAGAAAGCGAGGACCGAAGTTCATTTTCATATGAATGATTGGTATTGTACAAATCGTCCCATAATTGATGTTAAATTCAAAATGCCTTCTTACATTCCGCAATATGTAACAGCAAGTCCTCCTTCTCCAAACATTGAAAGGGCTGTCCTTATAATGAAATTTTCTCTTCCTTGGGATAAGTCGGCATATAGAAAACATGATGTCCATATATTGTTAAATGGTGTTGAAATTGGCAATATCACAAATGCTATTCCAAATGGTTATTATATGTTTCCATTTAATGCTTCCTTACTAAAATTTGCTGAAAACGGGGTTGCTGAAAATGTAGTTACACTTAACACAAAACATTTGAATGGTGGACATTATGTAGTATCTTCTGATTTTCAAATTATTCTCGAAGTTAGAAAAGTCGCTTTTTCTGTTATAGCAAATAATGAAAGTGAGGCAAATGAAATCGTTGGGAAAATTTCAGAGACTGTAACTCCATTGGCGGATTATGCTGTCAATAAAATTTCTGTACCAACTGCTTATGATGGGCAGAGAGTAAGAATAGAAATTGAAGTGAGTCAACTTAGTGGAATGGAAATAGCAGGTATACCAATTTATGTATTTGATAATGGTGAGGAAATAGAAAATTGGACAATTCCATATATTCCTCCATATGGTTCTGTAAAAGTAGCAACCTGGTGGAATGCAACAATGGGCGAGCACAATATAACTGTGAGGATTAATCCAAAACAAGAAATTGAGGAAAGAGATTATAGCAACAATCAGAAAAGCATAATATTGGAAGTTATGCCAAAAGATATTACGCCCCCTATTATTTCAAATGTTACACCTTTAGGGAAAATTAGGAAAAAGGAAGTAATAAGTGCATGTATATATGATGAAAGTGATGTAAATTTTTCATCATTAAAAATTTTTGTAGATGGAATAGATGTTACATCAAATACAACTATTGGAGTAAATAGGATATGGTATATGCCAGAAGAGCTGGAAGAAGGGATGCATGTTGTTAAAATATACGTTGAAGATAATGCAGGCAACAATAACTCCTTTGAATGGAATTTTAGTATTGAGGGAAATATTCTTTATGTTGGCAATGGTTACTACAGTAGCATACAATCTGCTATTAATGATGCTGAGGATGGCTATACCATTTTAATCTACAATGGAACTTATTATGAGAATTTGGAAGTAAATAAATCAATAAATTTGGTTGGTGAAGGAAATGTGGTAATAAATGGAAAAGGTGGAATTGTTATTAATATAATTTCAAACAATGTTAGTATAAAAAATGTAACAATAAGAAATGGTAGCGTTGGAATTAAATGTGGAGGTAATCATATAAGAATCTGGGGATGCCAAATCTGTTCAAATAGTTATGGAATATTTGGAGAAAACGCAAGCATTGATATAAAATTCTGCAACATTTTAAACAATTCCTTATATGGGGTATTTTCAAATAAATTGATTAATGCAACATACAATTATTGGGGCTCCTGGGAGGGGCCTGAAGGAGCAAGTTCTGACAATGTAAGCAATAATGTCATCTATAATCCATGGTTAACCGCTCCTGTAAAAGGTGCGATGGAAAAAATTATTAGTAGCGGAAGAAACAGGATAAAAGGATTGGATATTGCTCTGGAAATAAATTCGAGCGGGAGTAGTAGCATAAGAGTAATTAGTTATAAAAAATCTCCAGTCAAAACACCTATAAAATCTATTGGTAAATATTTTGAAATTTCTATTGAAAATGAAAGTAGCATTGAATTTCCTATTTTATTGAAAATTTACTATACTCAGGAAGATTTAAATGATATTGGAATTAAAGAAGAGCAAATAGTTGGTATATATTATTATGAAAATAATAGATGGAATTTGTACAATAATAGCGGTGTCAATACTACAGATGTAAATGGATATGCTGGATATGCTTATGCATTAATATGGCATCTAACCAACATAACTGTTGGAATAGATGTTGATAAACCCATTATACAAAATATTGTTGCAACTCCAGAAAACCAAAATGAGATAAATATAACTTGTCAAGTTATCGATAACATAGGCATAGAAAATGTGTATATCAACATAACATATCCTGATAATTCAAAACATAATTTTTCTATGAATAAAATAGGAGATACATACTATTGGCATGATAAATATGAAGTTGCTGGAGAATATAATTACTATATATGGGCGAGAGATAAAAACGGTAATGCAAATACATCGGCCATAAAATCGTTTGAAATTTTTATACCACATTATAGTTTGGAAATAATAATCTCTCCAGAAAATGCTGGCTTTGTTACTCCATCAGAAGGAGAATATGAGGAAGGAAGTGTTGTAACATTAACAGCCTATGCAAATCCAGGTTATGAATTTGCTTACTGGAGTGGAGACGCATCTGGCAGTAATCCAAC
>JAPDJP010000012.1 GCA_029259055.1 Thermoplasmatota archaeon | reverse complement strand
CGGTCACATATCCAATTGTTTTAACATAGCCATCGGGTGGTGTGACTCCGTTACTATCAACATAATGTAGGGCTATTACAGCACCTCCTCCACCTACAACATTAGATGTTTTTATCCATCCACATATCTTGCATTTATGTCCTGGATTGAGCAAATTTGTTACATCTTGGTACAATCTTCCTAGACTTCCTTCATTTGTTTCGACTCCTTTGACTGAGTAATTTCCATCGATAGAAATGGAAGAAACTGAATAACTGGCTGTTCCACTAGATACATGCCAATAATTTAAACCGTTTTCAAAACTCGGATTAGAAAGAAAATTCTTGGCATACACTGCTACTCCGTCCCACCAAGCTGTACCTTTTGCATCACTGAAATCCAGTATAAAATATAAAGCTGACGCATCGTTTGGCATAGGTGGTAATGTAAACCAGTTACTTTCAAAATATGTCCAACCTGTTGTACCGGTCACATATCCAATTGTTTTAACATAGCCATCGGGTGGTGTGACTCCGTTACTATCAACATAATGTAGGGCTATTACAGCACCTCCTCCACCTACAACATTAGATGTTTTTATCCATCCACATATTTTGTATTGATGGCCTGGATTGAGCAAATTTGTTACATCTTGGTACAATCTTCCTAGACTTCCTTCATTTGTTTCGACTCCTTTGACTGAATAACTTCCGTCAACAGAGATAGAAGATACAGAATAAATAGCTGTACCTGTGGAGGTATGCCAATAATTTAAACCATTTTCAAAGCTAGGATTAGAGAGAAAGTTTCTTACTGCATGCCCCTCTGTAAGATTACAAATAAATATCATTACCATACTAACAAGAGAACAAACGATAAAGAGATTTATTAATTCCTTTTTAATAAATTTTTTTCTTTCTCTTTTCATCTACTCACCCCCTATAAATATCGTGTGTTAGGAATCTTCATCTGGATAATCATTGACGTATCTAAAATATATTGGAGGAGAGAGATATTCTCCCAAGCTACATCCAGGAGGACCCACCCAAGCATCCTCGGAAGAAAAATCCTCTATATCAACGCTTTTTATCAAACCATACTTACTTATATTTTCAATGTAGCCTTTCCAAACTTTGACATGTATTCCCCCAAGTTCTGTTGGTTCTGTAGGATGCTGTTTAAACAACCTAATTTCGATATTATAATCGCTTGGTAGTAGATGGGTATTTAAGTCATAAAGATTAGTCTCATAAATTCCATCATGATTAATATCGATCCACAGTTGTATTTGCGGCCAAGGGTATTCACCAACTGCTCCTTTTGTATGCAAACATACGCCAATTATTATTAGCAAACTTATTAAAATAAACCAACCCACCACTTTCCTTTTCATACTTATACCTCCTCCTACTGCCTCCTAATTTAAATTAACTAACATAAAAAATAAAAAAATATATTATAAAAAAATTTTGCAGGAAAACATATATAAGATGCATCATAATATGTGATGCTATTTTTTTACTATTTTATATATTTTCCTTCTTTCATGGACAATTTATTCCTCATTGCGCATTCCCATACTATATTTCCCAGTTCATACAGGGAAAATCAAAGGTTTTTCTCTCTGCAATTTTTTATACAATTTATTTCTATCACCTTATAAATAGAGGCATCAAAAATTATTTTTCCGATCCTCCCTTACCAATGCAATTACATCCTCTATATTCACTTTTTAACATATTCTCCCAAGCTGTGTTCAGGATAACCCATCCAACCATTCAATTCCATGATCCTGTTTCCTCTGCTGCTGATGTTTTCCCATTTAGTGCCATATGTAAATTCTCTAATGAAATTATAATAAAGCCTCAACCCATTAATTATTTTATTATCTTCTTTCTTTAATGCTCTCATTACTTATCTCTTTCTCTAATTGTGCCATACAATCTTTCTATTGGATTATTTACTCATGGGTATATAAAACCATCAGTTATAATTATTTAGGTTTCCTATTTTCTCCATTCACCTTTGCCACTTTAAATACTTTTCTCACATCTTCCATTTTCATCTTCCATTTTCTTTCTTTTGATATAACACTTGCAAGCAAAAATCTTGTTTCATCACCCATAACCTTCAAATAAATCAAATTTCTAAACCTTAGTATCTCCGCAAGTAAAAATAGAAAGAAATAAGCCCTTGGGTTTGTTCCAATTTTATGGGAGGGGACAAACAACCAAGGGCAATAATAAATTTTTCAGGAAGTTAAATAGATTTTCCTTTAACTTTATAGAAGGAAAAACTCAAACCTTAACAAATTTTTTTATAAATTTTTTAAAGAAACTCCATTGCTTTTTAGTAAGTAAATGGAATTCAAAAGCTTCAAAAGATTTTTCAACCTCCTCTTTAAAAACTCTTCAAAAATATCTGGAAGTTATCTTTCAAAATACCCCTCTTAAATCCATTATTTTAGCTTTTATTAGCAACTGCATTGCCTGTTTTATATGAAACATTGCCATAATCCTTGTTTTCATGGTTGAATTTTGCTTTTTATGAACTTATTTCCTTTCTAACTTTCATTTTTTAAATTGATATTTAACCTTACTGAAAAATGAATTTTTCCAATTCTTCCTTTAATATTTTATTTACTAACGCTCCATCTGCTTTCCCCCTCAATTCCTTCATTGCTATCCCCATTAAACCAGATACCGCTTTCTCTTTCCTCTCCTTGATAAATTCTATCCTTTCCATAACTATTTTCCTTATAATATCTCTAATTTTCTCTTCCTCTAAGAAACCTACATTACATTCTCTAATGGCAACATCCAAAGAAACATCATTTTTCGCCAAATAACGAAGCAATTTATCTAAAGCTTCCTTAGCAAATTTCTTTTTGCTCAATCCTTCCAAAATCTCATCCATCCTTTTTATTACAATACTCACATCATATCCTTCCTTTTCCATTTCCCCCATTATGTTCAGCAGAATTCTTGAAATAACTTTTTCGTATCCCTTATATTTTTTAGCAAATTTTTCGAATTCCTCATCTTTACCAGTATAAACAAGTTGTTTAGCTTCTTCCATGCTTATACCATATTCAGCAATCCTTCTTATCTTAGCATCTGGTAATTCCGGTAAATTTTTAAGCAATCTCTCAATCCTTCGTTTATCTATTCTAATTGGAGGTACATCAGTTTCGGGATACATCCTTGCAGCAGTTGGCATGGGACGCATATATTCTGTAAAACAATTTGGCAAAGCTTTTCTTACTTCTTTAGGAACTCCTTTTATTGCTTCTCTAGCCCTTCTTACAACAGCCTTTAAACTTTTTATTGCTACCTCCCTTTTTCCTGCTGATATAACAAAAGCATCCATCTCATTGCACTTCAATTCCTCTCTTATTTTTTTAACTTCTTCAATACTTATGCCGTAATTTGGTAGTTCATCAGAATGTATTATTCCTCCTCCTTCTATTTTCGCATACATTGCAAATTCTTTCCCAATTCTATGCTCTTTATATTTTATTCCCTTTATTATCCCATTAAATTTGGGCAATTTTACTCCAAAAACCCCTCCTTTTTTCATTAAATTTTTTATTAATTTTGACCCAGTTTTTTCAAAAATATGTGATAAATCTTTTATCTCTTCTCTTATCTCCCCTATTTTCCTTTTTTCCAGTTCTTTTTTCACTTCTATCAATTCTATTTGTCTCTTAACCTCATTTTCCAGAATTTTAGGAATATCATTTAGTTCCTGCACTCCTTTAATTTCTATTCTATTTCCTTCTTTTATTGAAACATTTAAATCCTGCCTTATTGTTCCTATACCCCTTTTTACTTTATTTGTTGCCCTTAATATCAACCCGATTTTCTCCGCTATTTCTTTTGCTTGAGAAGGAGAAGATATATCTGGAGAAGTTGCAATTTCTATCAACGGTATGCCAAGCCTATCCAATGCATATTCAACTTTTCTTCCATTTTCTCCAATCTTTCTTGCAGCGTCTTCTTCCAAACAAATTGTTTCAATTTTCACTCCATTTATTTCTCCATTCAAAGCAATCAATGCGGTTCTTTGAAAACCTGTTGTGTTAGAACCATCAATTACAATTTTCCTCATAAAATGTATTTCATCAACAATATCCGCCTTCAACAATAAAGCAACGGTTAAAGCAATATCAACCGCTTCCTCATTTGCTTCGTGAGGGGGTTCTTCATCTGCTTCAACAAGGCAGGAGGAGGAAGAAGAAAAATATACAAATTTTTTCCCTCTTCTCGCCTCCTCCAAAGCCGCCCTGTCCACCTCACCAAGCTCAGATTGAGTAGGCCTCAAAAATCTTTCAAAAGCTTTTTCTCCCTTCTCTTTTAATTCTGATGGACATTTACAAAAAAGTTTATGGGTCGCTAATTGTTGGTGAATCTCCAATCCCGCTTTAAATCCCAATTTTTTGTAATCTATTTCAGTCATATTTTTACAATACTCACAACCTTATCATCTTTATTTAATCTCATTATTCTAACACCCATTGTGTTTCTTCCCTGTTTTTTAATATCTTTTGCTTTTATCCTTACCATCATACCGTTTTTACTTGCTATCAGCACATCATTATCTTCTCTTACCGCTATCACTCCAGCAACTTTCCCGTTTCTTTCATTCGTTTTTATGGTTATTATACCTTTAGCTCCTCTTTTTGTTATTCTATATTCCTTTAAATCTGTTCTTTTTCCATAACCATTTTCTGTTATTGTCAATAAATCTTCATCATTTATAACTTCTATACTAACAGCTTCATCATTATACAATTTTATTCCCCTTACACCTTCAGCATTCCTTCCCATTTCCCTAACTTCTTTTTCATCAAAAATACATGAAAAGCCATTTCTTGTAGCTAATACAACTTTTTCCCCACCTCTTATAACTTTAGCACCAATAAGTTCATCTCCCTCCCTCAACTTTATCGCTCTAACGCCATTTGCTCTAATATTTGACAGCAATTTTAAAGAAATTTTCTTTACCACTCCTTTTTTAGTTGCCATCATTAAACTGCCATCAAAATTCTTTAAAGGCAAAATATCAACAACTCTATTTGCTCTTATTAAATTAATTACAGCTCTTCCTTTTGAATGCCTCCCTCCATATGGTATTTCATAAGCTTTTTTTGCAAAAACTTTTCCATCTGCAGAGAAAAATAGTATATAATCATGAGTAGATGAAATTGCTGTTTTATAAATTATGTCTTCTTCTTTCATTTTCATTCCTATAAGTCCCTTTCCTCCTCTTTTCTGACTTTTATATTCATCTAAAGGCACTCTTTTTATATAACCATTTGCAGTGAGTATTATTACAACATCTTCCTCATGAATTAAATCCTCAATATCCATTTCAATTCTTGCTTCCTTTATTTCCGTTCTTCTTTCATCTCCATAATTTTCTTTTAAATAAAGCAATTCTTCCTTTATTATTCTATCAATTTCCTCCTTGCTTGCCAATATCTTCCTTAATTTTTCTATTTCCTTTTCCTTTTCTTCTCTTTCTTTTTTTAATTCCTCAAATTCTAAAGATGTTAAAGATTGAAGCCTCATAGCCAAAATTTCTTTTGCTTGCTTTTCTGTAAAACCATATTTTATTAAATTTGTTAAAGCTTCCTTAGCATCTCTTGATTTCCTTATTGTTTCAATGATTTCTTCAATTCTCTCTAATGCTTTTATGAAACCATCCAAAATGTGTTTTCTTTCTTCCGCCTTTTTTAAAGCAAATTGGCTCCTTTTTCTAACAATTTCCCTCCTGTGTTTTATATACTCTAAAATTAAATCTTTTAAATTGAGTAGTTTTGGAACCCCATCTACTAATGCAATATTTAATATTCCATATGTTACCTCCATTTCTGTATGTTTAAATAGCTGATTTTGAACAATTTCTGGAACAAAATCTTTTTTTACATATATCACTACTCTAATTCCCCTTCTATCAGATTCATCTCTCAAATCCGATATTCCTTCTATTGTCCCTTTTCTAACGAGTTCCGCAATATGTTTTATTAAATCAGCTTTATTTACTTGATAAGGCAATTCAGTTATAACAATTTTATTCCCTTCGAAATGAGTTTTTGCCCTAACTTTTATTAACCCCCTACCAGTAGAATATGCTTTTATTAATTCCCTTCTTCCATAAACTATTCCTCCAGTAGGAAAATCTGGCCCTTTTATATAATTACAAATTTCTTCTATACTAATGGCAGGATTCTCAATTGTTGCAATTATTGCATCAACAACTTCCTTTAAATTATGAGGAGGCATATTCGTTGCCATTCCTACCGCTATTCCAGAAGAACCATTTACGAGCAAATTTGGCAATAAAGCTGGCAAAACAACAGGTTCTTTTAGTGTTCCATCGAAATTATCCCGCCATTCAATGGTTTCTTTATCAATATCTTTTAACATTTCCTCGCTAATCTTACTTAACCTTGCCTCAGTATAACGCATTGCCGCCGGAGCATCCCCATCTATGCTCCCAAAGTTTCCCTGCCCATCTATGAGGGGGTAGCGCATTGAAAATGGTTGAGCCATTCTTACTAGAGCATCATAAACAGCTGCATCTCCATGAGGATGGTATTTTCCTAAAACCTCCCCAACAACTCTTGCTGATTTACGATGGGGCTTGTTATAATGCAAGCCCATTTCCTTCATAGCATATAAAATCCTGCGATGAACTGGCTTGAGCCCATCTCTTACATCTGGAAGAGCTCTTCCTACAATTACGCTCATTGAGTAATCAAGATAGGATGTTTTCATTTCTTCTTCAATTGGCCTAAAAATTATTCTTTCAGATATCAAGATTGACTACCTCCTTTGCATGCTTTTTGATGAATTCTCTTCTTTCCTCTACATTCTTTCCCATTAAAATGGTGAAAAGCTCATCTGCTTCAATTGCATCTTCTATTTCCACTCTTTTCAAAATTCTTTTTTTGGGATTCATTGTTGTTTCCCATAGTTGCTCAGGATTCATTTCTCCCAATCCTTTATATCTCTGAATTACTGCTCCATCGCTTGCTATTTTCCTCATTTCCTCCTCACTATATGCATAATATTCTTTATTTCCCTTCCTTATTCTATATAAAGGAGGTTGAGCTATGTAAATATATCCATTTTCAATGAGAGGACGCATGTATCTAAAGAAGAAAGTAAGAAGCAGAGTCCTAATATGAGCCCCATCTATGTCTGCATCTGTCATTATTATTATTTTGTGATAATTTGCTTTCCTTATATCAAATTCATCCCCTATACCAGTTCCTATAGCGGAGATAATAGCCCTTATTTCATCATTTTCCAATATTTTATCAAAACTCGCTTTTTCAACATTCAATATTTTTCCTTTTAATGGCAATATAGCTTGATATTTTCTATCTCTTCCTTGTTTGGCGGAGCCTCCCGCAGAATCTCCCTCTACAATAAAAAGCTCGCATTTTTCAGGCTCATTGGAAGTGCAATCCGCAAGTTTTCCAGGTAGAGAAGTTGATTCCAAATAGCTTTTCTTTCTTATAATCTCCCTTGCTTTTCTTGCTGCTTCCCTTGCTTTCATTGCTTGGAGTGCCTTTTCGATAATTTTCCTTGCATCTGATGGATTTTCCTCCAAGTATGTTGAAAGCTTTTCATATACTAGTGTTTCCACTATTCCCTTTACTTCAGAATTTGCAAGTTTTGTTTTTGTTTGCCCCTCAAATTGTGGATTTGGAACTTTACAAGAGATTATTGCAGTCAACCCTTCTCTTACATCCTCTCCACTCAGCGTTTCATTATTTTTAAATACATTCTTTTTTCCATATTCATTTAATGTTCTTGTTAATGCGGATTTAAATCCAGATAAATGACTCCCCCCCTCCTTTGTATTTATGTTATTAACAAAAGTGAAAACATTTTCTGCATATCCATCTGTATATTGCAATGCAACTTCAACATATATACCATCCTTCTCCCCATCAAAATAAATCACATCATGGAGAGGAACCTTATTTTTATTTATATATTTAACAAATTCAACAATACCTCCATCGTATTTAAACACCTCTCCCTTATTGCTCCTCTTATCAACAATTCTTATTTGCAACCCTTTATTTAAAAAAGCCAATTCTTGCAATCTTTTCCTCAATACATAATAATCAAAGCTTTTTTTCCCAAAAATTTCTTCGTCAGGATAAAACGTTATTTTTGTTCCAGTTTCTTTTGCTTTTCCCACAACTTCAAGCTTCGTTACTGGTTTTCCTCTTTCATACCTTTGCCTATATATCTTCCCATTTCTCCTTACCTCAATTTCAAGCCAACGAGACAAAGCATTTACAACAGAAACACCTACTCCATGCAATCCACCCGCCACTTTATAAGCCCCTTTATCGAATTTCCCGCCTGCATGCAATTTTGTCATTACGACTTCCACTCCAGATATTCCATACTCCTTGTGAATTTCAACTGGAATACCTCGTCCATTATCATCTATGGTTATGCTTCCATCTTCATTTATTATAACATCTATTCTTGTACAATAACCTGCCAAAGCTTCATCAACAGAATTATCAACAACTTCTTCTACTAAATGATGCAATCCCTTCTCATCAGTAGAGCCAATGTACATTGCTGGCCTTTTACGAACAGCTTCTAAACCCTCAAGTACTTTAATCTTATCAATGCTATATTCTTCAGTCATTTTTTAAAAATTAATGGAAAAGCCCTTTTGCTTCCTTCGCTCCTTCCAACTTATTCCAACATGTCTCGCAATACAACTTTCCGCACACTGGACATTCATACACCATGCCTTTATAAGTTGGGTCGAGCATATTTTTACCACATACACTACATGATGTCAGCTCTTTATATTTCTCCCTGCAGTCTTTGCAAACTAATACATCCGGCGTAAGAAGGCTTCTTATTCTTTCTTTTCTAATTTCTTCCTCATTCATTTTGTTCCCCATTCAAAATTCTTTTTTGCATATAAACTTTGTTGTGATTGCATTTATTAATATTGCAACTTTTACATTTATGAACGAATATGCTATAAAATATGTAAAAGCAAGGCAAATTTTAGATTCTAGAGGAAATCCAACAATTGAAGTTGAAGTCGCCACCCAAAAAGCCAAAGGAGTTGCCCATTCTCCCTCAGGAGCATCAAAAGGAAAGGAGGAAGCAATTGAAATTAGGGATGGTGGAAAAGAATTTCATGGTAGAGGAGTAAAAAAAGCAATAAGAAATATCGAAAAGATCATTGCTCCAGCAATAGTCGGAATGGATGTAAGGGAACAGGAAAAAATAGACGAAAAAATAATTGCGATAGACTCAACAAAAAATAAGAGTTTATTAGGGGGAAATGCATGTATTGCTGTTTCAATAGCATGTTGTAAATGTGCTTCTATGGCAATGAGAAAAGAAGTTTATGAATATTTAGGAGATGGAAATTATTTGCTACCAATACCCTTTATGAACGTAATAAATGGAGGAGCACATGCAGGAAATGATTTAGCAATACAGGAGCATATGATCGTTCCTATTAAAGCGAAAAGCTTCAGCCACGCTATACAGATGACTTGTGAAACATATTATACTTTAAAGGATATAATAGAAAAGAAATATGGAAAATCCGCCACAAACATTGGTGATGAAGGAGGATTTGCCCCTCCATTAAGCAGAACAGAGGAGGCTTTGGAAATGATAATGAAAGCAATAGAGGAGAATGGATATGAAAAGGAAATATTTTTGGCATTAGATTGTGCAGCCTCCTCTTTTTACAATGGAAAATATATTTTGCATAAAGAGATGGATTCAGAAACTCTCATGGATTACTATATTGATTTGGCAAAAGTTTTTCCAATTGTTTCTATTGAAGATGCTTTTCATGAGGAGGACTGGGAAAGCTTTGCAAAATTTACAGCAAAAGTAGGAGATAAATTACAAATTATAGGAGATGATTTGTTTGTTACAAATGCGAGCCGTTTAAGAAAAGGAATAAAAAAGAAAGTTTGCAATGCTTTGTTACTTAAGCCAAACCAAGTAGGAACATTAACAGAAGCAATAAAAGTTGCAAAACTTTGTTTTGAAAATAATTATGGAGTAATGGTTTCGCATCGCTCTGGCGATACTTGTGACGATTTTATAGCCGATTTGGCGGTAGCGTTAAAGACGGGGCAAATAAAAGCTGGAGCGCCTGCGAGGGGGGAGAGAGTCGCCAAATATAATAGATTGCTAAAAATTGAGGAAATGATAGGAAATGAATACGCTGGAAAAAAATGGAAAAAATGGGGCTATACCTGAAAATTGTATTCTTTAATTTTTTCATTTCCAGCAGTATCTATCGCCTTTATTATTACTTTATATGTTCCCTTCTTTAACACAAGTTCAATACCATATACAGGCTCATTGCTTCTATTTCTTAAAGCATCTTCTTCATGTCTTGGTTGATGAGGATTATCAGCATATCTATACATATCTAATTCTTCTCCATTTAAAATAATTTTAACATTTTTTATTTTGTAGAATGTTGGCTTCACATCAGCATATATAACAGTAACATTCGCTGGTAACAGTTTTTCATGCCATATATTTTCTATTAATGGTTTGCTTTTGTTTCCCAGTATGGCAAAATTTTTTTCCCAGACGCTTTTTAATTTGCATTCATCAATTGCCTCTATTATAATTTCATAATCACCTGGAGGTAATGAAATAGTTTTGTTGAATTCCTCGCCTAATTCTATTTTTTGTTCATTTATGTATGCATATACATCTATAACATCTGCATTATCTTCAACGAATCCTTTTATACTTAATGTTTTATTTGCAACAAATTTTTCAATCACTATTTTTGGTGGTAAATAATCGACAACTTCCATTTTATATTCTTTTTCAAAATCTCCACATTTAGCTTTTATTGTATAATTACCTACTTTTCCATTCCATACTATTTCAAATTTTCCATAAACATTCCATTTTTGATTCCCTATCTCTAATTCTCCTTCTCCAGTAGAATATCCCTCTATTTTGATGGGTCCAGCATTTGCTATAATTTTTCCATTTATTTCCTCATTAGTTATATGAATAAAATCTGATTTTTTATTGGAATATATTTCTAATTCAAAATTTAGTATAATGTCTGTTCTTTTTGCCCTATTTTTAAAAACAAAGAAAAGCTCATTACCTTTTAATTCAATACTACCATTATTTGAATATAAATATTCATAACAATTAAAAACTTCTCCTCTTCTATATTTCTCAAAATTTTCTTTATCAACTACAAAAAAGTCTATTTTTGCATCTGTTTCATGATATGCATATTTCCAGTCCCAGGGATTCCTTTGTGATTGATATCCTTTGCATCTGAAATTTAGCTTGAATGTAAAGTTATCACCTTTATTAGGAATTATATTTTTTCTTATTTTCTCCTTTATATCTGGCAAAATAAATCTTATTTTAATTTCTTTTGTCGAATTAGCTTTTAATGCTAAACAATAATGAATTGCATTACTTTTTCCTATGCTATATGGTCCAAAATAGAAAAATTCATCTTTTTGTAAAACGAATAAATAGCTATGCCCTAATCCCAAATCAAATCCACATTTCCCGTCTATATTTGTATAATTCCATATGCTTGGTATAATCCATGGAATAAGACCAGGAACCCTTTCCTTATAAAACTTTTCTAATTTTTCATAAAAATTTTCCCATCTTTCTCTAAGTTTTTCTGGTAATTTTTGCCATAGCCTATCTACATATTTATTCCATAATTTATTTTTAAAATTATTCGCTTTCCATGTGCCAAAAACCATTACTCTTACTCCATCTACAGCATTTCCAAGACTATCCTTCACTTCGACAATTACCCTTGCTCTATCTTTTTGCTTAATATATTTAGAAGTAACATCATATATGCTACTATCTCCTTTCCACGCAAAAAAGGAGGAAACAATTTTCCCCCATCTATACCTATATTCATCATAGTTATCAACGCTCCCTCCACCATCTGCCCACCAATTATCGCACTGATGCCATCCATTGCACCAAAATTCCCGCCACACATGGTCTTCTCCTAGATTATTTATTCCAACACTTGGAATCAAAGCAGCCCTTTGAGCAGCTACAGCTATCTGTTGCAATTCTCCGCAAAATCCATTGTGTTCATGAGCAATAACATTTGGTTGTCCAGGTCTATCTCCTATGGCAAGCTGATTTACTGTTTTTCCTATCCAATAATTTATAGCTTCTATAGCTGTGGGATGATTTTCCATGCTCCAGTTCCATGTTCTGTGGCTGGGGGGATGATATGATTGATAGTCCCATAAATATTTTATTCCATGTAATTTTTCCATAAGTAAAGGGTAACCAATATCATTATGATAAAATAGATATTCTCTCCAGAATTTCCCATAAACATATTCTGCATCTTCAAAAGTAATGCGAGGATGAACTACATACCAGTAATAAATTTGCATTGGACAAATTATTTCTTTATCAGGCATTTTATATTTGACAGTGGAAGAACCGTTTTCAAAATCAATCACATCCACATAGTCTAAATATTCATCATTCTTGTATATAAAATATGCATTATCATATAGTAAAGAAGGAGAAGGCATCCCATTTATTGGACAGGTAGCTATACAAAAAGCTATTTCATCCACGTATTTATCCTCTGCGTTCAATATCAAATCTGCATATTCATCATCTAAGGATTCAAATTGTCTTGCCAATCTTATTCTTATCCATTCAGGAGATTTAGCTAAAGCTTTTTCTTCCTTGTAAGATATATTAAAAATTTGTTTTTTAAATTCTATACCATTGCTACTAAAATGAATATAGAAATCATCACCCGCCTTTATTAAAACCTTTTTTTCGAATTTCCCAATATAAGCACTGTTAAAACTAAAGTTTATGCTATACGATGGTACAACAAGAAATAGAAGAACAAATACAGCCAACCATTTCATAATATTATAGAATTTTTAATTTAAAACTTTAGTTTAAAGGAGTTATTTCAACCTCAAGCCTATCTGCAGTAGGATATTCCTCAATAATATAGC
This sequence comes from Thermoplasmatota archaeon, assembly GCA_029259055.1. Taxonomy (GTDB): domain Archaea; phylum Thermoplasmatota; class E2; order UBA202; family JdFR-43; genus JAPDJP01. The sequence goes on along the minus strand of JAPDJP010000012.1, from coordinate 121,792 downwards.
ATTTATATGGTAAATACTGGGCAATTTCTTCAATAATAAAAGGAGAAGTTTCTATCCTTTTCTTTTTTTCATCCCATGAAATCATGTTTTCATCTATTTCAAATTCTTCCATAATTTCTTTTATTTTTTCTTTATCAGCCATTATAACGCCTTTCAATAAAGTTCCATCTTCTGTTATGATTTCATAAATTTTTGCAACATTCCTTGCTCTCCTTTCTATTCTTTTTCTTAATTGAACAGCATCTTTAAAAGAAGAGGAGCAATAATGTATAGGAGTAGATAATCCTAAATCTAAAATTTCATATGCCATTTCTTCACTACCTTTAACAGCAGATGATTCATCGCTTTTTGCAACATATCCATATTTATCTAATGCTTCAAGATTAGTTATTGAAAATTCAAGTTCATTTAAATTAATGAAATCTAAATTATAATCATCCACTACTTTTAATAAATGAAAAGTTTCCTTTTTCATATGCGGAACTAAGGGAATTTCCATCCCTTTATCAATTTCCAGTTTCTTTACTATTTCTCTAAATTTTGTTTTCTCTATTTTTTTCCATAAAGTAGGCATTGGATGAAACCTTATTTCATCTAATCCTGCTTTCCCTAATTTTTCTGCTTTTTTATAATCAAGAGTAGCAGTATATAAATGGATATGATGCTCCTCCCCAAAATAATTCTTTAAAAGTTTTATAAATTCTATTGTCCTGTCCAATACAATAAGAGGGTCCCCTCCAGTAATTCCTGTTCCTTCCGCTTCTATTAATTCTGCTTCTTCAATAATGTCTTCTTTTTTTCTTACAATCATTTCATCTGCATATATGACATCCTTCCCCTTCTTTTTTTCTGATAATGGACAATAAAAGCAATTTGCATTACATAATCCAGTTACAAGTAAAACAAGTTTTGCACCCTTTCTGCATATTTTACAGCCTTCTGCTAACTTTCCAACGTAAAATGAATTCTTTTCGAGTTTTTTCACAATTTGATTTATAGCATATTATAAAATTTTTGTTGTTCTATAAAAACAAAATTGCTTTGTAAGGACAAAATTTTTAAAGGGGTAAAAGATTATTACCCAATGGATGAATGGGAAGAAAAAGGAAGATATGCGAATTTGAAGATAATAGCAAGAGGAAATAAAAGAAGATTAGTCAATGAAAAAGGAGAAGTTGTAATAGAATATACTGTTGAATAGAAATCTTTTTAATTTTCTCTATTTTAAGCTTATGAAAGTAATGGTTGTGATGGCATCTAAAAGTGACGAGAATGTTGGAAAAAAAGCTATTGATATTCTTGAAAAATTTGATATTGAATATGAAGTTAAATTTGCATCCGCACACAGGACACCAGAAAAGATAAAGGAAATTGCACAAAGTGATGCAGACATTTTTATAGCAATAGCTGGCCTATCGGCAGCCTTGCCTGGTAGTATAGCAGCCTATACAAACAAACCTGTTATAGGGGTTCCCGTTTCTGGAAAACTCAATTTAGATGCAATTCTTTCTATTGTTCAAATGCCTCCTGGTATACCAGTTGCTGCTGTTGGTTTGGATAGAGGAGATAATGCTGCCTTACTTGCTATACAGATGTTGGCTTTAAAAGATGAAAAATTATTTCAAAAACTTGATGAATATAGAAAAAAAATGAGAGAAGGGTATAAAGATGTTTGATGTGGAAAAGTTCGTTAAAGAAGCCATTGAAGAACTAAAAAAACTAAAAGGAAAAGCAATTATAGCTGTATCTGGAGGAGTTGATTCAAGCGTAGCTGCAAAATTGGGAAGCATGGCTTTAGGAAAAAATCTAACCGCTGTTTATGTTGATACAGGCTTAATGAGAAAAGGAGAAAGCGATTTTGTTAAAAATCTATATGGAAAAATGAATTTAAAATTTGTATTTGTTGATGCGAAAAAAGAATTTTTAGAAGCTTTAAAAGGAATCGTTGATCCAGAAGAGAAAAGAAAAATAATTGGAGAAAAATTTATTAGAATTTTTGAAAGAATAGCAAGAGAAGAGAAAGCAGAATATTTAATACAGGGAACAATAGCACCCGATTGGATAGAAAGTGGAGGGGGGTTGAGGGATACAATCAAAAGCCATCATAATGTTGGTGGTTTGCCCAAAGATATGAAAATAAAAATTGTTGAGCCACTCAGACATTTATATAAAGACGAGGTTAGAAAAGTTGCCCGTTTTCTTGGCTTGGAGGTGGCGGAGAGGCAACCTTTTCCGGGGCCGGGCTTGGCTGTTAGAATAATTGGCGAAGTTACGGAAGAAAGATTAAGAATTGTTAGGGAAGCTTGTAGTATAGTTGAGGAAGAAATTGAAAAGGCGCATAAAGAAAAACTGATTGATTTGCCATGGCAATATTTTGCTGTTTTACTGCCGGTTAAAAGCGTTGGAGTGAGAGGGGATGTTAGAGCATATGGTTATACTATAGCAGTAAGATGTGTTGATAGCGTCGATGCGATGACAGCCAATTTTTCAAGGTTGCCACATGATTTATTAGAAAGAATAGCAACTAGAATAACAAATGAAATAAGAGAAGTAAATAGGGTTGTATATGATATTTCGAATAAGCCACCAGCAACTATAGAGTGGGAATAATGGAATGGGAAGAATGGGAGCCAATTTATAAAAAAATTCTGCAGGATTTTGGATATGATGAAGAAAAAGATAAAGAAGCCTCAAAATTAGCCCTTAAATATGCAAAAAAGCAGATAGAAGCGAATGTTTTAAAAAAATTTATAGAAAATAGAATCGTTAGCATATGTGGAGCTGGAAAAAATCTTGAAAAAGAACTCAAAAATATAGAAGGAACAATTATTTCTGCAGATGAGGCCACATCTATTCTATTAAAGAATAATATTGTACCGCATATTATAACAACAGATTTAGATGGAAATATTGAGGATTTATTGGAAGCAAATAAAAAAGGTAGCATTTTGATTATACATGTTCATGGAGATAACATACAATCTTTAAAACATATCTCATTATTTAAAAATTTTTTATTGACTACACAATCCAAACCTTTTGACAAATTGCACAATTTTGGAGGATTTACGGATGGAGATAGAGCTTATTGCATTGCAAAACATTTTAATGCGAAAAAAATAAAGCTAGTCGGTTTTAATTTTGAAGAGCCCAGAAAAAAAGAAGGAAAAGATTTGAAAATCAAAAAGAGAAAATTAGAATGGGCAAAAAAAATCATTAGAAATGGAAATTTATATTAACTCAAAACTATTTCAAAAATTCTGTGATAAGAATTGGGCCCGCAGGCATACCATTATCATGCAAAGAAAGAACAAATATAGATGGAATCATATATACGAGATGTTTGGGTCTATCTGCAATGGAAATAAGATTTGCTAGAGGTTTTATAAGTAATGAAGAAGCTAAGGAAATAAAAAGAGTTGCAAAAAAGTGTGATATAGCAATATATGTTCATGCTCCCTATTATATAAATTTGGCAGGAGATAAAAGAAATGTTAAAATGAGTAGAGAAAAAATAGAAAAATCCCTATATCTTGCTCATCTAATGGGAGCTCGTATAATGACAACGCATTTAGGATTTTATGGCAATTTATCAAAGAAAGAAACAATGAAAAGAATTGTCAAAAACTTGAGGGCTATTAGAGATAGAGTTAAAAAAAGGGGAATCGAAGTTCCTATTGGCTTAGAAACCATGGGAAAAAAAGAAGTCTTTGGTAGCTTGGAAGAAATTATTGAAGTATGCAAAAGAGTGAGAGGAACTGTCCCAGTTATAGATATTGGACATATACATGCGAGATGTAATGGATGTTTAAAGGAAAAGGAAGATTTTCAAAAAATTTTTGATGCCTTAAAAGATTTAAATCTGAATCATTATTTAATTCATTTGACAGGAGTAAAATATGATAGTAGCGGAGAATTATATCACGTTCCAATAAAAAAAGGAGATATACCTGTCATAAAATTGATGGAATGCATACTCGAAAATGACTATGATGTTACAATAATATCCGAGTCACCAGTTGTTGAGCATGATGCTGTATATGCACAAATATTGCTTGATAGAGCAATGGAAATGATGAAATGAAGTTTGAAGAAGCTATTGATTATATATGGAAAGAAATCAAACAGATTCTCCAAATTGAAAAAGAGAAGATAGAAGAAATTGTAGATTATTTTTTCAAAGCAAAAAATATATTTGTTTATGGAGCTGGTAGAAGCGGATTAGTTGGAAAAGCTTTTGCAATAAGATTGGTTCATTTAGGTTTTCCCACTTTTGTTATTGGTGAAACAATAACAAAGCCAGTAAGAAAAGGAGATCTGGTTGTTTTAATTTCAGGCTCAGGAGAAACAATACCTGTTGCAATGACGGCAGAAATTGCCCGTCGATTAGGAGCAAAGATAATATCAATAACAGCAAATCCAGATTCCCACATTGCAAGATTTGCAGATTTGGTTGTTATTTTAAAGCCAAGAGATAAAAAAGCTGATTTAGCTCCTTTAGGAACATTATTTGAAGCATCTGCTTGGATTTTTTTAGATGGCTTAATAGCAGAATTAATGGCTAAAAAAGGAGAAAGCGAGGAAAGTATGAAAAGAAGGCATGCTACCCTAGAATAAAAAGATTTATTATAAAATTTTTACTTATATTTTGATGCTTGGAGATATTGTTAGAAAAGATTTTAAGGAAATTGACAAGAATGAAGAAGTGAGTAAAATTTTCGGGTATTTATATGAAGAAAAAGATTTCCCGATTATTATGGATGGAAAAAAACCGTGGGGGATAATAGATGAGAGAAGATTAATAAAAACAAAGTTATCTGGAAGAGAAAAAGTAAAGGGATTTGTTGTTGGAGTTCCAAAGCTTGATGCAAGCTATTCTATTAGAAAAGCAAAAGAGAAAATGGTGAAAAGTGGGGTAGATGTAATAATTGTTACATCAAATAAAGAATTACTCGGATATGTAACAGCTTTGGATATTGCCAAGAAAATTGGTATAGATAAGAATGCAGAAATGCTTATGAGGTATGTAGATGGCGTGGGGGAGGATGATGAAATAGGAGAAGTAATTAATTTAATGAAAAAGAGGAATGAAAGATTTTTGCCCGTTTTAGATGGAAATAAATTTTTGGGCATAGTATGTGTTAGAGATATTTTAAAAGTTATCACAACCCATGAAAAAATAACAGATTATCATCAAGAAAAAACATCATTACTTGAAGCCCCTATTAAGGGATTTATGGAAAGAGGGGTTAAAGTTTGCTCCCCCTACGAAAAAGAAGAATTAATTGATATTATGGAGGAACAAGGATTTGCGGTTGTTTGCAAAAATAATGAATATATGGGGATAATTGAACCCTTAGATTTGTTAAGGGACTAAACATACATAAAATCATCTTTTCCTTCTTCTTCCTCTTTTTCTCCTTCCTCTCCCTTTATTTTCTTTTTCTTTATAAATTTATACTGCCTTCTTCTACCAACAAAAACGAAATCAAATCTTATTAATCTAATAAAAATTTTATCTGGTAGAGGCTCTAGAATTAAAATATTTTTTGACTGAAGCTTTAACAATTCAGCTTTTAATTTACTTTCAGATATTCCCAATTCCTTGCTCAATTCCTTTAATGTAATTGGATATTTATTTTGCAAAGTTTTTATTATCCTTTCTTCAATTGTTCCAGTTTTTATTTCTATCATTATTCAAATACATTTTACCATATTTATATTCAATGTTACATGCTCCTTCAATACTCACCATGCATGGCCCTACAGGATTAGAAGGATTGCATATTTTGCCAAATAAAGGACATTGCTGAGGATAAATAACCCCTCTTAAAACATCCCCACATCTACAGCCTTTCGGCTCTTCCGGCTCCTCAATATCTTCTAAAAGGTCCTCATATATTTTCTCTGCATCATATTCTTCGAATTCTTTTTTAATTTCCATTTTTGATTTTTCTATTTCTGGAAATCCTCTCCATTTTGCTGATACGGGCTCAAAAACCTCATTCAATATTTTCTTTGCTTTTTCATTTCCATCGTATCTAACACATCTTATATATTCATTTTCAACATCATATCTTCCTTCATCAACCTGCTTAGCGATCATATACACAGCTAATAACACATCAAGGGGTTCAAAACCAGCTATTACATGAGGAATCTTATATTTTTTTGCAATCGGAATATAGGGCTTCATCCCAATTATAGTTGAAACATGTCCCGGACAAATTATACCATCTATTCTTACTTCCCCAAGCCCAAGCAAGGCATCCAAAGCGGGAGGAATGTAACGATGACAGCTGAGTACATAAAAATTTTTTGGCTCATTCAATATTGTAACGGCAGTTGATGGAGCTGTTGTTTCAAAACCAACAGCAAAGAAAACTACTTCTTCTTTTTCAGCAATTTTTAATGCATCACTTATACTATAAACAATCTTTACTTTTCCTCCTTTTGCTCTTATTTTTTCAAGTGTTCTATTTCTAGAAGGAACCCTTATCATGTCCCCAAAAGTTGCGAGAGTAATCCCCTTTTCAGCTAATCTAATCCCTTTTTCTATTTCTAATGGGGTAGTTACGCAAACTGGACAGCCAGGTCCTTGAATAACTTCTATTCCGCATTTTCTTAATAAATCACCCAATCCATACCTCACTATAGTATCTTGATGTGTCCCGCATACATGCATTATTTTAAGATTCAAGTTTAATTGCCTAATTCCCTCAACAATCTTTTCCGCGATTTTCTTTTTTTCCATTTTCAACCTCCATTTCCATTTTTTTTATTAGGCATTCCCTTCCCCTAACAATTTCTACTTCATTATTGCAAATTGGACATTTTATTATAGGGAAAACAAGATGAAAATCATCTTTTATACCATATTCAACATATCCTTCATATCCACATTTACATTTTATTCTTGCCTTTATTTTTTTAATTACAAGCTCCGCCTCCTCAGCAATTGTTCCCTCTTTCAAAATATCGAAAGCAAACTTTAATTGCTCCTCTCCAAGAAAAGTGAGTTCTCCTATTTCCAAAACAATTTTATAAATTTTTTTGGCATTGTATTTTTTAGCTTCTTCTAAAACAGTATTAATAATTTGTTGCATAGTAGAAAATTCATGCATTTTTTGCTATTTCTTCAAATATTTTTAATGTTTCGATTGCATTCTTTTCATCTAAAACTTGTATCGCAAAGCCAGCATGCACTATAACATAATCTCCTTCTTTTGCATCAACCAATGAAATATCAACATCTCTTAATATTCCTCCATAATCCACTTTTGCTTTCTTTCCCCTTATTTCAATAATTTTTCCTGGTATAGCTAAACACACGATGAGATAAGGAGTTATATTATAAATTATTTACTGACTGAATGAATAATTTCCATATACTTTAAATATTCTTTTTGGCGAACAAAAGAGATTATTTTTCCTTCGCTTCCCATTCTTGCTGTTCTTCCAGCTCTATGAATATACATATCCACTCCATTTGGTATATCGAAATTATATATGTGCGTTATTCCTTTTATATCTAAACCCCTGGCCGCTACATCTGTTGCAACAAGAACATTTATCCATTTTTTTCTAAATTTATTCAAAACATTTTCTCTTTGTCTTTGGTTTAAATCGCCATGAATTGCACCAGCTTTTATATCATTTTTTCTGAGTTGTTTTGCAACATTTTTAACTGTCTTTTTTGTTGCGCAAAACACCAATGAATGAGAATTATTGCTTTTTAGGAGATTAAGTAAAAGAGAAAACTTCTCGTTTGCTGAAACAACATAATACTTGTGTTTTGCTTTTGTTATACTTCTTTCAATAAAAACTTTCTCGGGTTGCTTCATATATTTATTACCTATCCTTAAAACTTCCTTTGATACAGTAGCAGAAAAAAATACTGTCTGCCTTTCCTTATTGCATGCCTCTATGATTTTTTCTATATCTGTAATGAAGCCCATATCAAGCATTCTGTCCGCTTCATCAAGAATAAAAAACTGTATGTTGTTAAGAACCAATTTTCCTTTGTTTAGCAAATCAATTAATCTTCCGGGGGTGCCAACTGCGACATTTGCTTCTTCCAATTTTTGCATATTTGTTGGGACACCACCATATATACTTACTGTTTTAAGATTTGTATATTTGAGGAATACATGCGTTATCTGTTTTGCTAATTCTCTTGTTGGCACAACAATAAGTGCTCTTAGTCCCTTCCTATCAATATTTTCAACAATAGATAGGACAAAAACAAGCGTTTTACCTGAACCAGTTTCGGATTGTATAATAGAATCCTTCCCTTTAGTTATAATAGGTATAGCTTTTTCTTGTACTTTTGTTGCTTCAATAATGCCATCTTTAGATAGCTTACTAATTACTCCCTTATCATTTATTATTTCTTCTATTTTCATTTTATTCACTTTCAAAAAACCGCATGGTTTAGGTTAAAGGTTTTACAGTATTTAAGGGTTTCTATATCTCCATATATTCAGCCAATTATTTAAGCAGTCTTATCCCCGTAATAGAAGCAATTGATATGATTATTGAGGCAATGCATATGCCAATAAAAATGCAAATCAAAGATTTTTTAAAATCCAATCCAAAAAGGTAAGCCGCCAAACTCCCAGTCCATGCACCTGTTACAGGTAATGGAATAGCAACAAAAACGATTAAAGCGAGACTTTCCCATTTTTCTATACTTCTTTTTGTTTTTTTCCTAGTATGTTCAAAAATTTTATTAAGCAAATTATCCCAAAATCTCCATTTCCTTAACCATTTTTCAATGGGTTCTAAAAATTTTAAAATAAAAGGAACAGGAACAAAATTAGCTAAAATTGCTATAGATATCAAAAAAATATTAACCTTATATTTTGCTATTATAAACGGGATGGTATATCTTGCTTCCCAAAAAGGAAGCATCGATAATAAAATAATCAACAAAAAATCTATTAAATTCATTTTATCATCTTTCCTTTTCCCTTGTCTCCAACAAATTCACCATTTTCAACAATTTTATTTCCCCTTAGATAAACATGTTTTGGATATATACATTTCATTCCTTCATAACAACTCCACCCACATTTTGATAATGCCTTTATTTTACTCTCCTTTTTAAAATCAATGATTATAAAATCAGCATCCTTCCCAACTTGAATACTACCCTTATTTATACCAAAAAAATCGGATGGATTCTTACACACCATTTTATATAATAAATCAATGTTAAGCCCCCTCTTTACTTTATAAAGCATTATCGGCAATAAGGCATCAACGCCGGGCATACCAGATGGGGCATCCCAAATTTTCATCTTTTCTTCAAACGAATGAGGAGCATGGTCTGATTCTAAAATAGGTATATCTCCTTTTATAAATCTTTCATATAGTTTTTTTCTTTCTTCCTCGCTCCTCAAAGGTGGATTGACTTTTCCCATTGCTTCTACTTTAAATTTTCTTTCGTAAGAAAACAATAAATGATGAAGAGTAACTCCATAGCTTGTTCTATTTTTTATTATATCAATCGAATCGCTAGTTGTAATATGACATATGTGCATCTTTACACCTATTTTTTCATTTGCTTCAATTAATCTTTTCAAAGCTGTTAGCTCGCATTCTTTCCCTCTATTTCTTTCATGCTCCTCCAAATTTTTTATTTTGTCTTCATTAATATTATATTCTGCATGGACAGCAACAGGTTTATTAAACCTCTTTAGCTCCTTTAAAACGTTTTCAATAGGACAAGAAACTTCAGTTAAATAAATTTTGTATCCAATACAATCCATATCTTCCATTTTTCCATCTTTTCTTACCCCGCCATATAATCCATAATCTATGCATGCCTTATTTTTAATTTTTTTAACTTTCTCATTGAATCTTTCCTTATTTATGATTGGCGGCATATTATTGGGCATATCAAGAACACAAGTTATGCCCGCCAGCGCAGCCGCTCTACTTCCAGTAAAAAAATCTTCTTTATATTCATAGCCAGGCTCTCTAAAATGAACATGTACGTCTATACCAGCTGGGAAAATGACTAAATTACCATAATCTATTTTTCTTCCTTCCAAATTTTTTTTAATCTTAACTATTTTTCCATTTTCTATGCCAATGCATGCATTGATTAATTCTCCAATATAAATTCTACCGCAGATAATATCCATATGAACCTAATGAAAAATATATATATAAAGCAATAATAAAATCGTGATATATATTGTTGGGGCAGGCCCCGCTGGTTTAATAACTGGTTTATTTTTGATTGATAGAGGTTATGATGTGAAAATTTTTGAAAAAAATAGAGAAATAAGAAGCACAGCTTGCGGAGAAGGTTGTGATGAAAAATCTTTAAAAAAACTGCCTTTTGATTATGAGGAAGCAATAGCAAAAAAAGTTAAAGGAATAAAAATGTTCTTTGGAAAATGGTTTTTTTATGTAGATGTTGATGGCATGGTATTAAATAGGCAAAAATGGTTAGAAAAAATGGCTCATGAATTTTTAAAAAGAGGGGGAGAAATTGAATTTTCAAAAAAAGTGGAAAAAATTGATAACAAATATATTTATATAAATGGAGAAAAAGAGAAATATGAAATATGTATAGGGGCAGATGGTCCTTTTTCAGTTATAAAAGAATATTTTGGTAATACATACAATTATATGATAGGGTGCCAATATGAAATAGAATATGATACAGAAAATATGGATTATTTAGAGTTCTATACAGATAGAAAATTTTCCCATTACTATGCTTGGATTTTCCCAAAAGAAAAAAGTATAAATGTTGGGCTAATTGGGAAATTTTCAATGCTTGATAAATTTTTAAGATATAAAAATATAAAAGGAAAAATCATTAAAAAAACCGGCGGAGCCATTCCAGTTGGTAGTGTTCAAAGAATAGCAGATAAAAAAGTAGCTCTTATTGGAGATGCAGCTTGCTTAACAAATCCTTTCTCACTTGGCGGTCTTTCCCCAATAATATATGCTGCTGAAATACTTGCCCGAAACATAAATGATTTGGAAAAGTATGAAAAAGAAATTAAAAAGCATCCTATTCTTAATCCAGTGCTAATTAAAGGTATGGAAACAATATTTAAAACCGAAGAAAAAGAAATGGAAATGTTTTATAAGAAGATTAACGGTAAAGAATTAAAAGAAATAAAATTTTGGGATTTATTCCATTTATTATGGCATCCCTCTACGCTTCTTAAAATGTACAAAATTTATAAGGCATTTTGTCATTCATTAAAATGGGGATGGTAATTTATTAATTTTAATTTTTTAATTTTTTTTAATTTTTATTTAAAATTTAAAGAAACTAAAAGAAAATTTAATATATAAAAAAGAAATAGATAGCCAATGCTTATAGAAGAATATGCCAAGCAGAATGGTTTTACAATATTAGAATTAACAAAAAGTATCGATGAAATTTTTTTGCAAAAGGAAAATGCCATTAAAATAATAAATGCTGCCTATGTTGAAAAAAATAATAATGTATATTTAGTTAAAGAGAACGGAACAATAGAAAGAATAGGAACAAAAGAATATTGGGACAAAATAATCAAATATAAACCAAGCCAAATCGCCAAAATAAACACAAATATAACACATAAGGAAGATTTAGTTAGTTGTGGATTATGCAATCAACATAAAAATACTACAGCTTTATTAAATGTTGTCGCTACTAATAGATGCGACTTAAGATGCTGGTATTGTTTTTTTTATGAAGAAAAAGCTGGCTTTATTTATGAGCCCACATTAGAGGAAATTAAAAAAGGATTAGAAATTGCAAAAGAATTCAATGGATACATGCCACCAATTCAAATCACTGGAGGAGAGCCAACTTTAAGAGACGATTTAGCAGAAATGATAAAAATGATGAGGGAAATGGGCTCCCCGCATGTTCAACTAAATACTGATTCAGTTTCAATTGGAATAGAATATTTTGAAGAACCAGAAAAAGCAATAAGAAGAGTGGCTTCATGGGTTAAGGCTGGTTTAAAAACGGTATATACATCATTTGATGGAATATCTCCCAAGCAAAATAGCAATCCAAAAAATCATTACGAAGCTCCTTTTGCTTTAGAAGCATATATAAAGGGAGGATTAAAAAGCATAGTTCTTGTTCCTACAGTGAGTCAATTAAATTTAAAGGAAACGCCATTTATAGTTAAATTTGCGATGAGAAATATAAGCAGAGGAATAAGAGGAGTAAATTTCCAGCCAATTTCCTTAGTTGGACATATTAAAAAAGGAGATAGAGAAAAGCTTAGGGTTGTTCAATCAGATATTATTTATGAAATGAAAAAAGTCTTTAATTTTGGAATAGAAGCATGGTATCCCGTTCCAACTGTTGCCTCTCTTGCAGATATAATAGGAAAAGAACCACATGTTCATTTTTATAATAGTGAGAAATGTGGTATGGCAACATATGCTTATGTAGATGGTGAGAAATTACTCCCAATTACCCATTTCATAGACGTTGACCGCTTCATAAAAGATGTGTCCGAATTGCAAAAAAGCGCTATTAAAAAAGCAATTTTTGGAGCAAAATTATTGCCAACCGCAATAAAATATGGAAGTTTAAGAAAAGCTTTAGCAAAGAAATTAGCAGAATATATTATAGAAGATGAGTTACCAAATGGAGAAAAATTATCAGAGATATTAAATGAAGTAATAGAAAAAGGAGACTATAGGGCTTTAGGAAAATTCCATCATAGATTTTTATTTTTAGGAATGATGCATTTCCAAGATTATTACAATTATGATGTAAATAGAACTAAAAGATGTAGCATACATTATTTAGCTCCTCCTCATTTAATCCCTTTCTGCACTTATAATGTATTTCCTCATATCCACAGAGACAAATTTTTAGAGAAAAATAAAGTTGTTGGCAAAAGAGCAGAAATTCTTATGAAGAAATCTATAGAAGCAAAAGAGAGAGTGGAAAGATTTAGAGAAAGAAAAGAAGAAATCGTAAATTCTCCAATATACAAAGAAATATATAATGTATAAGAATTTAATTAATAATGAATTTCAGGGGGAGAGATGTTGTAAGTATTAGAGATTTTACAAAAGAAGAAATTTTACACATTTTAGATGTTGCTGAAGAAATGCTACCAATAGCACAAGGAAAGAAAAAAAGCGATTTATTACATGGCTACATAATGGCTTCTCTATTTTTTGAGCCATCGACTAGAACAAGATTATCTTTTGAAACAGCAATGAAAAGATTGGGAGGGGAAGTTATTGGATTCGCAATTCCAACAACTACAAGCATACAAAAAGGAGAAAGTTTAGCAGATACAATAAGGACAGCAGAAAGCTATTGTGATGTAATAGTAATGCGCCATCCAATGGAGGGCTCCGCCAGAATGGCTGCTGAATTTGCAGAAGTTCCAATAATAAATGGAGGGGATGGGGCGGGTCATCATCCAACGCAATGTTTGTTAGATTTATTTACGATAAGGAAAGAAAAAGGAAGTATAGAAGGAAATAAAATTGCATTGCTTGGGGATTTGAAATATGGAAGGACTGTTCATTCATTGGCTTATGCATTGGCGTTGTTTAAGGTGGATATGGTTTTTATTGCTCCCCCCGAATTGCAAATGCCAAAAGAAGTTGTTGAAGAATGTAAGGAAATGGGCGTAAAAATAGAAATGAAGAATAACTTAGATGAATTGGAAGATATAGATGTTTTGTATGTAACAAGAATACAAAAAGAAAGATTTCCTGACCCAGAAGAATATAAAAAAGTAGCTGGAAGTTATAGGGTTGATTTAAAACTGCTTGAAAAAGCCAAAGACGATTTGATAATAATGCATCCTTTGCCAAGAGTGGATGAAATTGCTCCAGAAGTAGATAGAACGAAACACGCTGCATATTTTAGGCAAACTTTTAATGGTGTGCCAGTAAGAATGGCCTTACTTGCTTTAGTATTGGGAGAGATAGAATGAGGAGGTGAATAGATGAAGGAATTAAAAGTCCAGCCAATTAAAGACGGAACAGTTATCGACCACATTACACCAGGAAATGCATTAAAAGTTTTGAAAATTTTAGGATTGCTTGAAAAACAACCAGATTCAATAATAAGTATAGCAATGAATGTTGTTGGTAAAAGAGGAAAAAAAGATATTGTTAAAATTGAAAACAGGGAGCTAGATCCAGAAGAAGTAAATAAAATCGCATTAATTGCCCCAAATGCCACAATTAATATAATAAGGAATTATGAAGTAGTTGAAAAAAGGAAAGTCACCATTCCAGATGAGATTATTGGAATTGTTAAATGCGCTAATCCAAATTGCATATCAAATACAAATGAACCAATACAGCCAAAATTTATAGTAAAAAGTAGAAATCCACTAAAGATAAAATGCTTTTATTGTGATAGAGAGCCAGAAGATATTTCTTCTCAGATAATATAATGAAATTAAAAGAGATTGCGTTTGCATGTATATCTGCTTCCATATGGGGTTCTTCTTTTCCAGTTGTAAGGTTAGCATTAAGTAGCATATCTCCCATTCTATTTGCCTTTCTTAGGTATTTATTGGCATCTATTTTATTTCTTTTTTTAATTTTAATTTTAGAAAGAAGAATATTTAAAACGCCAAAAAAATTAAAAAAAATTGCCTTACTAGCATTTATAGGAGTAAGTTCTCCTGTTATATTGCAAAATATTGGATTAAAATATACTTCAGCATATATTTCTGGATTTTTGCAAAGCACTGGGCCAATTTATGTAATAATCCTTGCATATATTTTCTTAAATGAAAAAATAACAAAAAATAAAATTATAGGAATATTCTTGGCTTTTTCTGGAACATATTTAATAGCAAGCCCGACAGGCGGAGGGGATTTAATTGGTAATATTTTAATCTTACTTTCTGCAATATGCTATTCAATTGGAGGGATAATAGCTAAGGATTTATTAAATGAAGGTTATAAGCCAATACAAGTAATAGCATATTCATCCGTTTTAGGAACTTTCTTTATTTTTCCCTTCATTTTTACTGAAAAAATTTTGGTTGAAATAACAGCATTAAAATATATAATATTTCTTGCTGTTTTTCCAACATTTATCGCATACATATTGTGGTATTCTGCAATGGAAAAAATGGAAATATCAAAATTGTCTTTTTTTGTATATTTAATACCAATATTTTCAATAATATTTTCTCATATTTTATTAAGAGAAGAAATGAAATTGTTAACGATTTTGGCTGGATTTGTTGTCTTAGTTGGTATAGCGATTGCCCAAAAAGAATAAAACAAAAAGCATAGAAATTTAAGCTAAAATTGCATATATTTTTATGATGCAAGCTAAATTAATAAATGATATTACAGATTTATCATGGCTATCAAAAGCTTTTGATACAGATATAAAAAGACAGGTTTTTAATGAAGTTTCTAAAGATTGGAAAACAATGGAAGAAATAGAAGAAAAATATGGAGAAGATGGGAAAAAAGCTTTGAAGTTTTTTGAAAAAGTAAAAATGGTTGAAACAAGATGGATAATGTCAGAAAATGGAAAAGCAAAAAAAGAATATCATGCATTTTATACAGCTTTTCATATAAATGTAATGACATCTATTGATGTAATAAGAGATGTTTTTTCAATTGTTTTAATGGACGATGAAAAATTTAAGGAAATAGAAGAAAAAATTTATGAAAGAGTAGGTGAGGAAGGAGAATTAAGTAGGGAAATTGAAAGAGAGTTATCTTTATCTCCTGTTCAAATGAGATGTATTGTAAAGCGTTCAGAGAAACTTGAATATAGAGGAATGAAAATAGAGAGGTATGAACAGCAGTGAGCAAAAATATTAATATAAAAAATTTTTTACATTAAAAATGATTGCAAAATTCCTCGGCGGAGCGAGAGAAGTAGGCAGAGTTGGCATTTTAAGTAATTTTAATGGTAAGAAACTCCTTATTGATTATGGTTTAACACCGGAAGAACCCCCGATTTATCCTATGGAATCTCCCCCAGTTGATTACGCAATTTTAAGTCATGCTCATTTGGATCATTCTGGCATGATTCCGTGGATTTGTAATAGATACAATACAAAAGTTTATACAACAGCTTTAACTAAAGAAATATCTGAAATATTATATAGAGATACTTTAAAAATTGCTGATACAAAAGGTCATCCATTTCCATATGGAGAAGAAGAGCTTGAAAATAGTTTAGATAAATTTGTTTATATAAATGATAAGAAAAAATATATAATAAATGATTTAGAAGTTGAGTTTCATCCTGCGGGTCACATACCGGGCTCAGTGATAATTGAAATAAAAGAATTTGAAACGGTTTTTGCCTGTGATATAAATACTATTGAGACGCATTTATTAAAAGGAGCAAAGCCAATAAAATGCAAAAATTTGTTTATAGAGGGAACTTATGCAGGAGTTGAACATCCTGATAGAAAAGAACTTGAGAAAGAATTTTTAGATGAAATAGAAGATATTGTTAATAGAGGTGGAAAGGTAATAATACCAGCATTTGCGGTTGGAAGAACGCAAGAACTTGCTATGATTTTGTATAAAAGCGGGCACGAAGTATGGCTTGATGGAATGGGATACAAAATATCCGATATTATTTTGAAACATGGAAATTACATTAAATCTGCAGAAAAATTAAAGAAAGCTATTAGGGAATTAAAAATTGTTTATTCAGAGCATGGAAAAAAACTTGCATTAAAAGCAGGCGTTGTTTTGACAACCAGTGGAATGATGAATGGGGGGCCTGTGCTATGGTATGTGGATAAAATAAAAGATGACCCAAAATCTGCAGTCATAATAACTGGTTATCAAGTAGAAGGGACGAATGGCAGAATGCTTTTAGAAAACAGAGAAATAGATTTATATGGGGTAAGAACAAAAGTGAATTGCCAAGTAAAATTTTACGATTTTTCCGCCCACGCAGGCCACAGCCAACTCATCAAATTTATAAAGGATTGTTCTCCCGAAAACGTTGTTATTTTCCATTCTGATAATCCAGAAGCTATTGCAGAGGAAATAGACGTAAATGTATACATCCCGGAAAATGGAGACGAAATAATATTGAAATAAATTTTTTTATTTTTTTATTTTACCTTATATTCAATAACTATTCTTCCTTTGGCATCTATTAGCCGTCTCAAATTTCCTTTTCCATATATTTTTAAACTTTCTCCAAAGTTATCTATATACTCCCATCCCCTCATATGCTAATAATTTGCAATCATTTATAAATTTATCTAAATTATTTTCCTCTTTCCTCCCCCCATAAAATTTTATGAAGCTGGATAGAAAGACGAACATTTAGCATATCTTCCAAAATCCATTCCGCAAGGTTTTTTGCATCCAATTTTTTCCATACAGGTTGAAAAATTATGTTGCATCTCGGTTTATATTCTTCAATTATTTTTTTTGCATATTTGTAATCTTCCTTGCTGCCTATAACAAATTTTAGTTCATCTTTATCTCCTAGCATATAAATATTTTCCAGCTTCATTTTTTCATGCATTCCAGAAGAAGGTAGCTTAATGTCCATTTTAATAATTACATCTTTTTTTGCAAGATTAGATATATCGATAGAACCATTTGTTTCAACGCTAACTTTATAATCTTTTTTCAAAAGAAAATCGATTAAATCATATACTTCATCCTGCAATAAAGGTTCTCCTCCTGTTATGCAAATTCTATTACACCTCCATTTACTAATTATTTCATAAATATTTTTTATACTCATTTTTTTCCCTTCATAAAATGCGTATTTGGTATCACAATATTTACATCTTAAATTACAACCGGTAAATCGGATAAAAATTGTAGGAAGTCCCATATCTGTTCCTTCTCCCTGTATTGAATAAAATATTTCATTTATTTGCATATTAAATAAATAAAATCGTTATTTATAATTCCTCATAATAAATATAGGTAACCATACCATTCATCCCGTTTAATTTGCCATCGAATATGATGAATGGAGGAGAAAAACCCACCAGTCTATATCCAAAGGCATAATCTCTTGTTAATTTATAAAACCCGTCTATTAAGCAAGCGCTTCTCGGTTGCGGCTCAATATCAGCGCCTATTATTTCTTTATCTTTGCTATTTCCTTCCCATATATCAAATAAAGTATCAGGATAATATATTTCAATATATGAGAGTCTAAAAGAGAAATTTTTAAAATCATAATTTATAAAATCTTCGAAGATGCTCTCAGCATCTGATATTACCATCAACTTATCATTTAATTCTTCAAAATTCTTTGGTATATCTTTATAAGCTAAATATGGAGATAATTCATAAGAGGGTATTGGCTCTTTGTTAGCATTTGATACATTTAGCACATAATCTTTCCTTAAATATTCATTTCCAAAATGTAAAATCCACCCTGCTTCATTCTTTTTTTCCCAATATTCCGCATACACTAAATATACATTGTCATTTTCTCTCATAAATTCCTTTAGGCCTTCATAGCTCAATGCTTTTGCAACAGCATCTCTTAAACTCATTTTCATCCTGCTGTTGTTGCCTTGTAAAGGGCTCATGAAATTTTTCCATTTTTCATAGTATGCATTTCTTGAAGAATTATAACCATTGCTACCTATTTTGAAATTTTTTCCCTTACCCTTCTTATATTCCTTTAAAATAAAAGAATAAGTATTATTTCTAACTTCATTATCCATTTTATAAACTATTTTATATGGTAATGGATAGCCATTTTTAATCCATATAGAAGTTATATTATTTTCATTTTTTATGTTAATTCTTAATGCTTTCAAATCTTTATCATACTCTGTTTTCCATGTAAATTCCTTTCCTTCATATATATAACTTCCATTCATTCCTTCCTTGAATTCTTTTTGTAAAAAGAAATCAATGAAATCATTTATTGGATAACAATTTATTTCAATGTGCCTATCTCTATTCCATGCATGATGTATTGTTATGCTTTTAATTATGCCCCCAATTACATTCCCTTCATATATTCTATATATATGTTTTTCTAAATCAACCGTCAAATCCTCCTTCTCTTCCCCCCCTGTCCTATTGTAAGGAGTTTCATAAGAAGTCATATGAAAATCTATTACGTTAATTTCATTTCCAAAACCGTCTTCAATTTTAGCTTCTTTAATCTCTATTGTTGCTTTTCCAATACTACTGTAGGTATAAAATTTTGTATAGTATCCCACATCTCTCCTATAAATCATTTTTCCCCATAATTCGTATTCAAATTTATCTCCAATTCTAAATTCTCCGGTTTTAAAATATGATGGTTTTCCTTCCTTCTTTTCAATACATCCAACGATAAGAACAACCATTATTATGATAAATATCAATTTAATTTTCATATTCTGTCGGATCTTCTATTCCTGCCTCTTTAAATGCTTTTTTTCTTAATTTGCAAGAGGGACATCTTCCACAATGTTTTTCTCTCTCCCTATAACAACTCCATGTTTTTTCAAAGGGAACTCCAAGTTCATAGCCTTTTTTGACAATTTCTGCTTTTGTTAAATATAAGAGAGGAGTTTTTATTTCTATTGGCCTTCCTTCCACGCTCCTTTTTGTTGCAAGATTGGCTAAATTTCTGAAAGCCTTGATATATTGAGGCCTACAATCTGGATACCCGGAATAGTCAACAGCATTAACCCCTATAAAAATGTAATCCGCATCTACAACTTCTGCATATGCCAAAGCAAAAGATAAGAAAATGGTGTTTCTTGCTGGCACATAAGTAGCTGGAATACCATGAGCTTCTTCCGGCACTTCAATATTATCCGTTAGGGCGGAGCCCCCTATCTGGCGGAGGTCAACTTTTATTATTTTATGCTTTGCATTTAGCCACTTAGCAATTTCCTTTGCTGATTCCACTTCTCTTTTATTTCTCTGCCCATAATCAAAAGTAATAGCATATATTTCGTTTCCTTCTTCCCTTGCAATAGCTGCTGAGACAGCAGAATCCATTCCTCCAGATATTAAACATACCGCTTTTTTTCCCATTTCGCCCACGCCCCTTGTCCATAACCTTCATCCACTCCTACTTCAATAACCTTTATTCTATCATCTGAATTAATAATTTTTTCAACAACTCTTTTTAATATAAAGGATGCCAAATTTTCCGCAGATGATGAATATATCGGAAGTAAAGCACAATCATCCTTTGGAAAAACATATCTTTTATCTTCATGTATAACTTCAATTTCCTCCATATTTTCCTTAATTTGTAATTTTCCCTCAGTGGGAATCAATACTTTATGGTCTATTTCATTTATTATTTCTATCAAAATTTTCTTTATCTCTCTAAAATCAAAAAGTATATCTTGTTTTGGTTCTCCTTCAAGATAAACATGTATGGCATATGTATGGCCATGAAGACGTGAACATTTTGAATAATCTGGCAAAAAATGGGCGCATGAAAATGTCAGGTTGCTTTTCCATCCATCTATTTTTATCTTCACAAATTTTTATGTTGCATCAGTATAAAATATTTTATAATAATTTTTCATAATTTTGTAAAAATGAATAATGATATATACGTTTTAGATACATCCGCTATTCTATCAGGAAAAATTTTTGAAAAAAAGAGTGTAACATCTCCTAAGGTTTTAAAAGAAATAAAACCGAAAGGTCATTCATGGAGAATGTTTGAGTTTATGAGAAGTAAGGGGATGGAATTAATTGAGCCTCCAAAAGAAGTCGTTGAAATGGTTAAAAAAGTCGCGATTAAAACAGGAGATTATGCAAACCTATCTGAAGTTGATATTGAAATTATTGCCCTAGCTTTTTATCTTAATGCTATTTTGTTGACAGACGATTATTCAATGCAGAATGTTGCTAAGGAGATGGGAATTAAATTTAAAAGCATTGTTGAAGAAGGAATAAAGGAAAAAATTTATTGGAAATTTAGATGTAAATTTTGTGGGAAGGATTTTGATAAATATTATGAAGAATGCCCTATATGTGGAGGAAAATTAAAAAGAATAAGGAAAACCTAATGTTTTTAATTTACCAAATAATTTTCTGCTATGAAAATTATCCTTGCAATAACAGGAGCATCTGGAGTAATATACGGAATTAGGCTTCTTGAAGAAATAAAAAATGAGGAAGTTTATCTGATAATAAGTAAAAATGCGGAGAAAATAATTGAATATGAAACAAATTATTCTTTAAATGATTTGAAAGCATTTGCAAAAGAATTTTATAGAGAAGATGAAATAGATAGCAAACTTGCATCAGGTTCATTTATTCATGATGCGATGATAATTTGTCCTTGTAGCTTAAAAACAATGGCATGTATTGCAAATGGAATTGCTTTAAATTTGATAACTAGGGCAGCAATATGCTGTCTGAAGGAAGGAAGAAAGTTAATTGTTGTTCCCAGAGAAACTCCGTTAGATTTAATGAGCTTAGAAAATATGGTTAGGTTGAAAAGAGCAGGCGCTATTGTGTTGCCAGCAATGCCCGCTTTTTATTATAAGCCAATTAAAATTGAAGATTTAGTAAATTATATTGTTGGGAAAATTTTGGAGCAATTGAACATAAACCACAGTTTATATAGAAGATATTTAGATGAGGAAATCTAATTATCCAAATATTTTTTCCATCATCCATTCCGCCTTAAAAGGAATTTGGTCTTCATATCCTTGTCCTATTCCAATAAAATATAGTGGTTTCTTTATTGCATACGCTATAGATATGGAAGCTCCTCCTTTTGCATCAGCATCAACTTTAGTTAAAATTATCCCATCAATACCAACATATTCATTGAATCTTCTAGCTTGTTCAATAGCATCATTACCTGTTAAAGCATCTCCAACAAATATTGTTAGATGTGGCTTGGCAACTCTTTTTATTTTCTTCATTTCTTCCATTAGATTTATGTTTGTTTGCATTCTACCGGCTGTATCAATTAGGACAAAATCCTTATGCTTTGCTTTTGCATGTTCTATCGCATCATAGGCAACAGCGGCGGGGTCGGCGCCAAAATCGTGCTTTATCATTTTTATTCCTAAATTGTTGGCATGTTTTTCAAGTTGTTCTATTGCTCCCGCTCTGAAAGTATCACATGCAGCTATAACACAACTATACCCCTTATTTTTCAAATGATAGGCAAGTTTTGCAATGGCTGTTGTTTTTCCAGAACCATTCACTCCAACAAACAAAACTATGATTGGCTTTTCTATTTTTTCTATTTCTTTAAAAAAATCTCCTTCACTCTTCTTAAGTATATTATAAATTGCATCTTTAATTGCTTTTTCCACAGCATCTCTTGCTTCTTTCCTTGAAATACCGACTAATTTTCTTTTTATCTCTCTTTTTATCTCTTCTATTACTTCATATGCGACGTTTGCCTCTATCAAGTCTATTTCAAGCTTCCATAACAATTCTTCTAATTTCTTTTCACTAATTCCAAATCTACTTTTCTTTATCTCTTCTTCTTTCTCTTCCTCCTTTTCTGCTTCTTTTATTTCTTTAAGCTTTCTTCTAAGAAACTTGAACATTTTCTAATTTACTAGATAATTCTTCCATTTTTAATCTTATTTCTTCGGCAGTTTTAGCAAGGTTTTGCTCACTCTTTTTTAAATCTTCTATTTTTTTATTCATAAAATCAATAGCTCCATTCAAAGTTTTTTCAATAAAAATTCCTCTTCCAACATTTACTAAAACTTTTTTCAAATCTTTTATTTCAACATGTGCAAAGGAATTACCGCCCAGAGGCATTAATGCGTCTTTCTCCTCTATTCCCGCCAATTCCTGAAGAGTTTCGATGGCTCTACTGTATTCTCCTATAAATCTTTCTATTAGTTCCATCTGAGCGTATATTTCTTCAATTTGCTCTCTATATAGTTGTAGCAGATATATTTGCCTTTTATATTCTTCCTCTTTTATTTTCTCCTTTTCATTCATTTTCTCTTCTCCAATATATATTTAACAAGAGGGTCTTGCACCTCTTCCTCTTTTAATTCTACTATATTATCTATTTTAATCATTCTCCTTTTTACTTTATGTCTGCTCCCTATTATTGATAAAATTCTTTCTTTCGCATCCTCCTCATTTTCTCCAATTATTTCTTTCCTAAAAGGCTGCCAAACATCCTTCATTAAGAATTTCCCCTCTATCCTATACGCCTTCATTTTATCACCCTATCAAATCCAGAGCATCTTCTATCCTACTTAACTCTATACCAGTGGTATTTGTACTCGTTATCGCACCATATTCATTTGCCACAACCCCAGCCCCTACATAAGGCATTCCGTGATTAACCGTACCAATCTTTGCTTCAACACCCAATACCTCTTCTAACAATTTCCTTTCCTCTTCCTTAATTTTTGGATGACAAAGTATGCCTTTATTAGTAGCGATGGCTAGCATTCCAACAGTATTTAATTCAGCAATTGTTCCCTTTTTTACATTTACTCCTAGGGTTTCCTTTATTTTTTTCATTGTATCATCTTTAATTGATGGATGGATTATAGCACCATAATCATTTGCTAATATGTTATTTCCAGCTGCATTAAATTTGTCATCAATAATTAAAATTTCTCCTTTAAAATTTTTCTCAATTATGTGAAGTTCTTCATCATTAATAAAATCAGTAACAACAATTCCGTTTGAATTTATAGCAAGTAAGGAACCAACTATTGTACTTCCTCCTATTGTTAATTCTATTACCTTAACTTTTAATGCTTTCTCAATTTCCTTCAAATCTTTCTGCGGAAGAGAAGGTTCAACAAAGGCTATTTCATTATTAGCTTTACAATAAACACCAACATGCGGATTTCCATTGAAATCCAACCTTTTTAGCATATTAACACTATTCTTTCTCTTCCTCCTTTATTTCTTCTTCCCCCTCTTTTAATTCCTTTTCCTTCTCTTCTTCTTTTTCCTCCTTTTCTTCTTCCCCTTCTTCTTCCTTTATTTCTTCCCTTTCCTCTTTTATTTCTTTTTCTTCCTCTTTTTTCTCCTCCTCTTTCTTCTTTTCTTTCTTTACCTTTTTCTTCTTTTCTTCTGGTAATTTAACTTCAGCCTCCGGAGTATATGCCCATACAACATCTTCCATTTTTACCGCTTTTACTCTTACCTTACTAGGTATTTTTTTGATCCCTCTTTCCCATACAAGCTCGTTCAAGCTACTATCTATTTTAACTTCTTCAACCTTCATATGCTTAGCCAAAAATTCTTTTATTTCTTTAATCGCCCTTTTAGCTCTTTTTATTCTCGGAACTGATTTTGCTTTAATTAATGGTATAGTATATATCCTCTCCTCCATAAAATCACCTCTTTAATTTACTCCTCCTCCAGTGCCTCCTTTTAGGATGCTGAAGGAATCTTCTATTAGTTCTCATAATTATCCAAGCTGGTACTCTCCTGTTACTTTTCATAGCTTTTAATAATCTTTTTTTCCTAGCCAAATGCTTATTCCTCGCCATTTTATATCCTCCTTATTTTTATATCTCTTTTTTGAGGTAATAAATTTTTTATTAAAATCTTTAATGCTTCATCAGTTATTTTATTTCTTATTTTTCCAGATTGATAAAGCCTTATTAACTGATTTTCAATAAATTCAGCTTCATCTGGCTTAGCCATTCTTATTCTTTCTAATCTACTTCTAGCTTCTGAATCTAAAATAACACGCAAAATAGCTCTTTTTTGAGCTTCAATTATCTCCTTTTCAGCTTGTTTTCTCTGCTCTTCCTCAATCTGCCTTTGCATTTGTTCCAGCATTCTTCTTTTTATTTCTTCAGCTTCATTCATATTCATATCACTTTTTAAACTATATAAAACTTCCTATTTCCTGAGCTACCTCATGGGCTGTATTATCAACCAATGATTGACCTTTTGGCGTAATTCTTCTTCCCTTACCCTCAACTTTTTCCACAAGACCGAGCTCTTCTAACTGTTGCAAAGCTTTTCTTGCTATTGA
Organism: Thermoplasmatota archaeon; assembly: GCA_029259055.1. GTDB lineage: Archaea > Thermoplasmatota > E2 > UBA202 > JdFR-43 > JAPDJP01. The sequence goes on along the minus strand of JAPDJP010000012.1, from coordinate 96,897 downwards.
ACCACTCCCTTTAACGTGCTTATAAGGTTTAACTCTCCTATCTCTTTTCCCTCCATACATCCCTCTTAGCCTCGATACTCCTATTGGTCCTCTCATATACACCTTCCTCAAAACCGATGCAACCCTCACATACCACCAATCCGGATCCTCCGGAGGGCGCTCTTTATGCGCTCCCGTCTTCACCCATTTAGCCCATTCCGGGGGCTGGATTTTAAATTCATTTTTTAACTTATCTGCTAATTTTCTTATTAATGGCTCAGCTGGAACATCATACGCTGTTGTCATTGCAACCCAATACAAAAGTAATATATAAAAATAATTCCAGCATTAAACCATTTATGGAATTTACTTATGCAAAAGCGGGTGTTGATATTGATAAAGAAGAAGATGTAGTTAAAAATGTGTTGGATATACTAGGAAGGAAAAATCGAATAGAAGTAAATGGGATGAAATTTGTTCTCTGCACAGATGGCGTTGGCTCAAAAGTAATAGTTGCAAATGAAATGAAAAAATGGGATACAATAGGCATAGACTGCATTGCAATGAATGTTAACGATTGTCTTGTTCTTGGAGCCAGACCTTTAGCTTTTGTTGATTATCTAGCGATGGAAAAAATGGACGTTGAGAAAGCAAAAGAAATTGCAAAAGGATTAAAAAAAGGTGCGGAAGAATCAGGAATAGAAATAATAGGAGGAGAAACAGCCACCCTGCCAGAAATAATAAGAGGATTTGATTTAGCTGGTACTTGTTTAGGAATCATAGAAAAGAAATTTAATGAGATAAAAGAAGGAGATATTATAATAGGATTAAAAAGTAATGGCTTACATTCTAATGGATATACCTTAGCAAGAAAAGTGTTTAAGGAAAATGGTTATTCTTTTCAAGACGAAATTGAAGAAATTGGAGTAATTGGAAATGAGTTATTAAAGCCAACCAGAATCTATGTAAAAGAGATTTTGCATTTGTGGAATGAAATTGATATAAAAGGAATAGCACATATAACTGGAGGAGGATTAAGAAAATTAAAAAGAGTGAACCAAGAAGTTTGTTTTTGTATAGAGGAGCCAATGCAACCTCAGCCGATTTTTAAAATAATACAAAAATTAGGCAAAATAAGTGATAAAGAAATGTATCAAACATTTAATATGGGAATGGGAATGGCAATCATTTTATCAAGAGAAGATGTTGACACCGCTTTGGATATATTAAATAAATATGTAGAAGCAAAAATTGTTGGTATGGTAAAAAAGGGAAAGGGAGTAGAAATCCCGAAACTTAAAATTTATGTAAACTAACCAAATAACCTCCTTAAAAACCTAATAATAAAATCAAAAAAGGATTTAGTATGCTTTTTTACGATTTTCCTCCTCTCAGGATATTCCATATGCTCTTTTATCATAACCTTAAAAAGTTTGGGCACAGGCGCACCTCCCGCAACAATTACATTGTTCATGCTATCAACAGCTATTCCTCTCATCCAATCATTTACATCCTTCCCGTTACTGATTAAATTTCCTAAAAAAATATCAAGCAATTTTTCCCCTCTATTACCATAAATGGCAGCATAATATTTATTTTCCATTATTTTACCAGTAGTAGCTGTTCCATATTTTATCATACATGCATCATACAATCCGCCGTCAATTCCCTCCTTTTCCCATATAATGTCAAATTGTGGGCTAAATTTTGCAATATAATGTCTGTATCCTCCATTTTCCTTTTGACCAACAACAATTAAATTTCCCTCTTTATCCATTATTAATTTTCCAGGAAGAACTCTCCCACTTATTATTTTATCTTTTATTTTCCATCTTTCCCTAAATTTTGCTAAAATTAAATTATATTCTTTTATTCCAGCGGTTATTCCAGCAACGTATATATAATTACCTATATCTAAAGTTGTATAACCAGTAAAAATTCTCCCAATTTTTCCCAGTTTATTCCACCATAATATTTTTCCGTCAGGAGAAAATTTTGCAATAAATCCTCTTAAAATTGGTGGCCTTAAATTGCCACCATATCCGACAATGAAAATGTTTCCTCTATTATCAAATTTTATTCCTGTTGATTGATTATATTGGAATAAAGAAAATCTCTTATCCCATAATTTTTTTCCATTGGAATCATATTTTTTTATATAAACGATGCATTTTTCTCCACTTGATTTATAAAACGAGCCAACGACTGCTATTTCGTCATTTTCATTAATATCTATATCTAAAAATCCTCCAAAACTACTTTCTATTTCTCCTGCTATACAGCTTTTCAAGTTTTTATGATTAAATAAATCCTTTTTATATATTCTGGGCAAGGTGTGATCCACCCATAATAAATTGCCATTTTTATCATATTTTAAAACCATTCCTCTATAGTTTCGATCAATACCACAAACCAATATATTATCCTTTGAATCAACCGCTACCCTACAATTTGCATATCCATTTTTATATTCTCTTTCCCACAGTATCTCGTAATCCATTAATTGGTAAATTAATTATCTTTAAATTGGTATCGAATTTGTTTTATGTTACTATTTTATGTTTGCTCACCTGTAAATAAAGTTGCTAATACTATTCCAAGTATTATACCTCCTAATAGACCAAGCAAAATCATTGTTGGAGGGCTAAGACTAATGCTATGAAAACCTAATCCTAAAGCAAATGTTAGGGCTGCGTATCCATCATAATAGTCTAATACCATAGGTATTCTTATATGGGTGCCTACAAACCCTATTATGCTCATGAAACAAGGTACCGCAAACAAAATATGTTGTCTTACCGTTCCATCCGTTTCAACAATACCAAAAACGCCCCAGCATGCGTTTATAATATCTGCAGAAAAGCCCTTCCAACTTAATAATTTAAATAACCCAAATATAGGGAAGCCGACTCTAAAATTGCCTCCTCCTATAAAAATGGCTTTTATTCTGCACATAGGAGCTAGAAGAAAGGAGGATACAATGGGTTTTGCAAGTGGTTTATTTAAAAATTCTTTTATATTTAGTTCTTTTTCTTCCGATGCTAAGTCATTTTTTGCGGAGCTTTCTTTTTCAATTAATGGCGCAAAAGAAAGGGACATTAATAAAATTATCATAAATAAAACCCTTATTCTACTCATTCATACCACCTCGCTTAAAAGTAATAGGCAAGTTGTTTTTAAATTTTAAAGCTAAAATATTTAGCTAATCAAAAAAATCTTATAAATTGACTATATAATACCATGCTCATTACCAAACCAGAGGAAATAATTAAAATAGCAAGCAATGCAAAAAATGTTGCTATAGTAGGTATTTCTAAAAATACGGAGAGAGCCAGCTACAAAATTGCAGAACAAATAAGAGATAAATATAATTTATTTTTGGTCAATCCAAAATATGCTGGAGAAAAAATTCTTAATAAAAATGTTTATTCATCCTTAAAAGAAATAAAAGAAAAAATAGATATTGTAGATGTTTTTAGAAATCCTGAATATGTTGAACCAATAATAAAAGATGCCATTGAAATAAAGGCAAAAGTTATATGGTTTCAACCTGGGTCAGAAAACTTAGATATAATTGAAAAATACAAAGATAAAATTGATATCATCTTTAATAGCTGTTTAGGAGTAGTAAGTAACATGATTACATGATGAAGAAATTCATAATATTTATGATTTTATTCCTTTCGATAAATACTTTAGTAAATGCTGTGAATTCACAAAAAATATATGTAGCGAAGATAGAGGGAATGATTGGTAGAGGAACAGAAAATCAATTTGAAAAAGCAATAAACACCGCCGAAAAAGATGGCATTGCTTTAATTATAATGCTAGATACAAATGGAGGATTGGCAAATTCAATGGAAAACATTATAAAAAAGATTGAAAATGCGAAAGTACCAGTTATAATATATGTCGCCCCCTCAGGCGCCAACGCCTTTTCCGCCGGCACTTTCATATTAATGGCATCTGATATTGCAGCGATGGCAAACGCAACAGTTATCGGAGCTTGTCAACCTCGTTTAATAAATCCCGCAACTGGTTTGCCCGAAAAAGCAGATGAAAAGGAAATAAATGCATATGCTGCCTTAATTAAATCTTTAGCTTTAGCTCATGGAAGAAATGCAACAATGGCTGAAAAATTTGTAAGAAATAATACAGCTTTAAATGAAAAGGAAGCTTTAGAAGCAAATGTAATTGAGTATATTGCAAATGATGTTGAAGAGTTAATTAAAAAAATAAATGGGACATATATCAATTCCAATAAAATTATAATAAAAAATGTAAAAATTGAATATATAAAATGGGGAATAAGAGATAAATTCATAAATTATTTATCAGACCCACAAATCGCATCTTTACTTTTAATAATAGGATTGTTTGGCTTGATATTTGGATTTATGACGCCTGGTTTTCATTTACCTGAAACAATAGGAGCAATTTGCATTATTTTATCTTTATATGGTTTATCATATATTGGAATAAACGTTACTGGTATTTTATTGATTTCATTAGCAATCATTTTTTTCATAATAGAAGCTCTAACCCCGACTTTCGGCTTTTGGACAACCGCAGCAATCATTACCCTTATATTTGGAATAATGCTAATTCCAGCTGGGGAAGCAATGCACGAAATGCCTTTAAGTTGGTTTACAACTTTCAGAATAGCAAGTTTAGTTATAGCAATATTTCTAACGATTTTCTTTTCCTATGCTTTAGCAAAAGCAATAAAAGCAAGAAAAGTGAAACCGAAAATCGGGGAAGGAGATTTGGTTGGAGAAAAAGGAATAGCAATAACAGATATAAAAAGAAAAGGGCAAGTAAAGGTAAAAGGAGAAATTTGGCAGGCTGAGGCGGAGGAAGAAATAAACAAAGGGGAGGAAATCATTGTGGTTGGACAAAATAGACTCGTTTTAAAGGTGAGGAGGGTTGAGAGCGAGGGAAATAAATAAAAATAAGGAAGTAAAAAAAATTACAATAATTTTACATGGAAAAAATCCTAACATTTTATGCAATATTATTGATAAAGTTGCTGAACATGCTCATGAAATTTTTATTATAGGTAAACCATTTAAAGTGGATGAGTCAATTAAAAATAATATAAGAAATGTTAAATTTATTAAGGAAAATGATCTGGCGTCATCTATTATAAAATGCTTTGAAATAAGTAACGGAGATTATATTGCTTTATTAAATGATGAATTGAAGAATTTTGAAAAATGTGTAGCAGAAATGAAAGAAATAATAGAAAATGGAGCCGATTTAGTTATAGGTAAAAGGAAGAATAAATCTTCGATAGCAAAAATTTTTGTTAATTTGCTATTTCCAAAAAGCAGAATCGTTGATGACCCTCTTTCAGAAATTTTTATGTTTAGAAGAGAGGTAATAAAAGATATAAAGATTCGTCCCTTAGGTTCAAAAATCCTTCTTGAAATCCTTCATAAAGGAAAATATGAAAACGTAAAAGAAATACCTATTCATTTAAAAAATGCTATAAAAACAAAAGAAAGTTATTCAAAATATTCTCGCCATCTATTAAAGATTGCATGGAAAGAAGGGGAGATTCATCGGTTTTTTAAATTTGGAATAGTTGGAGGCAGTGGGGTTTTGCTAAATGAGTTTCTTTTATGGTTATTATTAAAATACAATTTTTTTCTTATATTAGCAAGTCTTATAAGCGTTGAAACTTCGATTTTGTGGACGTTTTTATTGAATGAATTATGGACTTTCAAAGACAGGGGACAGAAAAAACTTAAAGAATATTTAAAAAGACTAGGAAAATTTAATTTCGCCTGTTTAGTAGGCTTATCCCTAAATGTTATCATTCTCCTTATGCTTGTAAAAATTGGCATACATCCATTAAAAGCAAATATTGTAGGAATATCAGTAGCTTTTATATGGAATTTTTTTGCCCATAATTTATGGACTTGGTATGAATAAAGTCATTCCTTCCTTATTTTTCCCCCAACCGGATGAATAGCTCCGCAAGCCTCGCATTTCAACATCAAAGTCCTATTTCTTCTTATTAATTTAGTGTCGGGTCTGCCACATTCCCTGCACAAAACATATCTTTTTACATATTTTTCTATTCTTTCTTGCAATCTATTTTCTGGTATTTTACCTTGAAAAATGGCTCTTTCCCCATCTATCTCCCCAGCAGTTCCCAACTCCTTTAATAAGTAAGAAAAAATTTGCTCTATATCTCTATTCAATTTGTCCGCAATTTCCCCCAAATTTTTTAAGATGGTTGTATTTCCTTCATGAAAGATTACTCCCTTTGGCATCTGAAAGCGTTCCCTTACGACAATATCTTTAGGTAATGCATCCAATGCTCTTTTAAGCAATTCATCATAATCATATTTCATGATGCTGATTCAGTTTTTGGTATATAATTTTAATTATTTATCTTTAATCAACTATTTATAAAGGCATCTTAAAATAAATCAGAAAAAAACAAAATGTTTATAAAAAGGGATAGAATTCTAATCTGTTCCGAAAATGAGAATAAAAAAGAAAAGATTAAAAAAGGATAAGTATTTTAGATGCCAACTTATAGAAGGGGGAATAAAATGTATGGAAAAAGGCTAATTAAAAAGGTTGGAAGTTTGGTAATTATAGCAGCTATAATAGCAAGCGCATTCGCAATATTTCCAGCAAATAGAGCAACAGTTGCATTAGCTACAAATGTTGTAATTAATGAAATAATGTATAATCCAGCAGGTTCAGATGATTATGAATGGATAGAAATTTATAATCTCGGAACAGAGGAAGTAAATATAACAGGATGGGTTATAAATGGAACAATTGGAGGAAATACAGTATTAAGCGGAATATTGGACGGAAACGAATATTTAATAGTAGCAAAAAACATAACAGCCTTCCAGAGTCGCTATCCAGATATTACTTGCCCTATTTTACAAGGAAATTGGACATCATTAGCAGATACTGGAGGTTGGGTAAATTTATCTAATTCAATAGGAGAGTTAGTGGACTCTGTACATTATCCAGGTAATTATGCTGAAAATTATAGCGCAGAAAGAACAGTTGATAATGAATGGAAGCAAAGCCTGGTAGAAGGAGGAACACCAGGAGCGTTAAACAGCGTATGGGATATTATCCCGCCAGTAATAACTGAGGTAAAAGCAACTCCACAACAACAAAAAGCGACAAAATATGTAAATATAACTTGCAATGTAACTGATAATACTGCTGTTACGGTTGTAAAAGTTGATATTAGCGGACCAGAGGGATTCCATGTAAATAAGACAATGAATCAGGGAAGCTATTATTACAATGCTTCTTATAACACTACTGGTTTATATACCTATTACATATGGGCAGAAGATATGTATGGCAATACCAATAAATCGGCAGAATTTAACTTTACGATTATTCCTAATTTTGAGGTTAGACCTTCTTCCGCTAACTATACAGAAACAGTAACTATGGAAATTTATAATGCGACACCTGGAGATACAATAGAGTTGTGGAAGCCGGGAGAAACGGAAAGAGTTGCCCAAAGAAGAGCGGATAGTGAAGGAAGGGCAACTTTTGAGAATATTTTGTTAGATACCGTAGGAAATTGGATAATAAAGGATGTTGGACAAGGATGGGAGATATTCTTTAAAGTTAATCCATCACCTCTAACAATAGAAATTTCACCAACCCATTACATATTTGAACAAAAGAAGAGCCAAACAGAGGGATATAATTTTGATGTAACAATTAAAGATAAGGATGGAAAATATGTAGAAGGTGCCCAAATTGTAACATATTGGATTGATGAAAATGGCAATAACAACGTAGCTGACCAACTCATTATAGACCAAACAGGAGCAAACTTTACAATAAATGTTATGGGATTGCCGGGCGTGGGTATATTTAATATTACTGCAAGTAAAAACACTACTGGAGATGCAACTCCAGAGCTTGGAGGATATGCATGGGCAAAGATATTGCCAAATACGTTAATATTCTCCGATGTTTCTACTGACGAAGCAAGACAGGGATTCCCAAGTAAGAAAATCTTTATTGTTAAATATAATGATACAAATGTATCAATAGATTGGTCAAAACCAACGAATATTACAATAGCATTTGGAGAGGAATCAAACAGCACAGGAGATGTTGATTTGACACAAGGGCCGGTTTCAATAACTGTTATGGGAGAAGTATTTAACATATCTTTGACAGATACTTACAAATTAGCAATTGAGGCGAAATGGCCAGAAAAAGGAACATGGACATTAAGAATTAAACAGAATTATGAAGGAAATAGTATGGTTGACAATGAAACATATGAGTATGTGGGAGAAACAACATTTGAAGTTGTTGCTCCTCCAAAAGTCAATGTATATGTAACACCAGAGAATATTTCTGTTAGAGACTTAGCAAATAATACTTGGGTGTTATATGTTAAAATATATGGAGAGTCAATTGATGAAATTGGTTCACCAGATGCCTTTAATTTAACAAATTGGGCAGATATTACAGACATTATCAAAATAGAAGGAGATATATTGTATTCGCCACCGCCAGGAGCATATGAATTTAATAATTCAACAGGTACTTGGGAAATAAAAGTATTTCCAACAAAAGGAAATGGAAAGATTTATGTAAATGTTACATGGCCTGATAAAGGAGAAGATGGAAAAGTAGTTAATATTGTAAAGGGAGGAGATTTAACAGTTAGTCCAACAGAAGTTATTGTTGACAACACTTATAACATTTCAGCAATAGTAAAAACAGCAGAAGGTAATGCCATCAATTTAGTTGATTATCTGATTTTATACTATGAAATACCTCCTTATTATGAAAGTACCGTGGGATGGGAAAAGATTAAAGAAAAAGAAAATGAATACAATGCTCAAGGAGAATTTGTATTTACCAATATAACACCAGATAAAGCAGGAGTTAATATTGTTGCGATGGCAGTATTTAGAGCGCCAGATGTCCAATACGCTTATGCATGCATTGCGTCTGAGGCTGCTCATGATTTGGAAGTTATTCTTTCTCCAGATAAAGTATTAGTTGGAAGCAAGCAAGATTATGAAATTAATATAACTAAAGATAATAAGAGCTATGATGGAAACTTCTACTTCTACATATTAAATGAAACTGCTTTAACAAAATTCCATGAAGGCAAAAATGTTGAGGATGTTGGAATCAATGTAACAGATCTTGTTGCGAGGGTAAGTAAAGGAAACTATACACTCAAAAATTATATAATAACTGAGCCAGGAAAATACTATCTATATGTATGTACAAAAGATAGGAAACATGATATTGAAACTGGAAAGGAACCATCATTTGAAGTTACAAAAGCAAGTGTAAGTGTTGAGCCAAGGTTATTGGTTAAAAATGTTGACAAGGAAATCACATTAACATTTACAGTAACATGGGAGAATGAGCCAGTTAATGGTACACTGAAAGCATATGGAATAATGGAAGTTGCAAGTTATGAAGCATATGTTGCTGGTAAGAATATTACCATCGATATAGTAAATGGAAAAGGAAATATTACAAATGTTACAGCAGTTAACGTAGGAAATATTACTTTCGAATTCAAGCCCGATGGAGGAGAATATGCAGAGGCGTATGGTGTGCTAAAGGTAACTACACCAGCTGTTACAATTGAAGAACCAAAAGAAAAAGTAGCATTTTTAGGTGTAGAAAATCTGATAACAATTGTTGTGACACACCCATTAACAAATGAAGGATGCGCTGGCCTTGATGTCGAAATAATAACTCCAACAAGTGGAGGAAATGCTATAAAGGTAGGAGAAACAGACGAAAATGGAAAGGCAATATTTGGTATAATACCATTACAAACTGGTAAAATAAAGATATTAGTAGAAGGAGAGGCAGTTGGAGAAATAGATGTAATGATCGGTTTACAAATCGTTGTAGAGAAGCTTGTTAAAGGAAAGGAAGCAGTAATACTAGTTACAACCAGAGGAGGTAAGCCTGTTGATGGTGTTCTTGTAAAAGTAGATGGAGCGGCAATAGGAACAACAGATTCAAATGGAGAGATAAAATATACACCTGAAAAGGAGGGCACAATTACTATAACAGCAGAAAAAGAAGGGTATTATTCAGCAAGAAAGACAATAGATGTGCAATCAGCTCCAGAAACACCAGGATTTGAATTACTGGCTATTGCAATAGCAATGGCTTTAGCAATATTTTTGGTAAGGAGAAAACATAAATAGTCCCATCCTCCCTTTTCCTGTTTTTTTTGTTTTTTTGTTTTTTTCCTTTTATGAAGCTGTCATTGTAAATTTTACTTCCGAATTTAACAAAATATTTTAATAATGCCTCTCTTTTATTTTTAAAATGATATTTGACGATGATAAGGATAAGAAAAGAAGAAAAAAAGAAATGGAAGAATTTGAAAAAATAGTTAGGGAAATGGAAAAAATAATAGAAGAAGCATTTAGAAGTGCTTTTAATATGCAACCATTTGTCAAAGGTTTTTCCTTAAGTGTAGAAAATTTTGATGAGGAAGATATAATTGTAGATGGAAATAAATTATATGTTACAGTTGAACTCCCACAAATTAAAAACGAAAAAGACCTTAAGATAAAGGTTAAAGAAAATGTTATAGAAATAAAAACTCCTGAGGGAACAAAAGAAATAGAATTACCATACAAAATTAAGAAAAAAATAAAGAAAACATTTAGAAATGGTATATTGGATATTGAGGCAGAAAAATATTAGTATTCTACATATTCCTTAATTTTTTCTTTAGCTTCCTCTCTCCCTTCTTTCAATTCCTGCACAAAATTGGAAATAAGCTCATAAGCAAGCTTTTTACATTGCCCGCACAATAATTTCCCGCTTTTACAATCATTATATATCTCGCTAAGCTCTTTGTCATCTTCTATTATGCCATACGTAAAAATTTCATATATGATACAATCTTCAGGTTTCCCCCCATATTTCCTTTGTTCCTCAGCAGATACTGCTCCTCCTGTTTTTGCCGCCCATATTTTCCTTTTTATTTCCTCATTTTCATCAGTTAAAAATATAGCATACTGTGGTCTACTACTAGACATTTTGTTTCCGTCCAATCCAGAAATGAAGCGATGATAGGTTGAAGATGGTAGAAGAAAGCCAAAACCATCAAATTTTCTTTCAATTTTTGCTAGTTCATAATCTATAATAAATAAATTGTTAATTTTTGCATATATTGCTTTGTAATCATCTTTTCTTTCTATTAACTCTCCATATTTATTAACGATTTCTTCCGCATTATCCAGCAATTCCTTAACATTTTCATCTCCTTTAACAAAAATACCAATACGCTCATTTTGTGGAACAATACTATAAAGGCGATGGGCATCTGCCAAGTCCCTACAAAATCTTATATGTGGGTCTTGGTCGACGCCAACTGGCACAAGCGTAGGGCGGAGGCCCCCATATTTATCCATTTGTACGTGCAAGATGTCTCCAGCTTGAATAAATGGAGCGAAAACATGAGCCATATTTGTTGAGCCTTTAAATCCATAAATTGCAAATACTTGAGATAAGTTAGATTTTTTTGCCATTATATATGCCAAATCTTTCACATCTTCATTTTTAGATTGAAAATATATCCTGCATGGCTTTAAACCTAATGCAATATAATTCAAAATATATTCATCAATTGCAATTTTTTTTGCATCTTTTAATGAATATCCTCTTGTTGCAAAGGCTTCTATATCCGCTACAGCAATATGTATATCTGCTCCAATACTTTGATAATAAATGACCTGGTCAATTACTATCTTATGTCCAAAATGCATTTTTCCAGATGGCATTAATCCAGTTAAAATAGTCCAGGGTAGCCTCTTTTTAATGGCATTTTTTATAATATCAAATCCTCTATGCCCAAAAACTATTTTCCTCCTAAAGAAAAAAGGAGGATTTGGCAGGTCTTTCCATAATCTTTCTTCAAATCTTTCTATTCCAAAATTTTCGAATAATTTCTCGTATTCATATTTCTGGCTTCCCCATGGGTCAATTATCATGTTTTTGGATAAAATAATTCTTAATTAAATTTTTGTATGCTTGCTATCAATTTGATGCTTAATTTTATATATTCATAAAAATTTAAGAAATCATGACAAAAAAGTTAATTTGTTTTATGGTTATGATAATGCTTTTAGCAACAATTATTCCATCTTTTGCCAAGGAAGAAAAAATACTTTTAGAATTTAAATTTGATAAACCAACAATAAAACGGATAGGAAATGAATATAGAATAGAATTGGAAGGTTGTTATCCATATAATTATAAAGGTTTGTTGATACCAGTTAAGCCGGTTTATATTTTATTACCTTTTAAAAAAGATGTAAAAAAGATAGTTGTAAAAGGTGAAGAGAAATTTATAGGAAATTATAATTTAGAGAAGGAAAAACCCATCATAATAAAAGGAAGAAAAATAGAAATAAAGCATGGAAACAAAATAGAAAAATTATACGAAAAAGTGGGCATATATGGGCTGAGAGGTTATAATATACTGGTTATGAATATATTTCCAATTTCATATGATAATGGAAAAATTTTTTATAGAGATAAAATAAAAGTGGAGATAGAGCTTAAGGAGGGAAAAGTAAATCCATTGTATAGGGGATTAAAGAAAGATAAAGAATGGATTAGAAAATTTGTTTATAATCCATGGATAATTGATACATACCCAACTAAAGATGCTTTAGAAGAATACGAATATTTGATAATAACAGCTAATGATTTTAAAGAAGCTTTTCAGCAACTTGCAGAGTATAAAGAAAGTAAAGGGATAAAAACAAAAATTGTAAGTGTTGAAGAAATCGTTAACAATAAAGATTTTTGGAATAAGACGAGAATGTTTAATGATACTCAGGCAAAAATAAGAAATTTCATCAGATATGCCTATCTAAATTGGGGAATAGATTATGTTTTGTTAGGAGGGGATGGAGATATTAAAAATGAGAGCAGTAATATAATACCACCCCGCTATTTATATGCAACATCCGTTGGTTTGCCTTTAGATAATCAAGATGTTTTAGAAGCGTATATTCCATCTGATGTATACTATGCCTGTTTAGATGGAAGCTTTAATAATGACCATGATACAAGATGGGGAGAAAATGCAACTGAAAATAGCAAAGGAAATGGCGATGAAGCGGATTTATTCGCAGAAGTATGGGTCGGGAGAGCTTGCGTTGATAACATAAAGGAGGTAAATAATTTTATTCAAAAAACAATTTCGTATGAAGAAACTACTGATAATTACATAATACAGGTTCTTTTACTTGGAGAATATTTAGGATTTGGCGGGGAGGCGGAATGGGGAGGAAATCATAAAGATGAAGTTATGAAATTGATTCCTCCCGTATACAATATAACTAGAATGTATGATAAACTCATGTATTGGGATAAATATAATTTGGCAGATGTTATAAATAATGGAGTACACATCATAAATCATGATGGGCACGGATGGACCACTTATGCATTGAAACTTCATAATAGTGATTTGAAGCTTTTACATAACACTAAATATTTCTTTTTATATTCGCAAACCTGCTTAGCTGGCTCTTTCGATAACTGGTATCCTGAAGATAGATATTATGAAGATGACTGTTTTGCAGAGCATTTAACATGTGATGAATACGGAGCTTTTGCTTGTATTATGAATTCTCGTTATGGATTAGGAAGAGAAAATAGTACGGATTCTCCTGGCCAGAGATATGATTTATCCTTCTTCAAAGGATTATTTGAAGAGGATATAAAAGAAGTAGGAAGGGCAAATCATTTTTCTAAGGAAGATAACGTGTGGAGAATAAATGAAAATGGAATGAGATGGACGTATTATCAAACAAACTTATTTGGAGACCCTCAAGTAGCTATAAAAGAACCTGAAGAAAAAATAAACATAAGCTTAGAAATCACTAAACCATTAAATGGTTTGTATGTAATAGATAGGGGCCCATTTTTCAGTTTTATCAATAAGACAATAATACTTGGTGGCATAACAATTAAAGTAAATGTTGAAACAGATCCACCAGGAAAATTAGAAAAAGTTAATTTCTATATAAATGATGAGCTAAAGGTAACTGTTTCGAACGAGCCTTTTGAGTGGAAATGGGATGAAAAAGCAAGAGGAGAATATAAAATAAAGGTTGTTGCATATGCAACAAATGGAAAAAGTGAGTGGGATGAGAGGGAAGTATTCATTATAAATCTATGAATCTTTAGAATCTATGAATCTTTAGCCTACTTCTTCTCCTTTTCTTGTAAGAAAGGCTTTATTAATTCCAATGGAAACGGGAAGAAAATCTTTGTTGTGCCTTCCGCAGATATCTCAGCCAAAGTTTGTAATGTTCTAAGTTGAATAGCAGCAGGCTCGCTTGCTATAATTTTTGCTGCTTGTGTTAATTTTTCTGCTGCTTGCAACTCACCTTCTGCTGCTATTATTCTGCTCCGCCTTTCTCTCTCAGCTTCCGCCGCCCTTGCCATGGCACGTTGCATACCTTCTGGAATTTCAACATCTTTTATCTCCACAGCTGTAACTTTTACTCCCCATGCGTCTGTTGCTTCATCCAGTATGGCTTGTAAGCGTTGATTAATTTTTTCCCTTTCCTTAAGCAAATCATCCAATTCTACTTGCCCAATTATGCTCCTTAAAGTTGTTTGAGCCATTTGACTTGTTGCTATCATGTAATTTTGTATTTTTACTACAGCATCTTCTGGATTCATTACTCTGAAATAAACAACAGCATTTACTCTAACTGGAACATTGTCTGAAGTAATTGCTTCTTGCACTGGAACATCCATTACATGCTCTCTCAGATCGACCTTCACCATTTTATCAAAAATTGGTATAATGAAAAATAATCCGGGCCCCTTTGCCCCAACAAGGCGCCCAAGCCTAAATATTACACCTCTTTCATATTCTCTTACAATTTTTATTGCTGATGCAAGAATTATTATAAGCAAAAATATAATTAGAATAGCTATTTCAAGCAACATATGATTATATGGGTGATGCATAAATAAAGTTTTTGAAGATAGGAAAATATAAAAACTTTCTGTATTTTTTGAACGATGGTAAAGATAAATTATGATGCCTGTCTATATTGTGGAGGATGCGTTGGCGTATGTCCAGTAGATGCAATTACACTGCATGAGATTAGAATCGAAATAAATGAAAAATGCGTTGATTGTGGAACCTGTGTCGAATTTTGCCCCGTTGGAGCATTAGAGGGATAAAATGAAGGTAGATTGTTTAATAGTTGGAGCTGGTCCAGCTGGGAGTGTAATGGCTAAAGAAATGGCTTCTTATGGTTATGATGTCTTGGTGGTTGAGAAAAAACAGGAGATTGGTTGCCCAAAAAGATGTGCTGAAGGAGTTACAAAGCATGGCTTAGATAAGCTAGAAATGAAGATTCATCCTTTATGTATTTTTGGTAGAATAAAGGGAGCAATACTTTATTCTCCATCTGGCAAAAAAGTGCTCATGGAAGGAGAGGAAATGGAAGGATATGTATTGGAAAGAAAAATATTTGAAAAATGGTTGGCAGCAGAGGCAATAAAAGAAGGAGCAAGATATATGGTTAAAGCTCAAGCAATAGATATGGAAAGAAAAAATGGTAACTGGCTATTAAAAGTTAAAACAATAGAAGGTATAAAAGAAATTGAAGCAAAACTTGTTGTTGGAGCAGATGGGGTAGAAAGCAAGGTCGGAAGATGGGCTGGTTTGAATACTACAAATAAAATTACAGATTATCATTCGGGCATACAATTTGAAATGGCTGGTTTGAACATAGAAAATAAATATATTCACATATTTTTTGGAAGAGAAGTTGCTCCTCTGGGCTATGCATGGATTTTTCCAAAAGCTTTTTCTTTTAATGTTGGCCTTGGAATATTGGTAAAACAAGCAAAAATGAGGGCATATGACTATCTTAAAAAATTTATAGAAGAGCACGAAGAAATCTTTAGAAATGCACAGCCAATTGAAATAAATGCGGGTGGAGTACCAGTTGCCCATTTTACGGAAATGGTTACAGATGGTGTAATGCTTGTTGGGGACGCTGCTCAACTTGTGAATCCAATCCATGGTGGGGGTATTTACAGAGCTATTCATTCCTCATTAATGGCTGCTGAGGTCGCGAATAAAGCTTTAAAAGAAAATGACTTATCAAAAGAAAGATTAAAGGAATACGAAAAGAAATGGGAGGAAGAATACGGAGAAAAAACGAAGAAGTTAATGAAACTTAGAGCTTTTTTGGAAAAGTTGGAAGATAAAGATTTTGAATTATTGGCGGAGATTTTACAGGGAGAAGATATATATGCCTTGACACAGGCAAAACTTAACTTTTTCATAAAAAAATTGATAAAGAAACCTTCTCTATTAGTTTTAGCGAAGAAATATCTAATGTAATATAAAAATGCTAATAAAAAAATTTAGGATAGTGATGCCTCTTTTCCTATCATTTTTAACATCTCTTGCGATATGTACAACCTTTATTATTTACAATATAAAATTTGCCATAGAATATTCAATAATTTTGTTTATATTCCTAACTATACTTTTTTATGCCATTTTTTATAGGATGTATTGATGCAATAAATTTTTAAATTTTTTAAAAAATTCCGTTTATGAAAGGGCAGAAATGGATGGTGGTAGTCTGTTGTATGCTATTAATAGGTATCCCTCCAATTAGCAAAGGTTTTACGAGCCCATCCATACATATAAGCACATGCATAAATTTTCCAAAATATGATTATGTTATAATAACTGTGGATAAACTCGTTCCAGCAATAATAAATTTCTCTGTCTGGAAATGGGGAACTGGTCACTCAGTTAAAATAGTGAATATTTCTTGGATTGACAATGCCTTTACTGGTGATAATCTGCAGGAGAAGATAAGGAATTTCCTAAAAAATTATTCCCAACCATGGGGCATAAAATATGTTTTGATAATCGGTGATAACGATACCATTCCAATGAAAACTTTCCGTGTAGACCCAAATGAAACCCAAAAAAATTATCGGGACATACCAACTGACTATTATTATGTAAATTTAACAATAGATTGGGGAGATCCACCAGGTGCATACGAAAATTTTGTTAATTTTGGTTTTGAGCCTAAGCCGGATGTTTATGTAGGTAGGATACCCATTCACATTAATTCAAATAATGTTGAGATAAATATTAATAACATAGGTAATATAAATAATAATATCAATAATATCAATAACAATACCAATAATAATCCGTTAGATATCTTACGATCTATACTGAATAGAACCATAAAGTTTGAACAAGATGACGGAGAATGGAAGAAAAAAGCGTTGCTACTTGGAGCTATTCTAGTTTATAAAAATGAAAATAGAGGTGGAAAAATATTTAATTGCAAAACCGATGGCGCTACTTTATGTGAATATCTGAAAGATAATATCCTACAAAATTATAGCGTCACAACAATGTATGAAACCGAAGGCGTAGATCCTTCTACTTATATAGGCGATTATTCTTTAAACTATACAAATGTAATTAATGAGTGGAATAAAGGCTATGGAATTGTCTTTTGGCAATCGCATGGCGGCAAGCGGGCAGCATACCGTCATATCTGGAAATATGATACTCCCCATGCTCAAATAATACCCCCATATTCCATTATTTATTGTGGAGATCATGTACCACAATCTTTCGAATTAGAAGATATACCATTCATTGATACTGCCTCAACTTCTATGTTAAATAATGATAGCATTGTTTTTGCTTTTGCTTGCTGGACCGCAACTCCAAATATAAGCTCATTAGGTGTCCGTCTTCTCCGTAATGGAGCTGTTGCATATATTGGAGCCACACGTCCCAGCCATTTCACACCATGGTGGGAAAAGAAAGGAGACGGTTTGCAAGATTTAGTATGTTATTTCTTCGAAGAACTAATTGATGGTAAAAGTGTGGGAGAGGCATTATATGATGCAAAGTATAATTATACTTTGAGATATTGTTCCCAAAATAATTTTAGCCAAGAAAGTAATAAAACAATGATAAAACGCCTTAGAAATTTATACGATTATATTCTCTATGGAGATCCTTCCTTAAGTCTTGAAACAAAGCATTTTTCTCCTCCAACAACCGTATACGTAGATGATGATTTCAATTACTATACTCCTGGATGGCAATATAATCATTTTGATAAAATACAGGATGCAATAGATGCAGTTGCAGAAGGTGGAACAGTTTACGTATTTAGTGGTATCTATAACGAAAGTATCAAAATAAATAAGGAGATAAATATTATCGGGAATAGTAAAAATGCCATCATTATCGGAAACACCACAAAACCAGTATTTAATATTTCGGCAGATGCAATAATAAAGAATTTAACAATTAAAAATGGATTATATGGCATTTTTATAAGAGGACATCATAGATTAATTGTTAAGAATTGTAACATCTATAATAACGACAAAGGTATATACATAAAGGATAGTTGCTGGATGAGTAATAGTATTTTATTCCCACTAATCAAAAATAATTCCATATATAACAATAGTGTTGGTATTTTAGTAGAAGATTGTACAAATATTAGAATAATTGGTAACAGAATATATTGTAATGGCCAGGGTATTTTATTAATGCAGTGCTGTATGAATAAAATAATTAGCAATTACATATTTGAGAACAATGTAGGAATAAGCTTACCCTCCTCTATAGATAATCTAATATACAACAATTATTTCAATAACACAATAAATGCTTGCGAATGCACCAGTGGAACAAATATATGGAATATTGCTAAAATAGCCGGTAAGAATATAGTGGGGGGACCATATTTAGGTGGAAACTATTGGTCAGATTATATGGGTATAGATACAAATAATGACGGAATAGGGGACACCCTTATTCCTTACAATTGTAATGGAAATATGAATGGAGGAGATTATTTACCACTCGTTGAAGATACAACACCACCTACTACATTATGTAATATAGGTGGTATTATGGGAAATAACGGATGGTATATAAGTGATGTTTTAATTTCATTTTACTGCAACCGATGATTTAACAACTCCTACCACCTACTATAAAATAGATAATGGCCAGTGGATGACATATAATGGACCTTTCTATTTATCAGAAGATGAGATACACGAAATTTATTTTTATAGCATTGACTGGGCAGGAAATAAAGAAATAACTAAATCCATCCAAATAAAAGTTGATACCTTGTCTCCGCAAACAAACGTTATAATAAGTGGGATTGGTATAGGAGGGATATATAGAAAAACCGTTTACATTTCGCTGGAATCTTATGATGAACACTCGGGTGTAAATGTAACTCTATATAACTTAGATAATGAGGGTTGGAATGAATATACAAATCAATTAGTTATTTCAGAAGAAGGTTCGCATATACTTCAATATTACAGTATAGATAATGCTGGAAATAACGAAACAATAAAAACCATTACTTTCCAAATTTCTTATAACTAACTTTCCATGTTATAAAATCTCTTATAAGCTTTGCCGCCAATAAAGAAGCTCTTTCATCATCATATGGAGGACAAACCTCTACCACATCCAATGCAATTACTTTCCCAGCTAAATTTTTAATAAAATCCAATACTTCATATCCTAAGCCCATAGGCTCCGGATTGCTTACGCCTGGCGCATAACATGGGTCGAATACATCTATATCGATACTTAAATAAATTTTATCAAAATTTATATCGCTGTTCAATGAGGAATAATAAATAAATCCAAGCTTTTTTGCATCCTCTATTTCCTCTTTAGAGGCGGACCTTACTCCTAAAGAAATAATTTTTTCTTTTCCAACCAACTCATAAATTCTTCTTGCTGTGCAAGCATGGCTTTTTTTATCACCCATATACTCATCCCTAAAATCTAAATGGGCATCTAAAATGACGACGCCAAAATCTATTGTATTTTTTAAAGAAGAAATTAGAAAAGGAGTGATGGAATGCGCTCCTCCTATAGCAATTGGTATTTTTCCATCCTTTATTACCCTTCTTATGAATCGTGTAGCTTCTTCTATACCAAGATTTCCTGCATCATGTATTGGTATTTCTTGTAAATCGATGCCGTTTGTTATATTGTAGCTTTCATAGTCCCAGCTTACATATCTTATAAAATCTGGTGCCTCTTTTGTGCCATTACGAAATGACATTTCTTCATCTTCATATGGTATGCCAAAAATAATAAAATGGGATTCCTCGTAACCCTGCTCGGCATCTGCAAATTTCATGCTCTTGTTATTTTTCTTTTGCCCAATGCCTGTATATATTCAACTTCTTTCCCTTCTGCTATTTTATCCTTTAACTCCTCTGGTATTTCTATTTCAAATGTATCATAGGTTTCTAAATCCATCAATTGAGCTTTGTCTCCCATAACTGATATTACTTGAGCAGTTCTTTTATCAATGATTGGGACAGCTACTTTATGACGTACTGGATATATGACGCTTCTTTTTTGATTATCAAAAACACCTATTGCCTCTATCCTTGCTTTCGCTTCTCCATGTTTACCTGGCTTTGAAGTAGTTATGCTCAATATTTTACATGGTTCATCATCAATAATTATATATCGATTCGCTTTTAGCTCTCTAACCTCCGCCATCTCCTTCATTTTAGCACCAAAAAAGAAATGTATAACTAATAGATAAATCTTTGGAAATGAAGTGCTACTATTGCAATAAAGAAGCTATAGAAGAAGCATATGGAAAAGCATATTGTGAAGAACATTTCATTAAATATTTTTTAGGAAAGGTGAGAAGTGTAATAGATAAGTTTAATATAAGAGGAAAAATTGCAGTTGCATTATCTGGAGGAAAAGATTCTTCCGCTTGCTTTCACGCATTAAATAAATTTAAATTTGATTTACTCCCATTTCATATAAATTTGGGAATAAAATATTATTCAAATAAATGTCAAGTAGAGGCTGAGAAACTTTGCAATTTATTGGGATATGATTTAGAAGTTATTTATCTTGAGGAGTATGGAATAGATTTAGAAAAATATGAAAAGCCTTGCAGTATTTGTGGAACAGCAAAAAGATACTTAATGAACAAATTTGCATATGAAAATAATTGTAAATATGTTGCTACCGGTCATAATTTAAGCGATGTAGTTACTTTTGCAATGAATAATGTTATTACTGGGAACATTTTAAATTTCAGAGGAAATAAGCCATTTTTGGAAGAAAATTTGGAATATAAGCTGGTGGCGAAAGTTAAGCCAATTTATTATTTAAAGGATAAGGAATGCATGCTATACGCAATGATAAATGAATTGCCGTATGCAGAAGAAGAATGTCCTCATGCAGAAAATGCTCCAACGTTGCGACTAAAAAGATGGCTTCATGAGATGGAGACGGAAATGCCGGGCATGCTACTTAATATGGCGAGAAGTTTTTGGAGAATCGAAGAAAAAATAAGAGAAGAAGTGAATTTGAATAAATGCATTAAATGCGGTTATGCTTCATATGGAAAAATATGTAAGTTTTGTAAGTTAAGGAAAAAATGCTAATCATTTTAATATTCCAGCCCCTCAATAGCTTTTATGCCCATATCATAGTAATGCTTAATCTTTTTCATTTCTGTAACTAAATCAGCATATTTTATTAATTCTTGAGGTGCATTTCTCCCTGTTAATATAATATGCGTTTCTTCTGCCTTTTTCAGTAAATCAATAACATCCTTTAATTTAATTAATCCCATATCAATGGCGACATTTACTTCATCAAGAATTAGAAGGAAAGGCTTTTCTTTTAGTTTTTCATAGGCTTTTTTTAACGCTTTTTGAGCCATTTCATAGTCTTCCTTTGTTGCTTCAAGAACAAAATCTTTCCTCCCAAATTGATAAATCTCTATTCCTAATTTTTCAAAAAGTTTTGTTTCTCCGTATTTCCCCTTTTTTAAGAACTGGATGATAATAACTTTTTTTTGATGACCTATTGCCCTTATAGCCATTCCAAAAGCGGATGTTGTTTTTCCTTTTCCATCTCCCGTAAAAACCAATATCATTTTTTGAAATATTTTCTCAATTTTTCCAAGCCTTCTTTGCTTATTATATTAGCAATTTCCTCAAGAGTCACATCTTTTAGCTCTTTTAAATCGGATATGCCAAGCATATATAATGCTTTAGCATCTTCCTCCCCAACAACTTCCTTAAATTTTTCTATTATTTTTTCCCTATTTAAATAATTTTTAATAGCTTTATGCAATCCTTCCGATGCCAAATTACTACAGTGCATTTTTATTGGTGGCAATCCTTCTAAAGCATCGGCAATATCTTTTTTCTCTATTTTCATTGCATCTTCTAAACTCTTCCCTTTCGCCAGCTCGCTCACCATTGAAGAAGTTGCTATCGCCGCTGCACATCCCATTGTTTCCCAACCTATATCAACTATTTTATTATCCTCAACTTTAATATAAATATACATTACATCTCCACAAATTGGATTACCCACCCTGCCTACAGCATCTGCATTTTCTAATTTACCTTTATTGCGAGGGTTTAAGAAATGTTCCATAACTTTTTTTGAATACATTTTATCCTAACTGTTTTTCAGTTATTATTCTTAAAGATTTTGGTATTTTTATCACATCTCCCAATGCTGTTGCTATTATCTTCTTTACCTTATTTTCATATGCATTATCAATGAGTCTTTGAGTAACTATTCCATCAAATATTATAATAGATGGTTTGTCTTTAGCAATTTGCTCAATCAATTTTTCTGTTTCTATTCTCCTTATTTCCTCACCTTTATCATTTAATAAAACCGCTGTATGATTCCCTTTTATTTCATCTAATATTCTTTTATACTCTCCATACTCTCCTTCTAATTTCCTTTTTTCCCTTTTCCACCCCATTTGTTCCATGAATTGTTCTGCTGGCATTTTGTTCTTTAATGCCTTCATTATAAGTTTATAAGAAAGTTCCTCAACTTCTCTAGTAGGAGGCGCTCTTGCCACAAAGTCAATATCAGCGACTTGAAGCAATTCTCTTAAAACAAGTTCCCCTCCTCTATCGCCATCTACAAATGCGGTTGCGATTTTCTCGTTGCACAAATCAATTATTGTTTTTGGAATGCTTGTTCCTTCGACAGCTATAGCATTTTTAATGCCATGCCTTAACAAATTTATGACATCATTTCTTCCCTCAACAATAATAATTGCATCGCTTTTCTCAATATTTGGACCAGCTGGCAAACGCTCTGGACCGTAATAAATTATTTCCTCAACCTGAACAGATTGCCTTAATTCTTCAACCAAGTTTGGCATTTCTTCCTTACTCTGTTTTATCATTTCCTGCAGAATTTCTTTAGCCCTTTCCATCATCTTTTTTCTTTTTGCCATTCTAATATCTTCTACTTTCTCAATTTTGATCTCTGCCTTGCAAGGACCGATTCGGTCAACGCTTTCTATTCCCGCCGCTATTATGGCTGTTTCTACTTTTTCTAATGCTGATGTTAGAGTAAGCTCTCCTTCGCTCTTTCCCTGATTTTGTTTTATTTCTACCTCTATTCTTCCTATTCTCGCCGACTTTTGTAAATCTCTTAAATCCAATTCTTCACCCATTAAACCTTCCGTTTGACCAAATATTGCTCCTATTACATCTGATTTATCAACTACTCCATCCACTTTTATTTTTGCCTTTATTAAATATTTAGCTGCTGAAGGATCTAATGACAATAACATCACCTCCTGACAAGCTTTAATGCCAACTATTATTAAAACTTTTTGTAATCATTATCACGGTTATATTCATCATAAAAGAAAAATTATATTTGAGTTTGTATTTAAAAATTAGCCTCCGCCTGCGGAGAGGCGAGGAATAATGAATCGCCTTGACGAGGCGGAGGCACAAGAGCAACATGATAAACCTATACAAAAAAACCTACGAGTTGGTGAAGCAAATTCCAAAAGGAAAAGTATCTACTTATGGACATATAGCATTGGCTTTGGGAGATATAATAGCTTCGAGAGCAGTTGGAAAAATGCTAAATGAGAATCCATATAAGGATGTTCCATGTTATAGGGTTGTGAAAAGTGATGGCAGTATAGGAGGATATGCTCATGGTGTAGAAAAGAAAATAGAATTACTAAAAAGAGACGGAGTTGAAATAATAAAGGGTAAAATTGATTTAAAAAAATTTTTATTTAATGATTTTATCACGGATTATCCTTTAAAAAAACTGAGAAAAGAGCAAGAAAATCTAAAAAAGAAAATCTCATTAAATGATGATTTTGAATTGAATAGTATTGCTGGTATGGATGTTGCTTATGGTAAAAATGTAGCATATGGTGCATATGTTGAATTTAATTTAAAAGGAGATATAATTAAACAAAAAATTATTGAGAAAAAAATTGAATTTCCATATATTCCAACTTATTTAGCATATAGAGAGTTGCCCATTTTGAATGAACTTATAAGAAATGAAAATCCAAGTATAGTTATGATAGATGGAAACGGATTGTTACATCCTCGTTTTTTTGGAATCGCTTGTCATTTTGGAGTAATTAATGATATGGTAACAATTGGGATAGCCAAAAAATTATTGTATGGAAAAATAAGAGATGGATATGTTTATATAAATGGAAGAAAAGTAGGAAGGAAATTGGGAAAAATTTTTGTTTCCCCTGGAAATAAAATTAGCATTGAAACAGCTTATCAAATAACAAAAAATTTTATGAAATATAGCACTCCTGAACCAATAAGACAGGCGCATATTTTAGCTACTAAAAGAAAAAATGAAATGGAAAATTAAATTGAATTTTCCTTTTAAATGGCAACTTAAACTAAAATTTTCTATTTTGCCTAATCAGCCAACTCCATGTATAATCAAAGGAAATAAATGGATGAGAATGTTAAATGGAATCCCAGTAATTGTTGAGGGGAAAGATAATTTACTATATTTTTATTCCCCTAAGAAAACAAAAGAGATAGAAAATTTGGTTTTTAAATATCACGGAATAAAAAATCCCAAAAATTTATATGATTTTATGGAAAAAGATAGCATATTAAGAAAAATAAAAAGAGAATTACATGGATTTGGAAGAGCAGGTTTAATGTCTATTAGTGTTTATGAAGGAATAATAAAGGCTATAGTACAACAACAAATATCTCTTAAAATTGCAAACCATATCATATCCAATATTGTAAAAAAGTATGGAATGAAAACAAAATATATGAACGAACTTGTTTATGATTTTCCATTGCCACATAAACTTGCAAGCGCAAAAATAGAAGAATTAAGAAAGTGCGGATTGAGTTATAGAAAGGCAGAATATATAAAGAATTTTTCGCAAGAAGTATTGAATGGTTTCGATCCCGAAAAATTGAGGAATAAAAAACCAGAAGAAATATTCAATGAACTAACCTCATTTAAAGGAATAGGAAAATGGACTGCAGAGCTTGTAATGGCTGCTTCAATAGGCCTAAATATAATCCCTACTGATGATTTAGGAGTAAGAAAAGCTATTTCATATTTTTATTTTGATGAGTTACAACCTCCAACAGTAATAAAAGAATTTGTTAAAAAATTTGGAAAGTATAAGAGAGATATTGTTGTTTATTTATTAATGGCGTATAGGCTTAGAAAATTTAATATGTGATTATCCTTATCACGAACAATGACTTTAATGGAAGAGGCAAAAAGAGGAATAATAACAGAAGAGATTAAAAAAGTTGCAGAAGCTGAAAAAATTGATGCGGAAATTATTAGGAGAAGGGTTGCAGAAGGAAAAATAATTATACCATATAATCCGATCCATTCTCCTTCTCCTTTAGGAATAGGAAAAGGATTAAGAGT
The DNA here is from genome assembly GCA_029259055.1 of Thermoplasmatota archaeon. Lineage (GTDB taxonomy): Archaea > Thermoplasmatota > E2 > UBA202 > JdFR-43 > JAPDJP01. Next base: position 71,102 of record JAPDJP010000012.1, on the reverse strand, counting down.
AAAAGTAAATGCAAATATTGGCACTTCTATGGATTACTGCAATATTGAGGAGGAAGTTGAAAAAGCAAAGGCAGCAATAGAAGCAGGGGCTGATGCGGTTATGGACTTATCAACTGGGGGAGATTTAGATAAAATAAGACTTGAATTGTTAAAAGTTGTAAATGTTCCTTTTGGAACAGTCCCAATTTATCAAGCTGGTATAGAAGCAATGAGAAAAAAAGGCGCAATTGTAGAAATGACCGCCGATGATATGTTTAATTCCTTTGAAAAGCAAGCTAAACAAGGTGTCGATTTCGCCGTTGCTCACGTTGGAGTGACAAAAACAAGCGTTGAAAGATTAAAAAAACAAAAAAGGCTTATACCAATGGTTTCGAGAGGAGGGGCTTTCCATATTGCTTGGATTCTTTATCATGAGGAAGAAAATCCTTTATACAAAGACTTTGATTATTTATTGGAGATAGCAAAAGAATATGATTTAACTTTAAGTTTGGGAGATGGTATGAGGAGCGGAGCGATAAATGATTCAAATGACCGAGCAAAATTCCAAGAATTATTGATTGTTGGGGAGTTGGTTGAAAAAGCGAGAGAAAAAGGAGTCCAAACCATGGTGGAGGGGCCGGGGCATATGCCATTAAATGATATAGAGGCTAACATTCGAATAATGAAAAAAGTTACGAGAGAAGCTCCTTATTTTGTATTAGGTCCCCTTGTGACAGATATAGCTCCTGGTTATGATCATATTGTTGGGGGGATTGGAGGGGCTTTAGCTGGTTATTATGGAGCTGATTTTCTTTGCTATGTAACTCCTGCAGAACATCTTGCATTACCAAATGTTGAAGATGTAAGGGAAGGAGTAATTGTTACAAAAATAGCTGCCCATGCTGCAAACATTGCGAGAGGCATTGATTTGGAATTAGACAAAGAATTTTCAGAAGCGAGAGCAAATCTTAACTGGAAGAAAATGTTTGAACTTGCTATTGATGCCAAAAAAGCTATTGAATATAGAAAAAGAAGACCGACACAATCCTCAACATGTTCAATGTGTGGTGAGTTGTGTGCAATAGAAATTGTCAGAAAATATCTGGAAGGAAAATGAAAAAAATATTGATTGTAATGTTGTTAATCCTATTTGCGAAACTTAGCGCAGCAGAAGTAAATATGGTCTATTTTTATTCAGAAAATAAGGAATGCTCTCCATCCTTTATGGAAAAACTCCAAAATTTAACATTTGTCAATATACATAAGTATAAATATGAGGGAAATGAATCCTTATTTAAATCTTTAATAAAAGCATATGATGCAGAAGAAAATTTACCGAGCATTTTTGTTGGAAATGAATGGTATTATTTAGGAGAAGAAAACGAAGGAGAGAGATTGTTGAAAGATTTGGAAGAATTTAAAAATTTTAATGTTGAAATCCCTATAAAAGATGGAGAAATAATTTATCCTAAACCAGTTTGTATCCTTATTGTATATGATAAGGAAAATGTAAGCAAATTAATGGATTCATTGGAAGAAAATATAAGCTATATAAGAATAGATAGAGTAAATATCAATGAAAATGAAGAAATAAAGAAAAGAGTTGATAAGACTCCCGCAGTTTTTATTGGAGAAAATTTGTATTATGTAAATAATATTTCATCTATAATAAAGGAGGCAAAGAAATATGAAAAAGTTGGTATTTCTTTCCCATCTTTTTATGAAGAGAAAAAAATATGCATATTATTTTTCTATACACCGGGTTGCCCATCATGCCAAAAAGTTAAAGATTTTTTGTATTCATTAAGCAAAAAATATCCTCTTGAAATAAGAAAATATGTTAAGACAATACCAGAAAATGCAGAAATGCTGAATTACTTATATAAAAAATACAACATAACGAGAATGAGAGCAGCTAATATTTTTATAGGAGATAAATTCTTTTATTCTGTAAGCCAAGCTAAAGAAATCGAAAACGAAATAAGGAAATGGCTTGGCACTGGATTATGCTGTCCAGAATTAGGAAAGGAAAACATTGAAGAAGAATTTAAAGAATGGACTTTACTTACAGTAATAGTTGGCGGTCTTTTGGATGGAATAAATCCTTGTGCTTTTGCAACTCTAATATTTTTCATTGCTTATTTGGAAAGAGTTAAAAGGAAAAAAGCAATTCTTCCTGTTGGTTTAGCATTTGCTGTGGGAGTTTATATATCTTATTTTTTGATAGGGCTTGGTTTACTACATTTTTTAGATGCGATAAGGGAAATTGCATCTCTCTACCTTTATACCACGATAGGAATAGCTGCAATAATAATTGGTTCTATTAGTATAATTGATTTTTTTATTGCGAAAAAAGGAAAGAGAATCATTCTCCAACTTCCTTCATTTATCAAGAAGAGAAGAGGGAGAATAATAAGGAGAATCACCGAAGATAAAAAAATAATTGTTTTGGCGATAATTTCTTTTTCAGCTGGAGCGATAATTTCCGCTATTGAACTTGTTTGTACTGGACAGGTTTATATTCCTACTCTCACAGCAGTAATACAAGGAACAAGTTCCTTAAAGCTAACCGCTCTCCTTTACTTAATGGTATATAATTTTATGTTTATACTCCCATTGTTAATCATTCTTTCCCTGTTTTATTATGGCTATTCAGCTAAAGAAATAGGAGAAATGCAGAAAAAAAGTTATGCCTATATAAAATTGATAATAGGTATTTTCTTGATTTGCATTGGTTTATACATGGCCTCCTTAATTTTATAAATAATAACATTAATTTTATAAAGCAAATTTTCTTATCATATCATGATAATGGAATTTAAATCATCTTCAGGAGATATTGTGATAAAAATTGATTATGATAAATGCGAGGGCGCCGCCAAATGCGTTGAAATTTGTCCTGTTGATATATATGAATTAAAAGAGGGTAAGGCAGTAGCTAATAATGTTGATGATTGCATAGAGTGTTGTGCTTGCGTTGAGTCATGTCCAAATAATGCCATAGAGCATAGTTCTTGCTAGCTTGATTATCTATAGTTTCGATGAATTAACAGAAGCTACATTCATTAGAAGATTAAATAAATTTTTAGTAGAAGTAGATTTGAAAGGGAAAATAAAATGCCATCTGCACGACCCAGGAAGATTGCATCAACTCTTAAAGAGAGGAAGAAAAGTTTTGCTTTGTAAAAAGGAAGGAAGAAAAAGAAAAACAAAATATGATGTAATAGCTATAAAATTAAAGGAATGGGTTTTTATACATTCTGGTTATCATTCAATATTTGCGGAGAAAATCTTAGAAAATGGTTTATTAAAAAATTTTAATTATAAGATTGAGAAAAAGGAATATAAATATGGAAAAAGCAGAATAGACTTTTTATTAAAAAATTCAAAAAAATGTTTGTTAGAGGTTAAAGGGTGTACTTATGAAAAGAATGGTATAGCGATGTTTCCAGATGCGCCAACAGAGAGGGGGAGGAGGCACGTAGTGGAATTAATAAATGCCATTAATAATTATAAGGTAGCCATTCTATTTTTAGTTATGAGGGAAGCAAGATATTTCTCCCCAAATTGGGAAATAGATGAAAAATTTTCACAAACTTTGAAGATGGCGCATGAAAGAGGAGTTAAAATAATGGCATGCAGAATAAAATTTGATGGGAAAAATGTTTATTTTGGAAAGGAAATACCAGTAAGACTATGACTTTTTCATTATTTCTTCTATTTTTCTTATTGCTTTTTCAATTATTTCATCATTATATGTAATTTTATTAAAGTCCTTTGCAGGTAGTCCTATTAAATGAATTTCCTTAGGAAAATTTTTCATTACAATTTTCAATATTTTTAAAGATTCTATAGCGGAAATAAAATGATTTCCTATGCTTTTGTCATCAATTTCAAATATTTCTTCATTTTTTAAATGAATAATTTCATTTATTCCATAAACAGCATCAACAATAATGAGCCTTTCCTGATTTTTGTATATTCCATACAATTTAAAGAAGTCTGTGGAAAGGAATACTTTATTGCTTATTTTTATTTTCCTATAAATTTCATAACCTATCGAATCATCTCCAGCAATCTCATTTCCTAAGAAGACAACCAGTGTTTTCATTTTTTATTAATTACATGCACACTACATGATATACAAGGGTCATATGCCCTTACAACCATTTCTATCTTTTTTCCTATTAAATCTATATCTTTATAACCATCTTCCCATAATCCTTTGGCCATGTTTATAGCATCTATTTCCATCATCGGAAGCAACATAGCGGTAGGTGTTATAACATTCATATATTTAATTTTCTCATTTTCAACTTCAACTTCATAAATAAGCAATCCTCTAGGAGCTTCAGTAACAGCAATTCCTCTGCCATTTTTCTTTTCAATGTCAACATTTCTTTCTTCTTTTATTTTTATATTAGATAGCTCTCCTATTTTTTGCGTAAAATAAACAAGTTCTATAGCTTGAGCGAAATTATTTGCAAAGCAATTCTTAGAATCAATAAAATCTTCATATTTTTTGACCAATTCTTTTGCTTCTCCTTCCAAAAATTCCATATTGTTGACAATTCTTGAGATAGCTCCTGTCATAAAAGGCTCCCCTTTATATTTTCCTCTTTTTGCAAATGAATAAGAAACAACCTCTTCCTCAATATTCTCTTTATATGCTTCTATAGAAAATTCGTTTCCATCAGTTGCTTTTATCTTATTTCCGTAGGCTTCATAACCATCTATTGATAAATGCTTTCTTTCCATTTTTGTATATGAGGGGTATTCATATTCTGCAAAAAAATCTACAGTTGCTATTGCTCTTTCTAAATTTTCTTTTGCCATTTTTCTTATTTTTTCCATATCCTTTTGAGATGGCAATTTCCCGAATCCACCAACAATTGCATTTTCTGGATGAATTTCTCTACTCCCAATTATTTTTTGAACCTCCGCTCCAAAATTTTTCAATTCCAAGCCGGTTTTCATTAACTTTGGATATTTTTTTGCCATAGAAAATGCATCAGGATAACCGAGATAGTCTGGCATAGCAAAAAGAAAAAGATGTAAGGAGTGACTCTCGATTATATTCGCAAAATAGAGGATTTTTCTCAAAATTTTGGTTTGCTCTGTAACTTCAATGTCCAAAGCTTTTTCTATTGCTTCAATAGGTGTTAGTTTATGGGGAATGGAACAAAAACTGCAAATTCTGGAACAAATGGAAGCAGCATCATTATAATTTTTTCCTCTCGTAATCAATTCAAAAAATCTTGGTCCTTCTGTAACATTTACTCTTGCTTTTACTTCCTCCCCAATTTCCACAACTATCCCTGCCTTTCCTTCTATTCTAGCCAGATGGTCAATCTTTATCTCTCTATAAATCTTCATTCAAACACCTTATTTATTAGCTCTTCCATGTTTTCATATTGCTTACCAAATATTTCCATTTTTGATTTAATAAATTCTTTGCTCATACCTCTTTCCTTAAATGTTCTGGCTAAAGAATCAAACCATGCAATATTGTGTGGCAATGGTCCTCTACATCCTGTACATTCTATCCCATACTTTAAACATCTTGCTTTACATCCAGCAACTGTTAACGGGCCTAAACAGGGCTTATTTTTTTCTATTAATATACATGGATAGCCATTCCTTCTACATTCAGCACAAACTGGATAATCCTTTTCTTCCGGGTAGCTCCCCAATGCGAAGGTGGCTAAATAATAAAGAATTTCATCCTCTTCTGGAGGACAACCCGGCAAATTATAATCAACCTTAACATATTTTTTTATTGGTTCTCCTATTCTTCCATCAAACTCTATATTGTTATCCCCATATATTTCTTTAAAACATTTTTTATAATCCTCCCCAAAAATTACTCCCTGCACACCACCATGTGTTGCACAAGTTCCCATAGCCACCAGTATGTCTGCATTTTCTCTTATCTTTTTTAATTCTTCTTCATCTTCTCCCGTACTTACGCTTCCTTCTACAAAAGCAACATCTACTTTACCTATTTCTCCCTTACTTGATAGCATATTCCAATACACTATTTCAATATTCTCCGCAAGCTTAAGACTAGCCATTTTTAGCTGACAGCCATAACAGGAAGTTAGACCATGTACACCAATTTTTAGCTTCTTCATATTAACCCTGGTGTTGAAATTATATCATAATACCCAAATACAGGACCATCTATACATATGTACTTTAAGAATGTTGATGTCCCAGCTATACAATGCCCGCATTTGCCGACACCGCATTTCATCCTTCTCTCCAAAGTAACATATATTCTTTTTGGATTGTATCCATGTTCAATAAGCTTCGTAAATATATCATGATATGCTTGAGGAGGGCCACAAAGACAAACATAAGATTTATCCGGTCTAGTATTCGCATATCTTATATGTTCCTGCGCCCTTCCAATTCTTCCAGGCCAATCGGGGTCGCGAGTTACGGTCTGTATTATTCTTATGTTTTCCGCTTCAGCAACATCTCGCATGGCTTCTAACTCCTTTTTAAATAGCAAATTTTTTCCATATTTTGCACTATTTATTACTGTAATATTTCCAAATTTCCATCTATTATCTAATGCATACATAAAAACTGAACGTAAAGGAGCCATACCTATTCCGCATGCAATTAATAGCATATCATTTCCCTCAAATTCTTGCATTGGAAAACCATTTCCATACGGTCCTCTCACTCCAACAAAATCTCCAGGTTTTAATTCAAAAATTTTACTTGTAACTCTTCCAGCTTTTTTTATGCATAATTCAAAAAAACCCCTTCTCATAGGGGAAGAGCAAATAGAAATTGGTACTTCCCCATATCCTGGAAGGGAAAGTTGAACAAATTGTCCCGGTATAAATGTCCATTTTTCCGCTATATCTGGGTCTTCAAATCTAAATAGGAATAATTTTACATCATCTGTTAAATCATAAACCCTTAGCACTCTACATTTATATAAGGAATAAACATTCCCTTTATTTTCATGCATTTATTCCCCTCCTTATTTCGATTAAATTCTCCAGAAAATTAATATTTGCTGGACAGAAATAAGTACAGTTTCCGCATCCAACACAATAGGAAGTTCCTAAAGGATAGAAATACGCGTTTTTGCATATATATCTGTTTAGGAACCTATCTTTTTTTGTCGGCCTAAAATTGTGTCCTCCCGCCACCAACCCGTGGCTCCTAAACTGGCATGAGTCCCAGAATCTTATTCTTTTTGCATGCTTTCCATCTATATCTGGAATATCTTGCACATCATAGCACCTACAAGTTGGGCAAGTCATTGTGCAATTTCCGCATCCTAAGCATTTTTCTGCTTCCTCATCCCATATTTTATCCTTCATTGTTAATTCCAAGATATACCTGATATTATCAAAGCTTCCATAATATTTGAACAATTTTTGCCTCTTCTCTTCAAACATTTTAAAAGCATCTATATCTTCCTTTTTAACTTCCGAAAATAAATCTGGATTTTCATCAACTATTTTATGCCCTTTTGGACTTCCTACTCTAATTAAATAGCCATCTGGTAATTCGTGTAAGAAAAGTTCAAAACCTATGTCAACGAAGTCAGTTCTTGTCAGATTGCAAAAACAATATTCATCTGGTAAACAACTCAATCCAATTATTATACCCGCTTTTCTTCTATTTGCATAATATATATCAGGAAATTCATCTAAGTATACTCCATCTAATATACGTAGTGCAACAATTTCACATGCATGCAAACCAAATAAAACAAAAGGCTCGGTTTCCTCAATTTTTTCTTTATAATCAGCATTTTCGATATCAATTTCAAATAACTCTTCATATGGAGGAATAAAAAATTTTTTTGCTGGCATTATTGTGCGGAGACAATCAAAAGAAATTTTTTTAACATCATCAATTTCCTTTCTATCATAAAATTTATCTGATATTTTAACTGGAGCATATAACTTACCATAATTTTTCAATCTTTCCAAGAATTCCTGCATTTTTTCATTATAAATCTTTACATATCTCATTTTGTTTCAAAATAAAAGATTCATATATTAATTTTTGCATATTTTTGCATTCATTACTGTATTTTGGTAAAATTTTTTTCAAAATTTTTTTCCAAAATTGCAAAAATTTTACAAATGCTATAAAATATATCAAAGCAATAAACTTATATTATTTCCAGATATACCATTATGAAAGTAAAAATTATGGCAATATCCTTATTTCTTATTTTTATTATTCCATATAATTCAAGCGCCCATTTCATTTTTTCAGATATAGAAATAAATGTTGAAGAAATTTCTCCAATTCCATTAGGTAAGGAAATAACAGCAGAAGTAAATGTTACTTTTACATGGGGATTTGGAGCAATTATTCCATTACCAGTAAAAATATATGTTGAAGCTGAAAATGTGCCAGAATGGTTATCTGTAAGATTTTCTCCTTCCGAATTCACCATAACTCCAGCAAAATTAATGGGGGGAGAGGTTAGCAAAACAGTTAAAATGATGCTCAAAGCGAATAAAGAAACAACAGCCTATAGCATTTATTCTTTTAGTTTGCATGTATATACAAATGGAAGCTTTCTTATAAAAGGATGTGAAAAGAGAAAAGAAATTAGTGTTATGGAAGATTTTGTAGATAATGGTTTAACTATAGAAGCTCCATCTGCTGTTCATCTTTATAAAGGAGATGAGGAAACGATTATGCTTAATATAACGAATAATTGCAACGCAAATATCAATGTTGAATTATCTACAGAAAATGCAACTGGCTTTTCTTTTACTTTTGATAAAAGAATTTTTTCAATCCCTCCAAAAACCAAAAAATCTGTTTTGGTAACTATAAAAGCGGAAGAAATCAGAGAAACAAATGCAAAAATAAAGCTAACATATTATCCTGTTGGGCACCAAGAGAAAAAGAATTACGAGGAATATCAAATGAATCTATTTAGCGAGGCAAAGGCTGGCGGAGGCGGAGCAATAGCTGTTGGCCTGATAATAATTTTAATTGGTATTATAGTGTTCATTATATGGAAGAAGAAATTCTGACGAGAGAAATTTTTTAAATTAAACAAACATTTCATGCACATGATTACAGGAAATGAGAGCAAGCCATTAGTTAAAAATGTTGTTGGTGATAAAGCAAAGGAAATAATTTCAAAAGACGAAAAATTCATTGCAACAACAACAAAAGCTTCTCCAGCTGTTGTAAAAGAAGCGAAAGGCATTGTTTTTGAAGATGTTGATGGAAATATCTTTTTTGATTTTACTTCTGGAGTTGGGGTTGTAAATGTTGGGCATTGTCATCCTAAGGTAACAAAAGCAATAAAAGAGCAGGCAGAAAAATTCCTGCATTTTGCAGGAACAGATTTTTATTATGAAGTACAGGCGAATTTAGCGGAAAAGTTATGTCAGATAACACCAGGGAATTTTGATAAAAAAGTTTATTATGGAAATAGTGGTGCCGAAGCAATAGAAGCAGCAATAAAAATGGCTAGATGGAGTACTGGAAAAAAATTTTTCATCGCATTTATAGGGGCTTTTCATGGAAGAACAATGGGAGCGCTGGCATTGACAGCGAGCAAGCCAGTCCATAAGCAAAAATTTTTCCCATGGACGCCAGGCGTTATTCATATGCCATATCCAAATCCATATCGTAATCCTTTTGGAATAGACGGATATGAGGAGCCATATGAATTAACAAATGCGGTCATAAATTATATTGAATATGCTTTCAATCATTTTTTACCAAGCGATGAAGTGGCTGCGATTTTTGTTGAGCCAATACAGGGAGAAGGAGGGTACATTGTTCCACCAAAAAATTTTCATGGAGAATTGAAAAAATTGGCTGAAGAACATGGAATTTTATTTATTGACGATGAGATTCAAGCTGGCTTTGGGAGAACAGGAAAAATGTGGGCAATTGAACATTTTAATGTTGTTCCAGATGTTATAACAACAGCAAAAGCAATGGCTTCGGGAATACCTATATCCGCATGCATTTATCCAGCAGAAAATGATTTTAAAGTGAAAGGAGCGCATTCGACAACATTTGGGGGAAATCCTTTGGCATGCGCAGCTTCTTTAGCAACAATTGAAGTTTTGGAAGAAGAAGGGCTAATAAAAAATGCGGAAAAACAGGGAGAAATAATGAAGAAAAGATTAGAAGAGATGAAAGAAAAATATGAAATCGTTGGAGATGCAAGGGGTATAGGGCTAATGCAAGCAATAGAAATCGTTAAGGATAAAAAAAGCAAGGAGATAGAGCCAAAATTAAGAGACGAAATTATAGAAAGAGCATTTAGAAAGGGAATACTACTTTTGAGCTGTGGTCAATCCGCAATTAGATTTATACCTCCATTATGTATAAATGAGGAGCAATTAAATAATGCAATGGATTTGGTAGAGGAAGCAATAAAAGAAGCTGTGGGCTAAGCAAAATACTTCCCCTTTAACCTCTTTCTTATATAAATCAAAAATTTTTGCAAATTTTTTTCTTTTATTTTATCTATTCTTATTTCCAAGGAATGCCTTTTCTTTGGATGTATTCTACTTATTTTTATTATTGCCTTCCCATCGTTTATTGCAATTATTTTTGCTTCTTTTATTCCCTTAATTTTTGCTAAATCTTTTATAGCATTTTTTATTTTTTCCGCTTTTATTTCTTTTCCATCTATTTTTATTCCCGCTTTTTTATATCCTGCTTTAAACAGAGCTCTTAATACTATTTCAATGGTTGGTAACAATTCAAAATGTTCCTCAATTTTTTCCCTTCCTGTTAATTCATAAAGAATTTTTACTATAAGATTTGCTGGTTCTTTTATTTCTTTTTCAACATCCAAGTCAACATCTATTTCAACGTTCTTAAGCCATTTCTTTTCCTTTTCAACTTTAGATTTTCTGCATTTATGCATTCCGTATACAGCGTTAAGCCATTCATTTACTTCTTTTGGTGAGTATGTCCATGGGGGCTCTGGATAACGCCTCATTTTTTCCTCCACTTTATATTTCTTTTTTGGAGTTCTTTAATAAATTTATCCGAATCTATTACCAATTCTGGAGGATAAGCTCCCTCCTTTATATCATAAATCATTTTAGCAATTATCGCCGTTGAAAATCCCGTTGTTCTTTGCATTGCTGAAAACTCACCATCATGAAAATCCATCAATTCCATTTCAACATCATTTCCATATATCCTTGCCAAAACAACATCTTTTTCATCCTTTGGAAGCGCTTTTTCTAAAATTTTTTCAGTAAATTCTCTTGCACCTTTTTCAAAAAATCCCAAGTCTTTCAAAAGTTTCATTTTTTCAGCATGTCCTTTATATCTTATTGTTTTGTAATCAAGTTCTCTAACTTTTAATGTTTTTGGCAATGTTGAAGTCCCTCCATGTGTATAAAAAGCTTCTAATGATGGAAAACCGAAGAATTCAATTTCTTCTATACCAGTTAAAGATTCAACTTTACAGATTTTACCATCTTTAACAATAATCGAGTCCTCTAAATATTCATTTATTAATCCTTTAATAGAAAAAAATAATGCATAATTTAAAGGAGGTTTTGGATTTTGAGGCAATCCTCCCACCCTAATATGAATTTCCCCTACTCCACTTTGCCATAGATGATATGAAATAATATTAGTCATGCCCGGCGCCAGCCCGCAATCCGGAATAATTGTTATTCCAGCCTTTTTTGCTTCCTCATGCAATTTCAATTCTTTTTCCACAATGTGGCTATTTCCCCCTAAATCAATGAAATTTGCTTTTGCTTTAATTGCGAGTTTTGCCAGCTTATAATTGAACTCATAGGGCAAAGCGCTTATTACAACGTCCTCCTTTTTCATTTCTTCTAAAAGCTTTTCCTCATCATTTGCATCTATTATAAAAAAATTGGGAATATTTTTTTCAACAATATCACATATTCTAACTTCTTCATTATTCTTCAATAAATCATGGGCTATTGCAATTCCCATTTTTCCTGCTCCCAAAACTAGCATATAATTATATATTCAATGATTTATAAAATGTTCATATCCTTTTTTCTCCATTTCTTTCTCTTCTTCCTTATCAACAATTAAAACCTTCTCTTTTTCAATAACTTCTCCTATTAATATAGCATTTTTAATTGGCTTTGATGCTGTGAATAGTAGCTCATAATCTCCTCCATAATATAGGGCTACTTCTAATCCATATTTTTTTGCCATTGGATCTATAGGTAGCATATTGGCGTATATCCTAAAACCCACATTATTAATTTCCATTAATTGATATAATGATATAGCCAAACCATCGGATAAATCGATACAGCAATTTACCTTAGATTTTGCCAGCTCTCTCCCTTCTTTCAATTTAGGTTCAATTAAAAGCAATTTCTCCATATTATTTTCAAGCAACGCAGCACCACCTTTTCCTAAAGAACCAGTAACATATACTTTATCGCCGATTTTTGCTCCTTTTCTTGGAATAAATTCATCCTTTTTTACTTTTCCAAAAGCAGTCACAGCTATCATTATTTCATCGGTCTCTTTTGTATCTCCTCCAATAAGTTTCCCACCATATTTTTTTATACAATCTTCCATTCCGTCTAAAATCTCATCTAAACTTTCTTTTTCCATATTCCTTGGTAAACCTAAAGCAACACTATATGCCAATGGCACTCCTCCCTTGGAAGCAATATCACTTATGTTTATTGCAATACTATACCATCCCATTTGATAAAAAGTGGCTTTTTTTGGAAAATGTGTTTTCCTATAAACCATATCTGTTGTAATCAATAAATAATCATCACCCATCTCAATAAAAGAACAATCATCATAAGGTATAGAAAATCTTTCAGTAATTTCCTTAGTTATTTTTCTTTCTCCAATATTTCGTAATTGCATATAACAAAACAAAAGTTTTATTATTATCTTTTTTTCTTTCCATAATGCATTGGGAATCGTTTCCAGATATAGAAGGAATAAGAAACATTATTGAAAAATATTTTAGAGTATATGAAACAAAATATGAAGAAGGTATAATGGCTTTTTTTGTTGATTTGCCATTTGACGAAAACCTATTACAACAAAATTTTGATTTATTGAGAAGAGAATTAAAAGAAAAGAATCTAATACCATTTTTAAGACAGAAAGGGGGAGAAAATTTAATTTTTGTTATGTATAAGCCACCTGTTAAAGGAAGATCAAAGTTAATAAATTTAGCCTTATTTATTACAACCATTATCACAACTACTCTTTCTGGTGCTATTTTATTCTTAGAGAAAGAAAACTTAATGGATATATTCAAAATAGATAAATTAATAAATGGTTTTGTTTTTTTCTCCCTTCCGTTGTTAACAATTTTAGGTATACATGAACTTGGGCATTATTTTGTATCAAAAAAGCATGGGGTGACGGCATCTCTACCTTTTTTCATACCTATTCCTCCAAACCCTATTCTTCCATTAGGGACAATGGGTGCTGTAATATCAATGAGAGAGCCAATTCCAGATAGAAAAGCATTACTTGATATTGGGGTTGCTGGTCCAATTGCTGGTTTTCTTGTTTCAATACCCATTTTAATAATTGGATTAAGCATGTCTTCCTTGATACCTCTTTCAGAAATACCAGAAGGAGCACCCATGCTTGGTGACAACCTGCTAATTATTATCCTTTCTACTCTAATGTTCAATATTCCAAAAGGCTACGTTATTAGTTTGCATCCAACCGCATTTGCTGGTTGGGTTGGATTGCTTGTAACAGCAATAAATTTATTACCCGCTGGTCAGTTGGACGGAGGGCATATTGCGAGGGCGGTTCTTAAAGAAAAGCATAGATATGCAAGTTTTGCAACAATTATATTTCTTGCTGGCTTGACATTTGTTGGTATAGGAAACTGGCTATTTCTTTTATTACTTTTAATCTTTTTAATAGGCACTGAGCACCCGCCCGCCTTAAATGAATATATATCGTTGGATGCAAAAAGAAAGATGCTTGCTTTCGCATCTCTATTAATTTTTATATTATGTTTTACGCCAATGCCAATATCATCAAAATAGGAAAAAAATAAATATGCAGAAGATTTTAAGAAGAAATGAAAAAAGTTTTGATAATGATAGCAATTATCATTCTTTTTATTCCTTTAAACCAATCTAATAAAAACATTATTGTTGATGAAGTTTTTAATTTACCATCAAAAGAGGATATTATGGGTTTTTTAAATTCGTTGCATAATAAAATAAAAATACCAAAATTTTACGAAGAATCCAATTTGATTGAAGATATAGTTGTGATAACCGGAAATCCAGAATATATAGTTAAGTCTCCTTTAGAAGACGCAATAGAAGAGTATTATGAAGAAATTGGTATAGAATATGATGAAGAATTAGTAAATGATTTTGTGGAGAGTTTAAATTTGAGTACTGAAATAAAAAACGCAATCGCGATAATACTATTCTCTTATATCAATTTTTTAAATTCAGAAAATTTTAATGACAAAATTGACAACCTGTTGCTTCTTTTTAACAACGTAAGAAAAGCAAGTTATTACTTAAAAGATTATGAAATTAAGGAAGATATATATGACCCATATGGAAGAATGATGCTTGGAGGATATTGCGATTCAGAATCAAATGTATCTTTTATTATAGATTTTGGTGGAAATGATTCCTATAGAAACAATTCCTTTATATTGGATTTGAAAGGGGAAGATAAATATACAAACGAAAATGCAATTATATTTGATTTAGAAGGAGATGATGAGTATAATGATTCTCCATGTTATGAGTCAATAACATTCTTTTTTGATTTGGAAGGAAATGATAAATATAATGGAGAGATTGCTTCTTCATATGATGGAGGAGTGAGTATACTTATAGATATAGAAGGAAATGATGTTTATAAAGGAGAAAATTATACACAAGCGTATTCATACAATGCAATATCTGTATTGATAGATGTTGAAGGAGATGATTTTTATTATGCAAAATCTTATTCACAATGTTGCAGTTTTGCTGGTATATCTTTGCTCGTCGATTTTTATGGGAATGATGTTTTTATTGCCAATAACAGTTGTCAATCTTTTGCAAATGAAAAAAGTCTCTCTTTATTTGCCAATTTAGAGGGGGACGATTTTTATAAAGCTTGCAGTTATTCTCAGGGATTCGGGAAAAATTTTGGAGTCGCCGTTCTTTTTGATTTCACAGGAAATGATAGTTATAAGGCAATGCAATATTCCCAGTCATCATCTTTTGGTGGATTGGCTGCTTTTCTAGATGCGGAAGGGAAAAATAAGATAAAAGGAGGATTATTTAGCAAAGGATTCAAATTTGGAGGTATATCAATTTTTATGAATAATTTTGAAATTGAAGGAAATGAGGAAATATTTGAAATATTAAATGAACTAAATATCAATTTGAGGGATTTCTTTTCTTACATCGTTTAATGATTTTTCAACAATTTCAACCGCTTTTCCAATATAATTCTTGGCATTAAAGATTTCTTCTATTTCCCTTTCATCAAACAAATCCTTAAAATCTATTAATAAATCCTTTAAATGCAAATTTTCATCCTTTGCTTTTAATGAAAGCTTTCTAACCAATTCATGCGCTTCCTGCCTGCTCATTCCTTTTTCTACCAATTTCATCATTATTGCCTCTGCAAAAATTAGACCCTTCGTTATTTCAATATTTTTAAGCATATTCTCTGGATATACTTTTAAATTTTTTATGACGTAATTCATTTTATATAAAATCCAATCTGTTAAAATTAAAGAATGGGGAATGATGAATCTTTCAGAAGATGAATTGCATAAATCTCGTTCGTGCCATTGTATAGCATTTTCCCATGCTGGTAGTAAATTACTTCTTATTATTCTTGCTAAACCACAAATTTGCTCACATGTTATAGGATTTCTTTTGTGAGGCATCGTTGATGAACCAACTTGCTTTTCCTCAAAATATTCCTCAACTTCCGCAATCTCGTTTCTTTGCAAATTTCTTATTTCTGTTGCAAATTTTTCTAATGAGGTAGCAACATTTGCTAAAAATGAAATCAATTCAATATACCGGTCTCTCCCAACAATTTGGGTAGCTGGAATCTCAGCTTTTAAACCGAGCTCTTTCATAACAAAATCCTGTATTTCAAAAAATTTCTCTCCGAAGGCTGCCCCCGTTCCAACTGCGCCGGACATTTTTCCGTAGCTTATTTCTTCTTTTATTCTCTGCAATCTTTTGTAATGCCTAAGCATCTCCACCATATAAACTGCCATTTTAAATCCAAAAGTGATAGGCAAAGCATGCTGTCCATGGGTTCTTCCTATCATTATTGTATTTTTGTATTTTTTAGCCAAATTTGCAAAATTTTTTATTAATTGCAAAATTTGTTTTTCAATTATATTTAATGCATCTATAATTTGTAAGGCATTGGCGGTATCAACAATATCATAAGAAGTAGCTCCTAAATGGATATATTTTCCATATC
Organism: Thermoplasmatota archaeon; assembly: GCA_029259055.1. Classification (GTDB taxonomy): domain Archaea; phylum Thermoplasmatota; class E2; order UBA202; family JdFR-43; genus JAPDJP01. Next base: position 54,683 of record JAPDJP010000012.1, on the reverse strand, counting down.
TGCATTTTTCTGCCAAAGCTTTTACCATAGCCATAACATCATGTTTGATAACTCTTTCAATTTCTTTAACCCTTTTTAACTCAACTTCTTTAATTTTTTCTTCTATTTCTTCTGCTGCCTCCTTTGGTATGTTGCCAACATGAGCATGAGCTTTCGCTAATGCTGCCTCAACTTTAAGCCAATATAAAAGTCTGCTTTCCTCGCTAAATATTTTTTTTATTTCTTGTCTTCCATATCTAAAATCTAAGGGGCAAATCATATAATTAAAGCGGGAACAATTTTTTAGGCTTTTGTATTTGTTGAGTTATTTGAATAGTATTATAGACTGTATTGACATATTGTAAAAACTTAAGTATTATAAAAAGTATTACTATTATGAATTACGAAGTTGTTTCAGCCAAAATTCCTAAGGAATATAAGAAGAAAATAAAAGAATATAACATAAACATTTCTAAAGTAATAAGGAAAGCTATAGAAGAAGAGATTAAGAAGAGAGAAACATTAAAAATAAAAAGGAAAATAGAGGAAAATAAAAAATTGATTAAAAAAGTGAATATAGAAGATGTAATTGCATTGGTAAGGGAGGATCGGGAAAAATGATTTTTGATACAAGCTCTATTTATAAGGCGGTGGAAATAAATTGTATAGAAAAATTGCAAGGAGAGAAAACCCTTGATTTATCCCTGTATGAACTGGGAAATATAGTATGGAAATGCGTAATGAGGAATAAGTTGTCTATGGAAGAAGGAAAAAAACTTCTTGATATATTGATGGATGTGCTATCTTTAATGCAAGTTATTAAAGCAGGGCTAAATATAGATATATATAAAATAGCTGTAAAAAATAGCATTACATATTATGATGCATCTTATATATACGTTGCTCTTTCATTGAAAGAAGCAATAGTAAGCGAGGATAAGAAATTGTGCGAAATAGCAACTTCTCATGATATTAAGTCGTACACCATTGAGGAGCTATAGAATAAAATTTAGCCCATTTATAATAAAGAATAAAAATTAAAAAACTAAGAAACTATAACAATATGCAGTTTAGAGAATTTATTGAGTATTTAGATAAAAATGGAAAAATTTTGAAAATAAAAAAAGAGGTAAATGTTGAATATGAAATTGCAACTATTATGAAAATTTTAGATGGTAAACCTTTGCTTTTTGAAAATGTTGCTAATTATGATATGCCCGTGGCAGCCAATATTTTTTGCACGCGCGATTTATTGGCGGAAGGTTTAAAAATAAAAAGCGAGGAATTAATCAAAAAAATGCTGTATGCGATTGAACATCCAAAAGAACCAGAAGTAAAAGAAGGAGAATATGTGCCATTAAACAGCTTAAAAGATTTACCAATTTTATTACATTATCCTCAAGATGGCGGGAAATATATTTCATCTGCCATAATTGTTGCATATGATGAGGAATATGGTTTTAATGCTTCATATCATCGAATGATGGTAATAGGAGATAATAAAGTTGTAATGAGGATTTTACCCAGAGATTTTCATACTTATTTAGAAAGAGGATTAAAAGAATTTGCAATATGCATAGGAAACCCTGTATCTGTAGCAATATCCTCAGCCATTTCATTGGATATAAAAACAAATGAACTTGCCATAGCAAATGCATTATATCCTTTTCCAATGGTTGAAATTGATGGCCTAGTTGCTCCTCAATCAGAAATAATCATGATCGCCGAAATCACGGATGAAAAACACGATGAGGGCCCATTCTTGGATTTAACAGAAACATTTGATATAGTTAGAAAAGAAAGAGTAGCGAAAATAAAGAAAATTTATGCTAAAGAAAATGCCATATACCATGCTTTATTGCCAGGTGGATTAGAACATAAAACTTTGATGGGCACCCCAAAAGAGCCGGCAATTTTTTACGAAGTTTCAAAAGTATGCGATGTAAAAGATGTTTTTATAACGCCAGGGGGTTGCTCTTGGTTACATGGAGTAATCAGTATAAGGAAAAGAAATCCTGATGATGGGAAAAAAGCGATAGAATCTGCTTTTAAAGCCCATAAATCTATGAAACACGTTTTTGTTGTAGATGATGACATTGATGTACATGATTGGCAACAAATAGAGTGGGCAATGGCAACCCGTTTTCAGGGCGATCGAGATATGGTTATAAAAAAGGAAAAGGGTTCTTCCCTAGACCCATCAGCTGATGCCATAACAAGGATGACAACTAAGATAGGTTTTGATTTGACAATTCCTTGGGATAAGGATAAAGAAAACTTCAAAAAGCCCGAATTGCCAATGAAATTGGACATAAATGACTATCTATAGGCATTTTTATGTAAAATCACACGCAATAACAACGCCCAAAATAAATTTGAAAGATTTGCCCGGCTCAGCAGGAAGAATGGATGTGCTTGCAAGATGCATAAATTCTGCTTTCTGGTTATCTTATGGAATAAGAAAAAATGTAATTTTCCATACAATTTTGCATGGAGAACCAAATCCTCCAGTATATATAAGGATAGAAGGAGAAAGGTTAAGAAAAATGGCGCCAGATGAAAGAAACATAGCAATTTTCATTAAAAAAGCTTTAGAAAGAATGAGAGAAGACAAGGAGATAGAATCTACCCCAGGTGTTTTTGTTTGTAAGAAAAGTTTTAAAGAACTTTTAGAAGAAAATAAGGATAAAGATTTTTATTTGTTAACGGAAGGAGGGAAAAATATAAAAGAAGTAAATATAGGTAATAAGCCCTTCTTTTTCTTGGGAGATTATAAAGATTTGGAAGAAAAAGAAAAAGAATTGCTGTATAAATATAAAGCGACCCCAATTTCTCTAGGAAAAAAATCCTATTTAAGTAGTCATTGCATTACCATAATAAATTGGTTTTTAGATGAGATGGAATGATCATCTATTTCATATAAACTCTTATCATTGTAACATTCTCTATAATTTCCTTTTTTGGCCAATTTGAATATCCTGGATAAATCGTATATGTATAATCTGGGTCATATTTTGATATTTTTTCAACAACATCCATTCCCTTTATTACTTTTCCAAAAACCGCATAGCTACCATCCAGCTGATGCTGAGGAGTAACGCATATATAAAATTGACTTGATGCACTGTCTGGTTCGCTTGCTCTTGCCATTCCAACAGCTCCTTTATCATGCTTCAGATTTGCACTTATTTCTAATGGTATTGTTCCATATGGACTTTCCTTATATGTTCCGTTAGGATAAAATGCTCCTCCTTGAATTACAAAATCTCTCACTATTCTATGAAAAATTAGACCATCATAAAAGCCATCCTCAACAAGTTTTATGAAATTTGAAACAGTTTTGGGCATCTCATCTTCATAAAGCTTTATTTCAATATTTCCAAGCTTTGTTTCTATTACTACAATTTTTTCTTTCCCTTTTTCTGAAATACAACCGGATAGAAAGGCGATAATTAGAATGGCAATTAATTTTTTCATTATGCTGTAATATATCAAAGTTAAAAAATATATTGGAAATAATGCTCTCTTTCTCATATGGAGGAAAGCAAATCGAAAGAAAATATATATTTTAAGCGGTTTTAAAATAATTTTTTCTGTTTTAAATCATTTTGTATGTTTTTAATGGTCTTCCAGCTTCTCCTTATATATGGAGGAAATTCTCCAAATTTTTTTAACCACTCTCTTATAAAATTAATTGTTTTGTTATCACTTGGATATCCACTCCCGAGTGGCATATTTAGCTGACTCTCTAGTTCTTTAGAAATTTTCTCAATTTCTTTATCCCTTTCTACTTTCGCAATAATTGAAGCAGCAGATACAACAGCATATTTTGCATCCGCACCATGTTCACAGATTATTTTACAATCATGCTTTATTAGATTAGAAAGCATTTTCTCAAATTCATCTTCATCATTACTGACTGCATCTATATAATAAATGTCCGCCTTCCTTTTATTTGCAATATTCGCAAAAATATAAGCTTCGAGTTGATTCATTGTCATTGTTTTGCGCAAATCATCTATATGACAAGCTTCAACAACAATGATTTCATAATAAAAATTCTTTTTTATGTACTCTGCTAATATTTCCCTCCTCCTCTTTATTAACTTTTTTGAATCTTTTATTCTCGCCTCTTTTAATTTCCATTCATCCTTTTCATCAATCCATACACCCGCGACAACCATGGGTCCAATTACTGGTCCTCTCCCAGCTTCATCTATTCCGCATATTATCATTTCATCACCTTACCATTACCATTATCTCTCCACCATTATCTCCCCGTATTTCCCTCCACCACCAGGGAAAATCTTTATTCTCCCTTCTCTAAATGCTTTAATTGCGTTTGCTATTGCAATTGGAACACGCCTTCTAATTTTTTCTATATCAATATCAATAAGAATTTCTATTTCATTTCCTATTTCCATTATTTCCTTCCATCTTTTCCTTACAATACTTGAATTTTCCCCAACTTTTAAAGAAGATGCTATTATTTCAATTAGTGGAATAAGATGTAAATAAGGTGGTCTTTTTTCAGGGTGTACCGCCGTTTTGTAGTCGGCAAGTTCATCAATTCTATCTTTAACCCCCTTTTTTATAATTCCATTGCAGTAACATCGCCATCCCATTCTTTCTGCATCTTTCTTTTCATATTGCCTATAGCAGGAAGTGCAGGCAGTCCTATTATATTTTCCTTTTTCTGGAGGAAATCCAACATTCAACTTTATTCTCCCATTTAGTATGCTTTTTCTTATTTTATCCCATGATATTTCATCTACTTCAATCCTATTAAACTCTCTTCCTAATCTATTTGGCGAATAGGAATGAGCATCAGAATTTGTTAAAAATGTTATGTTATGTAACTCTTTTATTCTATCTGCATAATTGCTATCCGCGCTTAATCCAAGTTCAATAAAATCGGGTTTCTTTTCATAATAATTAATCGTATCAAAATATGCATATAATGAAGTCCAGGGAGTAAACGCATGAGCAGGCCCTATTAACGCATTAGATTCCTTTGCTATTTCAAGAATTTCCGCCCCTTCAAGCAATATTTTCGGACGGCCATCCTCATCTATATTTGGAGAATATTTTTTAATTCTTTCTTTAAAATCATTTACTGAATAAAAATCAGGAAAAAGTAATAAATGATGAACTTTGTTTTTATCTTCTACTTCACTACTTAAAATGAAATATATTCCATCTATTTCTATCTCCCCATCTTTCTTATATTTTTTAATTTGATTTTGCCAAATTGGGTGTAAACAATCGCCAGTTGCCACCAAATCCAATCCTTTCTTTTTTGCTCCCTCCGCCACATTTCTTAAATCAATCCTATCAGATGTACCCCCCGAAAATGGTGAATGAATGTGAAAATCAGCGTTAATAAGCATAATAAAAATTTATTATGGTTTATTTAGCTTTTCTCTCTTTCAATTTGCTTCTCCAATGCTGATATTGTTTTCTTTAAAGCTTGTTTTAACCCCCATCCATCATCATCAGCAATGAAAAATTTTTTTGGAGACGAAATTCTTATTTTGCAATATATTAAAGGCACACCATGCTTTTTTTCTTTGTGTTGCTTTATATATGCATATAAATAACCATTTTCAAGAAAATCTTCATATTTTCTAACAAATTCATTTATATAGGCAAGTGCCTCATCTTTATCAATTTTATCTATCTCTCCACAAAGCTGTACAAAAACTTTTTCTTCTCTTCCATGGCTTGCAATTGGTTCTAGCAAATCCTTTTTTGTTACAATTCCTTCCAATTTTCTGTTCGCGCCTATTAGTATACCACCTGTCTTGAGCAATTTCTCAACAACTTCCTTAACTTTTGCAGATGGTTGCATAATGGGGGCATCATCCATTATCCCTTTTACTGGTATTTTCAAATATCTTTTCTTTTCTGCTATAAATTCACCATATTCAGGTTTTTCTTCAGGATGAACGACTTTTTCCAAAATATCCTCAATTGTTATTATTCCAACAATTTTTCCCTCCTCAACAACAGGTAATCTAGATATATTCTTTTCCTTAAATATTTTTATTACCTTGCCAATATTATCATCAGGACTAATAACAATTGGTGAGGGAGTCATGTATTTTCTTATTTCCTCCTCTCCAAATTCTTTTTCTATAACCTTTTTTAATATATCTTCATCCCTAACTATCCCAACTATTTTTTCGTCTTCAAATACGGGCAAATGATATATATCGCTTTCAAGCATTAATCTTGCGATTTCCTCAATAGGTGTGGAAAGCTTTATTTTTGGGGGATGTTTCAAAAAATTTTTAACTTTTGCATTCAATGGAATTTTTGCCCTAATGATATCTTTTTCCGTTATTATCCCTTTATATTCTCCATTCTCCATAACTACGATGGCATCTGTTTTTTCGAATAGCGGTAAAGCTTTTGATATTTCCTCCTCGGAATCAATTGATATAAAATTTCTTTGCATTAGCTGGACAGCATACATTATCTCACTTCCTCCTCAAATTTCTTCGCAATTTCTACGTATCTTTCTAATTCTTCCTTAGAAATTGGTTTAACATTCTTTAAAGCTTCTTCAAAATGTTTTTTGTGAATCTTCAATTTTTTAAGTTCTTCTTTATCCATTTTTCCGCCATTATTTATATATTCTCTTATCGCTGCCATCACCGCCTCGTTGCAAACTGCTGCAATATCAGCCCCTGTATATCCTTCTGTTTTTTCTGCTAATTCTTCTAAATCTACATCTTCTGCTAATGGCTTTTTCCTAGTATGTATTTTGAAAATTTCTTTCCTTGCTTCCTTATCTGGAGGGGGTATGTATATTAGGCGGTCAAATCTTCCAGGCCTTAACAAAGCTGGGTCAATAATGTCGGGTCTATTTGTTGCGGCAATAACTGTAACATCTCTTAGCTCTTCCAACCCATCCATTTCCGTTAGCAATTGACTGATAACTCTTTCTGTAACATGCGTATCTCCTAAGCTACCTCTTTGAGGAGCTATTGCATCTATCTCATCAAAAAATATTATGCAGGGAGCAGCTTGTCTGGCTTTTCTGAATGTTTCTCTTACCGCTCTCTCGCTTTCTCCAACCCATTTTGAAAGAAATTCAGGTCCTTTTACACTAATGAAATTTGCCTCACTTTCTGTAGCAACAGCCTTAGCCAACAGAGTTTTTCCTGTGCCAGGGGGGCCATACAACAAAATACCTTTTGGTGGTTTTGCATCCATATGAGAAAATATTTCTCCATATTTTAAAGGCCATTCAATAGCTTCCCTTAGTTTTTGCTTTACTTCTTTTAATCCACCGATATCATCCCATCTTACATTTGGTGATTCTATAACTACCTCCCTCAAGGCGGAAGGCGTCATTGATTTGAAAGCCTCGTAAAAATCCTTTTCAGTAACTTCTATTTTTTCAAGTATTTCTGCTGGTATCTTTTCAGCTTCCAAGTCTATCTCTGGCAATATTCGGCGCAAAGCCCTCATTGCAGCTTCCTTACACAAAGCTTCCAAGTCAGCTCCTGAATAGCCATGCGTCATCTCGGCTATTTTGTCCAAATCAACGTCTTTTGCAAGGGGCATGCCACGTGTGTGAATTTCCAAAATTTCTCTTCTTCCTTTTTTATCGGGTATGCCGATTTCTATTTCCCTATCAAATCTTCCAGGGCGTCTTAAAGCTGGGTCTATAGCATTTATTCTATTTGTTGCACCAATAACAACAACCTTACCTCTTTCCTCCAATCCATCCATTAATGCTAAAAGTTGGGCAACAACTCTCCTTTCTACTTCTCCCGTAACTTCTTCCCTCTTAGGAGCTATAGAATCTATTTCATCAATAAATATAATGGAAGGAGCATTTTCTATTGCTTCTTTAAAAACTTTCCTTAAGTTTTCCTCACTTTCTCCATAATATTTGCTCATTATTTCCGGCCCGCTAAGTGAATAAAAATTTGCATTTGTTTCATTAGCTACAGCCTTAGCTAATAAAGTTTTTCCTGTACCTGGCGGGCCATGCAACAAAACACCTTTTGGCGCTTCTATTCCGAGCCTTTCAAATAGTTCGGGATGTTTTAATGGCAATTCAACCATCTCTCTTATCTGCTTTATAGCTTCGTCCAATCCGCCAATGTCTTCATATGTAACTCTTGGAATCTTAAGTTCCCTCTCCTTAGCAACTTTCTCACTTACCCTTATTTCTGTTGAAGTTCCTATTATTACCGCATCTGCTGGAGGAGAAATAGAAGTTGCTACTAAATCGATTTTTCTTCCCATTAAATTTAAGCCAATGGTATCTCCTTTTGTAATAACTCTACCCTCCAAAGCATGAGAAAGAAATTCTTCAGCACCAATAATCCTCAATTCCTCAGTTGGCGAAAAAACAACTTTTTCAGCAGTTTTAGCTTTTATCTTTTTAACCTTAACCCTATCATCGATACCAACACCAGCATTTTTTCTTGTAATACCATCTATCCTAATAATTTGTTTTCCAGTATCTTCAGCATATCCAGGCCAATAAATACAAGCTGTTCTTTTTCTTCCCTCAATTAAAACAACATCACCCGGCACAAGCCCCATCTCTTTAGCAACTTCTGGGTCTATTCTCGCGATTCCTCTTCCAACGTCTCTCGCTTTAGCTTCCTCAACCTTCAGTATTTTTTCCATAAAAATCACCAGAGGGAAGAGGTTAATCTATTTTTACTTTCTTTCCTGCCTTCTTTGGTTTCAATTTTTTCAGTTCTACATCGAGCACTCCATTTTGATATGTTGCTTTTGCTGAATCTGGGTCTACCTCAGCTGGTAATTGCACTTCCTTGTAATACTTTCTATCCTTTGTATCTACTTTTATAATCAACGTTTTTTCTGTAACTTCTAAGTCAATGTCTTCCTTGTTTACTCCAGGTACCTCAGCGGTTACGCTTACCTTATCATCCGTTTCTATCACATCAACTAATGGCTCCCTGACATCCTCCATTATACCAGTTCTTGGTATGTTGCCAAATTCTCTGAACTGTGGTTTTCCGTCTGGACCGATTCTTACACTCCATCCATAGATATATGGTCCTCCCTCCTTTGGAGATGGTATTCTGCCCTCCATTGCTTCCCTGATGATTCTGTTCATATATTGTTGCATTCTTCGAAATCTTTCATCAAATTCCTCGAATATATCTTCAAGCCCCCATTCTCCAAACCAGTCAAATGGATCCTTATCTTTTCTTTTATCCCTCCTCATTTTCATCACCAAAAATGTATATTTGTTGTTATATAAATAATTTTCGCTATGCCATTTCTTGAAAAATAATCATTGAAAGAATGGTTACAATAGTAAAGATTATGATTGCATTTGGTAAAGCTTTACCTAAGGTATACATATATTGAATTCTATCATCCCCCTCATCTATTCCATTTGCAAATCTTGTCAACAAAATAACGAGCTGTATTATATATATCCCAATAACAAATACAAAAAATCCGGGATTAATATTTTCTATTGCAAATTTTGGAGTACCAAAAAAGGAGAAGATGCTTTCTTTAGTAATTATTTCTTTTAAATTCATTTTATTAAAAATTTTTGAAATCAAATTAGTTATACCTAAAGTTACTCCAGCGATTACTGGAGCGAATATTATCGCTGTTGAGCGGAGTGTTGAGGTAAGTATTCCTAAATCATTTTTTATTCCTCTTTCAACATCCTGTAATTGCTTTAGATGGTCTGCAATTTTTACAATTGCTACTCCAGCAGCTGTATAACTTTTTTTAACCCCCTCCACAAACAAACGCATAATGGCCCTAATCCTTTCTGAATAAACGTGTCTTAAAGAACCAAATTTTTTATCAAAAAGTGCATCGTTTATATCTATTCTCATCGAAAGTAAATTAAAAGCAGTTTGTCTATATACCTCCCCAATTTTTGAACCCTCCATAGTCTGAGAGGCGTAGCTAAACGCCTCCTCCGCGGGGCGCCCCTCCATTATCCTTTTACCTAATATGTATAAAGAATCACCAAATTCTTTTTCCATTTCTTTTATTTCGTCCCTAATTTTTTTGTAAGCTGTATAGGTTTTCAAACAATAAAAGGATATGCCAGCACATACTCCCCATAATGGAAAGAAAGTGGGAGGAAAGTAGCTAGTAGCTGGGAAAATCCACGCAAGAAGAGAAATAAAAATACAAATGATTAATGCTATGATAAAATTTTTCTTTTTATCTACTTTCTCAATAGAAGGATGTTTCTTTGGAACAACTGGAGGATTAAATGTTGCTGGGCGGGACAACAAAATTTTTCTTATGTAAAAGAAAAGCAGGAGTGGTAAAATGATATCATAAAGTAAAAAAATCTGGAAAATGGTTATTCTAAATCCTATTATTGATGCGGTAGGAAGCATTGCAACCAAAGCAAGGGGTATCATCACTCCTATTGAATAAATAATTAAGGTTGGTTGATGCAATTTATTTGCAAATTCCTTCATTACAGATTTTGTTCCATCTAATACAACATCCAAACTCCTATCCAAAGTTGTGATTCTTTGGCTTTCATCTTTTTCATGGATTGAGCTTCTGATTAAATGGAGTGCTCTCTTTAAATAATCACTCCATTTTCCCCACAAATTTGCGAAAAATGTAAGAGCATCATCGATGCTCTGGTGAATTCTAACTTCCAAGTCCCATATTAATTTTTTTAAATCTTTTCCTAAAGAGGTTTTTGACTCTTTTGCAGCAAATCTTAAAGCATTTTCCAAATTTGGAATGAGTTTCAAATACATTACAATATAACTTAATACTTCTGGCACATCTCCTAAGGAATGAATTTTCATATATTTAGCCTTTGTTTTTGGATATTCACTAATAAGCTGGATAGTAATTAAAGGAAAAAAAGATGTAATAATGACCATAAGGAGAATAGTAATATAACCCATGTCTTTAAAAGAAAAATTATAAAAGAATAATATTAAAAAATCAATAAATAGGGCAAAAATTAAAGCAATTATTGCTCCAGCATATGAAAAAAGCAATATTTCATAAGGTTCAAGATCTAATCCAGTGAAATTTAAAGATTCCATAAATTCTTTCGATACAGATTTTTCAGCCTTTTTTCTAAATTTTTCAATATCTCCAACAATCCAAGAAAATTTTTTAACAGCAAATTTGCAACCTTTTTCATATAACATTTTATCCTCTTTTTACATATTCCTTATACCACTCCATCCATTTTTCCTCAATTTCTTTATAATCTGGTGAACCATGTTCTTTTTTACTCTCCTCAATTAACATCCAAAATGCATTGTTTGCATCTCTAACCGCTTTTGCTTCCAAAAGAGCTGGCTCTCTTTTCCCATATTTAATAATTTCTTCTCTTATTCTTGCCCTCAAATAAATGTTTTCCAATGCTTTTTCAATACTCATCCCCCAGTCCCTAGCGATTCTTCCAATAATTTCTGACTGTCCCATATCTAATAAGTCGGTTGATTCGAGTTCATCTTTTTCAGCATTATAAAGCATAATATCAGCAAAAATCTTATCAGGATCAACCTCTATTCCCCATCCCCTTTTTACAACTTCGGAAATTTGTACAACTCTTCTTTTCCTTTCCATTCCTCCTCCTACTCTTATTGGAGATGCAATGACAATAATATCTGTAGCTTTAAAAGAAGTTGGAGCCACACCAATATCATAAACAATTCTTTCAAAAACATCTCTTGTTGTTGCTCCATGAATTGTTCCCAAAACAACATTTCCAGCAGCTCCGACACGCATTGCTTCAAATAAAACCTTTGTTTCCTCTCCTCTTACCTCTCCCAATATTAAAACAGATTCACCGAGTCTTAAAGCTGTTCTTAAAGCTGTCTTTGGGTCAACGCCACTACTTCCATCCATCGTTATTGGTTGGGTAATTAAAGATTGTATTTTATATCCTAAATTTTGTAAGTGCTCAATAGGAAGCTCTGGAGTATCTTCGAGAGTTAATATTCTAAATCTTTGAGGAATTTCCAATATTAAAGAAGATAATAAAGAAGTTTTTCCAGCTCCTCTACTTCCAGCTATTAATATGGTTGCTTGCCCATCAACAAAAAAACTCAATAAACCCGCCGCAAGAGGAGATAACATCTTATATGACACTAACTTTGGGAGCGTCCAAGGGGTTATGCTGTGCCGGCGTATTGCAAAGGCAACTCCTTTTGGTGTTAATGGGTTTGAGATCGCTGCAACTCTGGAACCATATTTTTCAAGTCCCATATCTAAAATTGGCGATGCTTCAGAAAATGGTCTTCCACTTAAGCTCCTAAATCTTGAAGAAAGCGCTTCCACATCCTGCTCTGATAGATAAATATTTGATGTGTATTCCTCCCCTTGCCAAACAATATGTAAAGGGTTATTTGAAACAGGAGCATTGATGTATATATCTTGAATATTATTATCAAGCAATAAATCCTCCAATAAACCAAATCCAGCAGTATATTTAGCAAAAATATCTGCAAGCATGTTAAGCCTTTCCATATCAAAATGAATGTTGTTTTCTTCTGCTATTTCTTTTATTTTTTCCCTAGCAAATTTTAAGAAATATTCTCTTGATGTTTCTGGGTCCATAAATGATGAATCCTGCGGTCTGTGTTTTGCCAATTTTTCCTTCACTTTTTGTAGTATCTTTAATTCCTCTAATGGAAGATTGTATTCTGGAGGGATTACAAAATAAAGTTTTTCCGGACGAGTAGATAGGGAATATAGTGATACTTGGAGAGGCCTTCCTTTTCCTTTTATTTCATATTTTTTTATAAAAACCGCATCAGGTGGAGGGGTTAAATGAATATAAGTATCGAAAAATATTGGTCTAACATATGGTTGCATTTTATACATGTAATAGAAATTGCTATCTTTTTCTCCTATCACATCTTCCATGCCCTAATTATCTCATATAATGCATTTAAATATGCTAACTTACACTGTCTGCAACTTTTTGTTTTTGCATCTATAATAATGGGTCTTTTTCCTATCTTTTCTTTTTCAATTTCCTCCTTTAATTTTTTAAAAGCATAGATTGGATCTTCTAAAGATACTTTTAATATTTCTTCAAAAAATCTTTCTCTTTTCTCATTACATATTTTACATCTTTCTTCCTTACCCATAAATTTCTGTATATCCATTGCTCTTAATTTTTCCAAAAAATTTGTTATGATTTTTAAAAGTTCAAAAGCTTCTCCATCAAATACTTTTACAAAAGGATGGTTTAATATTAGTCTGCCAATATCTGCTTCTTTTAACAAAATTTCGAGAATTCCCTTTCTACATTCTTTATCCAATAAAGTTGAATCTCTATTACAATTTTCACAATCTATTATTGCAACTCTAACATTACCTTCCTTTCTTGTTACATAATTACATACCATAAAATAAAATTAATTAATTGCTCAACTATATATTTTTCGATGGAAAAAGTTTATATCTTGGGGAGGAGAGAAAAAATTGATGGCGGTGTTTTGCATATTGGAAGATACTATGCTTTGGATGGCTCTCTTGGCTCAAAAGTTTATATAGATGGTTTAAAGCCTCATGTGGTTTTAATATGTGGAAAAAGAGGATATGGGAAATCATATACAATGGGGACATTTATAGAGGAAATGGCATTATTGGAAGAAGATATTAGGAAGAATTTAGGAATAGTGATTATCGATACATTAGGAATTTTCTGGACACTTTTTTATCCAAATGAAAGACAAGAGAAATTATTAAAAAGGTGGGGTCTAAAACCAAAAAATTTTGATATCAAAATTTTTTCATCTGAAGAAAATGTCATGGAATATAAAAAGAAAGGGATATCTGCAGAGAGATTTTTAATAAAAACTTCAGAACTTGATATATATCATTGGTCCCAATTATTTAATTTACCCCTCATGAGCCATATAAGCGCCATTATAGGAAAAGCAATAAGCGAATTAAAAGAAGATTTCTCTATAGATGATATTATTGAATATATTAAGAAAAACGAAAAAATTAATGAAGAAACAAAGATGGTTGCAGAAAATTTCCTATATATGGCAAAAAATTGGAAAATATTTGATAAAAAAGGAATGCCAATAAATGAGATTGTAAAAAGAGGAGAGATTACAGTACTTGATATAAGCCCTTATCCAGAAGAATTAAAAATCGTTATAGTTGCAATTATTGCGAGAAAAATTTTTGAAGCTAGAGTGAAGGAGAGAAAAAAACAGGAAGAGGCGGTAATGAAGAAAATAGAAGTAGATATGGACATACCATTAACATGGCTTGCAATTGACGAAGCTCACGTTTTCTTACCATTAGAAGATTGCTTAACAAAAGATATCTTAATAAAGCAATGGATGCGACAAGGAAGACAGCCTGGAGTATCTCTAATTTTGGCTACCCAAAGACCGAGTTCTTTAGATCCAGAGGTTCTTTCACATAGTGACATAATAATATGCCACCGCTTAACCGCTCAAGAAGATATAGAAGCTCTAAATAGAGTTAGGCCTACTTACATGCATGGAGAAATAAAGGAATCGCTGAAAAAGCTCGGAACAGAAAAAGGCGTTGCTTTAATTATTGATGATACTTCAGAAGCTGTCCATATTATAAAGATACGCCCCCGCCTCAGTTGGCATGGTGGGGAGGAGCCATCTGCATTGCCTAATTGAAAATAAAATTTATTTCACCCTACTATATAAAATCATGGAATTTAGATTGATTTTGCATGAGCACAGAAATGCATATGAAAATATGGCAATTGATGAAGCAATTTTAAAAAAAGGCGTACCAACTTTACGCTTTTATAAATGGAATCCTTCCGCAATATCAATAGGTTATTTCCAGAGCATATTGGAAGAAGTGGATTTAGAAGAATGTAAAAAAAATGGTATAGATGTTGTGAGACGGATTACAGGAGGAGGAGCAGTATATCATGATAGGGAAGGAGAAATTACTTACTCTTTTGTTTGTTCAGAAAAATTATTTCCTAATATTTTAGAATCGTATAGGATAATTTGTAGATGCTTAGCAAAGGGACTACATCATATAGGCTTAAATGCAGAACATACAGGAATAAATGATATTGTTGTAAATGGTAGAAAAATATCTGGAAGCGCTCAAACTAGGAGATATGGGAATATATTACAACATGGAACAATTCTAAAAAAGGTGAATGTTAAAAAAATGTTCTCTCTTTTAAAAGTGAGCAAGGAAAAGATAAGTGATAAAAAAATTAAGAGTGTAGAGGATAGGGTTACTTCTATTGAAAGGGAAGGCATAGAAGCAAATGATAATGAAATTATAGAAGGAATTGTTAAAGGATTTAAAGAAGTCATGAATATAAAATTCTATAAAGCAGATTTAAGTAAAGAAGAAATAAAAATTGCTGAAAATTTGAGGAGGAAATATGAAAGTAAGGAATGGAATTTTAAAAGGTGAGTTAAAAGTAGAAGGGGGGAAATTGATTAAATGTTTGATAAAGCTAAAGGATAATAAGATTGAAGAAATTAGATTTAGTGGCGATTTTTTTATGTATCCTGAAGAAAAATTAGAGGAAATCGAAAAAGCACTAAAGAATGTTAGCATAGAAGAAATTGAAGAAATTTTTGATACATCTTTCAAAAATGTTGAAATTATAGGGGCTACTAAAGAAGATTTCATTAATCTTCTGAAGCAATTAATAGAAAAGGATTAAAAACTCTTTCAAAATTTCTCTTTATGAAAAAAATAATTGCTGGTTCTTCTTCGCTAATGCTTGCTAAAAATTTGGCTAATAAATTAGGAATAGACATTGCTAATGTTTCCATTAAAAGATTCCCAGATGGTGAATGCTATGTAAAATTAAATGATGAAGTAGAGCATGCAATAGTTGTCCAAAATACCTATCCAGATGAAAATATCATTGAACTTTTCTTACTACAAGATGCATTAAGAAGAGTCGCAAACAGAATAGATGTTGTTATACCATATTATGGTTATGGCAGACAGGATAAAATATTTGAAAAAGGAGAAGCAATTAGCGCCGAAAAAATGGCAAAATTGATAGAGCAAGATGCAGATAGCATAATTTTAGTAAATCCTCATAAGGAACACATTAAAAATTTTTTCAATATAGATGCAAAAATATGTGATGCTATCCCAGCCATAGCAGAATATTTTGTAGGAAAAATTGATACTGTTATAGCTCCTGATAAAGGAGCCATTTATATGGCTAAAAAAGCAGCAGATATAATGAAATGCGATTATAATTATTTTGAGAAGAAAAGAATAAGTAGCAATGAAGTAAAGATGGAGATAAAGGATATAGATGCTAAAGATAAAAAAATACTAATTTTGGATGATATAATATCTACAGGAGGAACAATGATTAAAGCAATTGAAGTATTAAAACAACAAGGGGCAAATGAAATATATGTTGCGTGTGTGCATGGATTATTTATTGGAAATGCTGATGAAAGAATTTTAAAGTCAGGATGTAAAGAAATTGTAACAACAGATACTATTGAATCTGCATACAGCAAGGTAAGCGTTGCAAAGGAGATTGCTAAGCTTCTTTAAATCTTATAAATCTCTATTTTCAAAAAAGAAAATCGCCAGAATCAATGGAATTATTATCCACAATATTAAAACAAGAGGGGAAAATGAGCCACAATATGAAGGCAAATAAATTCTCTGTAATTGTTGAAGAGGTTTAACATTTGCTGCAACGAACATTTCAAAAGATTGATTTGGATTAATCATTGCAGCAATATAATACCAGTCAGGGGCAATCCAACTTTCTTGCATAATTATATCCATACCATATTTAATTACCAAAATTCCAAACAAAATCATTCCCCATATCATGCTAAAAAGAAACCAGATAAAAATCGCTGTTCCTAAAGCCGTTGACCTCTTTTTTAATAGAGAAGAAAATAGGATGGATATAGAAATGTAGCTCATTGATAACAATAAGGAAGCAATAAGAAAAGATAAATACTCAGCAGCATCTATCCCCGCTTTTATGGCAATTACTATTCCAGCTATTCCAAATCCCAAAAAAATCGTTGTAGCAACAACTAAGCATAATCCAAAAAATTTCCCTATTATTACTTCCTTCCTATTAATAGGATAAGATAAAATTAAAGACAAAGAGCCTCTTTCCGCCTCCCCCGCGATGGTGGCATATCCAAGCATTAGGGAAATGATAGGTATTAAAAGAATAACAAATGTTTCCATTCCAGCAATTGTGCTACCAATATCACTCCATTTCCCTGTGCTAAAATAGGAAGTTACGAGAGTTAGTATTAGAAAGATTGCTGAAGTTGCAATAATCCACTTATTTCTCCAATTATCCATAAATTCTTTTTTTGCAATAACAAATATTCCATTCATTCTCTCACCATCTTTATAAATATTTCTTCTAAAGTTGGCTCAATTGTTTTAAAATCAATTATTTTCGTTTCTTTTTCTATTTCATTAATAATTTGTAATTTTAAATCTGGGGAACAACTAACTTCTATTAAGTTTCCATCTACCTTTACTTCCTTTACAATTTCTTTAATTTTCCCGATTAAACTATCTGTTATTTTCTCAACCTCAATTTTCAATTTTGGCTGGATGTCGAGCATTTTGCCTAAATTTTTGACAGTATCCATTGCAATTATTTCTCCTTTATTCATTATTGCAACCCTATCTGCTAATTCTTGAACTTCTGATAAAATATGAGAGCATAGCAAAATTGTAACACCTTTTTCATTCATTTCTTTTATCTTATTTCTTATCTCATAAGCCCCCAAAGCATCGAGTCCAGAAGTTGGCTCATCTAAAATGAGCAATTTTGGATTTCCTAATAAACACTGAGCTAAAGCCAATCTTTGTTTCATTCCTTTAGAAAATTCCCCAACTTTTCTGTTTGCGCTATCCTTTAATCCAAATTCTCCGAGTAATTTCATGCATTTATGTTTATCGGCTCCTTTTAATTCAGCAAAAAATTGCAAGGTTTGTAAAGCTGTTAAATTATCATAAAATGATACCGTTTCTGGCAAATAGCCAATGAATTTTTTAACATCTTTATTTTTTGCATCCTTTTCATCTATATGGATTTCTCCATCATAATTTATTAAACCTAAAATGGCTTTTATAGTGGTTGTTTTTCCAGCTCCGTTGGGGCCAAGTAAAGCAAAAATTTCTCCCTTTTTAACTTCAAATGATATGTTATTTACCGCAACTATACCATCATATTCCTTTCTTAGATTTTTAACCTTAATCATTGTTGCATATCCCTTTATTGTATTTAAATCATTTTTTAAATCACTTTTTATCATTTTTATGACTTCTCTTTAAAATATTTAAAATCGGTATATCCTTATCCAAAATATCCCATATTATGCCTTTTGGTTTATCATATATTCTTTCCACTTCTATAACTTTTGTAGGGGTAATTATATAATCAATTGGTACATCATGCTCCTTCATAGGAATATCCTCATTTATAACTTGTATATCATGAACAGTCGTTACAACAGGCGTATTCTCATCAATTATTTTTAATTCTCTTGCTATTGCATATTCTATATCACTATATCCCCCTCCTTTTCCTATTCTGCATCCTTTTTTATTTACTGCCACACTTCCCATGATAACCAAATCAATTTTTTTCATTTCCCAAGGATAAACTGGTTTACCATATTTGAAGGCTCCTCTAATAGAAGAAGCAAAATTTGCTAAATTTCTTCCTTTTAGCTCAATAAAACATTTTTCTTTTTTAAGGCGTGGAACAGCCATATATAAAATTTTTCCTTCTTGCAAGGCTATTTGCCTGACAAACTTTTGCGGGCTGTCTGGATTACTTTTTATTGCTATAGCTTTTTTCCATATTTCAAGCATACTCAATTTTTTGGCGGCTTTATCAGCGCCGACAAAATTTGGTATTCTGCCATAAGGAGGAGGAAAAGTAGATATATGCTTATTTTCCATTTCCCTCCATATTCTTTCCCTTATTTTCTGCTTTATTTTATCTTCCTTCATTTTTCCTCCCAGAATTGTCTTGTTCTTGAATAAGTAATTTCTGCTCTTAAAATTTCTTTTAATAATTCTTTTCCCTCTTTTTGTGTTGCTAAAATTCGGGCTGCTGTATCCGGCCCTATGCCATATCCAGCTAATACAAAAATTGCTTTTTTTCCATAAGAGGCAACTAAAGAAGCATTTTTCATGAGCCACTTTTTATCTTTTATTTCTTTCTTTATTACAGCGATCATTTTTGATTTACATTTTGGACAAATAACAGGAGCTCTATAAACTCTTGTTGTAAATCTATAATTACAATTCATGCAAAGTATGTCTATTTTAGTTTCTTTTATCCTTCTTTCTAAAGCTTTTAATGTAGATAAATCAATGCCTATTGGTCTTAAAAATTCGTGTCTCGCTTTCTCTCCTTCCAGTGATATGGGAGATAGTGGTTGAACCTCGATTTTTATTTCTCCTTTTCTTATCATTTCCAAAGCTTTTCTTGTATTCTCTATATCCATTCTATCCCAAATTGCTTTATCAATTACTTCTTCCATCAATGGCATTTTCTCAAAAATTTCTATCAACCTATCTATTGATATCTTATCATAATCTGCATCCTTTTCTAATATACCAAATTTTCTACCAACTTTTATTACTTCCCATTTTATGAAGGATGCATTCTTCAAAATAATTCTTAGTAGCGTTTCTATAGCATATGGAGATATACTTAAAAATATATCCTTTATTAAATTAGCATCTATTGCGTATGGTAACTTAAAATAAATTCTATATGCATCACTTCCTATTCCTATACTTTCTCCTAATCTTTGACTTAATAAAGAGCCAATTAATTTTGAAAGAGTTTCATTTACTTTCGTTCCAAAATGTGTGTTTATATAGATGGCATTTCCTTCATATTCAATAGTTATTAGCTTATCAGAAGGAAGTTTATAATTTCCCTGCTCCTCTATTTCCTTTTCTATAACTTTATCCTTTATTTTTCCCTCTTTCACATACCTCCTCAATCTCCCAACTTCTCTTGCTACCTCAAATGGAACCGGTATTTCTTCCCCTATCCATTCAGGAACAATATATGTTCTTGAAGCCGGAGAAACATATATTTCATCTTCTTTTCTAACGACTTCCCAAGCTCTTCCTTTCATTATGAAGCGAGTACCTATTTCACAATAGCTACTTACAAAACTTTCATCCAATTTTCCTATTTTCTTATTGGAGGAGATATCAATAACATTATAGCTTTTTTCATCAGGAATCATTGAAATATTATCTATAAAATAGAAAGTGGACTTCTTTTTTCTTTCCAACTTATTATCTTTTAACCATATCAAACCCTGTTTATATAACTGATAAACAACATCTAAGAATTTTTTCTTTGATAGCTCATTAAATGGATATGCTCTCCTTATGATTTCATATACTTTATCTATTTCAATGCTTCCATATTCAACAGCTATAGATATAATTTGATTTGCCAATACAGAGAGAGGATTTTTTCTTATTTTTACTTCCTCTATTTCGTTTTTCATTGCTTTTTTTGCAATAACCAATGCTTCGGCGTATTCTTCCGCATTTATTGTGAGAATTTTTCCCTTTGCAATCTTACCGACTTTATGCCCACTCCTCCCAACTCTCTGAATAATCCTTGTAACCTGGCGAGGCGAGTTATACTGCAAAACAAAATCTGCGTGTCCAATATCTATTCCCAGTTCCAATGAAGAAGTACAAATCAATGCTTTTATCTCTCCTCTTTTAAATTTTTCTTCAGCTTCTATCCTAGCCTCTCTTGATAAAGAACCATGATGGACTTCAATGTTTGCTCCGATCTCTCTTAGTCTTGCTGAAAGGATTTCTGCTGTATCTCTTGTATTTACAAAAATTAAGGTGGCATTGTGCTCATCTATTAACTCCTTAATTCTTTTTAATAGACCAGCAGATTTAGCATCAATTTCCAGTTTTTCTGCAATTTCAAAATCTTCTTCTTCCACAAATTCAACATCTATTTGAATCCTTTTTTCTTCCATGGCGTTTATTATCTTGACATTCTTTCCCAAAAATTTAGCAATTTCTTCTGGAGTACCAACCGTTGCAGATAACCCTATTCTTTGAAAATTTCCCGCCAGTTCATATAGCCTCTCTAATGCAACAGCAAGTTGAGCCCCTCTTTCATCTTCAGCAAGCTCATGAATCTCATCTATAATAACCCATTTTACATTTCTTAATGATTGCCTCAATTTTTTTCCAATAAGCAATATTTGCAAAGTTTCTGGAGTTGTTATCAGCATATCTGGCGGTTTTATGGCTAATCTCCTTCTTTCTTTTTCAGGAGTGTCTCCATGACGAACTGCAATTTTTATCCCTAATTCTTTCCCCCAATAAAGATTTCTCTTTAGCATATCTCTATTTAAGGCTCTTAAAGGCGTTATATAAAGAATGCTGACTGGCTTAGGTTTCTTTTCTAAAAATAAATGGAAGATTGGTAATAAGGCAGCCTCCGTTTTTCCCAAACCTGTTGGTGCTATTATTAAGCAATCTTTACCTTTCAAAATCTCAGGAATTGCTTTTAATTGTGGTAGTGTAAGCTTATTTATTCCGAGCTTTCGCATTGCTTCTATGATTTTCTTGTTTATGTGCATTTAGTTTTTAATCAAAAGTTTAAATAAGATTTTTCCCAAAAGCAAGTCTTATATAATGAACAGATTTTTCCATATGATGGATTTTGAAAAAATTGAACAGAAATGGCAAAAAAGATGGTTCGATGAAAAAATTTACGAGGCAAGAAAAGAAAAAGGAAAGAAATTTTTTATTCATTTTGCTTATCCAGGCATATCTGGTTATTTACATGTTGGACATATGCGTGGCTTTACTTATGCAGATATAATTGCGAGATACATGAGAATGAATGGATATGACGTAATTTTTCCAGCGGGTTTTCATGCAACCGGTTTGCCCGCCGTTAGTTTAGCTAAAAAAGTGGAAAGAAATGATGAAGCAACTTTACAATATCTTCGCCAAAATGGTTGCCCAGAAGAAGTTATTAAAAAGCTTTCCAATCCAATAGAAGTTGTTAAATTTTTCAGCAAGGTATATGTAGAAGAATATTGGAAGAAATTTGGCTTTCTTATTGACTATACCCGCCTTATGGATACAATATCTAATGGTTATAAAAGATTCATTCAATGGCAGTTCAGAAAATTAAATGAGAAAGGTCTATTAATCCAAAAGCCCCATTTCGCCCCATATTGCCCAAATTGTGGGCCAGTTGCTGTGGATAGAAGCGAGACAGATATATCAGAAGGAGGAGATGCTGAAATACTAGAATTTATTGTAATAAAATTCAAGTTTGAAGATAAAATTCTGCCTGCCGCCACGCTTCGTCCAGAGACAATATTTGGCGTAACAAATATGTGGGTAAATGATGAAGTAGAATATGTTATTGCAAAATTAGGAGATGAAAAGTGGATATTATCTGAAGAAGCTTTTAAAAAATTAAAATATCAAATAGAAAAAATTGAGCTTATAGGAAAAATTCATGGGAAAGATATTGTTGGCAAGAGTTGCATTGCTCCACTCATAAATAAGGAAATACCGATTTTTCCTGCAAAATTTGCCTCCCCAGATATTGCAACAGGCATTGTGATGAGTGTTCCAGCTCATGCACCTTATGATTATATTGCATTAAGGGACATTGGTATGCCGGTTGAGCCAATTGTCATAATAGGGGATGTTAAAAAAATACCAGCAAAAGAAATTGTTGAAAAAATGGGAGTAAAAGACCAAATGGACAGAGAAAAACTCGAAGAAGCTACTCAAATTATCTATAAGGAGGAATTTCATAAGGGAATAATGAATGAAAACTGCAATGGATATGCGGGAATGAGGGTTAATGAAGCAAAGGAAGAAATAAAAAATGAGATGCTTGATAGTAATGTAGCTATTATAATGAGAGAATTTTCTAAAAAAGTTATTTGTAGATGTGGGGAAGAAGTCGTTATAAAGAAAATCCCGAATCAATGGTTTATTAAATATAGTGATGCTGAATTAACCCAAAAAAGTAAGGAATGGGTTGAGGAAATGAATATATATCCGAAGGAATATAAGGAAGAACTACCTTTTATTTTAGATTGGTATGGAGATAGAGCGTGTATTAGACAGGGTTCATGGCTCGGAACACCTTTTCCATTTGATGAAAATTGGGTTATAGAGCCAATTTCAGATTCAACTTTATATCCAGCATATTATATAATTTCAAAATATGTAAATGAGGGAAAGCTAAAAGAAAATGAGTTGGATGATGATTTTTTTGATTATGTTTTTTTAGGAAAAGGAGAAGCAAGAAATGATTTATGGAAAAAAATAAGAGAAGAATTTAACTATTGGTATCCAGTTGATATAAATTTAGGAGGGAAAGAACACAAAACCGTTCATTTTCCTGTATTTATTATGAATCATGTTGCAATTATGGATAAAAAGCATTGGCCTAGAGGAATCTTTGTTAACTGGTGGATTACCCAAAAAACAGGAAAAATTTCAAAATCTAAAGGAGGGGCGGAGCCCATCCCAGATGCTGTTAAAAAATATGGAGTAGACGCTATGCGACTTTATTATGCTCATATAGGGAGTCCATTTGTGGACATTGAATGGAATGCGGAAGCTGTTGAACAATACAAAAAAAGATTAATCAAAATATTCAATTTATTTAATGAATTAATAAATCTTAATGGTAAAAAAAGCAATATTGATGAATGGCTTCATTCAGCATTTAACGAAAAACTAAAAGAAACAATAGAAGCAATGAAAGAATTTGAATTAAGAAAGGCATCAAATATAATATTTTTTGAAATCTACAATATATTTAACTGGTATTTGAAAAGAGGAGGAGAAAATAAAGTTTTGAAATATTTAGAAAAATGGGTTAAAATGTTCTCCCCTTTTACTCCTCATATAGCAGAAGAGCTATGGGAAAAATTAGGAAAAAAAGATTTCGTATCTTTGCAAGATTTTCCAGATTATGAGGAGGTTGATTATTCCATTTTAAAAGCTGAGGAAGTTCTTAAGAAAACAATAGAAGATATTGAAGAGATAAGGAAAGTTACTGGTATTCAACCCAAAAAAATTTATATATACACCGCCCCACCATGGAAATGGGAAATTGCAAAATTTGCAAACGAACTAAAAGAGAAAAACCAGTTAAACATGAAAAATATAATGCAGTATGCAAAGAAATTTGGGATGGATATGAAGGAAATAGCAAATTTTGCTAAAAAATTAATAGAAGAAATAAGGAAAGAAAAATATGTGGAAATAGATGAAAAAAGTTATTTCGAGCAATCAAAAAAATTTTTAGAGAAGGAACTGGGAGCATCTATTGAAATAGATGCTGATTACGACCCTCAAAATAAAAGAAAGCAGGCAATGCCGTATAGACCAGCAATTTATATGGAATGATATTTATCTAAATATTCTTATTTCAATTTTTTCACAGTGGCCATATAATATTGGAATTTTTGGCTGAAAATACATAAATCCTGAATAATTGTAAATTGTTATTGAATAAGTTCCAGGAAATTTGTTAAACAATATGGTTTCATTATTCCATATTTTACATTTTCCAAATAAAAACCATGGAAAGCCATATTCATAAACAATATATATTTGGGTGTCATTACCATAACCAGTTGCTGATTCATGGAAACCAGTTACTTTGAAAGAATGCGACAATCCATAAGAAAAAATCCAAACATCATAAAAATCGTAATCTTTAACAAATTCCTTAGCAGATATTCCAGAAATAGACGCCGTTATAAACGAGATAAACAGAATAGATAGAATTTTTGATGCCATAAAAATAAATCATAATAAATCATAAAAAAATTTCTAATGGCGGGTATAGATTAGCCTTCATCATATATAAGGCTAACCATTTTTGGAATAACTCGCGACCCGAAAAATTTATAAACATATGGATAGAAAAAAGATTTGCTTATAGAATCAAATGGGATTTTTCTCTCTTACAAAGATCTGGAAATAAATGATGATGAAGGACATTATATGGAATATCATTTGAAAAAGCTGAATCGACTATCCATCTTTATCAATCATGTAACTGCTGATGGAAAATATGCTACTTATTACAACATTGCCACGGCAAAATGTCGCTATAATATAGAATTTTTATATAAACCACAGAGGATGGATTCACAATAAAAAGGGGAAGAAAAATACATTAAGGAAAGATATAGCAGATATTGGAAAGAAAAAGGATTTAAAGCAAATGCATCCATTGATTACAAACTCAAATTTCCTATAATAGGCAGGAATATAAAATTGTGAGAGCATATTACAGGAATAAAAGAATGGAAGAATGGGAAGAAAATGACAAGATTGCAAAATGGTGTAGTGGATAATCTCATTAGCGTGGCATATTTAACTTAGATTGCTAAATCCTTGCTTTTATTTCCAAATAATTAGATTTGAAAAGAATCAATTTTGGCATTTTTGCTTATTTTTCAAATTAATCATGCGTTTTTACTGTAATACAGCATCAAAACAAAATATTTTATTAGAAAATTTGTTATTGTAAAAGCATAGCAATAACAAAATACAGATTTAAAAATAGTAAATCTGTATCTACTTGCTTAAATTTTAACTAATAAATAGAAAAGTATTTAAACCAACTGCCATTATTTGTCTGACAAACGATGTACAATGTCTAATCTTGTACATCGTTTGAAGTGATAAAATGAGGACAGAAAAAGTAACAATAAGATTGCCCGAAGCACAAATAGTGGCAATAGATCTATTTATAAAAATGGGTGAGTTTGCTTCCCGTTCGGAAGCAATAAGAAGAGCAATTAACATGCTCATTGATGATATGATGCAGAAGGTAGAAAAGAAAGCAGAAATGTGGAAGAAAATCTATGAAATTGAGTCATTAGCGGAAGAGGTTAGCAGGCTGAAAAAGGAGTAGTTGGGGGGTGGGATGCCTGCTACCAGCCTGAAAATAAAGGAGGATGAAAAATGAAAAGTGTAATAGAAAATGCATTAAAATATGAAAAAACTCAGGTTGAGGTTAATGAATTTGGAGTAGCCAAGATACTCGTTATAGGAGTAGGAGGGGCAGGAGGGAATACCGTTACTAGATTGCATGATATAGGGATAAAAGGAGCAAAAACAATTGCAATAAATACAGATAAGCAAGCACTCGATATGGCAAAAGCGGATGAAAAATTACTTATAGGAAAGCATATAACAAGAGGATTGGGGGCTGGGGGATATCCAGATGTTGCTAAAAGATGTGCAGAAGAATCGAGGAATGAAATAGAAGAGATAATTGGCGAACCTGACTTAGTTTTCATAACAGCTGGAATGGGAGGAGGAACTGGCACGGGAGCAAGCCCCCTCATTGCAAAAATTGCTAAAAGAAAAGGAGCAATTGTAATAGGTATGGTTTCTATTCCTTTTAGAGTAGAGAGAGGTAGATTAATAAAGGCTGAACAAGGTTTAGAAGAATTAAGAAAAGCTTGTGATTCTGTTGTTATACTTGATAACAACAAATTATTACAATTTGTCCCTCATTTGCCAATTGATAAAGCATTTTCTGTTATGGACCAACTAATTGCGGAAACAGTAAAGGGAATCGCCGAAACTATTGTTGAACCTTCTTTGATAAATTTGGATTATGCGGATGTGAAAACAATAGTTGCTGGAGGAGATGTTGCAGCAATGTTATGGGGAGAAGGCTCAATAAGAGATGGACCGGAAGCAATAGCGCATGAAGCAATGCATCATCCTTTATTGGAAGTGGATTACCGGGGAGCAAAAGGCTGTTTAATACACATTACTGGTGGTCCCGATATGACTTTAGAATTTGCTGAAAAAGTTGCGGAATATTTAACTCAAGAACTCGATTCGTATGCAAATGTTATATTAGGGGCAAGAGTAAATAAAGATTTTAACGGGAGAACTAGAATAATGGCGATAATGACGGGCGTGACTTCTCCATATCTACTTTCCCCAAAATCAAAGCCAAGCGTTGTTTTACCAAAATGGCAAGATGGTAAAAAAATGGGCATTGACTTAATTGGTTAATGCTTCCTTTTCCTTTTTCTTTCTTTTTTTATTTTTTATTTTTTATTTTATAAATTTATGAATAAATAAAATTTTATTATTTAAAATTGTAGGGTATAAAATTACATTCAACCCCGATAAAAAATAAAAATCAAAGATGTTTATTAATTCAATGAAAATTGATGAAACAATAGATTATATTAGAGAAATGATCAATTTTAAAATAGAACTGGACGAAGATAAATTCATCGAAATTAAAAAGGGTAGAAAAGGAAATGTATATGCAATTGATGGAAGCTCCGCAAAATTATTTGATGCATATTCATTTTCAATTTTCGCGAGAAGAGTAGGATATATTTTTGCGAACGAAAAAGGAATTCTGAATAAAGAGGTAGGAGATATTGTAATTGACTTAATACATGCTGAAAATGCGGAAGAAGAAAATGAAAGAAGAAGAGAAAAAGAAGAATATGAAATTGTAAAAGAATGTCTTACATTCAAAAATGGTATTGTTTTATTTGATGGTTGTTTAAAAAATATGGAATTGAAAGATGATATGGTAGTGGGAATAAGCAAGAAAAGTGGGTTGAAATATGGAAATATTCCTTTATTGTTTTTGATTAAAAAATACGGGGACGAATTACTGCCTAACAAATGTTGGTATTATAAAATTGATGAAAATGTATATGTTGTTAAATTGCATCCATATTCAAGATTTGCTTTTAGATTGGATTATTATGGCAATGATATAGAACATATTTTATCAATACTGTTAAATTTCTGCAATGATATAAGTTATTTAGGATATCCATATCCATTAGCAGAAATTCATAAAATGGTTAAAATCGAAAAAGAAGAAATTGAATATTTGAAACATTCCTTACAAGAAAAAGCGATAGAAAAGGGAATAAAATTAAATGAATGGGAATCTTTATTCTATGATTATCATGAATACATAGAGGGATAAAATGATTGGAAGAATTGTTGGTAAAAGTGTTGGAGAAATAATTTTCAGACAAAGTTATAAAGAAGATGTCAAAATAGGAGAAATATTAATTGCTGATGATAGGGAAAAAAATGCTCTCTTTTTCTTAAGGGTTGTTGATATCGAATATGGACAGGAAGGGGAGAAATGGGGAATAAAAGCTGCTGGCGATATGCTCCTCCTAGATGAAAAAAATGAAAAATATGAATTAAGGGAAAAGGATAGGAGACTGTATAAAATATGTATTTGCAAACCTTTGGGATATATTCAAAATGGTAGGTTTTATAAACCAAAAACTTTACCTTCTCATTTTTGTGTAGTTAGAAGAGCAAATAAAAATGACTACAAATTCCTAGAAAAATATATGGGAGATATTGAGATAGGAAAAATAAGAAGTGGAGAAAAGGAAATAGATGTTAAAGTGGGAATCAAAGGGGAACTTATTCCCTATCATATAGGAATATTTGCAACAACTGGAATGGGGAAAAGCAATTTAATGCGAGTTTTCGCTGCCTCCGCCATGAACTTGGGAAAATACGGGATTTTGATAATAGACCCGCATGGAGAATATTATGAAGGAGGAATAGGAAAGGGCTTAAAAGACCATCCAAAGGCAGATGAAAGACTCGTTGTTTATTCTCCCCATGCAAAATTTGGAATAAATAGGTTAAAAATATCAGCATATGAAATAAACGTAACGGATTTAGAAGATATTTTTTCATTTAGCGAGGCACAAAAGGAGGCTTTATATGCATTGCATTCAAAATTTGGAAAAAAATGGCTCGTTGAATTATTTGAAAAAGAAGTTGCCGAACTTTCCGAAATTTTTGGGAAGAGAATACAAGATATAACCTTTAGTGTTTTGAAAAGAAGAGCAGATAGAATAATGAGAAGCGAGATAATTCATCGCGATGAAAATGTTACTACAACAGATGCAATAATTAAGGATTTATATGATGGAAAAGTTGTTCTAATAGATACATCTGGATTATATGAATATGAAGAGTTGCTCGTTAGCGTCGTTTTGGCTAGAAAAATATTGAATAATAATAAGAAATTGTTTAGAGATAAGGAAAGGTTTAAGAAAATCCCCCCTGTTCTAATAACTGTCGAAGAAGCTCAAAGAGTTTTGCATAATGGAATATTTGCTCAGATTGCAAGAGAAGGGAGGAAATTCAAAGTAGGATTGTGTGCAATAACTCAACAGCCAAAGTTAATAAAGGAAGAATTGTTAAGTCAATTCAATACTTTTTTTATTTTAGGATTAGCCGATGAAGGTGACAGGAATATTTTAAAATCGTCAGCTAAGCAAGATATATCAAAACTTGAAAAGGAAATACAGACTTTAGAAGTGGGGGAAGCTTTAATAACATATCCTGGCGCTCCATTTGCTATACCAGCAAAAATACATTGGTATGATGATTATATAGAAAATATGAGGGCAAACGAAAATAAAAATGAAAAAAATAAAGAAATTCTAAATGAAAGAGTGGATGAGGGCTTTTATTAAACTTCTTCGAATCGTTCTTTCAATTTTTCCATAACTTTTGGTAGCGTTGTATATTCCATTTCCTCTAATGGCAAACGGTGTGGTTCAAAAGGCCCATGTCTGCGCATATATTCTGCTATCTCCATTGCTTTTTGGCGTGTATAATCAAAAGCTGGGTCATCAAACAAATCCTCATAACCAGTCAACATGCCATTTTTAACTTGGAATCCAATTGCCACCACACGGGGAGGACCATCAAAACGCGTGCATTTAGCTTGTTTTAGACTAACCGGCATTATTGGGCCATTGTGGCTTCCTCGCATCCACCCTGAAACAAGATGAGGAAATGCAAATGGTTCCAATACTTCTCCTAAAGCAGGTAATCCTGATTGAGCTCTCACAATTGCTACAGGATCATCCTTTCCTATATATTCCCCCGCAATTTGATATAGTTTTTCTGTAGAAACAACAGCTACAGGCTCGTTTGACGGTAATTTTCCCTCTTTTGGAAAAACTCTCTTTATTACAAACCTTGATTTTGCTCCAATTAAGGCAAGTAAATCATACATTTCTTCAGGACATTTCATAAAAACGCGTTTATGCTCTTTTATATCCCATATTTCAAATACAAATCCTGAATGTAAATTGGGGTCTATTACTAAGCCAGCTGTATTAAATGGATCAGCAAATATTCTAAAGATTGGTAAATTAAAGGCGCCTGGCTCTGTTTTGTCCATTAAGAAAGCTATTACTGGCTCCGATTTTCTCTCAGTAAACTCCATCTCTGCAATACCCGGACCCATTCCTTTTATGTTGCCTGAGAAGGCATCTTTTAATAAATCCTGTCCCGCTCCATATAAACCAAGTTCTTTTGCTGTTTCTGTTGCTTCCTTAAATACATTCCATGCCAAACCGTGAACTTCCTCATTATCCTCTCCTTTATCGTGCGTCATTATAAGCTCTAAGTCATCTCCACAATTTGTAACAAAAAAATCTTTTATTATGCCGTTTTCTTTTGCCTCCTTCAATTTATTCTCTGCAACCTCAATCAATCTTTCATGTACTTTTGCGTGTCCTGGACAACCACCAACATCCGCCTTTATTATACTAAACGTTGTTTTCATGAGCTTGTAAGCAATGGGGAAATATATCTTTTACTATGTTACTTCTCGAAAGAAGTTAATTCGATAACAAAATCTTCCATTATAGGAATTATTTCATTAAAGTTCCCTCTCGCCATTATTATATTTTCAGCATCTGCAGAGTAATAAATTTGTCCGATTCCTCTAACCATCTGAATATCATATGCTTCAAATTCTCCAGCTTCTATCTTAATTTTTTCTTTTGAGGAACACCTGAACATATGTATATCTATGTATAAAGGATCCCAAATTTTTGGTATTTTTATTTCGTTCGAAATGTTTAACAAACTGAGTAATTCTGGAATCGATATAACAGGAAGTAGTTTAGCGATATCTGGTGGGATAAATTGCATTCCAAATATTCTAGCTATTCCATTAATTATTTTTAATAATCTAAACCATCCGGACTCTATTGTTCCATCAATCGTAACATTTACTGGCGGGAGGCCCCATGTTTTGCCTGTGCTTAATGGAAAACTTATAATTGGATATGGTTTGTCTAAATCAATTTGCAGATTTATTTTTATAATTATAGGAATAAATTTTAATAGAAGTTTAATAAATGGAGGAAGAGATATATTTATTGGTAGACTCTCCAAATCCACTTTCCCTTCTATTAAAGCATCTATTTTCTTTATTCCCAAATCATTTTTATTTACTTCAATATTACCTTCTACACTTATATTCATTAAATGTCCCTTTATTTCGGGACCAATAAAATCTAAAAACACATCGATATTTACGTCTGCATCTGGTATATTAAATTCTAACTTATAATGTTCTGAACCTGCCTCAACAACTTCAATATTTAATTCACCAATTTTTAAATGTAAATCAACATATCTACCCTCCACTTCATCTAGGGTAAAATCAAAATTACTTACTTTATACATCCATTTCATCCCAACCTCCCAGACTGGTACATCGTCATTACAATAGTTATACTCTGTTCTTGGATATTCTGTTGTTAAGATACCGCCTCCCCCCAATTTTAAGCTGGGGTCTCCTAATAAAGCCCATTCTTCTATCGTTTTTCTATCAATATGATCCTCATTCACATTACCAATAATATTTATATAATCTGTAATGGCTTGACCATGTGCCTCGCCCAAATGCTTCTTTCCTTGTACAGCATAAGCATGGAAGAAACGAGGTTCAATCCATCCACCGAGCCCCATTGTACAGTAGGTATTAATATATCCATATCCATATCCAGTATTTCCAATAGATGCTATTGAACCACCTTCTTTTAATAACATCCATGATGCACCATCGGTTGGATACGCTTCTCCATACATTATCGCTTTTTTGTTTCCCTCTACAAAATGTTGCATTGTAATGTTAAATTGTGCATTATGACAGCCTCCAATAACAACGACTGGTAATTCATCATAATTTGCATATTTCCATATGTCAAAAATAGTGAAACCTAAAACAAATTCTTCTTCAGACTCTGCATCCGGGAGAAAATTACCCCACACCGCTGGGTTACCATGCCCCCCAAAATAAATAAAACCTGCCCCTGCATTAAATGAATTCACTACGTCCTGATAACTTGTAAATGTTCCTTTTGATGTATATAACTTTTCTATATTAAATCCCGCATCCTCAAGATAGCTCGCTGCCAAATCCGCTACAATTTCTCCTTCATAAATGCCAGTTTTGGCGATGCCGGGGCCTCGCGTCGGCGGGAAGGTATCTCCGCTTATGAAAAATGCTCTTCTAAACGAGGGATTTCCTTTGCTTTCATAGTCAATTATTTTATTTATTACAATATCCGCCTCCCAAGAATATCTTACAGGGATTCTTCCAACATAAACATCTGGATAATAATCTATTATATCACGAGCTGCTCCCCAATAAGAGAATTCTGCAAAAATGCCATTTCCATTTGAATCCCAATCTTCAAACCCTCCATTTGCCTTGTATATATCTGCATAATATAAATCGGTTGCATATCCACTTTCATAAGCATCGCTACCTGGTCTTTCCGCCTCATTATTACTTCTTCTCTCTGGAATATACCAATCAAGCGTTTGTCCCTTTCTTCCTCCAAAAAGCAAAACATATTTTATTCCCCATTTTTCTATAGCATCCTTGATAAATAATTTTATATCTTCTGCTGAATCTCTCCCATTGTATTGACTATAAATTTCTTGGGTTGTTTTCAGTATTGTTCTTATTCCTATATTATTCTTATGTTCTACTAATCTTTGAAGCTTATCTTTAAATTTTTCATCCGTTATAATTAATAAGTCATATTCATCGGCTGTAAAAAGT
This sequence comes from Thermoplasmatota archaeon, assembly GCA_029259055.1. Lineage (GTDB taxonomy): Archaea > Thermoplasmatota > E2 > UBA202 > JdFR-43 > JAPDJP01. The sequence continues at coordinate 21,760 of JAPDJP010000012.1, read as the reverse complement.
GGATGAGATGGTAATCTATATTTTATTTTAATATCGATTCTATCTGGAATGTATATTATATTCTTTGCTGGAGAATATTGTGCATAACATTTTATATTCAGGAAAAGAACGTGTTCTCCATTTTCAATACCCATTCCCTCCCTTATTTTATATGACTGAGAAGGATAAAGAGCATCGCTATCATAGACTTTTTCATCTGGCAATATTTGGGGGATTTTATTAGAAGATAACGGAATCGGCTCCGGAGAGGGTGCAATTTTTTTAGAAAGAACATATTTTTCCTTTTCTATATTTACAATAATATCAATAATTTCAGTTCCCGCAGGAAATGTAAAAGTTTTGGTTATCGTTGGTATAATTGGCTTTCCTTTTTCCATTAACCATGAATCCGCTTCCTTAATATCTATAAGTACATATTCTCCTTTATCTATAAAATTTGGCTTAGAAACATTTATCGTAAAAGTTTTTGATTCATCAGCATTTATTACCATTGATGGCAAAACAAACGATAAAACAATTAAGCCAATTATTATTCCCCTCATAATGCTAATTACTTTATGATTTTTTAATTTTTTTATGTTTTGTATTCATTTAACAAAAATTCATTTTTAATTTTTAATTTTTAACAAAATTTTAAATATATCCTTTATTTAATTCGAGGATAATGAAATTAAAATTTAAGATATTAATATTATTGCTAACTGTTTCCTTGCTCCCTTTTATAACCATAAGCTATACTTTAATAGAAAGAACAGCTTTTGAATTAGAGAAAAAAGCAGAAAATAGCATTTTAAATTTAGTTAAGGCTAAAACAGAAAATTACAATACCCAATTTGAAATTTTAAGAAAAGAAATAGAAACAGGAGCGGAGGTAATAGGAAAAGAATGGGGAAAATGGGAAAGTAAAGCAAACATGAGTTATATTTGGGTTTCTCCAGATAATAAAATTAGAAAACAACATATTGAAGAATTGAAGAATTTTGAGATGGTAATGGATGTTATACTCGGAATTGTAAATAGAAACGAAAAAGTCAGTTTGGCATACTTTGGAACAGAAAAAGGAGTTTGTTTTATAAGTGATGTAAAAACAGTAGAAAAATTGAAGGAGATAAAATATTTTGAACATAGAGAGAGAAAATGGTATGTAGAAGCAATAAAATCAAATAGAAGCGTTTGGACGGAATATATTGATGTAAATACAGGAGATATCACACTCAGCATTTCAAAAGCTGTTTCAAACAATGGATTAATAGGCGTATTATCATTGGATTTGCCGTTGCAAACTATTAAGAAAAATATATTAGATATAAAGTTTGAAGGATCTGGTTATTCATTGCTTGTCAATAGGAATGGCTATATATGGGTTCATCCTGAATATACTGCAGCTGGAAAAAAATGGAATGAAAGTTTTGAAGGAGAAAATATTTTTAATATAAGTGGGCTAAAAGAAATAGGAAGCGAAGTTAAGAACGGTTCTACAGGATTTAAGATGATATATTTAACAGGAAAGAAGCACTATGCTTTCTTTTCTCCTTTAAATGAAATAAATGGTTCTTTAGTTTTTATATTACCTGAGAGTGTTGTTATAAAAGGCATTGAGGAAGAAAGAAATAAAATGATTTTAATTGCTATTTTTATTTCCATTGGAATAGCAATTATTTCTATAATATTTTCTGACCACATAACAAAACCTTTAGAAAAACTTCAAAAAGCAACAAGAGAAGTTGCAAAAGGAAATTTTGATTATAAAGTGGATGTGAGTGGGAAAGATGAAGTTGCAAACTTATCATATGATTTTAATAGAATGATAGAAGAAATAAAGAATTCTAGAAAGAAATTGGAAGAATCTGAGAAAAGATATAGGGGTGTATTCGAAGAATCAACAGATGTTATCTACATATCTACACCTGATGGAAGACTTATTGACATAAATAAGGCTGGAGAGAGATTGTTTGGATATAGTAGGGAAGAATTACTTAATATGAATGTAGTAAATTTATATGAAAGGAAGGAAGATAGGGAAAAATTCAAAAAAGATATAGAAGAAAAAGGAATGGTAAAAGATTATGAAGTAAAACTTAAAAGAAAAGATGGAAAAACATTATACTGCCTGCTTTCAACAGTAATGATAAATAAGGGAGATAAAACCTTTTATCAAGGAATAATAAGAGACATCACCGCAATTAAAGAAGCAAAAAAACAATTAGAAATGTACAATACATTATTACGTCATGATATTACTAATAAAATACAAATTATTTTGAGTAGTTTAGAATTAATTAAATATGCAGATACAGAGGAGGAAAAGAAGAAATTAATTGAAAAAGCATATGAAAATGTTGTTCAGGCTCAACAATTGCTTCAGAAACTTAGTATAATAATGAAGGCAGAAAATATAGAAACAAAAGAAATTGATTTAAAAGATGCTTTAATGAAAAGCATCACAAAGTATGAACATTTTGCCTATGAGAAAGGAATAAAGATAAAGTATAATATTAAGGATGGGTGCGTTATTGCGAACGAATTATTAGAAAATGTTTTTTCAAATCTAATTGAAAATGCTATCTACCATTCAAAATGTAAGAATATTGAAATAGACGTAATAGAAGAAAAAGAAAAATTTGTAATTAGAATTAAAGATGATGGAGTAGGCATACCAAAAGAAATTAAAAATAAAATATTTGAACCGGGTGTTAAAGGAAAAGAAAGTAAAGGGAGTGGATTGGGCTTGCATTTAGTTAAAACAATTGTTGAAGGATATGGAGGGAAAATAATTTTTAAGGAGGATGGAGGGACAACTTTTGAAATACATTTAAGGAAATGCTCACTTATGGGTTAATATCCCCATTATTTTTTCATTTTTCTCAATTCTTACAAAACCAAATCTCTCAAATTGAACAATTTCTCCATTTTTTGCTTCTTTAACATTTTCCTCAGCATAACCCTTTACAATTTTCAAGCTATTTTCATCAAATTTTCCGTTTTTAAATGGCAAAGAAGGAATCATAACATCCATTTCAATATAATTTATGCTTACCCACTGTATTTTTTCGGTATTTGGTATTAATTTTTCTCCAGCAAATTTACATATGATTTCTTTCTCTTTCTTTTCTATAACTTCTACATTATATAAATCTTTAAGACGGAAAATTTCTCCTTCCTTTATTTTTAAAGCATCATCTTTAGGAATATAAAATACGTTTCCTACTTTTATTTTTCTTTTACCCATATCAACTGATGGATGGTATTTTAATTCAACTTCTTTTTCTATTGCATTTTTTACAATTAGCTTTACAGGATTAGCAACAAAAAAGTATCTTTTTGCTTTCGCATCCAAAATTTTTCTATTAACAGCCTCTAAATTTTCAAAAGTTACCACACTTTCTGATTTGGAAATTCCCTGAGATAGGACAAATTCTTTGATTGCCTCCGCCAATATTCCGCGCCTCCTTAAGCCTTTTAGAGTGGGTAATCTTGGGTCGTCCCATCCCATAACTTTCCCTTCTTCTATTAGTGGCTTAATTTTTCTCTTTGAAACAGGCATTCCTCTTATTTCTAATCTTGAAAATTCCATGAGATGTGGTTTTCTTAAACCAAGTAAATCAAGTAAATAAAAATAGACTTCATCTCTCAATTCATATTCTTTGCTTCTAAAGGGGTGAGTTACACCAGATAGAGAATCTTCAACTGCTCCATAAAAATCATAGGTTGGCCATACTCTATATCTTTTGCCATGAATTGGGTGAGGATGTTCAATTATACGAAATAAAACAGGGTCACGCATTGCTGTATTTGGTGAAGACATGTTTCCTTTTAATCGCATAACCGCCTCTCCTTCACCCATTTTAATAAAATCTTCCCAACCCATTTCATTATTATTTCTGCATTTACATTCCTTCATTTCTCTCCTATTTTTCCGGATCTCTTCCTCACTACAAGTACATATGTATGCATTACCTTCCTCAAGCAATTGCTTCGCTAATTCATAATGCTTGGGTAAATTATCCGAAGTTCTATATTCTTTATCCCATTCTATTCCAAGCCACTTTAAATCCTCTTTTTGGGCATCATAAAATTCCTTTTTTTCATTTACTGGGTTTGTGTCGTCGAAACGCAAAATAAAAATGCCATCATACATACGGGCATATTCATAATCAATAAAAGCAGCCTTTGCATGTCCAATATGTAAATACCCATTTGGCTCTGGAGGAAATCTTGTTACAACTTCTCCTTTTTTTGCATGAGGAAGAGGTGGCAGTTTTTTCCTTTCTTTTTCTTTCTTTTTTTCCATTAATTTTATTCCCAATCTTTCTATTTCTTTCTGCTGTTCTTCCAATGATAGGTTATTTACTTCTTCAACAACTTTTTTAACAATAGGAATAATTTCTTTCGCATCTCCTTTTATGTCAGCCATTACTTTACCTATTACTGCTTTTAAATTTGCCCTCCCTCCATACTTTATTGCATTAATTAATGCATGTTTTTTTGCTATATATTCAATATCCATCATTAGTTTTATCTAAGGATGCCATTTAAACTTTTATTTTTCTCTCTCAATAGCGAATTCAGCCAACTCTATTAGTTTTTTCTTTGCTTGACTCTCTTTTAATTTATTTAAAGCTTTTATTGCCTCATTTGAAAACTCTCTCGCCTTTTTCTTTGCATAATCTATTGCTCCTATTTCTTCAAAGAATTTTATTATTTCTTGAACTTCTTCATCACTAGCATTTTCTTTCCCATAATTTTTTAGCCATTCCTTATTTTCTGAATTTATATATGCATATATATAAAGCAATGTTTTTTTCCCTTCCCTTATATCACTTCCAACTGGCTTTCCTATATTTTTGCCAATGACATCTAAACAATCATCCCAAATCTGAAAAGCCATTCCTAAATTCCTTCCATAAGTTTGTAATGCAAAAATTTCTTCTTCATTTCCGCCTCCTATAATTGCACCACCCATAGATGCATGCTCAAACATTTTTGCGGTCTTTTTTTCGATCATTTCTAAAAATAGTCTCTCATCAACATAATCCAGTTTTTCAAAGTTAATGTCCATCTCTTGCCCCTCGCAAATTTCTTTTGCCATAATCGCTAAATTATGCAAAATTCTTTTTGCAACCGATGCATCATTAATAAAACTGGCTGTTTCAAAAGCTTTCGCAAATAGCGCATCTCCTGCCAAGATAGCAATATTTTCCCCAAATTTTTTGTGAACGGATGGCATACCGCGTCTTTCTTCATCTTTATCCATTATATCATCATGAATAAGAGTAAATGTATGAATTAATTCTAAGGCAACCGCAAACGGAATGGCTTTTATAAAATTTCCACCTACCGCTTCACACGCCAAACAAGCTATAATGGGGCGCAACCTTTTTCCGCCTGCGGATGGCAAATACCTTACCGCTTCATATAATAAATGTGGTTCTTTTTCATATAGGTAATTTTCTATAGCTTTGTCAACAGCCTCCTTTATTTCTTTTAAAATGTCCATAATTCCACCTCCCTTAACTCCTCTAAATTTTTACTTCCGGTTAGGAACATTGTTGCTTTTAAAGATTTCTCAAATACTTTCATTTTTTCGTCAATTGATTCGCATGTTAAAAAAGCGGATGCAACTCCAGCACAATCCGCCCCTAAGGCTATTGCTTTCGCAACATCCAAACCATGTCTTATCCCGCCTGTTGCAATTAAAATTAACCCATTTTCCTGGCATAATTCAGCAAGTTCGATAATGCAATAAGGAGTTGGTATTCCCCAGTCCCAAAAAATTTTACCAAGCTCTTCCTGTACTTTATCTCCCAATTTTTTTGCTCTATATGCTTCTACAGCTGCAAATGATGTTCCTCCAGCTCCTCCTACATCTATACCTACTATATCAGTATCTAACAGTCTTTCTGCCACCTCTTTTGATATTCCTGCACCAGTTTCTTTTACAATAATTGGAGTAGTTAAACATTCTGATAATTCCTTTATTTTCTCAATACAACCTTTTGCATTTCTTTCTCCTTCTGGTTGGATTACTTCTTGTAAAAAATTAAGATGAATTGCCAAAACATCTGCATCTATCATTTTTATTGCTTCTTCAGCTTTTTCAATAGCATCTTTCCATTCTAAAAGTTGGGGAGCTCCAATATTTGCTATTTTTAGAGGAATATCATATTTTTTAATTATGCTATAACTTTCTTCAACGCTCCTATCTTCTAAACCAGCTCTTTGCGAGCCTATCCCCATTCCAATTTTATATTTTTCCGCTATTTTCGCTAAATTTTCATTTATTATGCCCGCCTCTTTAAATCCACCCGTCATTCCGGCTATTATGATTGGCATTGCTAATTTTTTTCCAAATATTTCAATGCTTGTATCAATTTCATCCATATCTATTTCTGGCAAAGCATTATGAACAAAAAAGAATTCATCCCAATAATTATAACTATGGCTAACATCTTTGCTTATTATTATTTCTAAATGTTCCTTTTTCCTGTTTTTCATTCTTTCTTAAATTACATATATGCTTTATATAGTTTAATATGATTTTTAATAAAAGGCACCCAATATAAAACCACACTTGGGGCATTTAAGGAGATATTTAGCTCCTTTTCTTTCAAAATCTACTTTACCAGCACCAACAAAAGGAAAACGAAGAGGAAGGTAACCATATCCAATTACATTAGGAACAACTTCTGGTTTTACTAAACCACAATTAGGGCATTTCATTTCTTTTGTTATTTCTTCTTTATTTAGCTCTTTTATTAAACGTTCTCTGTATATCTTCCTTATAATTATGGCTATCACCAATATCACAAATAAAAAACTCAACAAAGAAATCAAGGGAAAATATAAACTAAGGAAAAATAATAAGATGCCCATTATTAACAATATCCAATATACTTCTTTCATTTTCCTTATTAAATTTTTACTGTGCCTACTTTTTCTCCTTTAATAGCTTTTACTATATTCCCCCTTACCATACCATTTATGAAATATACTTGGCAGGGCATTTTTAATGCTTCCTCAATTTTATTTCTTATTCCTCCTGTTACATCAAATTTTCCTGTGTCAGCTTCAATTTTTATTTCTTCATTGATCAATTCAATAAGTTTTGCATCTTTTTCCATAGGATTTCTATCAAAGATTCCATCCACATCCATTAAGAAAATCACTTTTTCTGGCTTTAATTTTTTCGCCAAATATGTTATAATTTGATCTCCAGAAAGAATGTCTACTCCCTTTTCTCTAGCAATTGCAACATCTCCAAATAAAATTGGTATAAAATTTTTATTTAACATTTCCTCAATATTTTTAACCCATCCATCAATTATTTCTCCTTTTTCCATAATGAAAATGGCGGAAGGAGGAAATGGAAAGGCGGGTAGATTTTTATTTAAAAAAATTTCAACAATCAATTTATTTAACATAAGCATTGCTTCATGGGTTTTGCATATACCAATTATATTTTTTTCATTTAGTCCATCCCTTATTCTATATTTCTTCGCCAATGGATGACCAAAACTTCCTCCTCCATGGACAATAATAAATTTTTTTTCTGGATAAAAGATGGCTATTTCATCGACAATTTCCTCCACTGTTTTTTTATTAAAAGAAAAGGGCTTTTCTTTATCGCATATCACACTCCCTCCGAATTTAATAATTATCATTTGTTTATAACATGATTATGACTTAAAAAATTTGCTCAATGCTTTCAAAGCTTTATTTTTAACACATTCTTCCTAACCCTTATTTTTACCTTATCCAATTTAAACAAAAAATCTTTTGATGCATCTTCATATTTTTCTTCCGTCTGTATTTCTGCCAGCCCAGTCAAAACATAGCCTGAGGACCAAAGCCAAATTTTATCGTTCTAAACCACACAATTTTATGGATAGAATAATTATCCAATTCCTTCTTTCTCATGCTTTTCTGCTATCTTTCTTACTAATTCATTTAATGCATCAAAATCTTTTTCTTTTGGATAGCCCCTTGCTATAACTGGCTCAATTAATTCCGCTTTTAATTTAAACATGCTTTTTGCTTGCTCTATTATCTTTCCTCCCCATCCATATGAAACAATCATTGAAACAAATTTTGTTTTTGGATTTAATGCATTAGCCAAATAAAATGCATACAATGCTAATGGATGCATTCCAGTTAAAACTGTTGGAGTGGCTAAAACAAGAGTTGAAGCATCTACCAAAGCCATAGCTAACTCACCAATATCAGTTACAGCTAAATTAAAAAGCTTGTAAGGAAGCTTATTTTCCTCTAAAGCTTTAATAAAATGTTTTACCATAGTTTCTATACTTCCATGCATTGAAACATAAGCAATTATTACTTCTTTCTTTACCTTATCAGAAACCCATTCTTCGTATGCTTTTAATATATCTTCTGGCTTTCTATAAATTGGGCCATGACTTGGAGCAATAATTTTAATTTCCATTTGTTTCAGCTTTTCCAAATATTTTTTGATTTTATTGCGAAATGGCATCATTATCTCTGCATAATAACGTTTTGCTGATTCATATATGCGAGGGTTTTCATCTGCATATATTCTGCTTGTTGCTAAATGACTCCCAAATAAATCGCATGTAAACAAAATTTTATCTTCCTTCAAATAGGAAAGAATCGTTTCTGGCCAATGAACCCATGGGGTAGAGATAAATTGCAGATTCCTTTTTCCTAAAGATATATTTTGTCCATCCTCAACAGCAATAATTTTTTCCTCCGGTATTAGTAAATGCTCTTTTAACAATTCTTTACCAAGCGCGCTTGCAATAACTTTCGCTTCCTTATAATTTTCTAAAATGTCTGGAATAGCTCCAGAATGGTCTTGTTCTGTGTGATGGGAAAGAACATAATCGATTCTCTCTATTTTCATCTCATCCAAGCTATCCATTAATTCATCTCTTTTAGAGGGGTCAACAGTATCTATAAGTGTTATTTTTTCATCTTTTATAAGATAAGCATTATAGCTTGTTCCATCTGGTAGAGGAATGAGCTCATCAAAAAGTCGCCTCTCCCAATGCATCGCCCCCATAAAATAAATTCCATCTGCAATTTCTTTAATAATCATTTCGTCACCTTTCTTATTATAACTTCTGCACTCTTTTCTTTTGCATCTATAATTACAAAATCTCCTGTCTCGATTTTTTCTATATCTATACCATCTACACAAACTATTCCAGCTAATATAACACCTGTTGCTACTATTGTTTCTGTTTCTTTATTTATTATTGCCTTTGGAGCTACTCCATTTTTCTTTAAGCCATAGATAACGTAGGAGCCTACAGTTGAACCTTTTCCGCACGGGAAAACTAAAATTTTATCTTTAACACATTCCCCCTCCAATTCATGCCCTTTTTCTATTACTATGCCTGTTTTCATGTCAATTCCCCCATAAAATCCTATTGGCTCCTTACTAACTAAAGCCTCCCCTTCTACTTTACCAGGATATATACTTCTTCCTTTCATTTTTTCCATTTCATCACCTCAATAAATCCTCCATCTTTTTAAATACAACTTTCTGTTTACAGAAACCCGGCAAGTAATGAGCTGCTTTTGCCGAATTTACTGCTGTTGTGGAAAATAAATTTTCAATAGGTGAAACAACCATGCACGTGTCCGCTATAATTTTTCCTCCCGCTTCTCTTATTTTTTCTTCTAATCCCATTTTTTTTGCTATTTCTTTAACAGCTCTCGAAGTACAAATCCAAAATTGTTTTTTCATTTTTTTCCCTTCAACAAGTTTTGCAATCTTTATTATTTCATTTAATGAAGCGTGAGGGCAACCAAAAATTATAATATCTTCTTCTTCTCCGCTATTTAATTTCTCATAAGTTTCTTTTAGTTCCTTTTCTCCAAATTCAATTTTTTCTATTCCTTCCTTAGCAACATACTCAGCATCTGGAGTAATATTTTCTACATGATACAAAGCAACTGCCCCGCTTGCCGCCATCGCCGCTCCCAAAGCTTTTAAATCATCTATACTGGCTTCCTTTATGCCAACAAAATATGGGATTTTATTTTTTATTTCCTTGCCTATATAATATCCCATTGCTGCAAAATCTGTTGAATTATTTAAATCAACATTTACTTTTACTATATAATGAGGCTGTCTATTTTCATCTAAATGCAGACCATAATATGGAGTGTATCCTGTTATTGCAGCTGCTAAAGCTGAAGGCCCTCCCTCTCTATTAGTGCGAGCTCCTATAACAGAGTTGGCAAAAGAAACCGCCGATGACTCACTCCATGCAATATGCTGCTTATATCTTGGTAAATTTCCAGCTAAATAAGGAGTGCATGTAGCTGATATTACGATGCCCATTTTTTTAAATGCCTCAATGATAGCAAGCTGTTTTTTTGCAAATTCCTCGCTTATTCCCATTTCTTTCCAGTTCTCCAAATCCATTCCAGCAGGGTTCAAAAAAGTCAAAACTTTTACCTTAGCTTCTTTAGCAATATCTTGCAAAAATTCCAAGCCAGCATCACCTATACTTTTATATGATACGCCTGCCACTTGAACAGAAGCAACAGGAATCATTTTTTCTGCTTTATATATGTCTCCAAGCCTTACAAGCAAGCGCATCATTTTTGAAACTATGCTTCCATATTCTCCATTCAACATTGCTTCTTGCTCTTTATTAAGATACATAAAGGAATATTGCAAAGGAATATTAAAAGTTAATTTTATTTCGAATATGGATTTGGTGGGATGTTGTGGAATATATTGTGGAGCTTGCCCCTTTTATAGGAGTAAAATACCGGATTTAGCAAAAGAATTAAAGGAAATTCTTAAAGAGGAGAAATTTAACAAAATTGCTGTTCCTTTTGAATGGGTTGGGAATTATAAAGAATTTAAAAAGTGGCTCAATTTTTTAGCAAGATCAAAATGCAATGGCTGTCAAGCGGGAGGGGGAAATCCTTTTTGCAATATAAGAAAATGTTGTAAAAAGAAAAATATAGTTAGTTGTGCGGATTGTGAAGAATTCCCATGTAAAAAGCTTGAATGGCTTAATGAGAGATATAGAAAATGGAATATAAAAAATTTGGAAAGAATTAGAGAAATAGGATATGAAGAATGGCTTAAGGAAAAAGAAAAAGAAGTTAAAGAAGGATTTAAAACGGGATTGATAATTAAGGGGATAAAGAGGAAATAACTTATGGAAATAATTATTAATACTTCCATAATTTATTTCCATGAAAAAACTAATTGCTTTGCTACTATTATTAACTCTTTTTCAAGGAAATTTCGAAATACAATGGGAAAAAAGCTATGGCAAATTGTGGTGGTGGAGCGCTAGATATGAGGGACCTCAACCAATAGGAGATGCTGATAACGATGGATTAAATGAATTGCTTATTGGAGGGAGGGATTGCTTTCTTAGAATAATGAAATGGAATGGAAAAACATATGTTGAACAAGCAAGAATAATCGACCCAGTTTTTGGAATAGGGTATGGAATATGGATTAAAATTGGAGGAAAATGGTATCATTTGCCACAGCCTTTTGGTTCTGCAACAGGCTTTTTTGTTGGCGATGTTGACAATGATGGATTAAATGAAATAGGCGTTGCTTGGGGGAGGCATTTTTCAGCTTTTAAATGGAATGGTAAAAGATATGAATTGATGGGAAGATATATTATTGCAAGAGATGGATGGGGAACAACTTTAGATTGTTTTTTGGGAGATTTCAACAATGACGGGGAAAATGAAATAATAGTAACAGGAGGTTATGAAAATGTTCCTTCCTTGATAGCTTTAAAATGGGATGGGGAAAAATTTGTAAAAATAGCAGAATGGGGAGAGCATTCTATTTATTTTCCATGGATTGCAGATGTTGACAATGATGGATTAAATGAAATAATAGTTGGACATGGAAGGGAATTGGTAGTATTGAAGTGGAATGGAAAAGAATTTACAAGCTATGTTATAGATAGATTTCCTTATCAAGTCTTTGGATGCGTTGCGAAGGATAGCAATGGGGATGGAATAAAAGAGATACATGTCACATTTAGCTATCCTCGCCTTTGTATATACAGGCTTAATGAGCTAATTTTTGATAAAACATGGAGTGGAGAGGAAGATACAATTGAAGCAATTGATGTTGGAGACGTTGATAATGATGGGATGGCAGAAGTAGCGGTAGGAACAAACTATATTCATATTTTACAATGGACTGGAGAAACATATGAAGAGGAATATACAATAAAGGATACTTATGGATTATTGGCTGTTACTTGTATAGGGGATATTGATAATGATGGAAAAAATGAAATACATGCTTCTAATGTAGGCGTTGAATATGGCAAAGAATACAAAGCTTGGATCTTTAAATATAGATGAGGATTTGGCTGAATACGCTTTAAATAAAACAAAAGCGAAATATGCGGAAATTAGAATTGAAAAAAATATAGGAAATTCCATATTATTTGTAAATGGGGAGCTGAAGGGAGTCGAAATTGTTGAGAATTATGGCTTCTGTATAAGAATTATAGATAATGGTATAGGATTTTATTTTTCCAATATAGTTAATAAAGAAAAAATTAGGGAGGGAATAGAAAAAGCAGAGAAAATGGCGAAAATTCAAAAAGAAAAAATTTTATTGAGTGAAGAAAAATTTTATGAAGACAGATATGAAGTAAAGGGTAATTTTCCAGAAATAAATGAAAAGTTAGAATTCATAAAAGATTTACAAATAGAGAAACAAATTACTTTTTCATATGGTGATGAAATACAGGAGAAAATTTATATGAATAGCGAATCTGCTAGGATTTATTCGAAAATTCCTAGGATATATTTATATTATTTACTAACTGTAGCAGATGAACAAATGCATCGTGAATTTGGTAATACCGGCGGATGGGAATTTGTTAAGAAATGGAAAGTTGAAGAATGGCTTGAGCATGATTTAAAATTTTTAAAAGAATTGATTGAAAAGGGAGAAAAACCTCCATCCAAGGGAGACGTGATTTTATCTCCTTATATAACTGGCTTAATAGCTCATGAAAGTTGTGGACATCCATTTGAAGCAGACCGAATTTTGGGAAGAGAAGCTGCTCAGGCTGGTAAATCATATGCGTCTCAGGATTTATTAGGAAAAAAATTTGCAAATGACTGCATCAATATAGCAGATGACCCAACAATTCCAAACAGCTATGGCTTTTATAAATATGATGATGAAGGTGTTAGAGCAAGAAAAAGAATACTAATAAAGGATGGAATAGTAAATGAATTTTTACATAATAGACAAACAGCATATAAAATGCAGTGTAAAAGCAACGCTTCCGCAAGAGCAACATATGGAAAGGAACCCATTATAAGAATGGCAAATACATTTTTTATGCCTGGTGACTATAGTTTGGAGGAATTAATAGAGGACGTAAAGGAAGGAGTGTATATGGTAACATATATGGAATGGAATATAGATGATAAAAGGATTAATCAGAAATATGTTGGAGAGGAAGCATATATAATAAGAAATGGAGAAATTGATGGAATAGCATATCATCCAGCAATTGAAATTACTACCTTTGATTTTTATAAAAAGGTGGATGGTGTAGGAAAAAATTTACAATTTTATCCAGCAACTTGTGGAAAGGGAGAACCAATGCAAGGTATAGAGGTATCAACGGGTGGTGTTGATATAAGATTGAGAGATGTATCTATAAAGATAAAATGATCGAGCTAATAGAAAAAAAATTTGAAAAATATATTGCAATAGAAAGAGATACAATCAGTAAGCAAGCAAAATTTTATAATAGCAAGCTTGAAGTAATGAAAGAATGGAGAGATAGGGAATTAGAACTATATTTATATAAGAATGGAAAAATGTTAAATTTATCCATTGAAAATCCGGATAAGAAGAAAATAAAAAACTGTATAGACAAAGCTAATAAAATAATGGATTATATTTCTCCAACATCTTTTGAAATAGGTTATGATACAAACTATGTTTATGAAAAGTTTTTTGATGAGAATGTCATAAATGATGACAAAATAGCAGAGAAAGTCGAAAATGCAATAAATTTATTGAATAAAGAATGTGCGGGCATACTTTTTGCTCAAATCGAAAAAATAAAAATTCATACACCATATACATCACAAGAAGATAGAAATAGCATGGCATATTTTTCAATAAGAGTGTTTGATAAAGATTCATCTGGACATGCGGTTAGTTGTTCAAGAAAATTAATGAATATAGATGAAAAAATAGCTAAGGATGCGGAAGAAATAGCTATGAAAGGGAAAAAACCAAAAATGGTGAAGGAGGGAAAATATGATGTGATATTTACCCCATTGGCTTTTGCGAACCTGCTATCTTATTTTTCGAATTTTTGCTCCGCTTTTGCGGTGGATGCGGGATATTCCTTTTTAGTAAATAAAATCGGGAAAAAGGTTGCAAATGAATGTATAACAATATATGATAGTGGAATAGAAAGAGATGGAATTTACTCAACAAAATTTGATGATGAAGGGGTGGCAACAAGGAAAACTTGTATTGTAAAAGATGGCATTTTAAAGACATATTTACATAATAGTACAACAGCTAAAAAACATAATACAAAAACGACGGCAAATGCCGGCATAATATCACCCTCTCCATGGAATGTTGTATTAAAGGAAGGTGAATATAGTGTAGAGGAAATGATTGAAGAAGTAAAAAATGGTTTGTTGATAACAAATTTGTGGTATACTCGATTCCATAATTACATAAAAGGAGACTTCTCTACTGTAGCAAGAGATAGCGCTTTTTATATAAGGAATGGCGAAATAGAATCGGCAGTTAAAGGCATTAGAATAAGCGACAATTTAGAAAGGCTATTCAAAAATATAAATGCATTATCAAAACATAAAAAGCAAATTTATTGGTGGGAAATGGAAAATCCCGTTTTCTCTACATATGCATTAATAAAAGATGTTTTTATTACAACTGTTTAACTAATTATTCAATTTTCACCTCCACCTCATTTTCTTTTTCCGCAACCCATGGAATTTCTATCTCAACAATTTTATCTACAGGAATATTTACCCCTTCTACTCTATTCTTTTCCTTTCCATTAACAAGTAAAATAACCTTTTTATTTTCGGCATCCTTCTCTCCAACATTTTCTATCTTTACTCTTGTTATTATTTTTTCTCCTTCTTTGAATTCTTCTGGCTCATGTTCTATTTCTGTTTTTAAAATTTCCTTAGGTTCTCTCAAAGTAACTAATAAATCCATTTTTTCGCTTTTTCCTTTTTCTGGAGATGCAACAACATCCAAGGATGCCCAATCTTCTATTGATGCATCAGGTGGAACTTTTACATTTATTTTAACTTCCCCTTCTTCTCCACCATCTAAAACCATTTCTTCTCTATCGATCTTTGCCTCCCAATTTTCCGGCAATTTCCCTTCAACTCTCATCCTATATTTCATTTTCTTTCCTTTATCGAGAGGATTTGCAACTTTAATAATAAATTCAGCTTTTTTGCCTGGAGGTATTTCTGCGATTTTCTCATCGCATGATAAAACAACAGATTTTTGGGCGCTTTTCCCTAAGTAAATTGCGATAACAAGTAAGGCAGCTACAAGAAATACAAACAAAATATATCCTATTATTTTTCCTATCTTTTCTTCTTCCTCTGGTGGCACAGTATAGATAACTTTTATTGTTGAGGATGCAGAACTTTCTTCATCCGAATTTGTAGATTTTGCTGTCAGTATAACTGTATTTGTTGTTCCATTTGTTGCATTATCGGGTACAGTTACAATCACTTTAACAGTTTCATTTTCTCCAGGTTCCAACGATATCATATTCTTCTCAAGTTCATAATCCCATGTAGATGTAACCCCCAATTCATATACATCTGCTAAGTCTCCTGTATTTTTAACATTAAATACAAAAGTTACTTTGTCGCCTGGCTCCGCTTCCAGGCTTCCTGTTTTTGCTGTAACTTTAACTCCATATTGAGGCTGGGCTATGCTTGTATTCAACCATATTGAACTACTCCCTTGTCTTCCTTCAGCATATATTGTTATGTTTAAAAAATCTCCAGGCTTTGCATCTTGAGGAGCGGAAACATTTACTTCAGAAAAGTTCCAAGAATTTGCTTCAACTTTAACTTCTGAAGGAGATATTTTTACCTTCCACTTATCTCCAGCATAACTTGAAGAAAGTTTTATTGTATCGTTTCTATCTCCATAGTTATATATCAATAAAGTGTATAACGCGTATTCTCCTGGTTTAATTTCTTTTTCGTTATCAAAGCATTCTAAATTTATTCCTTTAGATATGTTAAAAGGTACAGAAACAAAAGATTTTGTGTAAATGGAGTCATAATATATATTTGTGGCTGTAAAAGGTGATAGCACGCTAAAAGGAAAATATTTTAACAAATCTACCGCCTTTTCAATTTTTACGCCTAATGAATGACCAGCTGGAATAACATATTCTATATTGTCTAACTTAAATGTATATGGTTTCATTGTTTCATTTCCAAAAAACATTATGGTAGCGGGGCGGGATGAATCAATTACATCAATATTTCCAGAAGGAGCTATATCCAATAGGGAAACTTTTATAACCCTAACTTGGACTGGCAATATATCTGGCTTTATAAAAAAAGCTTCTATGAAAATTGTGATACTTACATCCCCATTTATTTTCATTTCGTTATCAAAGGGAGTGGTCGCCCATATAGCGGCGCCCTCATCTAAATTAACGAAAGAAGAATATGAAGAAGTTGGGGAAACAACATCTAACAATTTGTATTGTGAATGAATAGGGTTAGCAGTATCTTTTAAAAAATATGTTGTTTCTTGGGCATTTGCAATAGCAAAGAATGAAAGGAAGAGCAAAATAATAAATAACCTTTTCATACAAGATGAAATAATGAATGCTTATATAGATTTTGTTTTATAACTGATTTAATTAGGGCAGATACCGTTTTTAAATCTGTGTTTTGTTATTGTGGGAGCCAGCAATAACAAATTTTTCAATAAAAATTACAGCGACATTTTGCCGTGGCAATGTTGTAATAAGTAGCATATTTTCCATCAGCAGCTACATGATTTATAAAAATGGATAGTCGATTCAGCTTTTTCAGATGGTATTCCATACAACATCCTTCATCATCATTTATTTCCAGATCTTTGTAAGAGAGAAAAATCCCATTTGATTCTATAAGCAGATCTTTTTTCCATCCATATGTTTTATAATATCCGCTATATTTTGCTTCTTTATCCATTCTTTTTGCAGTAATAACTGTTGCATCCTCAACAACATTTCCATACCATTTTCCTTTTCTTTTCAATTGCTTTTCCAATTCTTTAACCACATCATTAAAAATCTCTTCAATTCTATGAGAAAGCAGGTCGTTTATAAAATGTCTAATTGTTTCATATGATGGAAGTTTTGATGTATCAAAGATTTTGTGCAATCTCTTTATTTGTAATCAATTTTCTATAAGCATCGGCGATATATTTTATGTTGCTTATTTTCATAAAAACAACAAATTTTACTTTTGCATACACTTCTTCCTTTATCCTTTCTAAGATTTTCTTTTGCAGGATTTATGAACAATGATGATGATTCATATTTTCTTCCTATTTCTTTTGTCCAAAAAATTCCGATTACTTTTTATTGTCTTTTCTATTTCATCCCATCCCATTTTAATCAAAAAACGAATTTTTTTATAAATTTTTAAGGTTACGAGTTATTCCAAAAATTTTTATTTATATCTTAAATCTTAAATGAATGAGAATTGATGAACTACCAATTGATAAAAAAATAAAGGAAATATTAAAAAAAGAGGGAATAAAAGAATTGTATCCTCCGCAGGCAGAAGCACTACCCTTAGCTTTAAAAGGAAAAAATATAGTTTTAGCTATTCCCACTGCTGCTGGAAAAAGTTTAGTCGCTTATATTACCATTTTACAATCAGCCTTATATGGGCATAAAAGCATTTATATTGTCCCATTAAGAGCCTTAGCAAGAGAGAAGTATGAAGACTTAAAAAAATTTGAAGAAATTGGAATAAAGATAGGCATTTCAACAGGCGATTTAACGGAAAAAGGCAGCCATTTAGGGAAATATGATATTATTGTGTGCACAAGTGAAAAAGCTGATTCATTACTCCGTCACAAAGCAGAATGGCTTAATGATGTGAGGATAGTTGTTGCAGATGAAATTCATTTATTAAATGATGCTTCTCGAGGCCCAACATTAGAAGTAACTTTAGCAAGATTAATACTAATGCAAAATCCTCAAATAATTGCTTTATCCGCAACCATAAAAAATGCATATGAAATTGCAGAATGGTTAAATGCGGAATTGATAGAATCTGATTGGAGACCTGTACCATTAAAGGAAGGCATTTTATTTGGGAAAAAAATATATTTTTTGGATGGGAGTGAGAAAGTCATTAAAAATAGAAAACTTGAGGGATTACTCGAAGATGTTTTAGTTGATGGAGGACAAGCACTAATATTTGTAAATACAAGACGCTCCGCCCAATCCACTGCCGAAAGATTAGGAAAAATAACAGAAAAATATGCTGAAAAAGAAGAACTTCAAAAAATTGCTAAAAAATTGCTAGAGGAAGAAGAAATAAACATCATTTCAAAAAAGCTTGCTGGATGCATTGAAAAAGGAATAGCTTTTCATCATGCTGGGCTTAGTTGGAAGCAAAGAAAAGAGGTGGAAGACAATTTTAAAAAAGGATTAATAAAATGCATTGTCGCTACTCCCACGCTTGCTGCTGGCGTCAATACACCGGCGAGGCGCGTTATTATTAAAAGCTTGTGGAGGTATTCAGAGATAGATGGATATATGCAACCGATCCCAGTTTTAGAAATAAAGCAAATGATGGGAAGGGCTGGCAGGCCTGGTTATGATAAGGAAGGAGAAGCAATTTTAATAGCAAATAACCAAATAGAAAAAGAAAGGATATGGAGAGAATATTTAGAAGCAGATGTTGAACCAATATATTCAAAATTAGCCTCAGAACCTGCCTTGAGAATACATATCCTTGCCTTAATTGCTACCGATTTTGCAGTTTATTGGGATGAAATTATTGATTTTTTTAAGAAAACATTCTATGTTCATCAACTGGGTGTTTTACCAGAAGAAAGAATATGGGAAATAATCGATTTTCTAGAGAGAAATGAATTTATTGAAAGTATTGGTGAAAGATGGAAAGCAACATTGTTTGGATACAAAACAGTATCATTATATTTGGACCCTTTATCTGCTTTAAAAATGAAACAGGCTTTAGAGAAAAAGATAGGGACGTATTTTTCATATTTACATGCGATTTGTTCAACGCCAGATATGAAATGTTTATTTTTAGGGAGTAAAGATGAATGGGTGGAAGAAAAATTAAAAGAAGAAAAATTTTTACTCCCCATTCCAACACCCTATGATGCTGATTATGAATGGTTTTTAGCAGAAGTTAAAACTGCTTGTCTTCTGGAAGATTGGATAGAAGAAAAGAAGGAAGACGAAATAATTGCAAAATATCAAGTTGGGCCAGGAGATATACATAATAAAGTTGAAACTGCTGAATGGCTTTTATATGCTATGCAAGAACTTGCTAGAATCTTTAATTTTGATGTTGTGCCATTATTAGCAAAATTAAGGCTTAGAGTTAAATACGGGTGTAAGGAAGAACTTCTTCCTTTAGTAAAATTAAAAGGAATAGGAAGAGTAAGGGCGAGAACACTTTATAAACATGGTTTCAAAAGCATATCCATGTTAAGAAAAGCCAGCATTGAAACCTTATCAAGATTGCCCGGAATAGGAATAAATATTGCTAAGCAGATAAAAGAACAAGTAGGAGATTAAACAAATTTTTTAAATCGAATAAATTTAAAAATTATGAAAAGATTCATTGCAATAGTTATAATGAGCATGATTTTAAATATTCCTGTGATGGCAAGTGAAGAAAAAATTTTTGAAAATGTTTGGGTTACTTCTTATTCAAACTTAGAAGGTGTAAGAATAACAATAGAAGGACCAATAAGATGGATTCCAATAATAGGGGTGTTGATATATATTAAAAAATTAAAATTTGAATATTATTCATTTGGAAATACTGTAATAAGAAATATGGAAGGAGAAAAAATTTTTAATATATCTGGAAAGCATGTTATAACAATGGAAAATGTAAGTTTCGGTTTTTTTAGAATGCTTTTTCCGCTTATTTTGCCATTATTTTTGCCTATACTAATAACTCATGCTCAAAGAGTTGTGATAGGGTATTGAAGATGATTATAATAGGAGCAAAGGGAAAAATAAATGTAGAAGACGTCTTAAAAAGATTAAAAAAGTTAAATTGCAAATTCGCCCAAATTGTAAATGCTGATTATGTTTGCGGAAAGGAACATTTAATTGTAGCCTACGAGCTTGCAAAGAGAGCTTTCAAAAATAGGAGAAATATTTGTAAGAATATAGAGATGGAATTTCTTGTATATGCCTCAGCTAAAAAACAAATAAAAGATGCACTTGCTGTAATGGGAGCTAAAGATAGGGGTAACTATGCTTTTGTTTTTGATGGTATGAGAAAAAAAGATGCCCTAAAATTTGTTAAAGATTTGGGGTTGAAAATAGACGATAAAGTTATAGAGCCAACAATTGAAAAAATAAAGAAATTTGTTAACGAAAAAGAATTAAAAACAATAGACAAATCTTTTTATTTTGATTTAATATTTGAGAAAATGGCTATGATGGAAACATTAAAATAAGCCCGGATGGGGTAGTTTGGA
This sequence comes from Thermoplasmatota archaeon, assembly GCA_029259055.1. GTDB lineage: Archaea > Thermoplasmatota > E2 > UBA202 > JdFR-43 > JAPDJP01. The sequence goes on along the minus strand of JAPDJP010000012.1, from coordinate 1,014 downwards.
TATCCTTGGGGGCTGCGGACTCCCAAACCCGGGTTCGAATCCCGGTCCGGGCACTTTTTGTATTAGTAGAACGAAATTTTTTGCTGTTTTTTGCTGTGCTTTCATATTTCAAAAAAATTTGAAATAGCAAAATTTATATAGCTTTTTTCTATAACATTTCAAAAAAATTTGAAAAACTTTCAAAGTGGTTAAAATGATGGCAAAAAAATGGATTAAAATTGTTGTGCCAACTGCATTGCTTGTCCTTGGCTTAGCTACAATAGTATATCCAAAAATTACTGGAGAGCCTTTGACGCCTGTATATAAATACCACGAGTTGAAGGAATATCCTGTATGGGAAATTCCAATAGTTTATATCTTCAGCTATGCAACCAGAGCATGGGGTCCCCTGCTTTTTGCTTTCATGCTTGGTGGCTTCTTTTCAACTTTCATCTCAAAAGAAAAAATGATGGTTTATTTCTCCAGCAAGAGCAAAAGAAATTATTTTATTGCAGCTGGTTTGGCTCCTGTCTTTACAGTTTGCTCTTGCGCAATGATTCCAATCTTTGCAGGCATAATGATGGCAGGCGCAGGGATAGGACCGGCGATAACATTCCTATTAATGGCTCCCGCCGCTAACATAATGGCGATCATATTTACTTCTGAAATAATCTCGTGGAAACTGGCACTGGCAAGAATAATTTTTTCCTTTATAGGGGCAATAATAATTGGAATGATTGTGGCAAAGACGCCATGGGGTAAGAAGATAGAGGAAAAATACATGGAGATGGCTGGGAAAAGACAGGCAAAAATACAGGAGATGAGAATAGAAGATAAATTCTGGGAAACAATGCATGTTGCTGGAGATTTAGCGAAAAGGGTTGTTCCTTATTTGGCTTTAGGAGTGTTTTTTGTTTCATTCATTGAAGCATACATGCCAAGAGAAATTGTGGCAAAATGGCTTACTGGTGTTCATGGAGTATTTTTGGGAGGAGCGATAGGCGTGCCTACTTACACTCCCACTTTGGTTGAGGT